>NZ_AAXW01000027.1 GCF_000169335.1 Crocosphaera chwakensis CCY0110
TAATAAACTATTTTCAATCCTTAGAAACAGGAGATTTTCGTCATCTCATTTCTTTCTTACAACAACCCAATTCAGACAAGTTAATACAATTTCTTTATCAATCTCAATTACAGTCAATTTCTCGGTTGAACCCTGAGTTAAATAAACGGGGATACGAAGGAGAATTAATTAGTTATCGCTACCCATTAAACAAATATATCTTTAAAGACACTCACCCCGAAGGATGGGGATTTTTACATCATAAAATTGGGGTAGCGCAATATAAACACCAAGAATATGATAACGCCATTAATAGTTATTATTGTGCTTTAGAAACCTTAACCGTTGAACAGTTTCCCCAATTACGCTTAGAAGTGATTCAAGACTTAGTTAAAGTTTATTTAGCAGTGAGAGATAAAGACAATGCTGATGATTATTTATTACAAGGATTAAACCTACTCAATGAATTATTAGATAAGGTTTCTATTGAAGATGAAAACCAAAGATTAAGACTGGAGGCGAAATTTTTAACGTTTCGTCAACTGACGGTTAATGTTCTTTTGGAAAAGGGAGAAATTATCGAAGCATTACGTAACGCAGAGTTAGAAAAAAATCGACGGTTAACCCATATTTTAGAAGGATACCAAACGGAAAATAAACTACAAGAAACTTCTAATATTTATCCCAGTTACGAACAAATTCAAACCCTATTAACTCCCAATCAAGCGATAGTTTACTGGTTTAACAGTCCGATGGGACTAATTACCTTTATTATCAAACAAGGATTACAGCAACCGATTTATAAGTTAAACTATTCTACTTCTCAAGGCAATTCTACGATAGAACAATGGATAAAAGCATGGGACGAAGATTATCAAGACTACCGCAGCAAAAAAGATACTGAAATAGAAGATAAACAAGAACATTCTTGGAGACTTAATTTAAGCGATCGCCTAGAAAGTTTAAAAGAAATTTTAGGAATATCCGAGATAGAAAACGACTTACAAGACATTGAAGAATTAATTTTAATTCCTCATCAAGATTTACATCGCTTACCCTTGCATTCCCTGTTTACTCAAAAAGATTTGACTATTTCTTATCTTCCTAGTTTACAAATTGGTTTAAAATTACAACAAAAACAACAACAATTAAATAAGAGTCAAACAGAATCATTATTAAGCATAGAAAACCCCAGAAAAGATTTAGTTTTTTCTGAAATTGAATCAGCGATCATTAATACATACTTTGCTACAATAGAAACATCTGTTACTACCATTGAGGACTTTTAAAATGTTATTCCTAACTATACTCACCTTCATTTTACCGGTCATGGTTATTATAATTTTGATGATCCCAAAAGATCAGCTTTAGAGTTTGAAAATAAGAGTTTACTAACTGCTTATGAAATTAATCAGCTTAACTTTAATTCCTATAAGTTAATAACCCTTGCTGCTTGCGAAACTGCCTTAAATGGAAACCAAACCATTGACAGCGAATATGTCGGGTTAGTGAGTGCATTTATCAAAGGAGGTGCAAACTGTGTTCTTAGTACCCTATGGACAGTTGACGAAACTTCTAGCGCATGGTTAATAATTTATTTTTATCAACAATATTATTCAAGAATTACCCCCAAAATTGCCTTAAAAAATGCACAGTATTGGTTACAAACTGTGAATAATCATAAATTAGTTATTTGGTTAACTGAACTATTGGAAGATACTAAACATAAAGAAATTGATCCTCATGTTATCGAATTAGTTCAAGATGAAATCAATAAATATAAACAACGAAATCCTAATAATAAACGTTATGAAAATCCTTATTATTGGTTAGGCTTTATTGTTCATCAATTGTAAGCTGTGTTAATATACAACTAATAGATCCTACTTGTTAGGAGGAAACCATGAGTCAACCATCTAATCCCCTAAAATCCAGTCAAAAAAGAACCTTAGACGCTTGGAAAATTGCTCTTAAGCGTGTAGATGTTGATACATTTCCTGAAAATTTAAAAGTAAAAATAGAACAAATTGAAAGAGACTTATCTCAAAATAATTATGAGGTTATCTCTAAAATTAGAGAGGTTGTTAAAGAAAACGATAATTTTAATGATACTTATCAAACAGTGAGACAAGAATTAGCAGAACAATATAGTAGCAAAGAAAGAGATAAAATAGCAATTCCTTTAGAGGGAAACAATTTAACCAATAGAAGTTTTAAAAATAGAGAAAAAACTAAGCAAAAAATTGATCCTAAAGCTTTGTTCATTTTACAAGAATTAGATACTTATCCCTTAACACTAAGAGATTTGAAATATCGTTTAGACTTACCATCATGGGAAGTCTATAAACTTATTAAACAACTATGGAACGACAGAAAAATAAATAAAGTTTCTGGGAATATTTGGTATAGTGTTTTTCCCATTACTAAACCAAGAAACTTAGATATTCAAGAGGATGATTCAGAAACCTATTTTACAGTAACATCCCTTGGTAAAACTCAACTTCGTAAATTAAGCAATTCTCGTCGATAAAGTTAATGGGAGAAAGTTCTACTACATTAAATTTAGTTCCTTATATTATTATAGGCTTTATTCCAGGAATTATTAATGGTATTAATGCTTGGATAACATTAGAGAAAAAATATTTTAATTATGTCTTTTTTAAACCATTGAAAAGTTTTCTTGTTTGGATATGGTTATTAATTCAAATTTACGTTCCTGGACAGATTTATTGGTGGGTAATTACCCTAATCTTTCCTGAAAAACCAGACATAAATGTACTATTTATTCTCATGGTAGTTATTTATGGAATCTGTTTTCCTTCATTATTAGATGTTATAGAACAACTAGCTATAATACCTCGTAATGTAAGCATTATAATTAATTGCGTTGAAAATTTACTCGAAGACTATCTAACGAAAAGACAAACAGGAAAAACCAGCGATTTTTGGTCTGATTTAGAGGAAGAGATAGAAAAATCATCAGATTTATTAGGAGGAATCAAACATCTTAAAAATCACTATTTTTACGTAAAGTATAACAGAATCAACGAGAAAAAATATCAATATTTTAAAAAAAAATTAGAAAAAATTGCTCAAAATAAAAATACTGAAGAATTGATATCAACTTGTTTTAAAGGAATTATTCCCCGTCAAGACTTACTGGGTGTTTTGAAAAAGTTTAAGGTATCTAAAAATTTTATTGACCGCTATTTTAAGTAAAAAAAATTTAGCCCAAAAACTAGGGAAAGTCACAGAACTATAAAATAACCTCATCTAGAAGACTTAATCATTCTATTGATCCGCAACTTTCCCGAATCTTGCTGTTAAATTAAACAGGGTTTAAAATTAACGGCGGGGAACCTTAGATAAATAATCAAGGTTTCCAGTAGAAACTCTGGGGGTTGATTTTCCTTGAGCGCTTGAAAGACTACGAGCTGTATTTAAGAAGTTGGCAGGATCGCCAGCTTTGGCCTTTTTGTCTTGAGGAACAAAACGACGGATTTCGTTTTGCCATACAATTTGAGGGAAGCCTAAAATACCGCGATAGTAGCCATCATAACGAGGAGATTTAATGTTAAAGGGTAATTCTCCTTCATCCCGTCCAGGAAGGTTACGACGACGCTGATAGGGTACGGTATCATAACCGAAGTTTTCTAGATACTCTTCGCTATTGAGTAACTCATCGATGAAACCGCCATATCCTTTGGTCGCAACAACGATAGACCAAGCGATTTTTTCCTGTTCGCTGTAAACGTCTCGTCCTAATACCCGTTGAACACATTGTTCAACATAACGATAGTTACTGTTTTTCTCGTAGAAACTGGTTACAAAGGTATTAGAGAGTAGTAACCCACGAATAAAGTCCCGTACAGTAATTTGTCCGTTACGGAGTTGGGACTCTAAAAAGGGTTCACGATCCCATTTAAACGCATGGAAAAAGATTTGACGATAAGCTGCTTCGATTAAAACACCCATGTCCCCAGGAGAGAGAACATTCTCGGTAGTAAAGATGACCGGTTGCTCGTCTCCTGGTACGATGTATCCTTCAACTCGCGCATTTTGAGATTTAGGCGCGTAATTTATAAGAGGAAGAGCCAAGTTTGAACCTCCGTTATTTTACAAAGTCTTAAAAACTGTAATCCTAATCATAAGCGAGTTGGGGACACTAGGTCGTCAAATATTAACAATTGTTACAAGAAAGATAGAAATGGTTTAACATACAGAGGAAGCATTAAGAAAAATGTTGTCAGCTTTGGATTCTGTTGGCTGAGTTCACTGTCTCAATTCAAAATCTGGACGGAAAATCTTTAAAAAACTAATTTGAACAAGAAAAAAAGAAAAAATTATACAATTTTATAAGAGTTAACTTCTATCTAAAAACTCACAGGAAGAAAGAAATTGTGTAAAGCCTTGTTTAAAAAAATTCATATCTTTTCTAAGCTGAACTGGGGCTTTAATGAAATTAGGTTGACTAAGCTCAGTTCTACTCTTTAAGTTACTGTTCGTGATAGGTAAATAAACTGATTTATAGGAATCTAATAATTCAGATTTAGTTGTATAGCCTCTGATTTCTAAGCAACCTAGCTTATCTTTAAGATTTAAAGTATCTAATTCTATACCTGCTTTAATCGCTCTATATAAAAAAGTTTCTTTGATATGTAATTTCACTAAAAAGTACCAGTTACCTTCCCATTCCACTTCATTCTCAGGAACAGCTAAAAAATGGCCATTAGTTGACTTTAATGATATTGTTAATTCTTCTGGAAGTTCGATAAACTGATTATTAGTCACAATTTGTGTAAAATCACCAGAATCTCTTTTTTGATATTCCGCTTCTTCACTGTCATTATCATTAATTGCACTATAATCTACAGGAAAAATAACACCTGTTAATTCTTTTCAGAACCTCCATTTACTTCTTGACTATTATCTAAATTAAGAGAAAGTGATAACTGTTGATAAGATATAGAGTTTTTTGATAAAGTTTCATAGACTTTATATGCAAAAACTTCTTTTAAATAATCAGCTATTATTTTGATAGCTGGTGGTGGAACTGAATTTCCTATTTGTTTTCTAACACTTGCGATAGAACCATAAAAAATAAAATCATCAGGATATCCGAAAAGCCTCGCTCTTTCTCTATTAGTTAATGGTCTAGGTTCTAAATAATGATATCCCCAAGTACCACCCCCACCAGCAGCAATAATAGTGGTTGAAGGTCTATTTCTATGAAGTCGTCTATAAACATGGCTAATCATTCCTTTAACATAATAAGGTGAATTTCTAGGAATAGCTGTAAAGTTTTCTCCTTCAGGAATTAACTTCAGCATTTCAATGGTTTTCTTTTTTATATTTTGATGTTCATTGTTATATGGGATCTTTTTTACTCCTTGTAAAGCTTCTTCTGATGTTACATATTCGTCAGGTTTATGTGTTGGAAATGGCTTTCTATATTTGAAGTTTATATCCTTTCTAATTCCTATGATTAAAACTCGTTCTCTCAATTGAGGAACTCCATAATCCGCAAAATTATAAATATCGATATCTAAATCATATCCATACAGTCCACAGTTCTCAAAGTCTTCTTTAATTTGCATAATTGCTTTGCCTTTATTAGCAGTCATTAAACCTTTAACATTTTCAGCAATAAAGACTTTAGGATTTTTATCTTGAACTACTTTAACAAAGTATTTGTATAAGTTACCCCTTTCAGTAGATAATCCTTTTCTTTTCCAAATTAAAGAGAAATCTTGACAGGGAAAACCACCAATAATTATATCACATTTAGGAATGTCTTTAAGGTTAATATTAGCAATATCAGACTTAACTATATGATTCCCTATATTATTTTTATAGGTTTGACAAGCATCAGAATCAATATCATTAGCCCATATAATCTTGTATCCTGCATTGACAAAACCCAGATCCATTCCTCCGCATCCACTAAACAAAGAAACAACATTTATTATATTTTCCATTGAGTTTTGATAGATAAAAACTCAACCATTTTAATCGTTTTATTTTTTTATATTATATCAGCTTTATTATCTTAAACAGCTAAAAAATCATTGACTTGCTGAAAATCGTAATGGGTTAGCACGAAGCAATAATGTTTATTACCATTCAAAACGTATTGTTGTCTAACCCATCCTAAATAAATTGATAGTTCAATCAATCAACCGATAACTTACCACCCAGTAATAGAATAACCCACACTGAGGGGCGCAATATTGTTGGTTTCTTTGTTTGACTCAGAATGATCAGCTTGACGCATTTCAGCGCAAAATGTAGCGGTATTGAAACCTCCAAACCTCTGCACGGTACTGGTTCTTAACCGCAGGTTAGGGTTAACAAACCAAAACCGCTCAATGGTACTCATGGTGTCATATTCGGTAATTAATACCAGTGCATCATCCGCATCAATATAGTAACGACCGGCAATGGGGACAATTTCAGCATAACCTCGCTCTCGGAGTAAAACCCCTTCTCTGGGGTTATCTTGTTCGGGAATAAGGGCAAAAATGGTGTTTCCACTATGGTTTTCGTCTTCTTTGTCCCAGGCCATGGAACCATCCCAACTAACAAAAGCACCCCCAATGGCTAAACTAGGGTCAACTTCGTGCATTTGACAAATTTCAACAATTTTGGGATTATCCGATTCTAAAGCCTCAACATAAATTTCAGAATTGCCGATTTCAGCCCGTCTAAAAGCTAAATGGTGGGTTGTCCGTTGCGATCGCCATTTTCCTGAACTATTTTGAAAAAATTTTAGTGCATCCATCTTTCGATTACTCCTAATAGTTGTATATGGGTACTGCTTCTTCTTCTAATTCTTGAGTCAATACTAAAGGTTGACATTGTTTTATTTCTATCATAATTCCTATCGCTCCTTCTTCTTGCAAATCTTCTACATAGCCTCCATGATATTCATAGGCTTCCACAAAGTCATCAAACGGTCCAAAATAATAAATACAGTGAGGACGTGTTGTGGTAATTTCTACCCACCAGGGTAACTTTTTCTCTTCAATTGAAAGCTCATCTAAAGTATTAATCGGAATAATATTAACAATTTTTCCACCTAAACGGCTAATCCTCTGCATCTCTCGTCTCATCCGTCCAGAAGGCACTCTTAGATAAAATTTTCCCCGACGTTGAAATAAACCGTCAATTTGATTCAGTCTACCCATTTTGGGGTTAATTACTACTTCATAAAGAAATATACTATGGTTTTTATCATTTTTAGCAGCCATATTAATTCAAATAGCAGGATACATCTTGATACAAAATTGACACTTATTTACGTTAATTTTTGTTGGCCAATTAAGTTACTTTGTGTAAATTTTTGTAAAAAAGTCATTAAGTAGTACAATTAATTGCTTTTCTTTAGCCTATCATAGTTTGGGTTTTTTCTTGTATAAAATTGGAGAAATAAGCTGTGATATTGATTAATTATCTGTCTTGCTAATTAGGTATAAAAACTTAATTGATTATTTTGAAATTGTATGCTCGATTAATTATTAATTGGATTAATTAAATAATGATAAATTGCTTATGCGTGTAATTATTCAAAGAGTCACTCAGTCTCAAGTAACGGTTGATGGAAAAGTTATCGGGAAGATAGGAAAAGGATTAAATTTATTAGTGGGAATTGCTGCTAATGATACCATCGCTGAAATTAATTGGATGGTGCGAAAATGTTTAGAATTACGACTATTTCCAGATGAATCTAACCAAGGTAAATGGACACAATCAATACAAGATATTCAAGGGGAATTATTAGTTATTAGTCAGTTTACTTTATATGGTGATTGTCGTAAAGGCCGTCGTCCTTCTTTTAGTAATTCTGCACCACCCAATGAAGCTGAAAAATTATATAATTTATTTGTTGATGAGTTAAATAAGAGTGGTTTAAAAGTAGAAACTGGAATTTTTGGGGCGATGATGGAGGTTAATATTAATAATGATGGTCCAGTCACTTTATTGTTAGAAAAAGAAGCAACTAATTAACTAAAATTGTCTAAATTTTCAAATTTACGTAAGGAAATACTTGAACCTTGATTCCATCCTAATTCAATATAATAGGGTAAAATTTTCTTGATATTTGTATCTAGAAATAGACGGCTTTCTTCACTATTTTGATAACTATTTTCTTGCAAAAGATAAATGTTTAAACTTTCTTCGCGATAAATCCATAACTCAGGAATTTTAAGCAATTCATAAGCTCCCACATCGGTAATTGAGGTAAAATCTACTTCTATAGCTAAATCAGGGGGTGGATCAACAGTTAAATCAATTTTATCTTTGCCTAAAATAGCTTGTCTATTCTCAATATAAAAACAAGTATCGGGTTCTAAACCAGCTTGATTAGGTAATTTCAGGGTAATGGGATCAAAACACTGCCAATCTTTTCCTTGTCGACGTAAGAGAATTTTTACTAAGTCGGTGAGTGTATTAACACGATTTCCATGACTGGGTAGAGGAGACATAAGGCGAATTTGTTGGGTTTGGCTATTAAAACATAGTTTAGGAAGGGTTTTATCTTGACGGACATCAAGTAATCTTTGATAATCTTCCCAAGTTTGATGAGGAAAAATAACATCATTACCAGGGGTCAACATTAATTCATTTTCACTTACAGTAAGTAGCATCATAAGTTTTTAATAAGATTCGTATTTTTCATTATTTTAATTATAAACTTCATGACAAAAGTAAGACTTTACAAATTTCTAAACCCTTCTACCTGTTGTTGAAAGCTTTCGACTAAACTAGGAGCAGATTCTTCTGTGATGAGAAAAGCTTTAAACTCTTCTTGTTCGCTCAGATAAGTTATATAAGAAGGATGCAAATAAACACGATAATTTTCTTGATCAGCTAAATACACTTGAGCAAAAGCGACGATAGACGGCGCAGCGTAATAGTGTCTTAATTGATCGTGAGGTAAGGTTAATTTCAACAAAGAAGTGGCTGTAAAATAACTGCCTGCACCTAATTTTGCCAGAGGAACATGACTATCGCCTTGTTGTATCAGTAAATAACTTTCTGGTGCATTAACCAACCAAGGAAAAGAGCGCACTTGCTCAAATACAAAGGGAGTAGTTAGATCATAGGTTCCTGCTCCGACAAACACAGGCACTTTAACATTAGCGAGTCCCTCTGGTCCAAATATACTTGCGTTAACAGGGTTATAAACCAACACAGCACTAATGCGTTCATCTTTGAGCTTCGGAATGGGTTGTTGTAGCTTAAGCGCACGACATTGCAATAAAATAGCTTGGTTAAAGCGACTAGCTGAAGAGTCACAGTCTTTTTGTAAATGTTGCAAGTCTAGGGTAGCACCTGCTACCGCTAAGGCGGTATAACCCCCAAATGAATGACCAAACGCTCCCACTTTCTCTAAGTTTAACTGTCCATCAAACTCTGTTTCGTTGCGTTTTTCTAATTCATCGAGGGTATAACTAAGATCCAGAGGACGATTGATAAATTCGTTTAAACTAAAAATATTTCTGGTAAACCCTTCGGCTAAATCTTTTTTATATTCGGTGTCACTACCAGGATGTTGAGGCATAACCACTAAAAATCCATGGGAAGCTAATAATTCGCCCATTTTCTGGTAAGTTTCTGGTCTTTCTCCAAGTCCATGAGAAAATACGATGACAGGAATTTCTTCAGAAGCAGAAAGTTGAGGCCGATAAACCTCCACATAAAACCTTCTCTTTCGTTCATTATCCGTTAAATTCCAGCGATCGCGTACAAAGGAAACTGATCCAGTTTCACCAAGGTTAGCCAGTTGACTAAAATCTGTTATTGGTTGGCTGTCAGAGACTTTGAGAGCTAGGTTTTCAGTGGTTTTTACCAGGTTTTCCGTTGCTTTGACCAAAAAACTGGCTTGTTGGGCCCATCGTAGAGTTTCACGAACATTGATCTGCATATTGCGGGGTAAAGTTTGCAGAAAATTAAGAATAGTAAAACCGTCATCAGAAGCTGCAGCTTGTATCATCGAACCGCGTAAAACTGATTTTCCACTGGTTCCCCCTTGCATTTCGATCAGGGTACTCAGTTCACTAAGGATGCGATCGCCTTCATCAGTATTAAGAAGTCGAGACAGTAAACTTGCATTAATGTCAATGGGAGTGACTAAGGCTTGTTGAAACTTGTTTTTAACAACTTCATTGGGTTTGACAATATTAAAAATGGTTCTGAGATCGGGGTTAACTGTCCCATTCTCGGCAAAAATTTTTAAAGATTCCACATCAACCGTCTGAGCAAAAGAACCATAATAAAAGGTAATTTCTTCGGCTGCCGTTACTTTAAAAGTTAGAGTTGTTCCCAATAATAAGCTACTAATGAACAGTAAAGTTTTCAGTTTTTTTTGCAATTTCCATCTAGGCATCATTTTCTTAGTCTCTTCATCCCAATAATTTATTATATGGGATTAATTTACCATATTGTCTGAGAGGTTATGACTATTAGAGATAAGACAAAAAAGGAAAAAATTGACATATTTTCATGGTAGTAGGAACAATTCAGATATTGTTCCTACTGAGAAATTATTAATCATTAAAATGATCAATAATTGCCTGAGCAAACTCTGAACATTTTAACGGCGGATCAACTTTTGGTTCCATTAAACGAGCTAAATCATAAGTGACTTGACGATTGGCGATCGTATTACCAATCCCTTTTTTAATCAAGTCCGCAGCTTCTTGCCAACCCATATATTCTAACATCATCACTCCAGAAAGAATGACCGATCCAGGATTAATGCGATCAAGTCCGGCGTGTTTCGGTGCAGTGCCATGAGTTGCCTCAAAAATGGCGCAAGTATCTCCAATATTTGCCCCTGGTCCCATTCCTAAACCACCCACAACAGCAGCCGCCGCATCGGATAAATAATCTCCGTTTAAGTTCATGGTTGCCAGGATAGAATATTCATCGGGACGGGTTTGAATTTGTTGGAAAATACTATCAGCAATGCGGTCATTAACCATGATTTTATCTTTCCATTTTCCATCCCCATGACTATCCCAAATAGCGTCTAAAACTCCCTTAACTTCTTCAGCAATTTCTTGTTTTTTATCAGGGGTTAAACCATCATAACCCGGTTCAACTTTTCGTGCGTTATCTTCAATAGAAATATCGGCATTTCCTTCTTTATTACTCAAAATCCAGGATTCTCGTTCAGTCACGCAAACGTCTCTAAATTCTGAGGTTGCTAACTCATACCCCCAATCTCTAAATGATCCCTCGGTGTATTTCATGATGTTACCTTTATGCACTAAAGTAACCATTTGTTTTGCTTTGGGTAAGCGTAAAGAGTGTTCGATGGCACGACGAACTAATCTTTGAGAACCCGTTTTACTGATAGGTTTAACGCCAATTCCTGAGTCTAAACGTATCTTTTTCTTACCATGTTCTGGGGTAGCAGGTATCAGTTCATCGTTCAAATAATTGATCAATTTTTTAGCAAGTTCTGTCCCTTCTTTCCATTCAATTCCCAAATAAATATCCTCAGTATTTTCCCGATAGACGATGACATTTAATTTTTCAGGGGACTTGTGAGGAGAAGGAGTTCCAGGATAATAGCGACAGGGACGCACGCAAGCGTATAATTCAAAAATTTGTCGTAATGCTACGTTAAGAGACCTAATACCGCCACCTACAGGGGTTGTGAGGGGTCCTTTGATAGCGATACCATACTCTCTAATTGCGGTTAAGGTATCTTCGGGTAAATATTGATAGGTTCCATACTTATCGCAAGCTTCATCCCCTGCATACACCTTAAACCAGTTGATTTTTTTGCTGTCTCCGTAAGCTGTTTTCACCGCAGCATCAATAACTTTTTCCGTTGCTGGCCAAATATCTACACCAGTTCCATCCCCACGAATGAAAGGAACAATGGGGTCATTAGGAACAATGGGTTTACCGTCTTTAAAAGTGATTTTAGAACCAGTGGTGGGGGGTGTCAGTTTCTCGTACATATAATGATCAATAATCAAGGGTTGTCCTTTTATTACACTCCCCAATGACCCCGACTCCCCCATCTCTTAAGGAAATCTATGTAAGTTTGTTTGTTTATTTGCGTTTTTGGTAAATCTTGTGTTATAGTAAAGACTTGTGCGGACGTATAGCTCAGTTGGTTAGAGTACATCGTTGACATCGATGGGGTCACTGGTTCGAGTCCAGTTACGTCCATATTTTTTTATAGTGTGTATAATATTAACTTGTAATTTAAAGTTTTGTACAGTAACTGATTATTTGTCATCGGTAACAAATTATTGTCGCTTTAACGAATTGGGTGTCATTAAGAACATATTATTTGTCGTGTGCCTATTACCGAGACTAATCCTAGACGATGGTAAAAAATCTTTCAATCCATCTCATTAACCAAAATAGATTGTGACGCTGTTGGGGTTAAGGACAAATTTACTCTCTTTTTCTTTCAATCCATCTCATCAATCAAAATAGATTGCGAGCGTCGTCAGCCGGAATTAAATAGGTTGTCGGATTTCTTTCAATCCATTTTATAAATAAAACCTTCGACTTTCAATCCATTTCATCAATCAAAATAGATTGCGAGAGCTTTATCTGTAGGACTTAAATTAGGAGGCAAAGCTTTCAATCCATTTCATCAATCAAAATAGATTGCGAGGACAGGAGTCTAAAAACCTTATGTGTTAAGGGTTTTATTAACTATCTGCGCTGGACAAGACTCAAAAGTTCATTTCAGCCACAGGCCTTTAAAAAAATGAACACTGAGAAATGCCATAACCTATATCTAATAACGGGTTCGGGGTTTGCGCTAGACAACTACAAAAAAATAGTTGCTTTTACACGCTTCAAACTAAGATTGAGAAAGGATTTCACGTTAGTCTAGAATGACTTAGTAAAAATTACAGCATCGCACCTGCGCCCTTGCACAATCAAACATCTTGAGAGCAAACTCCACAACGATGTAATCTCATAGGACGTAACTGGACTCGCTTTCAATCTACTTAAACTCTATAAATTTAACTATATCTTTGACCATGCCTTATCCCGTCATTAGTAAGAAAAAATAAGTGGATTCCTCCTTGGTCGGAGGTGATTCAGTAGCCATCGCTGTGGTAAACCCACGCCACTTATTGCTGGGAGCGCACCTTCCCCATAAAATGAAATTATCAGCTAATCTCTTTTTACAGGTTATTATCCCTACAATCTAAATTGTAGAAATCAGCATCAGGGTGGACAGCTACTAGGGCCAGAAAGCAAAACTATCTACCGACAGTCAAACTAACCCTTTTCCGTAATCTAGAGGTTCAATTAAGAACATAATTTACGGTGCGCGACTAATTTATACTCTTTAGTATAAAAATACCATATTAAATTGTCAAGGTTCAGATGAAAGTTTTAAGCGGACAAACGTGATCGGTAAGCCTTAAAAGCTAATTCCGCAGCTTTTTGTAGCGGAGTTCCCTGTAATGGTTGTTGACTTTCTTCAATAAATATTCCTAATTTAGAAGCCTGTGCTTGGATATTATCAATTAATCTACCGTAACTCCATTCATGGACTTGCATCCGATATTTTTTAGCATATTCAGCTTGTGCTTCAATACAATTAGGGATTTTAGCTTCAGCTTTAGCTTGGATTTCACTTTGAGTCGCTTCTCTTATATCCTCTAGTTTCGGAACAACAATACTTCCTGCTTGATATTTTTGAGCTATTGATATGATTGCTTTAGCCAATAAACGGTCAATATGTTGCCCTAATTCAGAATCACCAAACTGGTTAAAAGCCTCTTTTCGTTGTGCAATATTTCTTTGATGAGATTGACGTTGTTTTTGTCTTTGTTGACGGTTAAGTAAAGGATAATTTTTTCCAAGTAATTGTTTAATGTTTCGGTAAGTTAACACTTTTCTTGTTACTCCATCAATAACGGCAATGGTAGCAGGTTTTTTGAGTTCCATTGAAACACCAACTAAAATATTAGATTTTCCTTGATATAAAGGTTGACTGGGACGAGGAAAGGGTTTTTCGAGTCTATTTAAGGTTGATTGTTTTCGCCTAACAAAAGCTTTTTGATTTTTAGTTAAGTCACCTTTTTCATTCATCCGTGTTAAAATTCCTGCAATTTCATCAGCTTTTTCTTGCTTAACTTGTTCGGTTCCTTCGTGTGTCCAGCAACGAGTCTCTAATGTACATTGAAGGGTTAAACGGTGAATATCCCAAAGTTCCCCTTTCCCTTTGCCTTCTTGCCACAGAATACGCCCTGAGCGTAAAGTAAACAAACCACTAGAATGTTGATCTTTACCGTCTTTCTTTACTTGTTGATCTTCGTAAAAGCGTTGAATCCATTTAAGTTGTCTTTGGTCACAGTAAATTTCAAATTTTAGGTCGCTTATACCATTAAATTGTACACAAAAACGACCTTTTTCATTTTTTGACCAAGTTAAATCTTCGTTGGTTTCGTAATTAATAGGAAAAGGAATTGATTGAGATTTTTTCAACAATTTGTCTTGCCATGTTCTTGATTGTTCTACATCTTTGGGATCAGTATCACAAGCAAGATTTAATGTTTCTAACCAATTATCATTGGTTAAATCTCGTCCTTGAGGAAGACGACCATTAATTTGTTTTTGCAGTCGTTTAATTGTAATTTCTACTTTACGACGACGTTTAGCAAATTTCTTAGCATCTTCTGGTTTTTTAGGGAGTTGACAGCGATTTTTAAGTAAGTAATTAAGGGCTGTTTGAGTTAAAATATTTTGCTCATCTCTATAGGCTTGAAATAGACTGTTAAATAGGCGTTCTGTTCCTTCATAAGATTGAAGTATTTCGGTTGCTTTTTGGCGAATTGTTTCTAAATCTGTTTGACTGTCTTTGATTAATTGCTCATCACTTTTTAAGACTTCTAACCAGCGTCTTTTTCCGTCAAGTTTTCGCTGTAGTCGTTGTTGAAGTTTGAGCCAAGATTTAAAGATATATTCGACTAAGCTGATACCAGAGGTGTAAAACCTTGCGGGTTGTCCTAAAAAACGAGGATCTTTCTTTAATTCATTACCTAATTGTTCGATAACCTTTGCTGTTAGTCTTCCTCGCTGTCTCCACTGTTCAAAGTCAGGATATTGTGCGACTTGTTGCAGTAATTCATTGATAAATGGCGTGTTTAACTCAGCCATTAGTTGCCAAAGAGTTTGACGGGTGGCTTCTTTAGCGACGAGACGACATTGGATGGTGATTTGACTCATCTCATCTAAACAAAAGCGTTTAATACAAACATAATTGTATTATAGCAAGTCTTTGTAAAATAGAGGTCATGGGAGAAACTTTTTTTACCTCAAAAGATGCTGCAAAAATTACGGGGTGTACCCTGCGCCAATTACAGTATTGGCGGGAAAAAGGGGTTATTGTGCCGATAGTGAGTGCAACAGGAACGGGGAGAAGTGTTTATTACTCTCGTTCTGAGTTGGTAGAGTTAGCGGTAATGGTGTATTTGCTGTCGGTGGGGTTAACTTTTGAGTCTGCTTCTGGGGTGTTGCAGCAGTTAAGGGAAATTGAACCGAATTTTGCTAAAGAGAACAGTCAACGGCGTTTAATGTTGGTTTTTGATAGTTCTGAGGGAATACTGAAGTTAAAGGATTTTGAGCGAGAGAGTGCGATCGCTTTTCTTGATCAAGGTTTACCTGTTATTCCTGTGTGGTTAGATGGAATTTATCAAAAATTAGATAACAGTTGAAAAAATATTGTTAACTTATAGCTGTTATTTAATAACTTGTAATATCAAGTGATGACAGCGAAAATTTAAAGGATAAGGTTTGCTTTCAGGAACACTCCGTTGATGCTCTGATATTTTATGATGACGGTTACGAAAATCGGGTTTATCCGATAATGTACAAGGTGTCTTTTCTGCAATATTTTTAAATGCTTTATCTGGTGAACCTTTAAGTAAATAGCCTAGCATTCCTCCTTCACGAGAAAAAGGGGCATAACGACAAGTTAAAAAGTTTTCATTAATTTCTGTAATGTATTTTGATAAATAGTTATCTGTTCTTAAAACTTTAGCTTCTAGAGGTAAAATAATTCTCTCATTCTCTCTTAAAATAAATGCGATATCATAGGTTGGAGGTTGTGCTTGATCTGAATAACTTGTTTCAGTTTCAGGAACTTCATGTTGAACATCAAAAGTCTCATATCCTGTCATTCTACGACGAATTCTTCTTTCTAGAAGAGATGAAAGACTTTTTTCGATTTGTTTATTAGCTTTTGTACAATCAACTTTTGATAATATATCTTCTTCCAGTATTTCATATCCCTGCCAAACTAATTTTAGTGCTGTTGTAGTTAAGTTTAAAGGCCATTCTTTAGCAAGATCAACATATCCTGGGTCTTCCATTGGCCATCTTAATTCTGCAATTGTTGTTCCTCTAATTCCCCGTTTTCCCATTGTCTAAAATTTACTTAGTAGAGTTAATTTGCTGGCCAGCTATTCTAATATCTGCACAGACTTCATCTGCATCTCTTAATCCCATTGAACGAGTCCAATAACGAACTTTATCAGGTTTAATAAAATAGACAGTGGGAACTTTTATATCATTCCAAGTAACAGAGTCATAAACTCTAGCGACTCGTTGATAGTAAATTCCTTCTTGTTCTGAGTTGGGTTGATTTAAGAATACTTCATTGAGTTTGTTTAAGCGTTTTAGTAAGTTTTCTGAGTCTATAATTTCAATTTTTATTCCCTCATGAATGGGGTGATTTAGATGAATGGCAACTAAACGAACAGGTAAATAATGATTATCTGGTTCTTGATATATTGTCGCACAAACATCTTTATCTTCTCCAAAACTGGCTTTAATGACTCGGATAAAATAATCACAATATTGAGTTAATTCTGGTTCATCGTTTCGCTGTGTTCTTTGACGACTAGGAGATGAAGTATCTCCTTTAAAATCTGGTAAAGTATAGTTAAATAGGTCTTCTATTAATGTCCATTCACTGTCTTTAAATTCAAAAAATTCACGAATGCGTTGATCAACATCTTCGTAAGTTTCAATTCCTTCTAACATATTTTCTTTAGGTTCAGGAATAGGAACTTTTAGCAAATCTGCTACACCAACTTTAGGAATATATGAAGCAAAAGTTCCACTTGATAATAATAAATAATAAACTGCTAAAATACTATTGTAACTTAGCCAAGCAGATTCTAAAATCTGGACTGCTTTAGCATGAATACTAACATAACTTTTTGAGCAAAGAAGACCTTGATTACCATTAATAGGTTTTTTACCTATTGCAGACTGGAACCTTTTTTGTTTAGTTTGCCATGATTGTTTTAAGATCATTTGTGGATAATTAAATGCAGTAAAATCAGTTGAGTCTCTTGAGTGTGTTCGTAGATCATGATTAATTGATAAATTCTTAGGATCAAGATATAAGAATGTATCTTTTGGAAACTTTTTTTCTTGTAAGATATATTTATTTAAAATATCATTATTGATTTTTTTTCTATTTCCCCTAGTAATTCCTTGTCTTGTAAAAACTTCTTCTTGTTGTTCAAGTTTATTCAAGCTTAAACCTTGAGATAATCTTTTGATTAATTGAAAATCTCTTCTATTTCCCCATGTCAAAGCGATTAATACTTTATTACTTTGTAAAATTTCATGATATTGTACCCAATGAATATTTTGAGGTTCTATAACTAGAGAATAACTGGACTGATTTTTGTAAAGAATTTTAGGACATAGATACAAAACAGAATCATTATTACTAGCAATATTTTCCAAAGTAATAATACAGGTTGGAGAAATAGCATTTTTAAACAATCCAAATCTTAAGGCTGATAAATCTACTATTTCAGATACTTTTGTTTCAGAGAATAGCTTAAAGCGAAGTTGTTGATTTTTATCACCTTGATTAAAAATTAAAGTCCCTGCTGGTTGCATCATTGAAATATAACCATTATCTTTAGTCAGTTTAACTGCTTTACTAAGAAAAAACGGAGCAATATTTCCGTAGGATATACAATCATTCCAATTATATTTTTTAGTCCATTCCTTAGCTTTTTTTGTAATACTATTTTTGCCCCAAGGTGCATTACCTAAGACTAAATCATAGGTTCCTGAATCTTCTTCTGTTCTAAATCCTTCAATATCTTCTGCGAAAAAGTCAGCAGCAATTAATTTCTTATTTCGTAAAGTAGGAAATTTAACTTCATTTTCCCAATAGTTTCTAGGATCAATATTATCTAGCATCATTAAATAGAAACTAAAAGATGCTACTCTAATAGCTTCTCTATCAATATCAACCCCTAAAAAGTTATTTTCTAACAGAGATTTTAAAATATCAGAAGTAATATTTTTATTATGTGCTTTTTCCCAACGATAAATTAACCGTTGATAAGCTTTAACAAGAAATATTCCTGAACCACAAGCAGGATCAAGAATTTTTAGATCCCATTCTTCATCATCCCAAGGTAATACTCCATCTAAGATAAAATCAACAATAAATTCTGGTGTATAATGAACTCCTTGACCTTCTTTTTTACTAACAAATTCCTCATAAACACTACTAATAAATTCAAGGGGAATAACATCAAAGGAATACATTGGCCATAAACATAGTTGACCTGTTTTTAACTCTAAATCGCCTCTAATAAAATCAGCAAGTTTTTTGAAATAAGAATTTTTTTCTCTCACTTTATCCATTTCTGCTTGCCATTCTTGCTCTCTTTCTTCTTCTGTATTTCCTTTACCTGGAAATAAATCTCCATTAAATTTATGATTTAACCAGCGAAAAAGTTGATAAGTATCTTCAAAGTTTTCTAAAATATCAGGTAAGTTATCATAAGCTTTTGATAAAATGTTGGTATTTACTAAATCTTGTATAATTTCTCTGTTGAGAGCAGGATTACCATCAACATCCTTTTTTTGAAATAAATATTGAGTAAAGATTAATCTAGCAAGTAAATCATGAATTGTCCCTGAATCTAATCCTTCATCAATTAGTTGTTTTCTGACTTCTTTTAAGTTTTCAAGTAATTTTTGATCTGCTGCACCACTACGTTGAAAACGGTCATTATGTTTTTCAAAAAATTCACCAGAAACTAACTCAACCCACTGTAAAGCATTGGCTGCTTGTTCGGATAAGGAAGCTTGATTAATTTCCTCAATAGGACTGGGTACTTTTGAAGGTTCAGGCGGTTCACAGCATGACCACACTCTTAATAATTGAGGTTCGACAGTAACTAATGCTCTAGTTCGACTAAAACTCCACGCTAGTCGATAAATCTCTTTAAGCGTATTGTCAGAAATAGGTCTAAAAAACTCACAAACAACGGCTAAAGGGCTTTCTGTTGCATCTCCAAGTGGATTTGCTGCTAATATACCTACTCTTGCTCCTTTTGCTTCTTCAAGCTCTCTTCTAATCTTATTACCAATTTTCTCATCCGCCAATCTAGCATAAACCATCGGGCCAGCCCCACTCGGTTGCCAAATTTGATGAGGAGGTGGCCAGTACAGTCTTTGGTGGGTGAGTTCCAGTAGGCTAGACTTGGACATCTTGGAATAAGTTGATTTCCCTCAAGATTACGAGAAAATTTTAATACTTTAATGTATTATAGGATAGTAACAGCATTTTTTCAGTAAATGTATTCTATTTTTACAAAAAAATAATACGTTAAATACAACAGATGTAGGATTTAGCATGAGTCTTATACAAGGATTTACCAGACAAGAAACCCTCGCATTGACAGATACTACCTCTAATCAGCTTCAGTACCTAGAAAGACAGAAATTGGTGATACCTCAGCGCATTGGTAAGTCTCGTAAACCGACTGTTATTTATAGTTGGGAGCAAATTCTCGAAATTCGTGCCATTAAGCATTTACGAAGAAAAAATGTCTCTAGTCAAATGATTAAAAAGATCATTAAATTTTTAGATAAAAGTGGCGTAGATGAGAGTTTAAGAGATAAACATTTAATTGTTATTAATAATGAAGTTTTCTGGGTTCAGCAAGATTGGTCAGATTTGCAACAAAAAATACCAACTATTGTTAAGATCGCAGGAAAAGACAATGCTAATATTGGTCAGTATATGCTATTAGTTATCCCTATTTTTTCAGATATTGTTCAAGAAGTCTGGAAAGCTGCTAAAAACTCAGAATTAATCGATTTTGAAAGTTTTAAAGAACGAGCAAAAGTCAATGAGAATAAGATTGCATAGAATAGCTAAGATAGCCACTTTCTTAATGGTTTCTTTCTTAATGGTTTCTTTTCATCTCCCCAAAATTTAGAAAACACCTGTGACACCAACTATTAACCCAAAGCGCAGGAAACTGAAACCTTGCGCCACAATTAGGACATTCCGACAACAATGTTAACCCATGCTTTGAGCAAAACTGAGTCGTCTTCAACTAGCCACCCAATCTTGTGACACCTTTCCTCATCATAACAAGCTGCACATAAGCGAATGGGTCGATGCTTCATTCCCACACCTTTCGGGGGAAACATTTGCCATAACCTTTCCACTTCCACCTGCACCACCTCAGACAATGCTGTTAACTCTTCCTCAGTCGGTGCAGGAATAAAACGAAACTTCTCCCAACGAGCGATCGCACCCCCTAACCCCGTTAACTTTCCCATCATCGTCACCGTTAATTCATTTTCTCGCCGAAACCGTCCTAAAAAATGACTGATACTTTCCCCTGCTAACGGTTGCACCAAAAACCACCAAGGTTGAATCTCTTTGCTTTCCATTATCGGTACTCCTCTGTCACTTCCTTCAAGGTTTCTAAATCAATCTTCTGTAACCCCTTTTTCAAGGCTCTAATCGCAGATTCCCGTAGAATCATATCTAATAAGCCAAGATAACCCCCCGTTGCTTGTCCGAGAATCTTTAACATCCGTTTACTACTTAAATTGGAAGCTACAGGCAACTTTAATACTTGACGTTCCCAAATATCCACCGTTTGACTAAACTCATCCCCTGCTAA
Source organism: Crocosphaera chwakensis CCY0110 (assembly GCF_000169335.1). Lineage (GTDB taxonomy): Bacteria > Cyanobacteriota > Cyanobacteriia > Cyanobacteriales > Microcystaceae > Crocosphaera > Crocosphaera chwakensis. The sequence goes on from NZ_AAXW01000027.1 coordinate 20,946, forward strand.
CTTACCAAAACGATGACAAGCCCGAAAACGATTATAAACCTGCTCATCTCGTTTAATTACCGCATCTAAACGATCAGTTCCCACCAATACGACCGCAATATTTAACTTATCGAAAATATCCCTCACCTCTGCAAACGTCTTTGGTTTCAACCTATCCGCTTCATCAATAATCAGCATTTCCACCCCACACCGTTGCAACACTTTAAACGTCCGTTGACGAATTTCTGCGACGGTTCCCTTAGTCATTTGATACTTTAAATGCTCGATAATTGCCCCAAATAAGTCTTTAGCACCGCATTCTTGGGTAACTTGAATATAAACTACTGGGACAATAGGCGGTTTACCAGGGGTTTGAATGGGTTTGTGTCTCAAACGATAAGCATTACAAGCAATGGTTTTTCCGGTACGAGACTCCCCCACCACCCGACAAGATTGTTTTGCCTGACGCTTTCCTTCTAACCAATTATGCAATGCTTCTACATGAGAAAGCGTAACAACGGTTTTTCGGTTTAATCGTTGAATTTCCGCCTGTAACTTCTCTGAGGTTAATTTAATATCCCCTAACTGTTGGGCAACCGCTTGTGCTTCTTGAATGGTCATAATTTAAAACCCATAATCCTCTTGTAACGTTTCATAGTCAAATACTTCAACCTGTGAAGTTTCTGAAGAAGAGGAAGATACATCTGTCTCCTCTAATTCTGATTCCACTTGTTCTAAGGGTTTTGAGGTAATTGCTTTCTGCTCTTCCTGATAGCGTTCTTTTTTAGATTTCTTAGCTTTTGGGAAAATTTGGCGATCTGCGTAAGCAGAGCCTTCGGCTGCGCGTATTTCCGATAAGATAGAGCGATTACTGATGGTTTTTCCTGCTTCTCGCACCCGCTTACTACTTGCTTTAGCCTCATCTAACGACATTTGTTCTGTCTCCAAATCTATTGCATAAGCACGAGTTAAGAAAACCTCCTGATTGCTTTCTTGTTGATACGCAAGAACAGTGGTAACATCTCTAGGATCAAAACGTAAAATGACACTTTCTCCTGCATAACCTGCCAGATTTTCTCCTCGATACATCAAATTTTCAAATTGAAGATAGCCTCCACGTTGTACCTTGCGTCGGGTTTGTTTCATCAAGCAAATATCCAATTCTCTTTCTGAAATAACATCAGGACTCGCTATTAACCCTGACTCCCAGCGTTGAAAACGAGTTTGGTCGCCCATCCTGGCATCTATTCGCTGGTTATAGTTATCCACGATATACCGAACTAACTTCTGCTCTAATTGACGTAAAGTTAGACAAGCTTCCTTTTCAGCATCCTCTGGTCGTTCCTGTACGTTTGAACCTGTGTATCCAGGGAGTGTCGAGAAAAACTCTAAATTGAGGGTTTTAAACGGACGTTCTACGATTCCTCCTTCACTGGGACGATCCCTGAAATGACAAACAAACCCCAATTGAACCGAAATCTGCTGAATATGGTGAGAAGAAAAATCTTTACCACTGTCTGTGTAGAAATGCTCTGGTTTTCCGTAAGTTCCCCATTCTTCGCTTAATTGATAATCGGGGGTATAACGTTTGGGTAAAATGGCATGACGTAACGCTAACGCCACTATTTGAGAACTTGGAGCATTAAAACCCAAATTAATACCGATAATGCAACGAGAATAGGTATCAATGACCGTTGTTAACCAAGGACGACCTAAAAGTTCACCATATTGATCAACCAAGAGGATATCCGCAAGAGTATGGTCACATTGCCAAACATGGTTACTATATTCAACGGATAAATCCTGTCCAGCACGAGTTTTAACCGATAATTGAGAGCCTCGCCATCCTGGACTTCTAATGCTTTTCTTTTTCTCCTGTTTTTCAATCAAAGGCTGTAAAATTCGATAGACCGTCATGTGAGAAGGTGGATTAATACCTAATTCTTCGGCTTTAGCCTTGGCTTTCAGATAAACTTGCTTACGAGTCACCCGACGGCTCCCTTTATTCCCATTTTTATAGGTTTTAATAATAAATTCCTGTAATTGCTCCTCAATACGAAAACTTCCCTTATCTGAACGATCAGTGGCTGCGATCGCTTGTAATCCTTTTTCCTCCCATTTTTTGACTAACCGTTGTACTGTTCGTTTCGATTTACCCAGTTTCTCGGCTGCTTCTTGGAGTCGTTGACCATAAGTTTTGCGATCGCAAGGTTTAAGTAAAGTTTGAATAACCTCAAGCTTTAATTGTGCTTCATCAGATAACTCAGAGGGGATAACATTATTTTCTTTCTCTAAGGGATTATTAACTGATGATGTAGAGGGTGGTGAGTTTGCATTTTTCATAATGAACAACAATGTCTGATTATTACATAATTGTTTATTTAATATGAGTGTATCACAATCCTTGAAGTTTGGAGACAATTAATTTGTTAATATTGCTTCAGTCCATAAAAAAAGTGCCATTCGGGTAAATGACAGTCAATTTGTTAATAAGATGAATAATGACTTTTATAAAAGATTGATGTTATGATCAGTCTATAACGTAGATTATATAAAAGTTTGAAGGTTAAAAGTTTTGACGACACTATTTTGTTAAGACGACAAACAATTAGTTACTGTACACCTATCAATGTAATTGAGGACGTACCAAAAGAATGGGTTTTTCAAGTCAAATATCATGATGGTTTTCAGCTTGGATGGAAGAAAGCACGTGATGAAGTTGTTGCGGATTTAAAAAAGGAATTAGACAAAATTGTTAATAAACATAAAGTCCCATGTCATACCTATATTATGATTACGAACGTTCCTTTGACTGGGGTAAGAAATATTGGTACTCGTGACAAAATAACAAAAGTTACTGAACAATGGAAACAGCATATTCCAGAAATTCATGTGTGGGGTGCGGCCGATATATCTTGTATGCTTGATGCCAACCAAGATGTTCGTACTTCTTATTTAGATTCTATTTTGCCAGGTGATATATTTAAAGCTCTTTATCAAAATATAAATTACACCAATGAACGCAGAGAAAGTTCTTTTAAAACATATCTTCAACATGTTTTAGACTGTGAAAAGTCAGCAAAGGCGCAAGACGCAGGAGATGAACAAAACTTACCACTATCAGAAGTATTTATCGACTTTACGTTATCAAAACTACATTCTCAAACTTACCAAGAAAGTGTACCATTCGCAAACATAAACCCAAATCAAAATGATTCTGACATTGAGTTATTTCCAGACTATAAATCTTCTTTCAACCCTAATGATTGGTCAAAAGTTAGAGCCTCTAATGCTTTATTCTTTTTAGACTCTGAATTTGTGTTGCTTTTAGGTGGTCCGGGTTTAGGAAAAAGTACCCTTACTCAGTTTTTATCTTTGTATCAAGCTGCGCGTGTTATTCAACCTGATTTGGCTTTATCTTTGGCAAAAAGATTGAAACTTCCTCAAGAAATAAAGACAGAAAATTTAGACTCTTATGTTAGTCTCTTTTTTCCGTTTCGCATTGAATTACGACGTTATGCAAAATGGATGAGTGAGCAGTTTAATAATGATGGTGAAACTCATTTAGCTCTTTATATTGTTAAAAAATTAATTAATGAAAATACTTCTTCTCGTCTTGAGATGGACGATATTTTTGGATTAGCATCAACTAATCCAATCTTATTAATTCTTGATGGTTTAGATGAAGTTCCCAATCCAGAAACTAGACAAAAAATCATAGAAAATTTAAGAGTTTTTGTCAATCGTGTTAACGCAGAAAATGGAAAGTTACAAGTCATATTATCTAGTCGTCCCAATGGTTACTCTGGTGAATGTAGTGAATTTGAGCCTGTTACTTGGAAATTAAATGACCTTGAAAGAACAGAGTTTGATGAATATTGTGATCAATGGCTAAAACAAAGGATTCCTTCTGCTGAAGAACAACGTGAAGCAAAAGAAAAAATCGAAGGTGCAATGGAATCTGAAGCAGTACAAAGATTAGCTCAATCATTACTACAAGCAACTGTTATTTTAACAATTGTTCGTCGTAAGGTTCAGATTCCCCATGAAAAACACTTGCTTTATAAAACCTATGTTGATGTAATTTTTGCTAGGGAAAAAGATAAAACACCACTTGTCAATAAATGGACAAATGAGTTATTAAAACTGCATGAAAGAGTTGGATTTGAACTACATTGCAAAATGGAAAATCCCCAAATACAAGCTCTTAATAATGATGATTTTCGTGGTTATATTTATGATATTTTAGGAGACTGTCCTGGTGAAATTTTTGAAGGCTCAACTTTAAACAAGACTACGGATGAAATCATTGAAATGGCCACAGATCGTCTTTGTTTATTAGCTGGCACAGGAGAAAATCAAGGTCAAATCGATTTCCTTTTACAACAATACCGAGAATATTTTGCAGCATCTTATTTAACAAATCATCCTGATGCAGATCCAGACCTTGTTTTTTCTACATTAATCAAACGAGGTGCTTATTGGTTTTATGTCCTTCAATTTTACGTTGCTCAAGCTCAACCTAATCAACAAAAAAGTTGGCTTCGTGATGTTCAAGATCGAGAGGAAATTATTGACCAAACTACAGCATCTAGAGCTATTCTTAATGTATTACCTGAATTTAATTTTTCAAGACAAAAAGACCTTGAACTTGCTTTACGAGTCATTTTTGATAAAACAATTAGATGGACATGGCTGGAACAAGAATCAATAATTGATATTTTACAGGTTACTCGTTTTGGTTCTGCTCTTTCTTACATCTGGAAATGGCTCAACGATCTTTCAGAAAAAGATGAAGGGAATTTAGAATCTGAACTTTGGCTTTTGGCTAAAATCTATCACCTTAATCCTAAGTTTGTGCAAGTTAAAGAATTTGAAACTAAAATTCAAGAACTACTGCAAGAAGAACAAACAAAACAAATTGCTATGTTGACATCTCTGAATAATGATTTGGGGATTAATATAGCCTCCTGTCACTTATTAGATTTTAAATTAGTATTTGATAAATTTAATTATAAAATAATATTTGGAAATAAAAAAAATAACCAATTAGATGATTTGATATCTTCTCAGACTTTTGAAAAACTGTGTGAACTTCTATTGTGTTTCTTGCCCTTACAAGTTATTAAAAAATATAGTTCTTTTATTAGTAGATCAGAATTATGCTTTGGGGGAAATTCTGTAAAACTAAAAATAAAGAATTATTTAACTGGCGATTTTTTCAGACTTTATGATTTACTTAGCTCATATGTAAATTCAGATAACATAGAAAAAAACAATATATATATTAATTATTTCCTAAGTTTGATAGTAACTACAAATGATGTAACCAATAGTGAGCTTGATCAAAAAGTGAGATACTTAGAAAGAAAGATTGCTAATAGTTACCGCTTAATACCTTTCTGGAAGTCAAATAATTTGTTGGGTCCTGATATTACGGCTTTTAATTCCATCGATAATTGGTGCTTGTTCAGACAAACTCTTACGGCATTATGGAAAGACGATCAAGAGTGGTTTACTAATAGTATAGATTTTGATAATTCACCTCATCTGTGGACTAGCTTATTTTTTCATCCCAATCACTGGCCACTACTCATAGAAGAAGAATTGATTACAGAAGAGGATTATCAACAACTTTTAGAGTCTTCCATAGCTAATCTTCTCAAAATACCGACAAAACCTATTGATCTATTTCAAGGTTGGACTATTTCGCATCATGGCACTATCCCACTGATAAAAATATTAGACATCTCCAAAAATCTATAACCTAGTTACAGCAATAGAAACAGGTGTATTGGACTCGAAGTAAAAAATTGTCCTGAAAACGAATTAATAAGGATTTGAAGAGACTAAATCTAATTTAGACATAAAACTATGGTTCATTCTAACGTCAATTATTTCTCCAGATGTACAGGATTTTATTACTTCTAAAATTAGGGAACTAATTCTCAAGCGGACTAATCCGCAAACTGTTAATAAAACCGATTTATATCTATTTTTGTGTAAGCGAAATCTCTCCTCTCTTGAACTACTTTAAATACTTTGACTATTCTAATTAAATGCTCTACAAAAATTCGATTAGATGATAAAGCTTTATTTTCTTCTATTTGATTTTCTGTTAATTCTCCATTTTTCGCTCTTTTATGCGGAGTCGTAATTTGAGTTTCTCCAATGTAGGCTTTGTCCCCACTAAAAGTTTGATTTATCTTAAATTTATTTAAAGTTTGCCTACATATTTTTATGTCACTTATTGGTCCAGGTTTTCCAATAACTACATCAACAATATCCTCAGCTTTTGGTAATACAATAAACTGACTTTTAAGAGTATGTCTTTTTTGCTTTCCTGAAAAGTATCTTTTTTGCTCTTGGTAGTTTAAAGGTCTTTCAATAGGCTGTTCTGCACTATCTACAATCAATTCATAATCTTTTAATTGTTCAATCACAAGTTTTTCTTCGTCTTGGGACTTTTTTACTTGTTCTAACAAACTTGGAGGTAACTCTCCCTCAAAAAGTTTTTGCCAATATGTAAAAATATTATGAGCCGTTGATTCACTCACTTGGAAGACAAGTCCTAAGAATTGAAAGCTTACATTATGACGAAGATAAATTAACATGAGAATTATTTGTTCTTCTTCTGATAATTTAGGATGATTTCCACTTCCTGATTGATTAATTCGGGTTTTTGTTTTTTCAATTTTTTCTTTATTGTTCTGATTGAGAAGCTTTCCTAGAGCGATTAGTTGTTTGAGTTGTTGATAGTCGATTCCTAATAATCTTTTTGTTTGTTTAGAATATTTTTGAATATAAGCCCAAGTATAACTTTTCATGTCCTCTTTTAGAAATTTATTATGTATTTAATTATACTATTTTTTTGATTTTATTAAATTATGGAGATGTCTATTGAATGTTGCTTTGAAAGTTGCAGAAAATGATGGAATTGAATATTTAGGAAATGCTGAAGGTTTAGAGGCTATTTTGCGGATGGCTACAATAGAATAAGTTACACAAGAAACAACTGAATCTATTTTATCTAAAGTCATAAATCTATCATCACTTACCCCTATTTGGGCAGGTGCATTTTTATTCTTGACAAAACTGAGCTTGTTAATGAACTTTTAACTAAAGATCATCAAAGTGCATTGCCATTAGTTGCAATCATTATATGTTGTGATGTATCAATTGATAAGGATACTCAAAGTAAGTTACATCAACGTTTACTGAAAGAATTTGATAATTATCTAGATAATGATAATATTATTGATGTTTTTTTTCACACTTTGCTGAGTTTACCGTTTAGGATTGAAGAATGCTTATTGTGGCAACGTCCTGAGATTATTAAAAAAATTGAAAAACTACCTTACCGCTTTTTGAATGAACTTTGTCAGCGTTTCTTAAAAATCAGCAATATGATAAATCAACTGGATTGTAAAAAATTGCGAGAGCATTTTATGATCTTTATTGACAACAGGAATAATTATCCTTCTAAATTAGTTGTATCTGCATTGGAAGTAATTATAAAAATAGATTATAGATGAAGCGAAGCGTTCCGAACTAAAAGATCAAGATTGGCAAAGACCTGATGATTAATTTAATATAATTCATTTACAAGCGGTAGAAAAGGCAGATATTTTTACTAATCGAGTGATTTACTATCTTAAGGATGAGGATGATAGTACCATTACACGCTGGTTAATGTCCCTCTTTCAATCCCCGTAATATAAATTAGCCTTTTTTGCCATTGATGTCAGTAATAAGTTAATAAGTTAGGTAGGTATTCTTGTGTTTATACAATAGTAGTGTCATTTTGCAGCATGAGGTCAATTATGGTTCAAGCTCCTTCTCAACCCTTATGGCTTCAACTTCCCCATCAGCTTGCTCTACAGGTTACGCCAGAACAGTTTGCCGCTTTAGCCGCAGCGAATCGCGAGCTACATCTAGAACGCACCGCAACAGGAGAATTAATTGTGAACCCACCCACAGGCGGTAATACTGGAAAACGTAATTGGAATATTGCCGGAGAACTATATCTATGGTGGCGCAATGCCCAAGAACAGGGGGAAGCCTTTGACTCTTCTACTGGTTTCGAGTTACCCAATGGAGCCAACCGTTCCCCTGATGCAGCATGGGTTAGTCAAACCCGTTGGGATGCTCTCACTCCAGAGCAACAAGATAGCTTCATCCCTTTGTGTCCCGATTTTGTCGTAGAGTTGCGTTCCAAAAACGATACCCTTAAGGATTTGCGAGCCAAAATGGAAGAATATCGAGAGAATGGGGCTAAGTTAGGCTGGCTCATTGACCCAAAAAATAAACGAGTGGAAATATACCGTCCGGGGCAAGCAGTAGAGGTGCTAGAAAATCCCAATCATTTATCTGGGGAAACAGTGTTATCGGGGTTTAGCCTCAGTCTCAAGCGGATTTGGGCTTAAGTTTGTTGTCATTCTTCTGTTTGTACAATAGTAATGTTATCTTGCAGCATGAGGTCAATCATGGTTCAAGCTCCTCTCAAACCCTTATGGCTTCAACTTCCCCATCAGCTTGCTCTACAGGTTACGCCAGAACAGTTTGCCGCTTTAGCAGCCGCGAACCGTGAGCTACATCTAGAACGCACTGCAACAGGAGAATTAATTGTGAACCCACCCACAGGCGGTAATACTGGCCATCGTAACCTTAGCATCACAGGACAACTTAGTGTTTGGTTTGAAGCTAATGATACCCTTGGCAGAGCCTTCGACTCGTCTACTGGTTTCGAGTTACCCAATGGAGCCAACCGTTCCCCTGATGCAGCATGGGTTAGTCAAACCCGTTGGGATGCTCTTACTCCAGAGCAACAGGATAGCTTCATTCCCTTGTGTCCCGACTTTGTCGTAGAATTACGTTCTAAAAACGATACCCTTAAAGATTTGCGAGCCAAGATGGAAGAATATAGAGAAAATGGGGCAAAGTTAGGCTGGCTTATTGACCCGAAACATAAACGAGTCGAGATATACCGTCCGGGACAAGCAGTAGAGGTGTTGGAAAATCCCAGTCATTTATCTGGGGAAACAGTGTTACCAAGGTTTAGCCTTAGCCTAAAGCGGATTTGGGCATAAAACACCAATAAAGTTTTGTTGCAAAGATATAAAATTTTTAACTTTTGAATAACTCAGCTTAAGTTTATAACGATGAATCAACCTACCTTAACGCCCATATTAACCGATACTTGGATAAAAACAACTTGGGAAAACTATCTTAAATTAACCCAAGATTCTCACTATGAAAATGCAATCTTTTACTATGATCAAGGATGGATGAAAATCGAAATGTCACCCATTGGAATTGCACACGCCAGGGATAATTCAATTCTCTCAACAGTTATTATAATCTATGCTGCTCTAAATAACATTCCCATCAAAGAACTGACAAATTGTAGTTATCAAAAAACAGGCATTAGAGAAGTGCAACCTGATATCAGTTATTATGTTGGAGAAAATCTTCCTAACCTTCCTCGTAATAACTCTCCTATTAATCTCGATGAAGTTGTATCTCCTACCCTTATTATCGAAATTGGTTCATCTTCTTATTTAGATGATATCGGCAAAAAACGCCTATTATACGAGCAATTAGAAATCAAAGAATATTGGGTGGTTGATGTGGCAGAAAGTACAGTTATTGCCTTTACGATGGAAAATCAAGGAAGTTATCAAATTAGAGAATCTCAAGTATTAGTAGGGTTATCCATTGCATTAGTAGAAGAAGCTTTAAAGCGTTCTAAAATTGAGGATGATAATACCATTACACGCTGGTTAATGTCTACTTTTCAAGCCTTATAACTTATCATAATATGAAATAAGAAACCTTTCCTTTTTGATAGGTTTTGATAATAAATTCTTGTAATTGCTCCTCAATACGAAAATTACCTTTATCTGAAGGATTAGTTGGGGCGATCGCTTCCAATCCTTCTTTCTCCCATTTTTTGACTAACCGTTGTACTGTCCGTTTCGATTTACCTAGTTTATCGGCTGCTTCAATGTCTGATTATTACATAATTGTTTATTTAATATAAGTGTATGGTAATACTTGAAGTTTGGAGACAATTAATTTGTTAATATTGCTTCAGTCCATAAAAAAGTGCCATTCGGGTAAATGACACTTCATCTTTTAACTTTTTGGAAAATGACAGTCAATTTGTTAATAGGATGAGTAATGACTTTTATGAAAAATTGATGTTATGATCAGTCTATTAAGTTCATCATATAAAGGTTTCAGACTTAAATATTTTCGACGATACTATTTTTTAAAGACGACAGATAATTAGTTACTGTACACTTATTATGGCAAAGTTATGCTTCCTCTAACTAATGGCAAAATTATGGTTCCAGTCACACAAAGTTATGGATAAAGTTACACAAGGAATCAAGAAAAAATGAAATTAATAAAAATAGCAAATTATTGGATTTTTATTTTGATAGGGTTGATAGAAATTAATCACGTCGATCCTATTTTAAGTCAGTCCATTATTCCGGCCAATGATGGTACTGGAACCATTGTTAATCAAGAAGGAAATCAATTTAATATTGAAGGGGGAAGTCTATCAGGAGATGGAACCAATCTGTTCCATAGTTTAGAAAAATTTGGACTGAATAAAGAGCAAATTGCTAACTTTTTAGCTAATCCTCAAATTCGTAATATTTTAACCCGAATAGTTGGGGGTGATGCTTCAATTATTAATGGTCTTATCACCATAACTGGTGGCAACCCTAACCTATTTTTAATGAATCCTGCGGGGATTGTTTTTGGACCAAATATTCAGCTTAATTTGCCGGCTGATTTTACTGCCACAACTGCTACAGGGATCGGATTTAATCACAATAATTGGTTTAATGCTATAGGAACCAATAATTATCAATGGTTAATCGGTGATCCGTCTCAATTTGCTTTTGATTTAACGCAGTCTGGTAATATTATCAATACAGGTAATTTAACCGTTGCAGAGGGACATAACCTCACCCTAATGGGAGAAACCATTATTAATACAGGAACCCTAAAAGCACCAGGGGGAAATATTACCATTGCAGCGATTCCTGGAACCAACCGCATTAGAATTTCTCAACCTGGAAGTCTCATCAGTTTAGAAATTACTGCACCTAGGGAAACGAATGCGGAATTATTAAACATTAAACCCCAAGATTTACCGACTTTGCTCACAGAAGGCAGTCAAACCTTAGACTTAAATATTCGTACTAATAACGATCAAACCATTCAATTAACCCAAGAAAACGTTAACATTCCTAGCACATCGGGAACCCTGATAACATCAGGAACCTTAGACACCTCTTCTCCTACTGGAGTTGGGGGTAACGTCACCTTGATCGGCGATCGCATTGCGACTATAGATGCTCAAATTGATGCGTCAGGGAACATCGGAGGGGGAACGATCAGAGTTGGGGGAGATTATCGAGGACAAGAGACGATTCCTACCGCTCAACGTACCCTAATTAACTCAGGTTCAAACCTTCGCAGCGATAGTATTAATTGGGGTAATGGGGGTCAAGTCACGGTTTGGTCAGAAGAGATCACAGGATTTTATGGAAATATTAGCACTCAAGGGGGCAATGTTTCAGGAAATGGGGGGTTAGTAGAAGTTTCGGGGAAACAACAGCTAATTTTTCGAGGAACCGTCGACACCAGTGCCATTAGTGGCGAGTTTGGTACTCTGTTATTAGATCCTCTCAATATTGTTATTAAAGACGGTGAGGGGGATAGTGGAACCGATGGGATAGATACCTTTGCTGGAAATAATAACGGTCAAATTGGACAAATTTTAAGGGATGACGGCCCCAATAATACGATGATTTTTGAGTCAGAATTAGAAGGGTTATCAGGGGATACAAATATAATCCTTGAAGCTGAAAACAATATCACCATTGAAAATTTATCGGATAATGCTTTAACCTTTCAACCTGGTTCAGGAAGTATTATTTTTCGAGCGAATACAGATGCATTTGCTTTAGGCAGTTTCAGCATGAGTCCTGATGATGCCATTATTGCTCCAGGACGAGACTTATCCATTGAACGACTGGGAACTGGTTGTCTTCAGATGAACAGTTGTCAGATTATTTTGGGTAACATTGACACTTCTTTTGCCGAAGGTGGTGGTTCAGTTACTATCAGGGCCCAAGGCAATACGGATAATAATGTTCCTATTATCGAAGTCGAAAGTATTAATACTTCATCTACCAATGGCAGTGGAGGGATGATTAATCTTGAAACCTTAGCTACCAATGGACAGATAAAAGGAGAGGTGATCATTAGTGGTATTCCTTTTGAACCCAATCAAATCGATCAGTTAACTCCAGATATTATTAATAACGCAGGAACCGATAGTAATTCGACCACCACGATTAATGGGGTGACAATTCAGGTTGTAACTCCAGAACCTCCCGTAACTCCAGAACCTCCCGTAACTCCAGAACCTCCCGTAACTCCAGAACCTCCCGTAACTCCAGAACCTCCCGTAACTCCAGAACCTCCTGTAACCTCAGAACCTCCCGTAACTCCAGAACCTCCTGTAACCTCAGAACCTCCCGTAATTCCAGAACCTCCTGTAACTCCAGAACCTCCCGTAACCTCAGAACCTCCCGTCACTCCTCAATCATCAATGGTTAGAGAAGTTAGAGATTCAGAACCTCCTGGGGTAGAATTGGTCGTTAACTTAAATAATGCTTACACTGAAACCTCAGAGGTAGGACAATCTCCCAATGTTAATGCTTCGGCTACCAACTTAGACAGCGATCGCGCTATGCTGAGAAATATTGAGCAAGGATTTACCATAGAATTTGCTAATCACTTAGGTATTGAATCTGCATCCCCTTTAAATCTCGAACAAACCCAGACTATCCTACAAGAAGGTCAAACCTTAACTGGCTTAAAACCTGGCTTAATTTATATCTTTTTTCGACCTCAATCAATCTCTATTCAAAACCCTGAAAATCAAACTCTCTGGACGTTTCAATCTTCTCCTCAAGCAGCAGAATCTCAACAACGAAACAATCAAACCTCTCCAGAGGATCAATTAGAATTGATGTTAGTGACAGCATCAGGTAAAGTCATTCGCAAACCCATAATGGGGGTAACCCGTCAGCAAGTTCTCTCAACCGTTGCTCAATTTCAAAGCACCATTACTAATCCTCGCCGTCCCAGTGCTTATCGTCAACCGGCGCAACAATTGTATCAATGGTTTATCCAACCCCTCAAAGCAGCATTAAACACAGCTAATATTGACACGCTTGTTTTTATTGTAGAGGGAGGGTTACGTTCTGTTCCTATGTCCGCACTTTATGATGGTTCAGAATTTTTAATCGAACAATACAATATGGGTATGATGCCTAGTTTAGTTTTGAGTGATACTCGCTATCAAGATATGACTGAGCAGCGAGTTTTAGCGATGGGTGCATCAGAATTTAGCAAACAAAATCCCTTACCGGCGGTTCCTTTAGAGTTATCGGTAATTGCCGATCGCTTATGGCAAGGGAACTCATTTCTCAATGAAAATTTTACGCTTCAACAGTTACAACAAGCTCATCAATCGGGAAAATTTGGGATTATTCATTTAGCCACCCATGCTAATTTTGAAACCGGAACATTAGGCAATTCTTATATTCAATTTTGGCAAGATCAACTGACCTTAGATCAGTTAAAAGAATTTAATTTTGGCGATCCACAAATTGAATTGCTGGTGTTAAGTGCTTGTCGTACCGCTTTAGGCGATCGAGAAGCAGAATTAGGTTTCGCTGGTGCTGCGGTTTTGGCGAAGGTTAAAACAGTATTAGGGAGTCTTTGGGAAGTGAGCGACGAGGGAACCCTTGCATTAATGACTCGTTTTTATGAACAATTAAATCAAATTCCCCTGAAAACTAAAGCTATACGCGAAGCACAGTTAAGTTTATTAAAAGGAGATGTTTACTTAGAAAATGGGCAATTAGTAACCCCTGATAATCGTCTCCCTTTACCTCCCCCATTAGCAGCATTAAAGAATCAGTCGTTACAACATCCTTATTTTTGGAGTGGATTTACTTTAATCGGTAGTCCTTGGTAAGATTATCAATTTTCTATTTAAGTTCTGTACTATTGCCAAAACAAGTCCACGGTCCTATTCCTTCAGGTCTGATAGGGCGAATATCATCAATATTGTCTTCTGTATGATTATTTCCTCGACAAACAACGGTGTTAAAGGTATTGGTACCAGCCATGTATCGAACACCTGCTGTATAGTTTTTTAGGCTATCAGTATATTCAGTCAAAGCAGCTGCACCGTATTTAGCTCTAACTTCATCCATTGGTGGAAGGTGAATATCTCGATAAGAATAATAGTTTGAGGTTATAGGAACTTCTAATTGAGAGGGTTGTATAACTGTTCTGCCTACAGTTTCCCCAATTAATGCAAAGGTTCCGTATTCATAACGGTAAGCAATTTGAGCGCGGTTAATAGCCCCCAATGTGGTAATTGCTTCTGTTTCACGAGAACGAGCCACTTGACCTACTAAACTCGGTATTGCTATAGCAGCTAGTACACCTACGATAATCAGAGTAATTAATAATTCTAGTAAGGTAAATCCTTGTGAATTAGATTTATCACTCAATAATCTGAATATTAGTTTTGAATCTTGGGAAATCATAATCTATTACTGAAGAGTTCAGTGAATCAACATACAGCAGTTTTCGACTTAGTATGGTAAGAGAAGTTAAAGCTTGATGGAGAGGGCAGGAGGCGGGTGTCAGACGTACTTTAATTACTTGCAAAGTGCTGTAAAGCAAAGATACCCAGATGGAATAGTTTTGATATCATCTACTTCATCAATAGTTAGTTTTTGGTGGAGGAGCTTGTCTAGGAGAAGAAATCAATTAGTGCAATCCCATCCGTAAAAGTAAGTTTTCTCAGAGTTGATAAAGATAATGAAAAAACAAAAATGAACTCAAAATTCTTCTTCTGATAATTTACACGATAGCTCAAATATCTACGAACAGTCTCTAAAATTACTTTGTATTTGATAAAGGTGGTAGAGAATCTAGCTCTAAAGAAATTTCATAACTGCTTTTGACTGTTATGGTATTTTTCCAAGGAGGATACCAATAGGTTTCTTGGATGACAGCTTTGGTGGTTGACCAGTGAAATTTTACCAAGCTCAGATTATTTCGCCCAACCACTTCTAAACCTTCTTGCAACCAGCGATTGCGCCATATCCAAAACAAGAAATAGGTTATAAGTTTTGACACTAGGTTAGTCGACTGGTCTGGTGAATGTCTAGGGACTTTTCGCCAAGCTAATGATTGTGAGGGTTGTCGTTGACACCATTGAATGCGGTATTGCCAATCTGGAAGAAGCTTTTGGTAGTCTAAATAGTCTGATTGAGTTATTTTTTGCAGTTTAAAAGGTTGGTTCCATCCGAAAAACCGTTCAGTTTTTTCAGGAAATAAGGATTTAATTTTAGTATGTGCTAAGCGTGTTGCTAATTCTGAATTTTTAATTGCGCTTGAGGTTAACTGAACTAAAACAGACGTTTCCAAAGAGTCGTGAAACCAATGAGTTAGACGGACAGCACAACTATAGTGAATATCTCCTGAAAGAATAATAACGCGCTTTCGCTCTTGACAAAGCGCAAGTAATAATTGAGCAAAGGCTTCTTGATGAAAGTTCCATGAATCCCCCACATCGTTACTAAAAACATGAGCGCGATTGAATTTAAGCTGCTGAATGCGATCAATAATGCCTAAAGTGACTAAATTAGTTGGTAAAACAACAATCGTCGCTTCAATTTCCGGCTTAATCTGTGCTAAAGGAACTTGTAATTGCTGTTTAAACGCCTTTGGACAAAGTAGCATTGGTGGTTGAAGTCCATTATTCTCTCCAGGGGGATAACCACGCCAAGTACGAGTATCAACAACAATAACTTCGTGTTTATCGCTGCTAATGCTATAGTGCCAAGGAATAGCCTGACTGTCTCGTGACAAGATCAAAACATCTTCGTCTTTTTCCAGCTTAGGCAATCGTGTCGTTTGCTCAGTCTCTGGAATTCCTAGATAGCGATCGCATTCTGCCTTAGCTAAGGTATCTTTCCCTTGAGACATTAGCCATCTCGAAGCCGTTTTTAATAATTTTTCTCCCGAAGTCCCCGACTCAAACTGTTCTGGTGTATTTCCCCAAGCTTGAAACAAAGCATAAGCTAATAAGCCATTTTGTACGATTCTTTTGCCTAAAGGTTTTCCCAAAACGCGATCGCACCATTCACGATTGAGATACCAATCATCGCTGATATCGTGGTCATCACAAATTGTATAGATAGGAACATTGGCTAAAGCTCTTCTCACCTCTGCTAAATCATTGATAAAACTATTTGTATGCTCAATTTCTTGCTCCCATTTTTTGGCTTGTTTCCCATTGTTAAACAAACGGTTCCCAGGGGGTAAGCGATCAGGCATTAAAATAGGCGACCATGCTAGTAAGTAGACTGCTGCATATTCACCGAAACTAAATAAATGACTTTTAGCTTTTTCTGGCTTGTTCTTAACCATTGCTGTCAAACCACCCTCTATTCGAGCCATGTTACTGCGTTGACCTGGCGGTAAGGCAGTAGATAAGATTGTGCCTTGCATTAGCGGTAACGCTTCTGACCAACCCAAAAGTAACTCATTGACTCCCTGTGCTAACCACAACATCGGATCGGCTACGTCATCGCCATAGATTTGGTCGCCTGTAAGAAATAGCTGATGGGGTCTTTCACTGGCCAAATGGGCGGAGTTTTGAATGATATTATCTAAACAAGATAAAGTATCTTTGCCCCCGCCATGAGGTTTACGGCAAGAACCATGAACTATTTTAAGTTGATTTAAGTTGTCTGGTGATAAAGCAAAGGTCGGTAACTGATGAGGAAAGTAACTCAGGCTATAATTACTAACTTGGATATCATCGATTAGATTGTAGCGCGCTGTAGGGTAAGCAGTCGTTTCATCTCCCTTAACATAAATATTGTAGGCATAAATCTCTCCAGGTTGTAGCGGTTTCTCTCCTTTCGTTTGGGCAGTGATAGTAGCTATGTGAAGGTTTTTACCTAAAGCGATCGTTTTACTCTTTCCTGTAAATAGGGGTCTCCCAATGACGGAACCCTGTTTTTTTGTTTCATATATTTCCAACTCAATAGTTCTCGGTTCTTTTAAGGCCAGCCACACTACAACCCTGTCTCGTTCTGTGCGACGTAAAAGTGGACCGGCTAAAATCAAAGGTAGGTTTTTGAGCTTTGGTAAATATTCAAAAACTGATTGTGATAGATTCAATGTTGCAAAGTATTTTAAAATTAAAGTAAATTAGTAACAGTTTTTAGCTTATTAGCCATAATAACAAATTATTTCTGACTTTAGAGATCCACAATTAATAACTATCGGGCTATTGGTTTAAACGTAATTGTGGATAGAATCCCATAGAAAGAAAATAAAGTTTTTATCAAAAAACTTAATAATATAGACCTAACGATTAACAATTATCTCTACATTCCTATGCACTTCATTTAATAAGCGATGAGACATTCTAAATAACTCTTGACCCGTATGTAGATGAGAATCATCATAATTGCAAGAAAACCATTCTAACTCTTCAATGCCATCAGCAAGATGATTCAAACAATAGTAAACAATGGCTGCTATTTTAGCCAATTTCGGGGGATTGGGTTGAGAAGAAAAAATGCGTTTTGCTTGTTGCAAATCATGGCGAGAACAGCGCACATAATCTTGAAAAACTGCCATTAATTCATCATCAAACGGGTCAGCAGCTAATTCATCAATTTGCTCATTTAAGCGGTTCAAAATACTCGAAACTAAGCGATCAATGGGACGATAAACCTTCTTTAACCATTCATCAATTAACCCGATAGAAACCTCTTCAGTTGCGCGACGACTTTGATAATAAGAATGGGCTTGGGCTGTCCTCTGTTGTCGTCTGGCCGAAGGATAATTAGGGATTAACTGTTGATCGTAGCTTTGTCGTCTTTGGGGGTCTCCCAATATCTCATAAGCTGCATTAATACGGATAATCTGTTCATGATTAGCAGTTTCCTGGCGACTGTCTGGGTGAAAACGCTTGGCTAAACGACGATACGCCTGTTTTATTTCCCTTTGAGTTGCAGTGTGACTAACTTCGAGGATGTGATAATGATTCGTAGATGTCATGACAGTCTAGAAGATCAGAGAACAGCAACCAACCCTTTGCTTAATTAATCATGGCCAGTTGAGGGGGTTCGACATTTTGGAAAAGAGGGGTACTTAAGTAACGTTCTCCAAAACTGGGTTGAACCATTACGATCAGTTTACCGATATTTTCAGGCCGTTGGCCAACTTTAATGGCAGCACATAAAGCAGCCCCTGTAGAAATACCGGACAGTAACCCTTCTTCTTTGGCCAACCGTCGTCCGTAGGTCATGGCCTCATCATCGGTTACTGTTACCACCTCATCAATTAATTCAACTTTTAAGACTTCAGGGATAAAACCAGCACCAATGCCTTGTATTTTGTGTCCTCCTGGCTTTCCTCCCGATAAAATGGGGCTGCTAGTGGGTTCAACAGCGATCGCTTGAAAACTGGCTTTTCGTTGTTTAATCACCTCTGCGACACCGGTAATGGTACCGCCAGTTCCCACACCAGCAATTAAAATGTCAACTTGTCCATCCGTATCTTCCCAAATTTCTTCGGCGGTGGTTAAACGGTGAATTTCGGGGTTAGCGGGGTTATTAAATTGTTGCAACATATAAGCATTGGGCAGGGTTTCTACCAATTCTTGAGCGCGACGAATACAACCACTCATCCCTTCGCTACCGGGGGTTAATTCTAATTGCGCCCCATACGCTTTCAACATGGCTCGACGTTCTTGGCTCATGGTTTCGGGCATGGTCAAAATTAATTTATATCCTTTGGCTGCTGCTACCATTGCCAGAGCAATACCCGTGTTACCAGAAGTCGGTTCAACTAACAGGGTTTTTCCTGGAATGATTAACCCGTCTCGTTCGGCTGAATTAATCATATTAACCCCAATACGATCTTTTACCGATGCTGCTGGGTTCATTCCTTCTAATTTAACGACAATTTGCGCTTTACAATCTTCTGCTTGAGGAATACGATTTAATTGGACTAGAGGAGTGCGGCCAATTAACTCAGATACATTGTGAGCAATTTTCATAAATCTTGTCTTAGTATACTTAATGACTTATTCTTTGGTTGTAGTCTCTCATTTAGTAGTTATCACTATTTTTTAGGGTTTCTTCATTTTTGTTGTCATAGGGATTTTCAATTCAGTCATTTTGCTTTGAGTTATTGTTTTCGGCTAGTATCTTTGGCAAATACGCGCATAATTTTCGTCGCTAGATGAACCTCTGTAGATCACAAAGCCAGTTTGAGACAAGCGATAGTTGCAAAAAAAATAAATAACTTTTAGTTGTAATGACAGTCAAGATTATCAAAAGTCTGAATATAGTTTAGCATTTCCTTAGTTAGAATTATCACAAGTACTACCCTTTGTTCAACAAAGTTTAAGAGATAGTAAGACCAAAACCCTGCGAGATTTTCGTCAATGGGTTCGCCATTTTAGTTAATTATGAGGTCAAACTTTTTTCGACTCTTTCTATATCTAAATCAGAAAAATAATCGATCGCCCAATTAGACAGTCGCTGCATAAAATGATAAGGATAAGTATTAGCAATCCCTACCACTTGCATTTTAGCTTGTTTTGCTGCTTCAATCCCTGCTGGTGTATCTTCAATCACTAAACAACTTTCAGGGGTTAATTGTAAGTTATTATCTAATTCATTAAACCTTTGAACTGCTAATAAATAACCGTCGGGTTCTGGTTTACTTCTGGGAATTTCATCACCGCCAACAATTACCTCAAAATAGTTTAAGATTTCTGCTTTTTCTAAAATAAATTTAACTTCAGATAGAACCGTTCCTGTTACTAATCCAATTCGTAAATTATGCTGTTGTAAATGGGTTAAAAAATCTTTTAATTCAGGATAAATAGGGAGTTCTTTTAAAGCCTCAATTTTTTGACGATAAGCGGTAGTTTTGGCTTCAATTAAATTATCCAAATACTCATCAGATACCATTCTTCCTCGACGAGATAAAATATCTAATAAACAAGCGCGATCGCTTCTTCCTAAACACAAATCTTGATATTCCTCAGCATCGGGACGTAAATTTTCTCCTAATAAAATTTCATTGATCAATTCTTGATGAATATCTTCATCATTAATAATAACCCCATTAAAATCAAAAATAACTGCTTTTAACATCTCATTGTTATCACTCATATCAATTAAGTCTGACTGCTTTCTAGTATAGTATCAATCATAGAAGTATTATTAAATTCCACTTTTTTACCATCTTCACAGGGAACTAAGGTTTGAATGAGGAAGTCTTGGATTTTGTTATGTTCATCAGCAACGATAACCCTTGCTGTATGACCCCTTTGTAATACTTCCTGGCGATCGCAATTTTCATAAGCATAAATAATTAATAAATCCCCTGGTTGACATAATAAAGCAGCCCCACCATTGGGACAGATTTCCCCTTTTCCTGCTTCTCCTGGGATAACATAGGTAGAAAATCGATTACCATTATTTAAGTTAACAATATCAACTTCTTCGAGGGGCAACATCCCTACTTTATCCAGTAAAATCGGATCGATTGTAATACTACCGACATAATCAATATTTGCCTCAGTCACTTGCACTCGATGTAACTTAGCGTGCATTAACTTAATGGTTCCCATATACGTTGATTAAACTAATTCTATTTCTATCCTGACACATTTTGCTCTTAATTATTAATTGTTAACTATTCATTATTTAAGATAACCCTGGTCAAAATTGAGCTATTCAGCTAAGATGCAACTGTTGTCAGTCAAATTAAGATGAATGAGGGAAGAAAATAAGACAGCTTGGTTTATGTTAATTCCGGCTTTAGCTGTACTTGCTTTTGTGTTTGCTTATCCCATTGGACGCGCTTTTTGGTTAAGTTTATTTACAGAAAATTTAGGAACTCAATTACAACCCGTTTTTTCAGGCTTTACTAACTATCTTCGTATGGCAGGAGATGGTCGTTTTTGGCAATCAATGTGGAATACTTGGGTATTTACAGGAGTTAGTGTTTTTCTAGAATTAGTGTTAGGAATGATAGTGGCTTTAGTATTAAACCAAGCCTTTTTTTGTAGAGGTGCAGTTAGGACTATTTCTATGATTCCTTGGGCGTTACCTACTGCGATTATGGGGTTAGCGTGGGCTTGGATTTTTAACGATCAATATGGGGTAGTTAATGATATTTTACAACGTTTAGGAATCATTAATACAGAAATTAATTGGTTAGGTGATCCCACTTTAGCAATGATAGCTTTAATTGTGGCTGATGTTTGGAAAACAACCCCTTTTATTAGCATTATTTTATTAGCCGGGTTACAATCAATTCCTAAAGATTTATATGAGGCTCATTCCCTGGATGGGGCTAACCCTTGGCAGAGTTTTTATCAAATTACGTTACCCTTAGTTATGCCCCAAGTTTTAATCGCTTTATTGTTCAGATTTGCCCAAGCTTTCGGTATTTTTGACTTAGTTCAAGTGATGACAGGAGGGGGACCAGCCGGGGCAACGGAAACCGTTTCTATTTATATTTATTCTACAGTCATGAGATACTTAGACTTTGGTTATGGTGCAGCCTTAGTTGTGATTACATTTTTATTATTAATTGCTGCTGTTGCTTTAATCGCTTTCTTATTAAACCAAGTGAGAAAAAGCGGACAAGGAAGCTTATTTTAAATACTCTAAAATAGTATTAACGTTTAAGAAAATTAATTATGAATAACAAAAAAATTATTCTTTATCTCTGTGTTTTTTTGGTAATTATCTTCTTTATCACTCCTATCATTTGGCAAATTTTAACTTCTATCAAAACCAATGAAGCCATTTCAGCAATTCCTAATGTCTATATTCCTAAAACTATAACCTTTGAACATTATATTGAATTGTTTCGGAGACGACCCTTTGGACTTTATATTTTTAATAGTGCCTTAGTTTCTATTGTTTCTACCTTCATTTGTTTAGTGGTTGGTTCTCCTGCTGCTTACGTATTAGCCCGAATAAACATTCCAGGAAAAAATATCATTTTAGGCTTAGTTTTGATTATTTCTTTATTTCCTTATGTCTTACTATTTTTAGGGTTATTAGAAGTAATCAAATTGTTTGGACTGGGTAATAATTATTTAGCTTTAATTATTCCCTACACAGGAATTAATTTACCTCTAACTATTTTAGTGATGCGTAGTTTCTTTGAACAACTACCTAAAGATTTAGAAGATGCAGCCAGAATTGATGGTTATAAAATGATTCCCATGTTGCTACAAATATTATTACCGATGACCCTTCCAGCCTTAGTGACAACCGGAATTTTAACCTTTATTTTTGCCTGGAATGAATACATTTTTGCCCTCACTTTTATTACCCGTGAAACCATGAAAACCATTCCCGTGGCCACGGCTCAGATAGGAGGTGCAACTATCTTTGAAATTCCCTATGGTCCCATTGCAGCAGCCACAGTTTTAGGAACTTTTCCCCTTGTTTTATTAGTCTTATTCTTCCAGAGAAGAATTGTCGAGGGATTAACCGCAGGAGCCGTGAAAGGGTAAAATAAACTGCTGTATAAAAGATGTATTAAAATGGACTATGTGAGGAGGTTTAAAAATGTTAGATTTGTTGGCTTTAACATTAGGAAGTTTATTAGGAAAAACGCCCCCATCTATTGAGGTAGTTCCTGTGGTTGCTTGGCAAGAGGCAAAAGTGTTTGATGTTCCCACCCAATCTGATCCCGTCGTAGAATCGATTATTGCTGATTATCTGAAAAATTTAGCTTCTTTAGGGTTTTCTGCCGATAAACAAGGCATTTGGCTGCAATCAGACTGGGCTTATTTAGGAAATCATCAAGCGAAAACCCCGTTATCGGCCGCCTCTTTAACAAAAATTGCAACCTCTTTAGCTGCATTGGAAACCTGGGGAACCGAACATCGTTTTGAGACAGAATTTTTAACCGTTGGAACCATAGAAAATGGCGTTTTAAAAGGAGATTTAATTGTCAAAGGAAGCGGTGATCCCTTATTTGTTTGGGAAGAAGCGATCGCAGTGGGTAACGAACTTAATGAACTGGGAATAAAAGAAGTAACTGGCAACTTAATTATTGTTGATAATTTTGCCATGAATTTTAAATCTGATTCCCAAACGTCCGGACAATTATTACAATTAGCCCTTAATTCTAATCGTTGGACACCTCTTATTAAACAACAATATCAAAACTTACCCCCCAATACCCCTAAACCTGAAATTACCATCAAAGGAACGGTTAAAGTTGAAAAGAATGTGCCTGAGACAGCACAAACCTTACTCACCCATCAATCGTTAACCATGGCCGAATTGCTCAAACAAATGAATATATATAGTAATAATGTCATGTCCGAGATGATCGCCGAGTCTGTGGGTGGGGCTGCTGTTGTCTCAGAAATGGCAGCCAAAGCAGCTAAAGTTGATCCCCAAGAAGTCCAGTTAATCAATGGATCAGGGTTAGGGGTAGAAAATAGAATTTCTCCTCGCGCTTCAGTGGGAATGTTAATAGCGATGGAAGAAAAATTAAAAGATAATCCCTTGAGTGTGGCTGACTTGTTTCCTATGGGGGGACGTGATACCACAGGAACCGTTCAATGGCGAAATCTTCCCGATGGCGTTGCTGTGAAAACAGGGACCTTAGCCCAAGTTAGTGCTTTAGCTGGCGTGATCCCTACCAAAGAACGGGGTCCAGTATGGTTTGCCATTATTAATCATGGATCGAATGTTGATCGCTTTCGGGTTGAACAGGATCGCTTCTTACAAAGGTTAGCAACCCATTGGGACTTAACCCCGGTGGTTTCTCCTGTAAAAGCCACCGAATCCGTCAAATTAGGCGATCCGAAACGAAATTTAACCAAAGAAAGTTGAGTTTAAGGTGGGCATTGCCCACCCTATTAAAGAACTGTATATCCTAATTTTGCCTGTTTCCAAATAGCTGATAAAATACCGATAGATATAAAAACTAACATTAATCATCAATTAAAAATCAATTAAAAAATGTTGCTGTTTCTTGTGTTTGTTTAACCTTAATTAATTTGATTTGAGACTCAGCAACTTCTACGATATCTTGAGTAATTAAACCTTCTACACTGTAGCCATCTTCTCCTTGAAACATGGGATAATGTTCAACAATTACCCCAATAGAACCTTTTTTAAGATTAAACTCAGGAATATCTTCAGTTAATTGGACTTGAGAAAATAGAGGAAATGTCATTAGTGTTATTTAAGTTTCGAGATCACACTATATTATTATGTCAAAATAAAACTTTTAGCTAAAAAGTAGGGTGGGCATTGCCGACCCTACAAGATTTTTAAGCAAAAAAAAAGTCGGATGCACTGGTGCAAGATGTCAGTTTAGCCTACAGGAGTAGCAGGTAAGGGTCCTCCGGTGGTCACAAACATGGCGATCGCGAAATCACTACTATCTAACAGTGTTTTATTGCTCAAGGTAGCAAATTGACCTCCACTCCCTAAGCCAGCGATCGCACCATCAGCGTTATAAAAAAGGTTGCCTGTTGTTGTATTATAAACAATCAAAGCATTGCTACTACCAGCTAAACTCGCCTCAACGGAGCTAGAACTATTAATTGTGGCAAATTCATGAGCCTTAAGGGTTAAATCGCCATTTCTAGTTAATTGATTAAACGTTTTTTGAGATAAAAGAAGGCGATCGCTACCTTTGGTAAAATCAGTTATGGTATCGATACCGACATCGCCAAAGCCAGAAAAACCACCAAAGATCAAGTTGTCGTTACCAGCACCACCAGTAAGGGTATCATTACCAGCACCGCCATTAAGGATATCATTACCAGTACCGCCATTAAGGATATCATTACCAGCATCACCAGTAAGGATATCATTGCCAGCAGCACCATTGAGGGTATCATTCCCTGCACCACCTGCCAAAGTGTCATTACCTGATTTACCGAAGAGATTATCATTAAAGCTCGTACCAATCACATTAAACTGTGCAATATTGTTATATCTGAGAATGATTTGACTACCCGAAAGCGTCTGGATAACTGATGAATTATTAGGCATATTAATGCCTGAGCCATTGACAAAATTGCCATGAGTCGCGTTACTATAATCTAGGATGAGAGTATTATTGCCCGATTCACCATCTACCTCTCGATCAAAGATATTATTGGTGAAAAAGAGCTTAATCGTATCATTTCCAGCCCCTGTTCTAATGTTTTTAATGACTCCTGATGTATTGGCACCATTGGCGATGATCGTATCATTACCACTTCCTAACCAAATGGTATCTAATTCCTCAAAATTTCTGACTTGGGCTGTTGTATTGCTTTGGAGTTGAAAGTTTTGTACAGTAAGATTTAAGGTTACATCAGTGTTTACAAATGCAAAATATAAGCTGAGGCGATCGTAACCTATTCCACCATCGAGAATATCGTAACCACCACCATTGGGTACAGGATCAAGATAACTACCATTAGAAATGATATCGTTACCAGCACCGCCATTAATAATATCAGTATCTCCTCTCCCGTTTAAAATGTCATCGAACTGTGTACCCGTAATGTTGAAACGTTCAAAATTAAGACCTGTGAGAACTTCAACTGCGCCTGAGCGAGTTACAATGTCACTAACAAAACTTCTATGGGTTAGTTGGATACCTGTATGATAATTAGTGTAATCTGCAACTAAAGTATCAATACCTGAACCGCCATTAGCATATCCGAATTGGGTGTAAATGACATCATTCCCTTCTTCTCCATAAATTTCGTCAACACCACCATTACTGTAGATAGTATCATTACCCCCTCGACCATAAATGATCTCATCAAAAATCGTACCAGGAATAGTATCATTGCCTTCAGTTCCTATAATGGTAGGTAAGCTGGTTGGCTCATCAGGGGGAAGAATTGGCTCTTCTTCTAGTCCTGAAGGTAATAAGCTATCCACATCGGAGTCTTCGTTAATTAATAGCATACGGATAAACTGCCCTGAGAAAGATTAGATTCTTATCATAATAATCACCTTCAGGCAAAATGGGGGGACTTTGGAAAAAGTTTTGCACTTTATTCCTCATTCCTAACAGGTATTCTCTCTAAAATTCTCTCTCCGAATACTTTGTCTAATTCTAAATAATCTAAGTGAACGTAACCAATATGACAGTGACAGGTTTCATTCGTGCAAAGACGATCGCCTAAAACACTTTCCCAGTTGGAATGATAGATATTACCAATGGGTTGTTTGATAAAATGACAGCGACGCATATTTCCATCGCCATCTACAGAAATAACAGATTTACCTGCTTTACAAGAGCGATCGCGAGAAGGATAATGATGGGTGTTGAGAGGAAACAAAGGATCGATCGCTTCAAAAAATTCTAAGTCAGCTTTACTCATGTTAGGTAATTCTTTTTTTACCGCATTAATCCACAGATAAACATCATCTGGTAGTTCTTGGCGCAAAGTTGCAATTTCTGATTTAAACTGAGGAAAACCAACAACCCCTGCACTAAAGGATACTTGACGGCGATACAACTCTAGACATTGAGACAAGTAGCGATCGCGTTTTACCCATTCTGGATGAAAGGTTGCCCACAGTGCTAGTTTATTTTTATCACAGTCTTCTACCCAATCTAGTTTGCAAGATAAGTTAGTTTGAATTGCTGCTTTTTTTACATTAGGTAAGTTGGTTAGTCTAATTAATGCTTGTTGATACCAATCATGTATTAAGGCTTCTCCCCAAGGAGTAAATAAAATAGAAAAATCATGTTGTTGATTTTGCTCTATCCAATTAATAAATTTAGTTAATTCCTGTTTGTCTTTAGCTAATTCTATGGCTGACTGTTGTTTTTTGGCAAAGGGACAATATTGACAACCATAGTTACAACTAATTAGTGATCCGCGATAGAGAATTGATAAGTGCATTATGAGGAAAGGATGAATGATGAACAATAAATAATGATGAATTATGAATGATGGCAAAATTATTCATATAAAGCCAAATAACGATCTGTTCCGTAATTTTCATTGTAATAATATATGTCTTGTGGTTCGGCAATAACATTACAATTAAGTTGCGATAATTTATTCACCATTTCTGGAGATAATAAATTCATGGAAACATTAAGCGTATGAAGATTATTAATAGCAGGACAATTTAGTAATATTTCTGCACCTTTATCTGTTAAAGTACCTCTAGAAAGATTAAGCATTCTTAAACGTTTTATTATTGGTGAATTTTTAAGAAAATCAATCAGATCATCAGCCCATTCACAACTACATAAGCCTAAATATTTTAGATTAGGAAAATGATCTTCAAATAATAGTGGCATCAATAAATCATTTAAAAATTCAATATCGTTTCTTCTTCCACGATATTTTTTCCTTCTATAATCACGATTTTTTCCTAACCATAATTCTAAATATTCTAATTCTGGCAAATCAAGAAGCATAATATTTTTCAAAACATAATCGCTTAAACTTCTAGCTTCAACAATTAAACTTTTTAAACAGTTGTGTTGTATATGACTAAAATCTAATCCACCATGACATTGAAGTTGTAAAAGCTCTAATTTGGGATAAGCTTCTAAAAGAGGTCTAATTTCATCCATCCAAATTTTATATCTTTTATAGTCACTTCGAGAACCCAAAGCATAACCATCTGAAGTCTCATCAGCTAAAAATAAGGCTTTAAGATTTGGTAATTGTTCATGTGCATCTAGTAATAAATTGACACATTCTTTGTAAGATAAGGATTCTCCTCTATCATAATCATACCAATCTGACCACATTGGACAATATAAAGCCTCAATTTTGCTTCCTTGAGGTTCTATTATTTCGAGTTCAGAAATAATATTATTAAATTGTCTTAAATCGATTCTATATGAAGTGTCAACAGGATCGTCTAAATAAAATTCTAAATTAAAATCTTTCAAATTCCAGTCGCTAAATTGAACAAAAAGAGAACTTAGATCGTAATTTAATAATGCTTGTTCTGCTTTTACTGTTTTATGATTTCTGAGAATATTAACAGCGTGTTTTCTTGTTTCTTGAGAAGGATTAGATAAAGCATGAATAACTAAATCTAATCCTTCATCTTTATAAGCGATCGCATCACTTAACGCAGATTTAATTACCTCAATATTATTGCTCTCTAATCGTCTTTTAACTCCTGTTATTCCTCCCAATACTAAACCATTAACAGGAGGTGGATTATTTCCACCTAAAACTAAATCGTACTTTTTAGGTTGATTTTTTTCATTCATCTTTCATTACCCATCTGATTGTATTTATTTTATAAGCGATCGCATTTTATTTTTTATTCCCAGCTACCTTCATAATAGCTATCTCCTTCATGATAGGGATCGTAATCGCAAAGTACAGTACCTCTTATAGCAGCACCTTCAAGATTAGCCCCATCTAAAATAGCTCCTTCTAATTTGGCATGAGCGAGATTAGCTACACTTAGATCGGCATTAGTTAAATTAGCATTTTTGAGATTTATCACTTTAAGATTAGCATCAGAAAAATTAGTATCAGTTAAGTTGGCATTATCTAGATTTACATTCCAAAAATCTGCACCAGAAAAATCTCCACCTGTAAGATTTTTGTCTCTAAAATCTATTTTGTATAAATCCGAGCCATTAAATTTTACTTCATATAAATTTGCCTCACTAAAATCTATATTCTGGAGTTTTGCATTAGAAAAATTTGCATTTTTAAGATTAGCTTTTGAGAAATTTATATTTTTTAATTTTGCTTCTTCAAAATTCGCTTCTTCAAGATTAGCTTCACTAAAATTTAACCCTTCCAATTCAATTCCAGTAAAATCTGCTTGGCTAAAATCCACTCCTTGAAAATCAATTTGTAAGTTAGGATTTTCAGATCGCCATTTTTCCCATCTGTAGACGCTATCTTTAAGCAAATACGGTAAATATTTTAGTAATTCTTTTTGTCTTGCCGAGATAAATGTATTCCAAAGTAAATTAAATGTTTCCCAAAGTACATTACCCGATCTAGTTTCAATAATTTCAAATAATAAATTTTCTCCCTCTTTTCCATAATTAATTGCATCTTTAATCGCAGCAATTACAACTTCTTCCTTATCGCTAGCTAAACGACGTTTAACTCCCTCAATACCACCCAATACCAAACCATCAACAGGAGGCGGATTATTCCCCCCTAATACCAAATCATATTCTCTGGGTTGCTTTTCCTGACTCATAATGTATTCCTCATCATTGATAATTTATTATTCCCAATTTTTTATTTTAAATTAGCAATCACTCCTCTTTCCACTAATACCCTTCCCGTTAATAAATCCTTTACCGTTGCTAAAAGTACCCGATTGTTATCGACAGCAAAATCAACCGCAATGCGATCTATTCCCACTTCTCCAGGGGGATCGAGATGCGCTAGACAAATAGAATTGCGATCGCCTTCTAAAGAGCTATACTGGTTTGAGGAGCGTAACTCACCACTTGTCATTCTTCCTTCGGTATCAAAACTAACCTCAGCTTGCGATACTTGCGCTACTTCCCCAATATCGAGACGGATTTCTGTTTGTCCTTCTGTCGCAACTTGAAGGGTTAAAGGTTTATCGGTAGTACAGGGATATTTAATACCAGCATCGAAGATATTAACGTAAGTATAACTTTTAGTTTGAGGTTCCCAGAGACGAATAGCGTAACTGTGACGTAGATAATCGTCTATTTCAGTAATTTGACTTAAAGCTAATGCACCATGACAAACAGCTTCAAAAGGTTTATCTAACCTAACTTTTTTCTTGCCAAAATAAGAAATAACTAATTGCTGTACTGCAGGAATTAATGAGCTACCACCTACTAATAGAACCTGTTCGATATCGCCTTTATTAATACCTTTACCTAAGGCGATCGCAACTATTTCATCTAAAGCATTGCGTAACTGTTCTAATAATTGCTGTTGTTCTAATATTTCTTCTAGTTTATCTCGGTCTAATTCTAAGTCATAAGACATAAAGTTTTCATCATCAAACCAGCTTTCTTTCGCTTTTTCCTCTTTAGAAAGACGAATTTTTAGCTTTTCTGCTATTTCTAATAAATTTTGCCAGCCAATTTTACCGACTGATTCTCTTGATGTATTAATAGAACGTAAATAATCTTCCACTATCCAGGTATCGATATCTTCTCCTCCCACATAAGCATCAGATTTAGCAATTACTTCTGCTTTTAAAGTCTCGGTTTCTGAAGCATTAAAGACAGTACGAACCAAACTTAAATCGAGCGTACCGCCACCAAAATCTAAGGTTAATACTAAAGAACCAGGTTTTTGAATAGCATAGCCTAAAGCAGCAGCAGTAGATTCATCGATTAATTGTACTTCTGTTTCTAAGCTATTACCTAAGTCTCGAAACCAATCTAGATATCTTTCAAATGCACCAATAGGAACACTAAAAATAACTTTTGATGGCTCTATATTTTGTTGTTTGATCTGTTGCCATATTTGTTTAATAAATAGTTCGGATACTAATTTTGCTGTATAGCTTTGATTATCTAATTGTTTTGGTGGTGCTTGAAAATCGGCTGCTAAATCCCGTTTAAAGGCTTTGAATAAGCGCTCGGGTTGAGCTAGTCCTAAACGCTGTCCTCGGACTTTTTCTCCTAACATTAATTGGTTAGCTTCTTTGATAAAAACGAGAGTAGCGTACAGCGATCGTTTAGTTTTTCCGTGTATACTATAGTAATAACGAGAATTCCGATAATCTAATAGTGTGCTGCTTTGTGTCGGGTCTATAATACTAACTACGGTATTACTTGTGCCAAAGTCGATTGCGATAATAGTCATTGGGGAAAGGATAAGTTAGGAATGATCAAACTTTAATCTTATTGTTCCCTAAAGCGATGAAAGATTATAATTTAACTTGCCAGAGTTTTAGATTAGGTATAGTGTTATGAAGGGTCAAATTTCCGCTGCGGGTTGTTATTATATCAACTCCTTTGGTAACAATAGTATTACCATCTGGACTTATTGCAATTCCACATATTTTCTCGTGGTTTAAAGTAGCTAAATGTCGCTCTGTTTTAGTGTTAAAGATTTTTATCTCGTTTATATATTGTGGATATGGCTCGTATTTTGCACAAGCTAGAATACTTCCATCTGAATTAACACTAAAGAAATCTGAAGGATCACTAGCTTTTAATTGTATTAGACCATTATTATTCGGCAAGCTACTATTAGTCACAATATTATAATCACTCTTAGTACAAACAATATTTTCTCCAGTTTTGATATCCCATTCTTGAATTGTTCCATCTTCACTAGCTGTAGCTAAAATACTACTATCATTATCAATTGCTAGAGAAGTAACTTTTTTAGTATTTCCTTTCAATATGTGTAGCTTTTTACCTGTTTTTAAATCCCAGAGTATTATTGAATTATCTTTTTGATTTGGTTCAATCATGGTTTGACTGCTAGTAGCTAAGATTTTTCGATCTTTACTAATAGCAGTATTAACTCTCACTGTTCCAAAGTTGGAATGTCCATATAAGGTACGAATAATTTGCTTTTTACTTACATAGTCGATTTTTGAATCATCATACAAAGTATCAACTTCTTTTCTGCTAATTCCAGTAGATAAATCGATTATTTCAATTTGATTGCAGCAAAAATTATCTTTTGGCGTACCAGTAACAATTAAAGTGTTAGTTTCTGGGTGTATATATAAAGAAGCAATACGATCAGGAACATTTGAAATAAAGTATTGTTCTGATAATAATTCTAGTTCTGGTAACTTTGTTATTTGCGATTGACTTAAATTCCATTCTACATATCTAATCACATTTTCTCCTGAGACAAACTCAAAATCAGAAACGCAATATAATAGCTTTGTTTGATTAAAAATAATAAAACCACCAGTTCTATCTGGTATTTTCACGTCATAAATACATTCAAAAAAGCGATAGGGATTAAAATTTAGTATTGCATCTTTTACTCTAGGTTCTTTTCTAGATCGTAATATTAGATAAGCATTTATTCTTACTCGATCTGATTCATCTTCTAAAGCCTTAATTACTAAATCTAAACCTTCATCACCATATTTAATAGCATCAGATAATGCAGCAATTCTTACCTTAACATCATCACTTGCTAAACGTTTTTTGACTCCTTCAATACCACCTAATACTAAACCATCAGTAGGAGATGGATTATTACCACCTAGAACAAGATCGGATGGTTGTGGTTGCTTCGATTGATCATTCATCTTTACAGTAATTTATTTACAATTTACACATTGAGATATAAGCAATGCTTACTTATTATTCCCAAATATAAATGAAAGTTGCAACAAACAAAAAAAGTATCAAGTGCGATCGATTTTTAAATTCGTCAATTTATTATTCATATCCTGGCTCATAATAATGCTGGTCGTCAAATAACGCACCTTTTAAATTAGAAGTTTTTAAATTAGGAGGAAACCTAGGACTGTTAATACTGCTAAATTTTGCTCCTTTAGTATTTGCTTTATCGAGATTATTATTACCAAAAGTACAGCGAGTAAAATTTGCACCTCTCACATCCAAACCAGTAAAATTTACTCCTGTCAAATCCGACCATCTAAAATCTGCCCCCCTTAAGTTAACACAATCGAATTTAACTCCTTTAAGATTAGATAACATCAATCTAATGTTTTCTAAATTAGAGTCTTTAAAAATTAAATTAGCGATACAATCAATACGGAAATCAGCACTTATTAAATTACAGTTATCAAAAACAACATTTTCAAAAGATGAACCATAAAAATAAATATTTTGAAGATTTACATTTTTAAAAGTTACATTTTTAAAGATTATATCTGAAAATGAGGTGTTAGAAAAAGAATAGCTGTGATCAATAAGCATATTTTGAATGCAAGCATTATTGCAAAAATCAGTATCCACAAAAATAGCATTACTTAAATTAACTTCATCTAATTCTGCTCCATAAAATAGTGCTTTAGTCAAATTAGCATTTTCTAAATTTGATTGTTTTATATTTGAACTGACAACGGTGGTATTCTTCAAATTTATTTGACTTAAGTTTGTTTGAAAAAAATTAATCTCGTATAATAATAAGTTACTTAAATTAGCTTTCTTTAGATTAACTTTACTAAAATCTACTTGATGTAATTCTTTGTTGTATCCTATATTAATTGCTGATAAATTAATTTCAAAATTAGGCAATGTTTGTTTATATTCATTCCAACTATCTACATTCTTAGGGATAAAATCAGCAAAATATTCTAGTAATAGTTCCTTGTAAATCTTATTTTTAGTGTTTGAAAGTAAAACAGCAGCCAGCCATTGAATTTTATCATTTTCTGTAGCAATAAGATCGAGTAACCAAGCTTCTCCCGTTTCGCCATAAGCAAGAGCTTTTTGTAATATAGCTATTTTCTTTTCTTCGGAATTAGCATTATTAAATTGTAGTTTTAAACCTTCAATACCACCTAAAACTAAACCATCAGTAGGAGGTGGATTATTCCCACCTAAAACTAAATCGTATTCTTTAGGTTGTTTTTCTTCATTCAATTCATCACTCATCTTTCTTAACTGGTAATGTGCGACTTACTTTACTAGGACATACAATATTATCGTCAAAGCGATAGCCAATAAAGCGAATATAAACAGTATCACCTTCTTTAATATCATCGGAATCTGCTTGATGAAGTTGAGGATTGTATTCTACTTCTTGCCAAGGTTCGCCAATGGTTTCATAGCCCCAATCTGATAGTAAATTACCTAGAGGAGTAAATAAGGCGACTAAGTTTTTAGCTGGCAAATCTGGTTTGTGTTGTGCCATTTTTATAGCAGAAGGATAATTAGCTAAAAGGGTTTGCAACTTAGTGAAAAACTCTTGTTTTAAATCTTTGGTTGTTTGTTGCGATCGCTCATCTAATTCGACTCTTAATCTAGCGCATTGTTGTTGTAATTCAGCTATTTCTTCATCTTTTGCTTTAATAAGATCGGCCGATTTATTTTGAAAGTGGCGATCTAAGAAAAAATATAACATAGCAAAGGCGATCGCTACAAAAAATATAGCTAATAACAAGTAATTCATAATTTTGATTATGACTCCTGATTATCTAAATATTGAGTTTCAGAATTAGTAATATTTTCTTCCCCTTGATAGTATTCGGGTAACAATTCTTGTGATTCTACTGTTCCTAAAGCATCTTCTAAGGGTGCAGTGGTTTCAGTACAGCTTTCTCCCGAAGCATTAATTACTGTTTCGGTAATTTTGCCGTCTTTTCCGATACGGTATTCGATTTTTTGATATTCAGCCATGTTGTTAAAAAATGAGTGTTGAATGATGAATTAGGGAATGATAAAGAAGAGATAAAAAAAGCGATCGCAATTGAGTCAATTAACAATGGTACAAGATTATAATTCCCAAAAACCCCATCATAATGTAGTTCGAGAATTAGATTTAATGCTAAGGGCGCGTTATCCCCTTCTATATATTGTTTCTGTCGAAGAAGAACCTATTGATGAAGTGCTTAATTTAGTTACGAATTTATCTCAACCTCAACGCAAGATTACTACTTGGGATATTGTACGGGGATGGGATAGTAACGGTGGGGATAAGGGTTCGGTAATGGCTGCTTTGGGGAAAGTGGCGAAAGCAGATAGTAACGATAATACGATCTTTGTCTTGCGAGACTTGCATTTTATCCTAAAGAATCCTCAAAGCGATCGCAATGCCCCTGTAATTCGGGAAATTAAGAATTTAACCAAGGAATTAAAACGCAGTCGTAAGACATTGATTCTTACCAGTCATACGTTGGAAATACCCGAAGAATTTGCCGAAGAAGTTACCGTCATTGATTTTCCTTTACCCGATGCCAAAGAAATCGATTACCTAATTACTCAGTTAGTTGTACCAGAAAAGCTTAAAGTATTGGGTTTGGCGCGAGAACAACTGGTAAAAGCCTGTCAGGGATTGAGTCGGGCGAGAATTCAAAGGGTATTAGCTAAAGCCTTAGCAGCCAAACAGCAGGTAAACGAAGCGGATATCGATGGGGTACTCGAAGAGAAAAAACAAACCATTCGTCAGACGGGTATTTTAGAATTTTTTACTACCTCAGAGTCTCTTAAAAATGTCGGTGGGTTAGAAAATCTCAAACAGTGGGTAAAGATTCGTCAGGATGCTTTTACCGAAGAAGCTAGAAGTTATGGTATCCCCAACCCCAAGGGTGTCTTACTCGCAGGTATCCAAGGTACGGGTAAATCTCTCTCAGCAAAAACCATTGCCCATGAATGGCGTTTACCCCTATTACGGTTGGATACGGGGCGGTTATTTGGGGGTATTGTCGGGGAAAGTGAAAGCCGAGTCAGACAGATGATCCAAATAGCCGAAGCGATCGCTCCTTGTGTATTATGGATCGATGAGATTGATAAGGCGTTTGGTAATATTAGTAGCGGTGTGGATGGTGATTCTGGTACATCTCGTCGGGTATTCGGTTCCTTAATCACATGGATGCAGGAAAAAACCAGTCCTGTGTTTATTGTCGCTACTGCTAACAACGTTAAAATTCTCCCTGCGGAGTTGTTACGCAAAGGGCGTTTTGACGAGATATTTTTTCTCAACTTACCCACAGCTAAAGAAAGAGAAGAAATCTTTAAAGTTCATATTCAACGGTTGCGCCCTAGTCGCTTGAGAGATTTCAACTTAACTAAACTTGCTGCTGCTGCTAATAACTTTAGCGGTGCGGAAATTGAACAGGTAGTTGTCGACGGAATGTATCGGGGGTTTGGGGAAAGAAGAGATTTTACCACGGAAGATATTTTACAGGGCATTCATGAAACAGTACCATTAGCTGCGATCGCCCATCAACAAATTGAAGACTTAAAACAATGGGCAGCCGAAGCAGGGGCGCGTACAGCTTCGGATAATGTTGAATTGGTACAAGAGTTGAAGGAATACAACTTACAACAAACGATTAGTCCTTTAGAAGTCGATTAAAATTATGGATAGCCCCCTAAATCCCCCAGCATTGGGGGATTTAGGGGGAAAATCTACAAACTTATCATTCATCATTCAAAATTATGTCTCACTTTACTACTATCAAAATTCAAATTAAAAACAGCGAAATCTTACAGGAAGTTTTGCAAGAATTAGGCTATCAAGTCGAGTGCAATACTACAGTCAGAGGTTATCAAGGAAATACTACCCAAGCTGAATATGTAATTAGACAAAATAATGGTTACGATCTCGGTTTTCGTCGCAGTGGCGATATCTACGAAATAATATCCGACTTTTGGGGTGCAAAGATTAACCAGAAAGAATTTGTAAATAGCATTAACCAAAAGTATGCTCATAAAACCTTAATGAATTCAGTAAATGAGCAAGGTTTTGATATTGAAGAAGAGGAAGTTTTAGAAGACGGTACAGTTAGGGTGGTTGTAGGAAAATGGGTTTAGACAAATAGCGATCGCCAGCGTAATATTGAGACAATTTAGTTTTTTCCTTAATCATTAGCAAGTGGTGGGGAAATGTAAATATGTATCGGTATAATAGTTGAACAATAAGTCAAGTACGCAAATTATCAATTTAAAATGATGGATAAAAACAGAAAACCTCAAGAATATGATCTCGTATTGGGTGGCAATAATTCGCCTCCTGTGGATGGTTTGGTATTGGGAGGAATAGAAGGAGTTAAAAAGCGTTTAGAAAGTAGTGATGTTAATGCTAGGATTGCTGCTGTTAGAGAAGCTTTAAAATATGGTGATGAAGGGATTGATGTAATTATCAATACTCTAGAAGATTCATCTAGATTTGTTCAAAATGCTGCTGCGAAAGCATTAAAACAAAACGGTGGTTTACGAGGAAAAGAAGCAATATTAAAATGCGATCCCTATTTATATTTTAGTTTTGTAGATAGAGGAGAATTTAATCTGGAGAGGTTTTCTACTTTAGAAGAGTTTGCTAATTTATTAACAGATTCACAAGCTAGTGAAATAGAGGCTTTGTATTGTGGATTAGGTTCTGAAGGTCAGTACCTATTTGGACAGTATTTAGAAGCTATTTGTGACGCAAAAGATCAATTGCCAAATCTTAAAGCATTATTTATCGGAGATGATGCACAACGCCAATTTAGAGAGTCCTATCTTGATGTATTTGACATTAGACCATTTCTAGAAGCTTACCCTAAGTTAGAAGTATTACAAGTTAGTGGGAGTTTTTTTGTATATCCTTTAGAATGTGAAGGTTTTAGACATGAAAACTTGAAAACATTAATAATTGAAACTGTGGATTTAAGTAATTATAATTTAACTCAAATATGTAACTTAGATTTACCTATGCTGGAATATTTAGAAATCTGGTTGGGAATAAAAATATATTCTATAGATAATGAATTAGATAGTTTATTTTTAGGTAAGTCTTTTCCCAATCTCAAATACTTAGGTTTAAAAAGTGCAGGACCAGCAGATATTATCGCTGAAAAAATTATTAATTCTTCTCTTTTAGACCGCCTATTAATTCTCGATTTATCTATGGGATGTTTGACTGACGAAGGTGCTAACTTACTGAGAAATTTTCCCAAAATAGAAAAACTACATACTTTAGATATTTCTGAAAATTACGGATATTCTTATGAAGATGGAGGACAAAAATATTATTGTTGCGATAAGGGAAGTGATCGCTATTCTGCTTTATATGAATCTTTATATGAATAATTTTAATAATAAATAGGACATTATTTACTATGAATTCTCTTGCTTCTGTACAGTTACAACATCTCCATACTGTAGATATTAATCTTAATAAAATTCATTCAATTGCCATTAGTCCAGATAATCAATATCTGGTTGCTGGTGGAGGGAATGATCGCTATAGAATACCAATTTCTCTACAAGTGTGGAAACTTGATACGGGGGATTCTATTTATTCTTTGGAAGGTCATACTGCTGATATCAATGGTGTAATAATTAGTCCAGATAGTCAAAAAGTAATTAGTGTTAGTAGTGATTCAACAATTAGAGTATGGAACTTAGAAACAGGAACAGAAAATTATCATATTCCCAATAATAGCCGTCAAAGTAATCATTATTATGTAGTAGCTATTCATCCAAATAGCAAAGATTTTATTACGGCTGATAATAGTGATAATAGAAAGATAAAAATATGGGATTTAAAAACAGGTAGAGAGTTAGATAGCCTATCATCTAATACTAGAAATAACTATGGAATTTATGCTTTAGCTGTTAGTCCAGATGGTAATACTTTATTTGGGGGTGGTGGAAGTAGCTATATTCAAATTTGGGATTTACGAACTAAACGAGAAATACGTGCAATCACTGGACATTCTTCAGTAGGGCGATCACTTTGTATAAGTCCCGATGGGAAAACTTTAGTTAGTGGTGGCGATCAAAGAATCAAAGTTTGGGATTTAGAGACAGGTGAAGCCAGATTATCATTTTATGGTCATGCAGATTTAGTTCGTGGTGTAGTTATTACTCCAGATGGGAATACTTTAATTAGTGCGGGCGATCGCTTTATTAAAATGTGGGATTTGAATACGGGTAAGAAATTAAACACTGTTGAAGCCCATGATAATGCAATTTGTGCCTTAGCTTTAAGTAATGATGGAACAATTTTAGCCAGTGGTGGTGTTGGAGGAAAAGTTAAAGTTTGGCAAATTTTACAACAATAAAAAATTAATCAGGAAAAATGAATTATGAACAAGCAAAATAGAAAACCCACAAAATACGATCTTGTACTGGGTGGTAATAATCCTCCTCCTATAGATGGGGTTGTTTTAGGAGGAATAGAAGGCGTTGAAAAACGGTTATCTAGTAAGAATTTTGAGGCAAAACTTGCTGCTGTTACCGAAGCTTTGAAATATGGCGATAAAGGGATTGAATTAATTATTGATACTTTAGAAGATTCATCAGAAGAATTTCAATATGCTGCTGCGAAAATTCTCAAACAACAAGAGAGTTTAGATGCTAAGCAAGCATTATTTGATTACGATCCCTATTTATTTTTTACAACTCTCAAAGATTGGAATCATGTTATATATAATCCTGAAGTTGGAATCAGCGATCCGATTAATAATGCTTATATTGTAAGATTAGATAGTTTTATTAGAGAAAGTAGAGTAGCACAATGGAACGGTGGAGAAAGAGTTGTCAGACAAACCTTTTACAAAGTAGATACCTTTAAAGCCTTATTAGCTACTCCTCAAGCAAAAGAAATAACAGCCTTATCTTGCCAGATTAATGATTGGAATGACAGATATGAAAATCGTGAATTTGGTATTTTTTTAGAAGCTATTTGTGACGCTGCCCAGCAATTACCTAATCTGAAAGCTTTATTTATTGGCGATGGCGATCCTGAAGATAATATGTTTAGGAAATCCTATCTAGATGTATTCGATATCACACCAATTTTAGAAGCTTATCCTAATTTAGAAGTTTTACAAGTCTGCGGCAAATTTTCCGACTATCCTTTTGAATGCGAAGGTTTAAAACATGATTGCCTTAAGACATTAATTATTGAGACAGCAGATTTAAGCGATTATAATCTTGAGGAAATTTGTTGTCTAGACTTACCTGAATTGGAATATTTAGAAATTTGGTTGGGTAGACGAATGAGGAGAAATGAAGTTGATAGTTTAAGTTCTATTTTGAATTATAATTCTTTTCCTAATCTAAAATACTTAGGTTTAAAAAGTGGTGAGGATAGCGATCTCGTTGCCCAAGCTATTATTGATTCTCCTATTTTAAAACATCTTTCTGTCTTAGATTTATCAATGGGAACTTTAACCGATGCTGGGGTAGAACCTTTATTAAATTGTCCTGAAATAGAACAACTTGACACTTTAGATATATCTAATAATGCTGTCTCCGAAGAAGCAATCGGCTTTTTATCAGAAATAATTTATAATTTAATTGCTGACAATCAAGCCAACACTCCTTATGATAGTTATCGTTATTCTACTCTACATGAATAGGTTATAAAGGGATAAATTAGGAGGGATGAATAATGAATGAAGACAAAAAACCTAGAGGTTACGATCTCGTATTAGGTGGCAATAATCCACCTCCTATTGATGGCGTAGTTTTAGGAGGAATAGAAAGCGTTGAAAAACGGTTATCTAGTAATAATTTTGAGGCAAAACTTGTTGCTGTTACTGAAGCTTTGAAATATGGCGATGAAGGGATTGAATTAATTATTGATACTTTAGAAGATTCATCAGAGAATTTCAATATGCTGCTGCAAAATTCTCAAACAACAAG
>NZ_AAXW01000026.1 GCF_000169335.1 Crocosphaera chwakensis CCY0110
TTTGTTGATAATTTTTCAACCTTAAAGATAACTTTTCCTTGTTGTGTGAATTTAATGGCATTTCCTAACAGATTAAGTAAAACTTGTCTTAACCGTTTTTCATCAGCTTGCACAAAGTTGGGTAAGTTTCCAAGAATTTGAAAATCAAAGAAAATACCTTTTTGTTGCGCCCGAATCTGACAAATTTCAGTAATTGTCTCTAAAAAAATTAGAAAATGAAAATCATGGGGATAAATTTCCAGTTTATTAACTTCAATTTTAGAAATATCTAAAATATCATTAATTAAGGTTAAGAGATGAGTCCCACATTGATGAATAATCTGAATATCATGTTTCTGCTGGTCTGTACAATTTTCATTTCTTTCAAAAATTTGAGTATAGCCTAAAATTCCATTGAGGGGGGTGCGTAATTCATGACTGATATTTGCCAGAAATTCACTCTTGGCTTGATTCGCTGAATCTGCTACTTCTTTTGCCTTTTGTAATTCAAGAGTTCTTTTTTGAACACGATTTTCTAGCTTATCATTACTTTGTTCTAAAGCAGCAAAAGACGCAGATAATTGCTGAGCCATGTAGTTAAAAGAATGAGCTAGTTTATGCAATTCTTTAATTCCTTTTGCGTCTACTTTTTGGATTAGTTTTCCTGAAGCAATTGCCTCTGATGCTTTACTAATTTTAAGAATTGGTTTAGTAATCCATTCAGAGGTTAACACCCCAATAATAATTGCAATTCCTAAAGCAGTTATACACAGTTCTACGGTCATTTTCGTATTATGATTAATTTGTGCCATAAAATCCGCTTCTGGCACAGCAACCACAATTAACCAATCAATTCCTTTAGTATCTTGATAAGGGCAAATATTAACAAATATACGTTGTCCGTTATTCAATATTTCTAATTGGTTAATTGCTCGGATATTTTCAAAGCGATAAAACTTTTTTAATAGCTCTTGTGCGATGGTTTGCATCGTAGGATCTTTGACATTCTTAATATTAAGACGTTGAGGTTCTTTAGTCTTGGAATCAAGTACAAAAGGTTTTTCGGAACTAGAACTAGCGACCAATAATCCAGAACGTTCTATAATAAAAATACGACTAGAAGGACTAACCATCAGTTGGTTAAGAAACTCACTGATAAAATTTAAGCTTAAATCGACGGCATAAGCTCCCTGAAATGTCCCCTGTTTGTCGTAAAATGGCTGAGCAGCAGTAATGCCTAATACTTCTTTATCAAACGCAAACTGATAAATATCACTCCAAATTGCTTTTTTTTTGGCTTTAGCCTCGATAAACCAAGGTCTTGTTGTAGAGTCATAGCTTGGTTGAACTTTAATTAATTTTTGACGATTTCCTTGGTCATCTAGTAGATAAAGATCCCTTTTAGGAAAATCGTTATCTTGAGTCATTTTTGAGATTAAAGTTCCATCATTTTCACGATTAACACCGATATTTTCACCTTTCAATAAGCCAACATAAATGCTATAAATTGAGGGAAACGTATTCATCTGTTGCCAAAAATAGCGTTCTAATCCCTGCCAGTTGTTGATGTCAACAACTCCTAACTCAGTCCCCTCTACATTAATCTGATTAATTAAAGGGGGAGTTTCAAGATAGTCTTCTAAACGTTCCGTAATGCGATCGCTCACTTGAGATTGTAATTGATGAGCCAGATCATTCACTGCTTTTTGACCATTACGTAAGGAAAGATATCCTGTGACTCCCACCGCACCAACAATTTGTAAAATGAAAGGGATCAGCAAAAATAACCGCAAAGGTATTTGAGGTATCCTTTCTCGGGTTGATTGTGGTATGGAGAGCTTGCTCATTAGATATACATAAACACTTAACTTATTCTTAATCTACTATAACTATTTTAAATAAATCGTCAAAACAAATGTACATTTTTTAATTTTTAAAATAGTTACAGACT
Organism: Crocosphaera chwakensis CCY0110; assembly: GCF_000169335.1. Lineage (GTDB taxonomy): Bacteria > Cyanobacteriota > Cyanobacteriia > Cyanobacteriales > Microcystaceae > Crocosphaera > Crocosphaera chwakensis. The sequence continues at coordinate 1,931 of NZ_AAXW01000026.1, forward strand.
ATTTAGAAGCATTATATAGTTTATAGTTATTTAATAAACAATGGTGTGATTTAGGACACTACTACTAAATTTAATCAAACTTGGCTTATGAGAAATCCTATGAATTCTTCAAATTCTCCAAAGACATGACCGTTTTTTAAGAACTGCTATATTTTACCCTATCTTCTTACAATAAAAATAGTTTCAAAGTTGTCTAAAAAAAAATCAATTTAGAGAATTTGATGGTAATTTAGCCAGTTTACCTTTACTCCAAACAGAATAAGGAAAAGCGATCATCGCCCCTAAAATAGTATAAGAAATCAAAGCAGGGATAAAGGGTTTCGCTACTCCATTCAATAACAAAATAAAAAGCACTAAACCAATGTTTCTAGCAATACTAGAAATAGCTAAAGCAGACCGTTCATGTAAATTGTGTCCTCCTAAAAAATATCCAATTACTAAGGCAGCAATAGCCGTAACTACAATAGCAATAACTGACAAAATATCCATTTTAAAAATAAAGGAAACTGCCACAGGCAATATACATAAGACCATAACAATAAATAATATATTAGCTAAAATACTAAGAGGTTTAGCAATTTTTTCTGTTAATTGAGGTTGAATTTTTTTAAATAACACACCAATCCCAATAGGTAAAAACTGCACTTGAATAACTTGTTTTGCTACTTCTATTGCCCTAACTTGAATCGGTAAATCGAAAATACTATCAAAAATAGTCAAGGTTAAGGGTGTAATAATAACGGCAAGAATAGCTAAGGTTAATTGAAGACTGGTTGAATAAGGAGTATTAACACCAGCCATTTCGGAGCGTTTTGTCGTTAAAGGTGCGCCTGGAGATGCTGCCAAAAGAGCTAATACTGTGGCTGATTCTGGTGGTAATTTTAACACCGATAATAATAATATGACGATAAGAGGTACTAGGACAATAACTGCTAATAAAGAGCGTAATAATTTATTGGGATCACGCCAGAGAAATATCAATTTTTCTTTGGAGAAATTTACGCCAATAGCTAACATTAATGTAAACAAAGTGGTTTTGACAAAAATTGCAAAAAAAGAACTACTTATCATATTTTAAAAGCAATTTATTTTGATTAAGGAGTAAAGGAGAAAACTTGTTTAAAATCTTGTTTCATACTAATAACTGACCACCGATATTGTTTCGCTAATTCTAAAGCCTTTTCTGTTCCTTTCGTATAACGATATTCTCTAATTTCATCGTCGTGATGTAATAATAATGCTAAAGAGGGTTGATGATCAATGACAGTATATTGCATCATCTCAATATCACCATCAGAATTTCCTACAGCAAGAATTGGTTTTTTGCCAATAAAACGCTCAATATTAACGGGTTTACCAGCCTTGTCATTAATAGGTTCAATTAGTTGCGGTTGACGAATAAATTGAGAATAATTAGAAACAATTTGATATTTTTTGAGAATATTAGAACCGATGACATTTTCAGGCTCGATATTATAAGCTTCTTCAGAAAATAGGCGTATAAAATCCAGTCCACCCCCTGAACAAATATAGGTTTTAAACTGATTATTTTGTAAATAAATTAGTAATTCAAGCATAGGTTGATAAATAACTTGTTTATATAATTGATTAAAACGAGGATGTTTAGCCGTATTTAGAAATTCTTTGGCTTCTTGTTCAAATTCTTTTTGACTCGTCCCTGCATGAGTCATCATTGCTATTTCTAATAATTCATTAACTGTTATGTTCGCTAAGTATTTTTGATCATTTTCTAGTACAGCTTTAAAAGGTTGCTTTTCTTTCCATTCAGGAAATTGAGGGGCTAATTCGCGAATGCGAGAAAGGGCAAAAGCAGCTTGAAAATACATCGGTTTTTCTGCCCATAAAGTCCCATCGTTATCAAAGGTAGCAATTCTTAAGAATGGGGCAACATAATTAGGATTTTCAGGATCAATAATACTTTCAACAAAATTTATAATGGTTTGTTTGTTTGTTCCTTCGTTCCAAGATGGTAAAGGATCACCAGAAAGATTTTGCGCCATAGCAACGTTTGAAAAAGTTAAAGTCAATAGTATGACAATTATTATGATTTTTGTTAGTTTGAAACAAGCTTTCATGATAAATAAAAAAAGATTTAACCTAGTTCTTTGCATATTTAGTTATAGGTTATGAAGGAGCAATCAGTTATTGCTCCGTATTTTAATTATTTAAGCTGCTAACGGTAGAGTCTTGTCTGCCAAAACAGCCTCATAATAACGTTTTAACTGATGAGTAGCTGCGGCCCATCCCCACTTTTCTGCTTCTTGTCGGGCATTTCTGCGTAACTGTTCCCGTTCCTCTGTTGCAGCAAGTAGGCGTTTTGTGGCCAGAATTGCCCCATCTGCATCTTGAGGATCGAAAAGATAGCCATTAACCCCATCCGTAACAATATCAGGAATTCCTCCAGAATTCGCTGCAACTACGGGACAACCAGCGGCCATCGCTTCTAATAATACTAAGCCTAGGGTTTCCGTTCGAGAAGGGAAAACAAACGCATCAGCAGAAGCAAAAGCAGAAGCCAATTCTAACCCCTGGAGGTAGCCGATAAAATGGGTCTGAGTCCCTGCAAAATGAGTCTCTAACGCCTCTCGATGGGGACCATCACCAACAATAGCCAAATGTGCCTCCGGAATAGCCTCTAGGATAGGTTTAATCTGATCGATTTGCTTTTCAGGCGAAACTCTGCCAACGTAGAGAAGTAAAGGCTTTTCTGGGTTCCCCCCTGATAAACGCGATCGCATTTGCCCGGAAGTTAAATGAGGTTGAAACATTTCTGTATCCACCCCTCTCTGCCATAAGTCCACTCGTTCAATGTCATGACTTTCTAACGCTTCTACCATAGCTGTTGACGTACAGAGGTTTAAACGAGCTTGGTTATGGGCTAATTTTAACAGTTCCCAGAGAACCCCCTCTAAGGAACCTAAACCATAATGTTGTAAATATTGGGGTAAATGGGTGTGATAAGAAGCCACTAAAGGAATATTCATGGTTTTTGCATAATAAATTCCCCCAACTCCTAAAACGGCAGGATTAACGACATGAATTAAATCAGGTTTAAATTTTTCTAATGCTTTACCCACTTTAGGAGTAGGAATAGCTAATTTTAATTCAGGATATAAAGGGAGAGGAATTCCTTTGACCCCATAAATTTTTGCCCCTTTATGTTCTTTTAAGCCACCATCAGGGGAAAAAACTAAAACTTGATCACCGTTGCGTTGTAAATGATCAACCGTATGCCGTAAACGGGTAACAATACCATCAATTTTAGGTAAAAAAGTTTCTGTGAATAAGGCAATTCGCATAGGTTTTTCACTTCTAAGGATAACAATCCATATAGTAGGCGATCGCGGGTCATTTGAATCAAAAAATAACTGACATAAACCTAAAACTTTAATTGCAAAATAGGTTGGTATTAAGGCGTATGTTGGTAAAATGAAAAATAGATAAATATTGTTTAGGAGGTGTGAGATGACCATTAATCTCAATCACACCATTGTACCAACCAAAAATAAACAGGCTTCAGCTGAATTTTTTGCCTATCTTTTCGGACTTGAAGTAGAACCTTCTAGGGGTCATTTTACGGTTGTTCATATTAACGATAGTTTAACTTTTGACTTTGCGGAACGGGATGTATTCGAGTCCCACCATTATGCTTTTCATGTCAGTGATGAGGAATTTGATATGATTTTTGCACGGATAAAAGAAGCTGGACTGGAATACAGTAGTGATCCCATGCACAACAATCTAGGAAAAATTAATCATCGTAAAGGAGGACGTGGTTTCTACTTCTATGACAAAGATGGCCATAACCTTGAATTGCTCACCCGCGTCTAGTTTATGTTTGTTTTAGAGAACAAAAGATTAGTCAACAAAAAGATAGGATAGAGTATTTTGGATTCAGTTAAAATTCAGAATATTAGTATCTCTGTATAATGGTAAAATAGAAGACTCTACAGATTCTGGAGGAACAGTCGATTGTCAAAGTCAGTCAATGTCGCTATCCTAGGAGCAACAGGAGCCGTCGGCACTGAGTTGCTAGAACTTTTAGAAAGCAGAAACTTTCCCCTCAATAACCTCAAGCTCTTAGCTTCTCCTCGGTCAGCAGGAACCACGCTTAAATTTAAAGGAGAAACCATTAAAGTTGAGGCAGTAGAGGCAAAGGCTTTCGATGACGTTGACCTGGTTTTGGCTTCTGCTGGTGGTTCTACCTCTAAAGCTTGGGCGCAAACCATTGTGGACTCAGGAGCGGTAATGGTAGACAACTCCAGTGCCTTCCGCATGAACTCAGACGTTCCTCTTATTGTTCCAGAAATTAACCCGGAGGCGGCCGCCCACCATCAAGGCATTATCGCTAATCCTAACTGTACTACCATTCTTATGGCAGTTGCCATTTACCCTTTACACCAGGTTCAACCGATTGAACGCATTGTGGTTGCAACATATCAGTCGGCTAGTGGTGCAGGTGCTAGGGCAATGGAAGAGGTGAAAATTCAATCTCAAGCTATTCTCAAGGGAGAAGAGCCAAAACCAGAAGTTTTACCTTATCCCCTTGCTTTTAATCTCTTTCCCCATAACTCCCCCTTAACAGATGAGGGATATTGTGAAGAAGAGATGAAAATGGTTAATGAAACCCGTAAAATATTTAATACACCCCATTTAAAAATTACCGCAACTTGTGTTAGAGTGCCAGTGCTACGGGCCCATTCAGAAGCCATTAATCTGGAATTTAAAAATCCTTTTTCTGTGGCTGAGGCCAGGGAAATTATCGCTAAATCTCCAGGGGTTGAATTACTCGAAGATTGGCAGAAGAACTATTTTCCTATGCCTATGGATGCTTCCGGCAAAGATGATGTTTTAGTGGGTAGAATTCGTCAAGATATTTCCCATACCAATGGTTTAGAATTATGGGTTTGTGGAGATCAAATTCGCAAAGGGGCAGCCTTGAACGCCGTACAAATTGCTGAATTATTAATGGAGAAAAGTTGGTTAAATACAGCTAAATCATCCCTAAAAGTATAAGGATAATTTTTAGCTATAATTAGGTGCTAAAAAACTGTAACGGATAAGCAAGTTAATGAGTGAGAAAAGTTTTGGTAAGGTGATTACCGCAATGGTAACGCCATTTGATCAAGAGGGAAATATTAACTATGAAATGGCCGAAAAATTAGCCATTCATTTAGTTAATAATGGTAGCGACAGCTTATTACTTTGTGGTACCACAGGAGAATCTCCTACCCTGAGTTGGTCAGAAAAATCCCAGTTATTTCAAGTGGTTAAAAAAGCGGTAGGAGCGAAGACTAAGGTATTAGCAGGAACAGGGGCAAATTCTACTCAACACGCCATCGAAATGACCCAAAAAGTTGTTAAAATGGGGTTAGATGGTTCATTACAAGTGGTTCCTTATTACAATAAACCACCTCAAGAAGGACTATATGAACATTTTAAAAAAATTGCTGAAAGTGTAGGCAACTTTCCGATAATATTGTATAATATACCTGGGCGCACCGGACAAAATATGTCCCCAGAAACCATTGCCAAACTAGCAGAAATTAATAACATTATTGCTATAAAAGAAGCCAGTGGGAATTTAGAACAAGCCTGTAAAATTAGGAGGATGACTGATCCTTCATTTTTAGTTTATGCAGGAGATGACTTTTTAACTTTGCCTTTGTTAACCGTGGGAGGAATAGGTGTTATTAGCGTAGCCAGTCATTTAGTTGGCACACAAATGCAACAAATGATCACAGCATTTAATAATAATCAAGGTATTAAAGCAAGTGAAATTAATGTGAAACTTTTTCCCTTATTTAAAGTCTTATTTTGTACCACTAATCCAATCCCTATCAAAGCAGCATTAAACTTACAAGGATGGCAAGTAGGAAGCGTAAGACTTCCCCTCGTAGAATTATCCGAAACCTTAAAAGAAGAGGTTAAAGTCGTCTTAGAAAACTTATCTTTAATTTAAAAGTAATCAATAAATAAATTTATACCTTAGTGCAGTAATTTTAACTGTCGATAGCGTCTTATTAAAGTTTACAAAACGAAATGATTAACTCATAACTTAAATAATAAGGAGGAAAATGAGTCAAACTAAAAAGCAAACCAATCTAAAAATTATTCCCTTAGGGGGACTTCATGAAATCGGAAAAAATACCTGTGTCTTAGAGTACAATGACGAAATTATTCTCATTGATGCAGGTATTGCCTTCCCCACAGAAGAAATGCACGGGGTAAATATTGTTTTACCCGATATGACCTATTTACGGGAAAATCGCCATAAGATTAAAGGAATGATTGCCACTCATGGTCATGAAGACCATATCGGGGGAATTCCCTACCATTTAAAGCAATTTGATATTCCTAAAATTTATGGTCCTAAGTTAGCCATATCCTTACTCAGAGATAAATTAGACGAGGCCGGAGTTAGTAATCGCACCAAACTACAAACCGTCAGTCCTAGAGAAATGGTGAGGATTAGTCCCTCATTTTTGGTAGAATTTATCCGTAACACCCATTCTATCGCTGATAGCTTTACCTTAGCCATTCATACACCTTTAGGGGTGGTTATTCATACAGGAGATTTCAAAGTTGATCATACTCCCGTGGATGGAGAATTTTTCGACTTTCAAAAACTCGCTGAACACGGAGAAAAAGGCGTTCTTTGCTTATTGAGTGATTCCACTAATGCAGAAGTTCCTGGAAGTACCCCCTCAGAAAGTTCAGTTTATCCCAACTTAGATCGCATTATTAGCCAAGCCGAAGCCAGGTTAATGATAACCACCTTTGCCTCTTCGGTGCATCGAGTCAATATTATCTTACAACTAGCGCAAAAACATAAGCGCAAAGTAGCTGTGGTGGGGCGTTCGATGTTAAATGTCATTGCTCATGCCAGGGAATTAGGTTATCTTAAATGTCCTGATGATCTCTTTGTTTCCCTCAAAGCAGCCAATAACTTACCCGATGAGCAAGTTCTAATTTTAACCACAGGGTCACAAGGAGAAACCTTAGCAGCCTTAACCCGTATTTCGAGGGGTTCTCACCGTCATATTAAAGTGCGTCCAGGAGATACCATTGTCTTTTCTGCCAATCCCATTCCAGGAAACACAATTGCTGTGGTTAATACAATTGATCGCCTAATGATGCAAGGGGCAAAAGTCATCTATGGCCGTCATCATGGTATTCATGTGTCGGGTCATGGTTGTCAAGAAGATCATAAATTGATGTTAGCATTAACCCGTCCTAAGTTCTTTGTTCCTGTTCATGGAGAACACAGAATGCTGGTTAAACACGCTGAAACCGCTTATAAGATGGGAGTTCCTGCAGAAAATATCGTTATTATTAACAACGGTGATATTGTTGAAGTTTCTGACGACAGTATCGGTGTTGCAGGAAAAGTTCCTTCCGGCATCGAATTAGTCGATCAAGCAGGAGTCGTTCATGAACACGTCATGGAAGATCGTCAACAACTCGCCCAAGATGGAGTGGTGACAGTGGCCGCGGCCATTAATTGGGAAGGCAAGTTATTGACTCCCCCTGAAGTAGACTTACGGGGTGTGGTCAGTAAAGTCGAATATTCTTTAATCAAACAATTGATTATTCGGGCGATCGAGAATGTACTAGAAAATCGTTGGGACGAGTTTGCCTCTAGCAATGGTAAAACAGAGGTGGATTGGGATTACTTACAAGAAGAACTTGAAAATACCCTACAAAGGTTAGTTAAACGAGAATTACGGAGTTATCCTCTAGTTATCTTCTTGTTACAAGCCCCAGAACAACCTTCTAAATCAGAACAAACTTCAAACCGCAAAGTTTATCGTCGTCGTCGTCCTACGGCTTCAACAGCGTCTTAAGTTAATACTTTGTCAATAGTTTCCTGGGGATCAACAACCGTTGATCCCTACTTTTATAGACAGTCAATACAACTGGCTATAGAAAACTTACTGATTAAAATTAGTTGATAAAATAGACAATAAATCATGACTTTGAATCCATAATTCTATGAAATCATTATCACTTATTTTGTTATTAACGTTAGGGGTTTTTAATGTTACTGTAACTGAAGCACAAGATCCCCCTGCCGAAACTTATCAACCCGGTTATTGGCAACCGATAGCAAGGTTTGATACGAAACGAATTGTAGAAGTTAATATTATCAATGAAACCGATATTCCTATTGAATTTGATTTAACTGATATAGAAGCCATGAACCCCCAAGCTTTACAACCTAAAGAAACAGGGAATTTAAAAGGTTTTGGCAGTTCAGCTAATATTGTTATTTATCCGTTGGTTAATGATACAACGGATTTTAATCTACGATACAAAGTAGAAGTGGATGAAAACAATAATATTGTTAATGTATCGGTTACTAAAGATAAGCCTAGTTTTTTAGGACATCGTTCTATTAATTTACAAAGAACTGGTGCAATTTATCTTTATTAAGTTTAAAAGTGCGGACGGAGAGACTCGAACTCTCACGCCTAAGACACTAGAACCTAAATCTAGCGCGTCTACCAATTCCGCCACGTCCGCATTTTATTGTCCGATTTATAATCGTAACATATTTTTGTCATAAATTAAGAAGATTTTTCCAATCTATTCACGCTTGCCTCTTGCCTGTTGCCTTTTGCCTTGAACGCTTTTCCCTCTTGCCTTTTGCCGTGATTGACGGGAACGGGTAATAGTTTTAGAAGAGGATTGATTGGGCATTTGATCGATATAAATAGGCACGGTAAAGTGAAATTTGCTACCGTGATCTTTCCCTTGGGACTCAGCCCAAATTTTTCCACCCCAACCCTGAACAATTTGACGGCAGATAGCTAACCCTAAACCAGTTCCCCCTGTACTGCGCCGTAATGCCCCTTCTTCTTGGTAAAAACGATCAAAGACGGTTTCTAAGCGTTTTGGTTCGATACCTCGCCCCGTATCGGCTACAGTGACCTCTAAATGATGGGGACTACTGCAACTAACCTCAATGGTAATTTTGCCCTCTTCGCTGGTAAATTTGCAAGCGTTGTCTAATAATTTGGCTAAGACTTCGACTAACCATTCTCCGTCTGCTTTAATTAGGGGTAATTCTTCCATAACCAAATTTTCAATGGTAGGGAGTTTTGTTTCCTTATGACGGGCCCTAACGTTGCTTAAGGATAATTCAACACATTCGTGTAAATCTAACGCTTCAATATTCCACTCTACCCGTCCACTTTCTAACTGAGATAAGGTCAAGAAATCTTGTACCAGTTTTCGCATTCGTTCAGCATCTTGTAATGCCGTATTTAGCATGACTTGACGCAATTCAGGAGACATATCTGGTTCTGTAGCCAAACTTTCTAAACACACTTGAATGGTGGATAACGGGGTGCGTAATTCATGGCCTGTGATGGCAACTAAATTAGAACGAGTGCGATCGAGGGCTTCTAATTGTTCATTAAGATCCTGAAGATTAGCATAAGCTTCTGCTTGGATGAGTGCTACCCCAATTTGTGTGGCGATCGCATTAACTAAAGCAACATCTTCTTCTTTCCAGGTAATGGGTTTAGGGCCACAATGATGTAACTCCAGCATTCCTAACAGTCGACCACTGTAAAAAATTGGTACTAGCATCCAGGATAAAATCGAACAACTACTGACTAATGTTTTTAAGGATTGTTGTGATGAGGTTGTTCCTGTTTTTCCATTAGCCAAGCGAGGATCGTTAATTGCATCATCAATGGTTAAAGGATCTCTTAACTCAACCACTTCTTGAAATAAAGGGTTATGTTGTAGAGGCCAGGTTTGTCCTTTAATTGAGGGAATGCCTTGATTAAGAAATTCGTGTTCAATGGTGGCAGTTGTGTCGGTTTCTTTGCAACGATAAACTAAACAACGACAAACCCCTAACCCTTCTCCTAATTTTTGTACTGCAATTTGTAGAATTTCATCTGGGTCTAGGGATAAACGAATAGCTGTGGTAACAGAGTTAATTAATCTTTCTTTATGTTCTTTTGTCGATAGAGTCCGATTCGCTTTAATCAGTTTATATTGCCCTGCTTGTAAATAGGTGACTAATCGCTGTACAAAGGGATCGGGCTTGTTTTTGGTCACATCCCACGTCGTATTATCTATATCTTTTGTTTGAGGGGGTTCGTCTCTTAAAATATAAGATGGTATATATTGATCGCGGGCTTGTTGGGCTTTTTCTTCTAATTCTGGGCGATAATTAACAATTGTCTTTAAAAGAATATTGGCCGCCTGTTGAGTAACTTGGCGATCAAAAGTCCAAATCCCTTCAAAACGACGGTTATTATCCATATCCGCCGTCATTTCTTGACTGGTAAAATTATTTTTTTCTTGACAAATTAAACAACTGGCGTAATTTTTCCCTAAAACGATTAAATGCCATTCTTTAGTTAAGGGGTCGTCAGCATCAAAAGCGACGGTTTCATAGTCTTGGGAACGGTGTTTAAAGTCGGTTTCTGGGGCAGCCAACACATAGACTTGATTACTTTTTTGAGCAATACGTCGATATCGTTGAGCTTCTTGACGGTAAAATCGTTCTCGTTGAAAACTCGCGATTACTAATGGTTGTTCTGATCCTGCTAAGACCTGATCTTCCATAGCATGAGACAGGGCCGTTAAGGAAGCCTTAAAATACATTTGAGGCCTCCATTGAGGAAAAATTCGCAATAGTTGTGTTAAAACCGATTTTGATCTGCTCATCAATGATTGTGTCCGAGGGTTAAACTAAGCCAGGCTGTCACCAGCCCGACTCGTCTTCAGAACCGGACGTGAAAGTTTCCCTTCATCCGGCTCCTCTGTAAATAGGCTCCTGTTACGAGTACCATTGACCAATGTGGGTAAGTCGTCTTTCCACTCCCATTTGATAATTTCAAAATGAAAGTTGATTTCTTTTAGGGTTTTACTCCATACTTTTTGACTTTTGTAGGACTTGATGTCTATTAAATCCTTCCTGGTTTTAATGTCATGGCAGTGTATGTGTAATGCTTGGAGATTATCTCTTTGGTTATTACCACCTGCTTTTGTAGGTGTTATATGGTCGGTTTCGATTTTATCTCCAGGCATGAAGGTTAATCCGCAATGATTACACTTACCTTTCTGCTTTTTGAGCAGTATGGCAACTGATGTTTTCATTTCAGGATGTTTACCCATTCTAGATGCCCAATAGTTAGTATTTCCATCGTATGGGCTAGATTTACCTTTTACTTTGGTATGTCTAACTATTTCTGTTTGGCTATGTTTTTGAAGGGTATATTCTTTATTTTTGAATGTACATCCGAAACTCCAGTTGTCTGTTCCTTTGGTGTGCCAGTATTTTCTTACCACCCAATGTTTGGATTTGTTAGTATGTCTTCGCAACGCCCATCTATAGAGTTTTAACCACATTAAATGGTCTAATCTTGAAAAGGTTTCTTTACTACATACTGTCCTATAGTAGTTTGCCCATCCTCTAATAATTGGTGATAGTTTTGTTATCAACACATTTTGGGATGATGCTTTATGTTTATCTACTATTTGAGCTAGTTTTTTGTAGTATTCATTTATCTTTTCTTTACTCGGTTTGATGATTGTTTTGAATCCTAACTTTATTCCATTGCTATTTTTGCCTGATTGGTTTTTTCCTACTTTGAATTGTCTGATGTTGAATCCTAAGAAATTAAACCCTGGTTTATTCCCTTTGTGTTCTTCTAGGGTGTTTATTATTTTGGTTTTTTCTTGATTTAATTCCAGACCTATCGGTTTTAACCAATCTTGGATTATTTCCTGACAGGAGTTAATTACGTTCAGGTTTTCGTGGATTATTAAGAAATCGTCTGCGTATCTAATTAAGGAGATGGCTTTAATGTTATCCAAACGTCTCCCTTTTAGTGTAACAGCGTATTCGTTAATCCTTTCTTCCATTCCGTGTAGAGCTATGTTGGCTAGTAACGGTGAGCAGATGCCACCTTGAGGAGTACCTTCTTCTGGAAATATTGTGTTTCCTTGGTCGAGAATCCCTGCTTTTAGCCATGCTCTTATTTGTTTCCTTAATGTCGGGAAAGTGTTGATTTTTTCAAGGAGTTTTGAGTGGTTAATGCGGTCAAAACATTTACTTATGTCTGCATCCAGTACAAATTTTGATTTTTGTCTGATTTGAGTAAAGATTGCCTCAATTGCGTCTTGACAGCATCTTCCTGGTCTGAATCCATAAGAATTTTCTTCAAACCTTGCTTCCCATTCGGGTTCTAATGCTGATTTGACTAAGGCTTGTTTAACTCTATCGTGCATGACTGGTATTCCCAAGGGTCTTTGTTTACCGTTGGCTTTGGGTATCCATACCCTGCGAACAGGTTTGGCTTTTTTCCCTAACTTTAGGTTTTGGGTTAGTTCTAACCTTTGCTTTGGTGTCAATGATTTGACCCCATCGATTCCGGCTGTTTTTTTACCCTTATTTTCTTGGGTTACTTTTCTGACCGCTAGTAACTTGGCGAAATAGGAGTTTAGGAGTGTTTTTTGGAGTTTTCTAACCTTCTTAACATCGCCACTGACACTGGCTTGATAGATTCGCTTCTGAAGCTTAAACACAGCTTTTTCGACTTTACGCCAATTAATCTGGTTGCATTCCACTGTATTTGGTTTCAAATCAGTCTTAGACATATTAGCCTCTACTAACTCAGCTATCTTCCTATATACAGTCAGTACGTCAGCTTATCCTCGGCATTACCCTTCTTTACTTTTGTTTCAGTAAAGCTATCCTCGTCATTTCGAGTTAAGGCATTTGCTTTTTACTGAATCCTACTCCCCCTATAACCTCCAAATTGGAGATTTTACATCTTGGTTGACTACTCAGAGATTCGACCATTTCTGAGAGTTATAGAGGGGTTTCCTCGTTCCGAATATCCGTTGATATGAACCTTTAGGATGTGTCTCTCACCGAGAGTAGATTAGTGTTGTGTTACTTGTAGGATAACCAAGTAATAATCATTTTCTCTGTTGACGTTTTGTCTGTAGCCTATAAGTCTGTTTGGCTACTTTTTTGTAACGGTGATTTTTGACTTTTACCTCTATACCGAGTGCTATTGGTGTTGTATTTCCTACGCCATTTATAGGAAATAATATTTTGCACTTTTACCTTTTTGGTTATAGCTTGTCAGTCTTTTTTAGCTATTTAACGATGACGGTACTTTTGTGGTACTTCGAGCTAAAGCTCTATCCATAGACTCTTGCTAGAGGTTTAACCAATTTAGACTATCAGTTAAGTCCCCGTTTAACCCTGCTTTACGGATTGATGACCAATCGCTACCGTAAGGGTTATGCTTTCGCTCCCAACACCGAGAGGGTAGGGCTTGAGATTTTAGGGTTTTGTTATTATTTACCACCTATTTCTTTGCGGTTTTTGACCGTTCAATAGGCATTCTCACCTACACGGATATTCAGTTATCTTGGTTCTAATAAATCAGTTCCAAGCTAGTCCCACCAAGAGTTTTATCCCTTGTTTTGGACTAAACGAGTCGCACTATCCTAGCAAAATCGAGGTTCTCTTGTCATTCTATCTCAAATGGAGCAAGAGCATTTCCCAAACAGTAAAGGTTATAGGACGGGTCTGTTGCAATAATCAATAATCATAATGACTTTATTTTCTTGAATTTAGTAGGGATTTCGTTGGCTGTTTCATCAAAGTAGCAGAAAAAATTAACCGTCATTTTATCTCACATATTTCTTAACAATTCTTAACTTATTGAGGTTAGTTACCTAGTTTTATCTGGAAAATTTAACAATTCGACAACGATTTAAGAAATCATGCTTATAATCGGTACAGGATTCATTATGATCTGAACATAGTTCTTAGTTAACGTTTACATTTAGTTATCATTTTGTTGCAATGCCTCGAATACTCGTAATTGAAGACGATGATGCCATTAGAGACCTTATCGCCACCAACCTAGAGATGGCGGGTTATGACATCAAACAAGCACCAGACGGTATAAAAGGACAAGCCCTAGCTGTTCAATTACAGCCTGATTTAATCATGCTGGATTTAATGTTGCCCAAGGTGGATGGATTTACCGTTTGTCAAAGACTGCGACGGGACGACAGAACCGCCGATATTCCCGTATTGATGTTGTCAGCTTTAGGCCAAACCCAAGACAAAGTCGAAGGGTTTAACGCCGGGGCCGATGATTATCTCACCAAACCCTTTGAGTTAGCAGAAATGCTGGCTAGGGTAAGGGCTTTATTAAGACGAACCGATCGCATCCCTCAAGCAGCCAAACATTCAGAAATCTTGAATTATGGTCCGTTGACTTTAATTCCTGAACGATTTGAAGCAATATGGTTTGAGGATACCGTCAAGTTAACTCACCTCGAATTTGAGTTACTGCACTGTTTACTTCAGCGTCATGGTCAAACCGTGTCCCCTAGCGAAATTCTCAAGGAAGTATGGGGTTATGATCCCGATGACGATATTGAGACTATTCGTGTTCATATTCGTCATTTACGGACAAAATTAGAACCAGACCCTAGACATCCTTGCTACATCAAAACCGTTTACGGGGCTGGTTACTGTTTAGAGTTACCGAGTTCTGAACAGTTACCTTTGTCTACTGATGCTGCAGTGGTGTAAATGGTTCCGAAATGTAGGGATTTATTGGTGACAAAATCCCTGAATTATGTGGAAGTGGGGGGGACATCTTAAACATCGGTTCCCTAAAAACAACTGAACGATGGATTAAGATGGTAGATTCAAGGATCAAACCATTAAAGGAATCATAGTTTCCATTTATGTCACCCCCCATTCGACTTCTTTCTTCTGAGATTGTTAATTTAATCGCAGCAGGAGAAGTAATTGACTCATTAGCTGCGGTTGTTCGCGAATTGGTTGAAAATGCCATTGATGCAAAAGCTACTCGCTTAACTATTTCAATCTTTCCTGAACTATGGCAGGTAGAGGTAGCTGATAATGGGAGGGGAATATCTTTAGAAAATTTACGCCACTGTGCTAAAGCTCATCATACTAGCAAAATTTGTGACCTGGATGATCTTTGGAAAATTACCAGTTTGGGGTTTAGAGGAGAAGCTTTATTTAGTATTACTCAAGTCGGACAGTTAACCATCAAAAGTCGAGACGCTACGGACTATCAAGTGGGATGGTGTGTTGATTATAATCAGCAAGGGGAAGTTATCAAAGAAGAAACCTCACCAATGGCACCAGGAACCATTGTGACAGCTTCTGACCTATTTGGGTCTATTCCTGTACGTCGTCAAGGTTTACCCACCTTAAAGCAGCAATTAAAGGCGATACAGGGCATAATTGACAATATGTCCCTATGTCATCCCCAGATTACTTGGCAAGTTCACCATAATCATAAATCTTGGTTGACTATCAGTCCTGGGAAAACACCACAGCAGATTTTACCTCAGTTACTGAAGTCGGTTCATTTTCATGATTTACAATTTCTGTCTGAGACAATTGTTACTCCTTCCCAAGAAGAAGCTAAACTAGAAATGGTTTTAGGGTTGCCTGATCGAACTTCACGGGGCCGTTTAGATTGGTTAAAAATAGCAGTTAATGGCCGTGTCGTGCGATCGCCTCAGTTAGAACAAACAGTATTAGCAGCGTTAAGTCGAACCTTACCGAAAGGGCGTTTTCCCGTTGGTTTTCTCCATTTCAAGATACCACCATCAGAAATTGATTGGAATCGTCATCCGGCTAAAACAGAAATTTATTTACAATCTTTGCAATTTTGGCAAGATAAAGTTACAGAAATTATTGAAAAAGTTTTAAAATTATCGCCTTTAACTATCACCACAGCCGGACAAAATCAGCGCGTTAAAAAGTTACTTAAAGCTTCAGAAAATAGAGGAATTTATAATATTGCTTCTTCTGATTCAAACGAATTAGAATTCATGAAATTAAGAGCAGTGGGACAGGTTAATAAAACCTATATTGTTGCCGAACATTCCCAAGGTTTGTGGTTAGTTGAACAACATATTGCTCATGAAAGGGTATTATATGAACAGATACAAGATGAATGGCAATTAATTCCTGTAAAACAAGCCATTATTTTAACAGAATTATCTAGTAAACAAGTGGAACAATTAGAAAGAATTAGTGTAGATATTGAACCATTTGGGGACAATACTTGGGCAATTCGTAATATTCCCAAATTGTTAGAAAATAGAGAAGATTCTCCAGATGCTTTGATAGAACTAAGTTTAGGAGGAGACTTAGAAACAGCACAAGTAGCAGTAGCTTGCCGTAGTGCTATTCGTAACGGAATGGTATTAGAATTAACTCAAATGCAAGACCTTTTAGATAGTTGGAAAAAAACTCGTAATCCTCGAACTTGTCCCCACGGTAGACCGATTTATTTATCCTTAGAAGAATCTTCTTTATCTAGTTTCTTTCGTCGTCATTGGGTGATTGGAAAGAGTCATGGAATATAAGTTTTAACTATTCCTTTAATAGTATGGGTAATTTAGAAAATTGCTTAGAAGGAAAGAGAAAGGAAAATTAATCTTAACCTAGTGTAATGTTAAAAATTGTTATGCGATCGCTTATTCATTAAGACAATTAAATTAGATTTAAGGTTACACTAATACAAGAAAGTTTATACTAGATGAATAACAATAAAAATATGGAGTCATAGGAGATCAAAAGTTCTTAAAATGAAAATTATCTTTGTTTACAATGCTAATAGTGGCTTCATAAATACAGTTTTAGATATTGGACATAAAATTATTAGTCCAGAGACGTATAACTGTAATCTTTGTAATATTACTTATGGTATCTTAAAGGAAAAAGAAGAATGGAAAACATTTCGAGAATCATCAGATCATGAGTTAAAATTTTTACATAAAGATGAATTTGAGAAAAAATATAAACAAGTTAGAGAGTATCCTACTATTTTAATGAGCAATAAAAATAATGAATTCCATGAACTTATTAATAAAGAGCAATTAAACAAACTGAAAAGTGTAGAAGAATTAATAAACAAACTTCAAAATAGTATCAAATAATTTTAGTGTCACCATTAAATAGTTTGTAAGTTAGATAGCTTTCAACCTTACGGTGAAAATATAGCAATATTAGTTTCAAGAATGTTATATTATTGATAGCTACTATAAAAAAATTGACTGAATTAATTGATAAAATGACAACACTACCCTTAAGCTGGACAGAACTCGAAAACTTAACTAACTGGAAAATAGATAATATTAATGGGCCGACCAACTCCCAAGCTATTTTACGGCTTTTCGGTCATCAAGAAAGTGATGTTAGAGTTACCCTTTACCGTGATAACCATGCTTGGTGTCCCTACTGTCAAAAAGTTTGGTTATGGTTAGAAGAAAAACAAATTCCCTATCGTATCAAAAAAATTACCATGTTTTGTTACGGACAAAAAGAACGATGGTATAAAAAAATTGTACCATCTGGTATGCTTCCGGCAGTTGAATTAGATGGACGTTTAATAACCGAAAGTGATGATATTTTAATGGCCTTAGAAGCAGAATTTGGCGCATTAAACCATAGCATGAAAGATGCAAACGTTATCCCCTTACGACAGTTAGAACGGTTATTATTTCGGGCCTGGTGTACTTGGTTATGTTATCCCACTTTGTCACAAAAACAAGAACAGCAAAACCGTGAACAGTTCCTTAAAGTCGTGGGGATGGTAGAAAAAGTGTTAGGAGATAGTCCAAGTCCTTATTTTTTAGACAAGTTTGGCACAGTGGATGTTATTTTTACCCCTTACGTTGAAAGAATGAATGCTAGTTTATACTACTATAAAGGTTATTCACTGCGGGAAGAAAATGAGCGTTTTAGTCAGTGGTTTGATGCAATGGAAACCCGTTCGACTTATCGAGGAACACAAAGCGACTTTCACACCCATGTCCACGACTTACCCCCACAAATGGGTGGATGTTACAGTAATGGAGATGAGCAAACAAAAATTAATCAAGACAGGGTAGATAATGGTCCTTGGTTGGGTTTACCCGATGTAATCTATCCTGAACCCGAAACCTCCCGTCAAGAAGCATTACAACGGGTGATTAAACATCGTCATAATATTATTCGGGTTAACCCTGGAGAGGATCAGGTGTTCGATGAAGCGTTACGCTGTGCATTAACTACCCTGATGACTGGAGAAACTTGTCAACCACCGAAGGGATCAGATGTGGCGTTACGATATTTACGAGATAGAATCAATGTACCACGGGATATGTCTATCTATGCAGGAAAACGATTAAGAGAAGCATTAGAAACTACTGCAAGTTTAGTCAGCGATCGTCAAGAAATACCGATTCCAGTCAAACATCGACGAGATCAAGATCCAGCTAATTTTGTGTACATAAAAGATGCAATTTAGGGAAACATTATTGTGTCTTTTCGAGGTAAAAAATAATCATTCATTAGTTAGGTTGAGTTATGTTTCTTAACTCAACTTACAAAATCAGCGATCGCTAGTTTTTTGTCTAATTAATTGTTCAATTGTTTTGATATCTTCAGGAGATTTTGCCATACCATAAGTATCGGAAGGTGCATCAGAAGTATAACGATCTACAAAAGCGTGAAATGCGTTTTGATCGTCCGGATGTGAGATTACATAAGCTCTTAGTTCAGTTTTTGTCATTTTCTCGAAATTAGGGGTCATTATAAAAATCTCCAAAGACCATTTTTGTATATTTCTATTTGTATGTCATCACCAGCTAAGATGAAGAGGTTACCAGTCCTTTCATCTAGTCTAACAATAAAAATAGGGGTAAAAGTATTGGTTAATGATTGACACAGTATAATACACATTATGCCTTGTTCAGCCGTTGGTAAAATAATCTTACCTCACTTTTAATTATTTCTTTGACTAATTATGCTAGACAAACTACAAGATTAGTGCGATCGCTATATAATTTTAGCGATTTTACAGTAAAATATAGAGAATAATTGTAAGAAGGAGTTGAAGAAATTCCCACAGCAGAACAACAGTTAACTTGTTTTATTTTAAGTTATTGGGCGACTAAAATGTATTTACCTGTTTATCTCATTCGTATTGATGAAAGAACAAAAAATATCTTTTTTCTTTCAGGAGATGAACACGAAATTGTGATTTTTTCTAATGGTAATTGGAGGTATGTATAATGACATCAAAATTTAATAACATGAGTCGTCAAGAGTTACGCACTTATATGCTTGAAAATCGAGAGGATGAAGAAGCTTTTCAAGTCTATCTTGATAGAGTAATGGCACAACCTGGAGAAATTTATCCTGCACCAAAAACCATCGAAGATGTACATAATTTTCCGAAAGCTTTAGATAAAAATAATGACAATCAGTAAAAGATAATAAGGAGTTATGTTTTATGTTGGGTTTCGTCTCTCAACCTAACCTACACCCGTCGGCGATCGCTAAATCTATTTATATTATAAGAACAATATGCCCGCTAGAGATATTTTTCATGATGCTGTTATTCATGCACTGCAAAGGGAGGAATGGAAAATTACTCATGATCCCTATCTAATTTACTATGAATTAGGTAAGATGTATATAGATTTAGGGGCTGAAAAAATTTTAGCTGCTGAAAAAGAGAACAACAAAATAGCAGTTGAAATTAAAAGTTTTATTCAAACGGCTGCAGTTTCAGAATTTCATACTGCACTAGGTCAATTTATTAATTATCGGACTATCTTAAAAGAATCGGAACCTGATAGAACTTTATATTTAGCTATTCCTGATGATACCTACAATTCCCTTTTTCAAACACGATTTGTTCAAAAAATAATGATGGATTATCAATTAAAACTTATTATTTATCAACCAACTGAGGAGATTATTAAAAAATGGATAAGTTAGAAAAATATAGCTCTACTATACAAAAAATTTTGCAAGAGTATGCTCAATTTAGCCAAGATAAAGATATTGAAACTGAATTAGTTTTTGATACTATTAGACATCATTATCAAATTGTTAATGTAGGCTGGAAAAATGATAATTGGATTTATGGTTGTATTTTACATTTAGATATTAAGAATGATAAAGTATGGATTCAACATAATGGAACAGAAATGGAAATAGGGGAAGAATTAGTTAAACAGGGTGTTCCTAAATCAGATATTGTTATTGGTTTTCATTCTCCTTTTAAGCGACAATTTACGGAATATGCAGTTAATTGAATTATCCATATAGATGTAAAACACAACAATAAGTTATGTTGGGTTTCGTCTCTCAACCCACCCTACAAGATAGGAGGTTATATTTTATATTTTAGGAGATTTATTTTGTTGTGTTACCCTCATTAAAAATCTTAATGCTTCGTTGACTGCTTCTGTATTAGGAAACATCTCAGCAACGTCTTCCCCCAAAAAAAAGTTCCTATTAAAATTATTTAAACTCATTCAATAGCATTAAGTTCTGATTTACTGGGATTTCTTAATTGAATTTTGCTAAATACTAAACCTATTTTTTACCTCAACTTTTTTCAATAATAGGGTGAGTTTTGAATGACTCACCCTAAACCATAACTCATTTAATATCACTCGTTTTTACTTTTTCTTCCTGTTCTTTTTTGCTGTGTTTTCTCCTAGAAACTTTTGTATAAACTTTTCCAACTCTGGTAGTTGAGGCATCAAAATAACGCTCAATCACTTCCTCTCCTGCTTCAATTTTTTGCTCAAGTTCTTGATTGAAATTTTGTGCATAAAGTTTTCTCTCCTATTTGCTACTTTGACTATAAGTAATTAACCAAATATATTATCCATCACTGATCGCACTCTATCTTTTAGGAGATTGATTTTGTTGTGTCACCCTCATTAAAAATCGTAATGCTTCGTTGACTGCTTCTGAGTTAGGGAACATTTCAGCAACGTCGTCATCTAAGCGAACAGTATGTCCTGCAAAGCTTTTTCTATTGCGACCAAATTTTCTAACTTTTAAAGTGGTGAGATCATACTCTTCTCGTAAATCATCTTTGATATTAGGGTTATCCTTGTTCATAAGCTTTTCTCTCTTGTGGTGTGACTTCTCTGGCACTAATAAGGCGAATTTTATTCCCTCTTTCAGTATAAGATAAAATCAATATACGTTCTCGATTAGATTGTCCTACGATCAGATAACGTTCTTCATTTTCTGAGTGATCAGGATCGTAGAAGTCAACATATAAAGGATCATCAAAAATCGTTTTTGCTTCTTCAAAAGAAACACCATATTTTGATAAGTTTTGTTTTGCTTTGTTTTCATCCCACTCAAATTCCATAATTAACTAAAGATTGTAATTATATCCCCTAAATTATCCTAAAATAAAGATAAAAAATAGTTATGTTGGGTTTTGTCCCTCAACCAACCTACGAGATCGGCGATCGCACTATGCTAAAATAGTGAGCAATTAACTAAAAATTTAGCTATTATGTAGAAAAATATTGTAAGCAATTTATAAAAGAATATGAAAACAATAGAAGTATTTGGCGTTTCCAATGAAAAAGTCGCATCATACATAGAAAGAAAACAGGTAGATGAGAGATTTCTTGAAGGACTAAACAGAAATAAGCATATTATTGTTTTTGGTGCATCTAAACAAGGAAAAACAGCATTAACTAATAGGCATTTAGAAGAAAAACAATTTATCAGAATTAATTGTTCACCTACAACTCAAACTATTGACATTTATAAATCAATTCTTAGACAACTTAAAATAGATTTTCAAGAAGAAAGAATAGAAAAAAAAACATATTGAGTTAACAGGAAAAGCAAGCATAAAAGCAATTGTAAAAATCCCTTTGTTTGGGGAAGCAAGTGCTTCTCCAGAAGTAGAGATGAAATCTGGGCAAGAGCAAGATACTAAATATAAAAGGATTGAATATAATCTAGATTTACCACAAGATATTAGTGAAATTCTTAAATCTTTTAAGTTTCGTAAAAGAATTATAATTGAAAATTTTCATTATTTAGAAGAAGCTGTTCAAAGACGTATTGCTTTTGATTTAAGAGTTTTTGAAGATTATAATATTTTATTTATTATTTTAGGTATTTGGAGAGAAAAAAATAGATTAGCTCAATTTAATGGTGATCTTCAAGATAGAATTATTGAAATTCCGGTTGAACCTTGGACAAAAAATGATTTTATAAGTGTGATTAAGAAAGGTAGTGAAAAACTAAATATTCAATTTGATGATCAACTTATTACAAAAATTATCGAAAACTCATTCGATAGCATTGGAGTTTTTCAGGAACTTTGTAAGGAATGCTGTTTAGCTAATCAAATAACTCGAAAAGTAGACTCAATAAAACAAATTAGCGAAGATACTTTACAGCAAGCTATTTATAAAAAGCTAGAAGATTATTCGGGAAGACATATTAGAAGTTTGGAAACATTTATAGAGCAACCAGTAAGAACTTCTGATAATATTCCTCTTTTTTTAGCATATTATTTTGTTAAAATACTATGTGATTTAGAATGGAAAGACGTAGAGATTGGTTTAAAACGAACTAATCTTCATAATAAGATAAAAGAAATTCATCATAGACCAGATGATGTACGTTCTTCTGATATGAGTAACTTTTTAAACAAGTTAATACAAACACAAGTCAAAAAAAATATAATTCCTCCATTATTTGATTACGATATAAGTACACGCACTATTAAAATAATAGATTCAACACTTTATTTCTTTTTAAGAAATGCAAATAAAGAAGAAATTATTGAAGACTTTGATCTTCCAGTTGAAAATTATTTAAGAGATCAAAATTAGAGCAAGTTTTATGTTTTATAGGGTAAGTCCCTAAAAACTCACCCTAAACCATTACAAAGGAAACCTAATTACCTAATTAACCGTTGTTTCCGCCTCAATATTAGCCTTACTATGTCCATTTCCGTTACCTATTTCTAACTGCCTTGCAGCTAAATATTGATACATTTGCCAACGGGTATTAACATCTGCTTGCGCCTCTTTAAGCAGTTTTTTGGCAGCATCTGGTTTACTTCTGGCTAACATTTTGAAACGGTTTTCTTGATACATAGTTCGTTCAATGGGAAGCTTAGGACTTCTCATATCTAACTGTAAGGGGTTCTTTCCTTCTCCTACTAAGTCGGGATGATACCGATACAATAACCAGCGGCCACTGTCTACAATGTCCTTCTGATAACTCATGGCAGTGGTCATATTGATACCGTGGGCGATACAGTGAGAATAGGCAATAATCAAAGAGACACCCTCATAAGCTTCTGCTTCTAAAAAGGCTTTGATACTATGCTCATTCTTTGCACCCATAGCTACACTAGCAACATAAACGTTACCGTAAGTCATAGCCATTAACCCTAAGTCTTTCTTGGGTGAGGGTTTCCCTGCTGCTGCAAACTTGGCAACGGCAGCGCGAGGGGTGGCTTTGGATGCTTGTCCCCCCGTATTAGAATAAACTTCTGTGTCCATGACCAAAATATTAACGTTGCGTCCACTGGCTAACACATGGTCTAACCCACCATAACCAATATCATAAGCCCAACCGTCACCGCCAATGATCCAAACACTCTTTTTCACTAAATAGTCAGCCACAGACTGCAACATGGTTACTTTAGCTTGGGTGGTTTCCTCTAAGTTGCCACTGCTTAACTGGGTTAACCGTTGTTTGAGGATAGCTACCCGTCCCCGTTGTTCAAAGATGTCTGCTTCATCTATTTGTTTTGCGTTTAATAACTCTTGCGCTAGGTTTTCTCCAATATCAGAGGCTAAACTTTTGACTAACTCCGTCGCAAACTCTGCTTGTTTATCGATGGAGACACGGAACCCTAAACCAAATTCTGCGTTATCTTCAAATAAGGAATTAGACCAAGCTGGGCCCCTTCCTTCTTGGTTATGGGTCCAGGGAGTAGTGGGTAGGTTTCCGCCATAAATAGAAGAACATCCCGTTGCGTTGGCGACTACCATGCGATCGCCAAATAATTGTGTTGCCAGTTTAATATAAGGGGTTTCGCCACATCCGGCACAGGCCCCAGAGAACTCAAATAAGGGTTCTTGCATCTGTTGATGGCTGATTTTATTGAGTTTAAGGGTATTGCGATCAGGGTTAGGAATAGAGAGGAAATAGTCCCAATTTTCTCGTTCTTGTTCCCTTATAGGTAATTGTGGGGCCATATTAATGGCTTTGAGTTTGGGTTGGGATTTATTTTTCGCGGGACATACATCAACGCAGACACCGCAACCGGTACAGTCTTCAGCCGCCACTTGAATGGTAAATTTGAGATCAGTTTTCTTCCAGTCTAAGTCCTTTGCCTCTGCACTTTTGAAGCTGGTTGGGGCATTACTTAACGCTGCTTCTTCATATACTTTAGACCGGATCACCGCATGAGGACAAACTAAAACACATTTCCCACACTGAACGCACACATCTTCATCCCAAACGGGTATTTCTTGGGCGACATTGCGTTTTTCCCATTTTGCTGTTCCACTGGGATAAGTTCCATCGCAAGGTAAGGCACTCACAGGGATATCTTCCCCTTGTCTTGCCATCATTTTTCCTAATACATCTCGGATGAAGGCAGGGGCGGTATCAGGGATAGGATGATCAATGTCTGGGGCGTTATTATCTACCGTAGTTGGAACAGTTACTTGATGAAGATGATCTAAAGCAGCATCAACCGCTTTCATGTTCATCTGTACGATGTCTTCCCCTTTCTTACCGTAGGTTTTGCGAATATATTTTTTAATTTGTTCTATGGCTTCTTCTCTGGGGAGAACATTGGCTAAGGCAAAGAAGCAGACTTGCATGACGGTGTTTATTCTGCCACCCATCCCTGCATTTCTGGCCACTTCGTAAGCGTTGATCACATAAACTTTAAGGTTTTTGTTAATAATATGGTCTTGGACAGGACGGGGGAGATGTTGCCAAACATATTCGGGTTTGTAGGGACTATTAATGAGAAACGTTGACTCTTCTATAGCAGGTTCTAGGAGGTCAAATTTTTCCAAAAATTCCCATTGATGACAGGCAACAAAGTTAGCTTGATTCACTAAGTAGGTTGAGCGAATGGGATCGCGTCCAAAGCGTAAATGAGACACCGTAACAGACCCAGATTTTTTGGAGTCGTAGACGAAATAGCCTTGGGCATAGTTATCGGTTTCTTCTCCAATAATTTTAATGGAGTTTTTATTTGCACCTACTGTTCCATCTGATCCTAATCCATAAAAGATGGCTCGAACAACGTTATTAGGTTCTGTGGAAAAATTGGGATCATAATCGATACTGGTATGGCTAAGATCGTCATTAATACCAATGGTAAAATGATTTTTTGGGTTATCTAATGTTAAGTTATCAAACACCCCTTTAACCATTGCTGAAGTAAACTCTTTGGAAGATAAACCATATCTACCACCAACAATTTTCGGTAAAGGTATTTCCTGACAACATTCCATAAACCCAGTCACAACATCTACATATAAGGGTTCCCCTGCTGAACCGGGTTCTTTAGTGCGATCTAAAACAGCAATTTTTCTAACCGTTTTTGGTAAAGATTCAATTAGCTTTTCTGCTACAAAGGGACGATATAAACGAACTTTTAAAACCCCGACTTTTTTCCCTTGATTCATTAAATAATCTACGGTTTCATGGACGGTTTCGCAACCAGAACCCATTAAAATAATGACTCTTTCTGCTTCAGGATCACCATGATATTCGTATAAGTTATATTGCCTTCCCGTTAGTTGGGCAAACTTATCCATTGTCCTCTGTAAAATGTCAGGATAAGCTGCATAGAAGGGGTTGACGGTTTCTCTGGCTTGGAAGTAAACATCGGGGTTTTGTGCCGTTCCTCGAATAACGGGGCGATCTGGCGTTAATGCCCTTTCTCGATGGGCGATCACCCATTCGTCTTTGATCAGCGATCGCAGTACCGCATCATCCAATAATTCTACTTTCTGTACTT
Organism: Crocosphaera chwakensis CCY0110; assembly: GCF_000169335.1. GTDB lineage: Bacteria > Cyanobacteriota > Cyanobacteriia > Cyanobacteriales > Microcystaceae > Crocosphaera > Crocosphaera chwakensis. The sequence continues at coordinate 27,829 of NZ_AAXW01000026.1, forward strand.
CGTGGGAAGTCCTAAACCCATCAAAAAAGTGAAGTCCAGCGACTCTACTTTCGTAACTAGCTGCGGTGGTGATAGCTGCAAAGTCTTGAGCTTCTTGCACGGATGCAGAGGCGATCAAGGCTAACCCGGTACTTCTGGCGGCCATGACATCAGCATGATCCCCGAAAATAGATAAGGCTTGGGCCGCCAGCGATCGCGCAGCCACATGAATGACAGTAGCAGTGAGTTCCCCTGCTATTTTGTAGAGGTTAGGAAGCATCAATAATAAGCCCTGAGAGGCGGTAAATGTGGTCGTTAACGCCCCTGTTTGCAACGATCCGTGGATGGCCCCGGCTGCCCCGCCTTCACTTTGCATTTCCACAATAGAGGGAATGGTTCCCCAGAGGTTGGGTTGTTCAAAAGATGCCCAAGTATCTGCCCATTCTCCCATCGGTGAGGAGGGGGTAATAGGATAAATGGCGATCACTTCATTGAGACGGTAGGCAACTCTGGCAACGGCTTCATTTCCATCAATAGTAGCGTAGGTTTTGCTGTTCATAAGTGTTTTCTCTACTTAGCGATCGATTAGGTTGAATGGTAATTTTTGTTGCAAAGACTTGACAGTTTTAGGGAAAAATATCAAAAAATCATTAATTTTTGAGGTCTGATTAAGGCAACATTAGAGTTGTTTTTGGTAGGGGTTTGTCATAGGGGTTAATAATGAGACTTCTACTTTTATGATCAAACATAATTTCAGAGATAGAACGATTTATTATCTTTTTTTAATACCGTTATTTCAGCTATTCATTTTGTTATAATGGGATTGAATAGTTTAAATTTTTGAAGATGTCAAAATATGGTCACTCAGATTAATTCACAAACTCTCTATGATAAAGATTTTAATTTGTGGATAGAAGAAACAGTAAAACAACTTAAATCAGGGGATTTTAATGAGATTGATATAAATAATTTAATTGAAGAAATTGCTGATAAAGCAGAAAAATGAGGATTAAATCCTGAAATTTTAGAAGATATTTTAAATAATGAACCATAAATGTTTTATTTTCCTGTCAAGTATTCAATCAAAACAGTAGGGTGGGCAAATAGATAACTTATATTACCCAACTAAATAAATTAATGTTTTGCCCACCTTATCAATAGTTTTTAACTCTAACTTTTTTGATTATTAATGTTATGTCTAACCTATTATCACCCCATCAATCATTAAATAAAGCTTTCCTCAAAGTTAAACCCACTCGTCAACATTTTGAACAGTTTAAAATTAATTTAAAACAATTACTAGATAATATTAAGGACAGAGAGTCAGAAGAATATAACAAAAATTTATTGCGAGATTTTCTTAAAAATACTTATTATCAAGATAATTATTTTATCAATACTAAATTTATTAACGATTTAGTGATTCGCACTGATAAAAGTGATGATAGTACAGTAGGGGTTATTTTAGAGTGTAAAAAACCCAATAATAAATCTGAAATGCCAAAGTTAGATAAACTTAATGTCAAAGCATTACAGCAGTTACTCTTATATTTTTTGCGAGAGAGAGTTATAGAGAATAATATTAATCTCAAATATTTAATTATTACTAATGTTTACGAGTGGTTCATTTTTGATGCACAAGAGTTTGAACGGTTATTTTATCAGGATACAGCTTTATTTAAGCAGTTTAATGAGTTTGAAGATGGAAGGTTAACGGGTAAAGGTACAGATTTTTTCTACAAAGACATTGCTAAACCTGCAATTGATCAAAAAACCGATGATTTAACTTTCGTTTATGTTAATTTACGAGAAAGTATAGACAATGAAAAGCAGTTACGGGACTTATATAAGTTATTTTCTCCTGAACATTTATTAAAGTTACCGTTTATTAATGATAGTAACAGTTTAGATAAAGAATTTTATAACGAGTTATTATATATTATTGGATTGACAGAAGTTAAGGAGAAAAATAAGAAGTTAATTAAACGAAATAAAGCGGCAAAAAGAAACATTGGATCATTAATTGAAAATACAATCATACAATTGGATAATGATCTTGATCTCAAAAATCCGTTACAGTTTGGTGATAGCAAAGAAGAACAACTTTTTAATGTTAGTTTAGAATTAGTAATTACTTGGATTAATCGTATTCTATTTTTAAAGTTATTAGAAGCACAATTAATTAATTATCATCAAGGAGATAAATCTTTTGCATTTTTAAACCTAGATAAGATTAAAGATTATAATGACTTAGATTTTCTCTTTTTTAAGGTTTTAGCTTACGAAAATAGTCAAAGGAATGAATATATTAATCAAAAATTTGGTAAAGTTCCCTATCTTAATAGTTCATTATTTGAGAAAACAGAGTTAGAACAAGAAACTATCTGTATTAGTAATCTTATTAATGAAAACTTACCTGTTTTTTCAGGAACCGTGTTAAAAGATACTACAGGAAAAAAACGAACAGGAGACTTAAATGCACTACAATATTTATTTGAGTTTCTAGATGCTTATGATTTTAGTAGCGAGGGTTCCGAAGCAATACAAGAAGACAACAAACGCTTAATTAATGCGTCGGTTTTGGGGTTAATTTTTGAGAAGATAAACGGTTATAAAGATGGTTCCTTTTTTACCCCTGGTTTTATCACCATGTATATGTGTGAAGAAACTATTAGACGGGGAGTGATTCAAAAGTTTAATGAGGTTAAAAAATGGAACTGTAACACGATTAATGATCTCTATAATAAGATTGATGATAAAGTAGAAGCAAACGAGATCATCAACAGTTTAAAAATTTGTGATCCTGCGGTGGGTTCGGGTCATTTTTTGGTGTCTGCGTTGAATGAAATCATCGCAATAAAAAGTGAGTTGAAAATCTTACAAGATAAAGAAGGTAAGACATTACGAGACTATAAAATAGAAGTGGTCAATGATGAGTTAGTCATTGAAGATGATAACGAAACGTTGTTTGAATATAATCCTAAGAATAAGGAAAGTCAACGGGTACAAGAAACTTTATTTCATGAGAAACAAAAAATTATCGAAAATTGTTTATTTGGAGTAGATATTAATCCCAACTCGGTTAAGATTTGTCGGTTACGGTTATGGATAGAGTTATTGAAAAATGCTTATTATAAAGGGGAAAATGAGTTAGAAACGTTACCCAATATTGACATTAATATTAAGTGTGGGAATTCTTTAATTAGTCGGTTTCCGTTAAACTCAGACTTAAAAATAGCGTTGAGTAAGAGTAAGTCAAACATTAATACTTATCAAACTGCCGTACAAACCTATCGCAGTGCAAAAAGTAAAGAAGAAAAGCGAGAAATGGAAGAATTAATTACAAAAATTAAGGATAATTTTCAGACAACTTTATCTGGTACTGATCCCAAAAAGGTTAAACTGAGAAAGTTAGAGTCAGATTTATATTTATTACAAAATCAAACCACTTTATTAGAGGAGACTGAGAAAGAAAATAAAGCAAAAGAAAAGAAGATAATTAAGTTACAAAATGAGATAGATAAGTTAACCGTTGAGTTGGAAGAAATAGAAAGCGGTAAGTTATATCAAAATGCCTTTGAATGGCGGTTTGAGTTTCCAGAAGTGTTAAATAATAAGGGTGATTTTGTTGGTTTTGATATCATTATTGGTAATCCTCCATATATTCGTCAAGAAGAAATAAAACAATTTAAACCTTATTTTAAAGAACAATATAACTGTTATACAGGAGTTGCTGATTTATTCGTTTATTTCTATGAAAAAGCTTACACTCTTCTTAAGAAACAAGGAATTTTAACTTATATTTCTTCTAATAAATATTTTCGATCAGGATATGGGGAAAAATTGCGCTCATTTTTAACAACAAATACTACCATACATACGTTAATAGACTTTGGTGATGCACCGGTATTTGAAGAAGCGATCGCTTATCCTAGTATTATCGTAACACAAGTTGAAAAGTTGTTAAAAGATGGTCAAACAATACAAGTATTAAACTGGGAAAGCGATAATTCTATTGATGATTTTATTACTATCTTAATCAAGATAGTTTACGCTACAACAACAAGATTTATTATCAGACGGTTGGAGGTTAGAATCTTCTCAAGTGTTACAGTTATTAGATAAGTTAAGAAATGCAGGGATACCATTAGGAGACTATGTTAATGGTAGGTTTTATCGGGGTATTTTAACAGGGTTTAATGAAGCGTTTATTATTGATAAAGCAACCAAAGATAGATTAATTTCTGAATATTCTTCCTCCGCAGAAGTTTTAAAACCGTTTTTAAGAGGAAGAGATGTTAAACGATGGGTTGTTAACTTTGCTGAACAATATTTGATTAAAATAGAATCATCTGAAAACAAAAAACATCCTTGGAGTGATAAACCAGACATCGAAGCAGAAATGATATTTTCTGAGACTTATCCTGCAATTTATCAATGGTTAAATCAATATCGAGAACAATTAATTCAACGATATGATCAAGGTAAATATTTTTGGGAGTTACGAAGTTGTAAATATTGGGATGAGTTTGAAAATAATAAAATTATTATTCCTTCTATTATAGATAATGTAGAATATTTAATAGATCAACAGAGTTACTATACTAATGATAAGACATCTATTTGTATTAGTGATTCTTTATTTTATCTTATTGGATTATTAAATTCACAATTATTATGGTGGTTTATTAAATATATTGCACCAGAAAGACAAAATGGATTTTTAGAATTTAAACCTATGTATGTTTCACAAATACCTATCCCAACAGCAACAAATAAGCAAGATACTGAGATTACAGAAATAGTCAATAAAATAATCAAAATTAAAAACAATAATCCTGATGCAGATGTCAGTAACTTAGAGAAAGAAATTGATGAAATAGTCTATAAATTATATGAATTAACACCTGAAGAGATTGCTATAGTAGAAGGTAAGGAAGGTAAGCAATGTTAACTTTAGAATCTTCTCTAATTCTATGATTTTTGACTATACATCTATTATGTTGCCAACATACTACAGAAACCAGACTATTAAATTAAATCTGCACAACACCTTTAACTTATATGAGTAACTAAAATTTTTGAATTTTGAGACTGTTTTATCTTGTCTCTTCTCTTTCTCAAAAACAAAGGTTGCAAGCGCACACCTTTCCCACTGTGTATAGAATATCATGTTAAGTCAAGAAAAAGCAAGTATTTGTTACATCGATTCATCATCAGTCTTATCTAACTATTGCGCTACAGTATCATTAACCCATCATCCCTAAAGTAGCCAAAAGAAACAGCGATCACCCACCAGAGGAATATGATAAATTGTAGTTATAGATAAACTTTATACAACTAAAAAAATCAATTAAGTTATGAACTCATTACGATTACAAACGAGAATTAATGAAAAACTATCTAATTTATCTTCAGAACAACTGAACACAGTTTTAGAATTTATCGAATCAATAGAAATCTTAGAAGCAAAGAAGAAAGCTCCACAACAAACAATTATAGAAAAAATGGGAGGTTATCCTGAGTTTTTATTAGAAGGTTCTGAAAATTTATCAGATAGAGATGTTCGTAAAAAAACAATAGCAAAGAAAATTAAAGAAAAACATCAAAAAAGACATACATAAAAATTGTGAATAACTATCCTTTTGTTTTAATAGATACAGGAATTATCGTTGCTTTTTATGATGTTAAAGATTACTATCATCAGCAAGTTTTGAATTTTTTTAATACTTGTAATAGTCAATTGATTACCACCCTTGCTTGTGTCACAGAAGTGATGTGGTTACTATCCCCTAATATTAATTTGCAAAATGAGTTTTTATTAGCGTTAGAAAAAGAAGCTTTTGTTTGTGAACATTTACTTCCATCAGATTATCAAAGAATTATTGAACTTAACACCATTTATCAAGACTTACCAGGAGACTTTACTGACTTATCTCTTATTGTCATCTCTGAAAGATTAAATATATCAGCAATTGCTACTTTAGATAAAGATTTTGATGTTTATCGACGTTATCGTAAAGAACCTTTCAATCGGGTATTTTTTCCTCAGCGATAACTCAATACTGTTTTATCTCGTCTCTTCTATTCCCCAAAAACAGAAGTTACAAGCGCACACCTTTTCCATTGTGTATAGAATATCATGTCAAGTCAACTAAAAGCAAGCATTTTTAACATTAATTCATCATCAGTCTTGCCTAACTATTGCGCTACAGTATCATTAACCCATCATCCCTAAAGTTGCCAAAACAAACAGCGATCGCTCACAGCAGGAAGATATGATAAATTGTAGTTACAAATGAAATAGTGTAAATGTAATGAAAATCTCAGAAATAGTATCAGCAAAAATAGAAAAACTTCCCCTTGAAAAACAGCAAGAAGTCTTAGACTTTATCGAGTTTCTACAATCAAAAATAGAACCTGACACAATAGACAAACACGTATTATTTCTTGAAGTAGCAAAAGAAATAACAACTAAACAAAAATTAGCAGGTTCAATGAAAGGTACATTTATTTTACCCTTATCTAAGGATTTTGATGAACCTTTAGAAGAGTTTGAGGATTATATGTAATGAGTGGTGTTTTAATCGATACCCATGTTTTTATCTGGTTAGCAGAAAATGATTCCAGTTTACCTATTAAAATAATAGATTATCTAGAAAATACAGAAAATGTATTTGTCAGTGTTGCTAGTTTTTGGGAAATATCTATTAAAGTGAAAATCGGTAAACTTGCTTTAAGTTGTGATTTTAACGATATAGAAACTCGTTTTTTAGCGACTCGTTTTAAGTTGTTATCGATTACTTTACAGGATACTATTAAGCTTTACCATTTACCTTTGTATCATAAAGATCCTTTTGACCGCATTTTAATTGCTCAATCCATTAATAATTCGTTAACCTTAGTTAGCAGAGATCAAATGTTTGATAATTATCCTATTCGTCGTTTTTGGTTATAAACTCTCAATAATCAAGACTGTTTTATTTTACTTCTTTTCTTTCTCAAAAACAGAGGTAACAAGCGCACACCTTTTCCATTGTGTATAGAATATCATGTCAAGTCAAGAAAAAGCAAGCATTTTTAACATTAATTGATAGTTATTTTTGTTCATCGACTTGCTTATATCCTCTGGGTGTAATCATCCAATTTTCATAATAAAAAGTGCTACTATTACCAATTAAAACAGTGGTCAGCATATCAATATCATAGTTTAACATTTCTCCTAAATTAGTTAATATTATGGTTTCATCTTGACGGTAAGCACAACGAACTAAAGCAACAGGGGTATTAGAATTACGATAATTTAGAAAAATATTTTGTGCTTCAACAATTTGAGTTTGACGAGTTTGCGATCGCGGATTATAAAGTGCTGTGACAAAATCTCCCATTGCTGCTGCAGTTAATCGCTTTTTTATCACATCCCAAGGAGTTAATAAATCACTCAAACTAATGGCACAAAAATCGTGCATTAATGGGGTTCCTACTCTTGCTGCTGCTGCTTGTAAAGCGGTAATTCCTGGAAATACTTCAATACTGGGATTGTTGCCATCCCAATTACTATTTTTTAATTCTTCTAATACTAATCCAGCCATACCATAAATACCACAATCTCCCGATGAAACTACAGCTACTGATAAGCCCCATTGGGCTAATTCTATAGCTCTTTGCGCTCTTTTTTTCTCTTTAGTAATCGGTAAAGATTCAATGATTTGACCAGAACGTTGTAAGGGTTTGATTAAGTCTAAATATAAAGAATAACCAATAATAGAATCTACTTCATTAATTGCCGTTTTTGCAGCAGCAGTAATCTGTTCTAAACTTCCTGGACCTATTCCAACTAAATATATTTTTCCTGTTCTTCCTGTATATTCTAACTCGCTTTGAGCAATCGCAATTGTCACCGCTTCATGTTCAGATTTAACAATTTGTTTGTTAACCAAAAGAGGTTTTTTAAACTGAATCTGTTTCCTGTTCCCTGTTCCCTGTTCCCTATTTCCTTGAGAACTAAACCAATAATTAGCTCCATAAACGGCTGCTGCTTCTGCTACACTATAAGTCCCGACTTCTTCTTTTACAATATCAGAAGGATTAGGAACATCAATAGTGTTTAAAACATCAGCCGAATAAGTTAATAAAGGATACTGTTTTTCTTGACAATATTGAATTATTCCAACTTCATCAGCTTTAATGTCAATAGTGGCAATACCTGCGATCGCCTCTTCAGCTAAATGATACTTTTGACAAACGTCTTGGATAGCCGATGCAATCAATTCCTGAGACGTTCCCCGAATGCACCCGATACCCACCCATAACACCCTAGGATACCATTGCACTTTAGGCAGGCTAGAGCCTTCAGCAAATCTGCGTTGGGTAGCACTAATCCATATTCTCCCCTCTGGTCTAGCATTTTCCCCCATTTCACCGAACCCAAAGTAAAAAGGATGATTTTGAGGTAAATTTTCTTGCCAAAGCCGAGAACCTGCTTCTTGTATCACCTGAATCGTTTTTTGAGAAGCAATGGCATGGCTGACCCCTGTCCAATCCCCTGGTCCTTTGCGCCAACCAAAGGGCAACCCTAACAAATCAATCGCCGGTAAATTGAGATGATGAGATGCGCCGGTAATGATGGGGGTAGCGTGGAGATGATGAGCGATGAGTTGGGCTAAGCGATCAGCTCCACCTTGATGGCCACTGCATAAACTAATAACATATTGACCTGTGGGATCGATAACAATAATAGCCGGATCAGAGGCTTTATCCTTTAACAACGGAGCAATAAGACGAGTCACTGCACCCGTCGCTAAACAAAAAATAAAAGCCCGATTATTTGGCCAAATTGTAGCTAAATGGGCTTTAAGGGAACCTTGATAATGACAAATTGTTGTATCACTTAAAGGTAAGGTTTCGGGAACATAGAGTGTTGCCCCTAAGGATTGACAGAGGGGATGTAATAATTGAGTAGCCTGGGGCGTAGTTGCGATCGCTGCGATCGGTTGAAAAGCATCAAAAAGACTCATTAAAGATCATGGCATTGTGGATGATTCTCGCTCATCATAACAAAGCCAATATTACTCAGCTTCAAAAATTGTCATTTTCGTTGCCTCTAACTCTCTCCACAATCCTTCAACTTGATCATAGGCTTCTTTTGGAGGTAATTTTCCTCCGGTGTGCAGATTGGCAATAAAACCCACTTTTTGAGCAAACTGTTGTAGTTTAGTGTTAAACATCACGGTATGGTTAGTTAGAGAGCCGTGATAAGGAGAGATGGGACAAAGAAAATTCTCTTTAATCTTAGCTGGTATATTGTCCATGATGTTTGTTCCTGTTGACCATATTTTTCTATTGTAGAGTACCCACTTTTAACCTAGACTTAATCTAAAGTTAATTTTATTTTACTTATTTTATTGTAGGTAATAGTATACTTATGATCCGCATTGGAATGGTCGTGCGTGTCATTTACCCTGACTATGCTAAGGGGATAGAAGGGCGTATTGAAGCACAAGAAAGCAACGGAAGGTGGTTGGTAAGGCTAGAGCAAAATCCCATTAATCATCAACCCGAATCAATTGTATTATCTCTTGAGGAGTCAGACTTTGAAGTGATAGAACAATGATCGGCAATCAGTTATGGGTAGTTCATAATTAATTCTGAACATTAAAGCAAATTAGAGGACTCTTCCCTTAAAATTAAGCTGTTGTGCTGTAACGAAGCCCACGTTCTACCCATTAAAACATCGAAACTATGCGAATATTAGCCCTGGTTCCTGGGGGGATAAACGAACAAATTTTATTTTTTCCGACCCTAGAAGACCTCAAAACTCAATATCCTAATGCTATTATTGATGTCCTGGTTGAACCCCGTGCCAAATCCGCTTATCGGGTGTGTCCTCAGGTTCATGAAGTTCTCTTATTCGACTATCAAGATCGCAATGGATTGGCTGACTATTTAAACTTATTAGGGATTATCCGCGATCGCGAATACGATATTGCCTTAACCTTAGAAAAACGTTGGAGTATAAGCTTATTACTATGGTTGAATGGTATTCCTGTGACCGTCGGCTATAAAACCCAACCCAGTTGGTTTATTTCAAACCCTGTTCCCCAAAAAACAGAACAATACACCGCCGAGATGTACCACGATTTGCTCCAGGGAATAGACATTAAATCGACCTGTCCCTCTCTGAAAATAGCCCTCCCGAAAGAAGACATTGCCTGGGCCGAAGCGGAGCAAAAACGCTTATTACTTAACGAAAGTGGTTATATCGTGATCTATGGAGGGGCTAATGAGTCCTATCCTATACCTCAGTGGAATAATATCATCAATAGAATTCAAGAAAAACAGCCCTCCTTATCCATTGTCTTACTCCAAGGAAGTGGTGGAGATGAAGCTTGGATTAGTCCTTTACTCAGTCGTTGTTCTGACTTAAAGGTTACCAAACCTGGAGATATAGGCAAATTAGCTGCCATGATCGCAGGGGCTAATTTAATGATTTGCACCGATAGTCCTCCATTACAATTAGGAGTCGCCGTCGGAACCTATACTGTCGCTTTATTTGGTAAAACCGACGCTAAGAAACGGCTTCCTCCTAATGACGATCGCTTTATTGCGATTCAATCTTCTACCTACAATTTAGGAGATATTCAAGCGTCAAAAGTGTTAGAAAAAATTTGGCGCACTTAAATCTTGATTAAACTCGGTTATTTGTTATAACCGAGTCATGCTTAGTCCTCATACCAACTCGTGGTAAAGTAAGACTGCTAGTGAAATGGATATAAAGCGACCCTCCCAGTTTAAGATTGGCGATCGCTCACTGAAAACGAAAAGAAGAACTTAATTATGACGAGGCAATATCGCATTACCCTACTTCCAGGGGATGGCATCGGGCCTGAAATTTTAACTGTGACTGTTGATATCCTCAAACTGATCGGGACACAGTTAGACATTGACTTTCAATTTCAAGAAGCCCTCATTGGAGGGTCTGCCATCGATGAAACAGGTGAGCCCCTCCCCGATCAAACCCTAAAAATGTGTCGCAATAGTGACGCAGTATTATTAGCAGCCATTGGGGGTTATAAATGGGATAATTTGCCCCGTGAAAAACGGCCTGAAACAGGATTATTAGCGATTCGTGCTGGTCTTAATTTATTCGCAAATTTACGGCCAGCAACCATTCTACCCCAGTTAATTGATGCCTCTTCCTTAAAACCAGATATCGTCAGAGGGGTTGATATTATGGTGGTCAGAGAATTAACCGGGGGGATCTATTTTGGAGAACCCAAAGGTATTTTTGAGACCGAAACTGGAGAAAAACGGGGGGTCAATACCATGGCCTATACCGAGTCAGAAATTGATCGCATTGCTAAAGTGGCTTTTGAAACGGCGCAAAAACGAACAGGTAAACTTTGTTCTGTCGATAAAGCCAATGTCTTAGATGTCTCTCAACTTTGGCGCGATCGCGTTACGTTGATGGCAGAACAATACCCTGATGTTGAATTATCTCATCTCTATGTGGATAATGCGGCCATGCAGTTAGTCAGAGAACCCTTACAGTTTGATACCATCGTTACGGGTAATTTGTTTGGGGATATCCTTTCTGATGCTGCGGCCATGTTAACGGGCAGTATTGGAATGTTACCTTCAGCGAGTTTAGGCTTAGAAAAGCCAGGGTTATTTGAACCCGTCCACGGTTCGGCTCCTGATATTGCTGGACAAGATAAGGCTAACCCCTTAGCACAAGTTCTTAGTGCTGCGATGATGCTACGTTATGGATTAAACGAAGCCAAAGCAGCCACCAAGTTAGAAAAAGCGGTTTTAGAAGCCCTAGCCCAAGGATATCGCACAGGAGATATTATGTCTCAAGGCATGAAATCTGTGGGATGTAAAGCGATGGGAGAAGTTTTATTAAGAATATTGGAATCATAGTTAGGGGTTTTTCCGTCTTTTGATGTGTATTCTTTGCATTAGTATATTTAAAGATAAACCTCAATGATTCTGCGAGGAAATTAAAGTTATGGCCTATACATCTCAAATGAAAGATCCCAGACAACAAACTATGGACTCCACTATTATCTTAGATCCCACTTTATTACGAGCAGCCCAAAGAATTTATCGTACCTATTGTATGTTACATCCCAGAAATGCCAAGCGACCCTATGGTATTGCTATTCATCGTAAGAGTTATCGAGGCCAATTAATTTTCCGTAACAACCCAGTTCTTTTACCAGGGGAATGTTTTGTCCCCACCAAGCAATTAGAAGTAGAAATATAGCCTAACTGAAATTAGTTAGGGATAGCGGCTTAGCGTTTGAGGTAATAGTTGAGAGGAATAGATGGGGAGAATATCGTTCTTACTATATTTTCCCATCTATCAACTAAGCAATTTTTATGAGCCAAATTGTAAAGCTTTTCCCCTAACTTCTGTATTCAATTTGCCCTTTTCATAAACAATATTTCCTCCAACAATGGTAATAACAGGCCATCCGGTTAATTGCCATCCCTCAAAAGGACTCCAACCACATTTAGTTTGTAATTCTTCTCTTAGAACAGGATGATAATTATCTAAATCAACTAACACTAAATCTGCATCATAACCAGGTTTAATTAATCCTTTATTAGCAATTTTATAAGCTTGTGCTGGGCCATAAGACATCCAATGAGACACTTGAGCAATGCTGCATTTTCTAGCCATTGCTTGAGTCAACATGACTGGTAAAGAAGTCTCTACTCCAGGCATTCCTGAAGGAGATTGAGGATACCCTTTTGCTTTTTCTTCTAAAGTATGGGGAGCGTGGTCAGTAGCAATAAAATCAATCACTCCATCTAATAAAGCTTGCCATAAAACTTGATTATTCTCAGGGGATCTTAAGGGTGGATTCATTTGTGCTAACGTGCCAATTTTTTTGTATGTTTCTGTGTTTAATAATAAATGTTGTGGAGTGACTTCTGTGGTTACCCAACTAGGCTTATGTTCTCTTAAAAATTCGGCTTCGATACCTGTCGATAAGTGTAAAATATGTAAACGTCTTTGATATTTTTCTGAGAGTTTCAATGCTAGTTTTGTGGCATTTAAAGCAGCCGTTTCATCTTGAATCTGAGAATGAATTGCCGGATCGGTAATACCGGCAAATTCTTGACGACGTTGTAAAATTCTAGCTTGATCCTCTGCATGAACGGCAATCAAGCGATCGCCCTTAGCAAAAATAGGTTCAATTTCACTCTCCTGAGAAACTAATAAAGCTCCATGAGACGACCCCATAAAAATTTTAATCCCACACACCGGATTAGCGGTTAATAAATCAGGCAAATTTTCGGCTGTTGCTCCAATAAAAAATCCATAATTCACTAAGCACTTTTGTGAAGCTAAGTGTAATTTCTGATCTAAGGTTGTCTGCGTCGTGGTTAAAGGTCGCGTATTCGGCATTTCCAGGAACGACGTAACGCCTCCCTTAGCACAAGCACAACTGGCCGTAAACAAGTCTTCTTTATGCTCTAAACCCGGTTCTCGAAAATGAACTTGAGGATCAATAACGCCAGGCAACAAAGTTAATCCTGTAGCATCTATAATAGTAGTAACATCCGATTCCGTGATTTCTGGGGCAATCTGGACAATTTTACCCTCTTTGATTAGGATATCTCCTATTAGAAACTCACCATCAGGTAAGAAAATACGAGAGTGACGAATAAGAAGTGATGTCATTTGACAAAAAACCCCCTAAAATAAAATGAAGAATACTTTAATTGTCCCATCCACTTAAGTTTGACTAAACTAAAATCAAATATTCGTTACTTTTAACTCTCACAATATCGATTCGCTTAACTCCCACAATATCTATATCCTATGGCTCGAAGCGTAAAACAAGATAAACATAAGCGTCCTCAATCTTCTAAACAGGAAAATCCTTGGGTTGAACTCACCCAAACAGTTGTTACTGCCGTCATTTTAGCTTTCGGTATTCGTACCTTTGTGGCTGAAGCACGTTACATTCCCTCTTCTTCGATGGAACCAACCCTAGAGATCAACGATCGCCTGATTATTGAAAAATTAAGTTATCATTTTCGAGAACCAGTACGGGGAGATGTAGTGGTCTTTAACCCGACAGAAGCCCTTCAAGCCCAAGACTTCCATGACGCTTTTATTAAGCGTATTATCGGACTACCCGGAGAAACCGTTCAAGTAAAACAGGGAAAAGTTTACGTTAATGGTCAAGAAATTACTGAAAAATACATCGCTGAAGACCCTAATTATGATTACGGTCCAGTGGTAGTTCCTGAGGGAGAATATTTAGTCTTAGGAGATAATCGTAATAACAGTTACGATTCTCATTATTGGGGATTTGTCCCCAAAGATAAAATTATTGGTAAAGCTTTTGTCCGTTTTTGGCCTTTCAACCGTCTAGGAAGTCTTGATCAACAACCTATCTATCCTGGACAAAATCAAAATCCCGATAGAAGTCAACAATCTTTACTACCTGAATACTAATTTTAATCATTAATAGTCTAGAAGGAAGTAGATAAGTAACCTACTTCCTTTTTTTATTTAGATTCAAATCTTAAGGTTTTCCGTGGCTTCTCTCAATAAAAGATGAATACGGAGAGGGAGGGATTCGAACCCTCGTTGCCTTTCGACAAAGCAGTTTTCGAGACTGCCGCATTCAACCACTCTGCCACCTCTCCAAGAGAATGAGGGTTTACCTATCGCTCATTATAACAGGGTTCGTCTGTTCGACCTTGTTTTCATTAGCTTAAAAAAAACGAACTTTTTAAATTCTCTACAAAAAATCGACCTTTTTGGTTTAACATATAGGTCAAGATATATGATGCTCTTAAAATTTTAATCTAGACTTAAAAATGAAACTAAAAATATTGAACTTTCCCTTAATCCCTCATCATAAAGATGAACAAAGACAATGGTTTTTATTCGGTTGTATTCTGCTCTTAGCAATTGGCCTTTATATTTATAAAATTGATTCTAAAGGTTTATGGATTGATGAATTTATTAGCTTAATTGATGCTGAAAAATTAAGGATGAAAGATGGACGATTTCTTTATTATCCTTTATTAGCTTTCTGGACAACATTTAGTAATAGTGATGCTTGGTTAAGAGGCTTATCTGTTATTTTTGCTGTGGGAAGTGTGATTTTGCTTTATGAACTAGCACGCTACTTATTTAATGAAACGACAGGGTTAATAGCTGCTTTGATGTTGACACTTTCCCCCTTGTTTATCAATCATGCTCAAGAAGTTCGTTATTATACTTTAGCCACTTGTGTCACCTTAGCAGGGACTCTCTTTTTAGCTCATGCTTTAAAACAGCCTGATAATTGGAAAACGAAAGCTGGGTGGGCGATAATGAGATTTTTAGCTATTCTTACAGTTCCTTTTAATGGGACTTTATTAGGAGCTGATTTGTTACTTATTGGTACACAATTTTCCAAACAAAAGCAAAGATTATTGTCTTTCGCGACACCCTTAATAGGACTTATCATTCTTTCTATTCCTGTGGCCATTGATTTGTTATCCGCCGTCACATCAGGAAAACATTATTTAGTCGGTTCAACTCCAGGTATTAGAGAAGTTTTGAGGGAAGTAAGAATATTAACTGCCTATTCTTATCCACCTCCACCCCCCTATTTAACAAGGTTTCTTCATGTTTACATTCTCTTGGCGGTTGCTGTATTGGTGATTGCTATTGTTAAGAAACCTCGTAGCCAACAAACGTTATGGGTAGCTGCTTGGGGGTTTATTCCTTTAATCATAATTTTTGTTTATTCTCATCTCTCCAATTCCATTTGGATTACTCGTTATTTCTTATTTGTTGCACCCTATTTATTTCTTCTTTTAGCCGTAGGGTTTCTGAAAATATGGCGAAAGTGGCGGTTTATGGCTTTAATTGTGGCAATGGTTTATGCGATCGCTGTGAGTATAGGATTAACCCATTACTATAGCTCACCAGAACGCTATATGGGCGCTCGTGGAGATTTTTATCGGGGAATTGCTCAGATCATTAATGCAGAAGAAAAACCAGGAGATGTTATTATTTGGTCTATCATTCATGGAACATCTAAACCTTTAGAACATTATCATCGTGGTTCGGCTTCTATTATCAAGAAAGAATATGAATATAATTTTGACGAAGCTAATCTAAAAAAATGGCTTAATAGCTTACCCCCCATTGAATCTCGTATGTGGATAGTTTATCCAAACCAATCTGAGCTTTTCTGCCAATTACTTAAAGAAAAGTATAATAATGTCAAAAACTATAAAAAATTTGGCCAGTGTAATGTATCGTTAATCAATCCAGAAATTTAATAATTCGATACTTACAGATAGAAATAGAATGATGAGTTATCGGCTTCCGTGATTGACTCAATTTTCTTGCTATTTCATGTTATATTATCAACAAAATTTTTAATCAAAATCCCTAAAAGTAATGAGCGAAACATTAAGACTATTGACTCAACAAGATAATCACAATTATAACGAAACTTATCTTTCGGTAATCGTTCCCATTTATAATGAACTTGAGAGTTTACCCCTACTAATTCAAGCAATTGCTGATATTTTAGTAGAGAGCCAATTATCCTACGAAATTATTTGTGTTGATGATGGTTCTCAGGATGGTTCTGCTGATTTATTACAAGACTTAGCTAACAGTCGTGATGATTTAGTCGCCATTATTTTTCGTCGTAATTACGGTCAAACTCCAGCTATGGCAGCCGGATTTCAATACGCTAAAGGAAATATTATTATTACTTTAGATGGGGATTTACAAAATGACCCGGCTGATATTCCTAAGCTCGTTAACAAACTTGAAGAAGGTTACGATTTGGTGAGTGGTTGGCGTAAAAATCGCCAAGATGCTCGGTTAACGCGACTACTGCCCTCTAAAATTGCTAATTGGATTATTGGTCGAGTCACAGGGGTTAAATTACATGACTATGGATGTTCATTAAAAGCTTATCGTCGAGAAGTTTTATCAGATATGAATCTTTATGGTGAACTTCATCGCTTTTTACCTGCTCTTGCCTATATTGAAGGAGCAAAAATTACTGAACTTCCTGTTCGTCATCATGCCCGCCGTTACGGAAGTAGTAAGTATGGTTTAGGGCGGACTTTCCGAGTCTTAATGGATTTACTGACTATCTTCTTCCTGAAAAAGTTTTTAACCCGTCCCATGCACATTTTTGGACTCGGTGGCTTAATTTTATTGATAGCAGGGCTGTTGATGGGTACTTACTTAACCTTTCTCAAGCTAATTCTTGGCTTGAGCATTGGTCATCGTCCTCTACTAATTCTCGCAGTGCTTTTAATTCTCACTGGCATACAACTATTGATTTCTGGATTATTAGCAGAACTGATGATGAGAACTTATCACGAATCGCAAAAACGCCCTATTTATCGCATCCGTCAAATAGTTCAGTCCTCGAATTCGACGGATGTCACTGTTAAATAGTCTTTTTGTAGAAGTCGGGAGATTTTTTTTTCAAAAACTGGTTCCTAGACTCTCGGCCAAAGCCAAAAATAATGAAAGCAAAAGGCTAAATTCCATGTCTGAACAGCTACTTTATTAAGCAATGTTACAATAATGCTGTCATACTGGCATAACAGCTTGACAGCCCTAAAAAAAATCGCTAGAGTTGTGACACATACCCGGGTAACCTCAGCTAGAGTGATATGCAAGACAAGCAAAAAGTCACACTATATCTCCCCCCTGGAATACATCGGCAACTCAAGATTAGAGCCGCCATCGACGAAAATTCTATGTCGGCCTTAGTTGAAAAAGCAGTTGACTTTTATCTAAAACACCCAGACAAGGTAGAAGAGGTAGAAGCAGCTGCATATGGAAAAACACATCAAGTTCATGTTTGTCCAGAATGCGATGCCGCCATGGTCATGCGAAATGGACAAATGGTATCTCTGAAAAATCAACCTAGTGTAATTACAGATGATTTTCCTTTAGATATCAGAGAAACAGTGTCAACCAATACCGAAACCCCTGGGGAAGAAGCCTTAGTTCCCTGCTAAGTTGCTTAACTGTCCAACCATTATTTTTAGGTCGATGCCATGAAAGAAGAGCTAAACATACTAATACAAGCTCAGTATCCTTTAATTTATCTTGTTACGTCAGAAGAACAAAGAGCAGAGCAAGCGATCGCCAAGATAGCTCAACAATATAGTAAGCATCGGCGCGTCTTTTCTTGGACTGTGACCCACGGAATGGTTGAATACGGACAGCCAGGAAATTCAACTCAACATAATACGGTTCATGCTGAACCTGCTATTAGTTGGGTCATCCGCGAAAAAGAACCAGGGATTTTCATATTTAAAGATTTGCACCCCTTTATTGCTGATGCCAACGTTACTCGTTCTCTGCGAGATGCCATCATCAGCTTACGGGGAACAGAGAAAACCATAATTTTACTCTCTCCCCTACAACAGATTCCCATTGAACTCGAAAAAGACGTTGTTGTTCTCGATTTTCCTTTCCCCGATTTAAGCGAACTTAATCAAGTTTTATCAAGACAACTTGAGCAAGCCAGAAGTAATCGCATTACTACCGATGCTCGTGAAAAACTGCTTAAAGCAACCCTTGGTCTAACCAAGGACGAAGCAGAGAAAGTGTATCGGAAAGCTTATGTAAAAGCGGGTCGTCTGACAGAGGAAGAAGTTAATATTGTTTTGTCAGAAAAAAAGCAGCAGATTCGTCGAAATGGAGTTTTAGACTACATCGAAGAAGATGAAACTATAAATTCAGTGGGTGGTTTAGATGAACTGAAGAAATGGCTTAAACAAAGGTCAGGAGCTTTTACGGAGAGAGCCAGAGAGTATGGCTTACCCCAACCTAAAGGAATGTTAATTTTAGGGGTTCCAGGTTGCGGAAAATCTCTGATTGCCAAAACCACCTCGCGGTTATGGGGATTACCCTTGCTCCGATTAGACTTAGGTAGAGTCTATGATTCGGCGGTGGGTCGTTCCGAAGCCAACCTAAGAAATGCTCTCAAAACAGCAGAATCCATTTCCCCTGCTATTCTCTTCATTGATGAATTAGACAAAGCTTTTGCCGGCAGCGCCGGGTCAGCAGACTCTGATGGAGGAACATCAAGTCGAATATTTGGTTCTTTTCTCACCTGGATGCAAGAAAAAACCTCACCCGTTTTTGTGATGGCAACAGCTAACCGTGTTGAACGGTTGCCAGGAGAGTTTCTACGCAAAGGAAGATTTGACGAAATATTCTTTGTTGACTTGCCTAGTTTAGAAGAACGTCAAGCTATTTTCAATATTCACCTTAGTAAACGTCGCTCAGATATTTCTCGCTTCGATATTGAGCAACTGGCTAAGGTCTCTGATGGATTTTCTGGTGCAGAAATTGAGCAGGCTATCATTGCAGCCATGTACGAAGCTTTTGCTCAAGATAGGGAGTTTACGCAGCTTGATATTATTGCTGCTATCAAATCGACTTTACCCCTATCTCGCACCATGACTGAACAGGTCACTGCCCTACGGGACTGGGCGCGACAAAGAGCGCGACCTGCTTCGGCCTCCGTCGCTGAATATCAGCGATTGGAGTTTTAACAAGCTTTCACCTGCTCCCAACAGGTGTAAAGGCTAGCCAATAGCTAGCAGCCTATCAAAAGTCGTCCCATAAAGAGGACGCATTCAAACCCTAAATTGTTGTTGTCAACTTCTGTTCTACTGGAGGAAATCGAAAATGTCTCACTTTAGCACTCTGCGTACCAAAATCACAGACGCTGAAATTTTAAAAGCTTCTTTACGCGATCTCGGTATTTTCGTGAAGACCGACGCTGATGTAAGAGGTTATAACGGTCAGCGCGTTCGTTCTGATATTGTTGCCGTTCTTGATGGTGAATATGATCTTGGCTGGTCTCGCAATAGCGATGGCAGCTTTGACCTAGTTGCTGACCTTTGGGGTGTTGCTAAGAAGCACAACCAAACCGAGTTAATCAACTCCATCAACCAAAAGTATGCTGTTAACAAGACCTTAGCAGAAGTTAAGCAGCGTAACTTAGGCAAAGCTAATATCAATTTAGTTCTTCACAGCTAAGATTTAGCGCGCGTTCCCAAGCTTGGGGTTAACCAGTCCTCGGTTGACCCTTTTTTTGGGTTTAATTGTTTTAAGAAAAAGTTTTCAAAAAAGCCAGACTACTATATAAATGGAAAGCAGCATCCCAGGGAGTTTCCTCCCGACGTAATAAATTAATATGAGAATTAATTAGTTTAAGTAACTCTTGAAAATCAATAGCTGATTCTCCAAAAGGGGTAAATTCTGAGAAAGTAAGAAGATTAGGATTTTTTTCGCTAATAAAAGCCATAATATGTTGCCAGCTTTTCTTCATGGTTGCCTGGCCATCTTTAGCTTTTTGGGTATCAGAAAAGGACATTCCTTCGAGGAAACGATATTGTTGATCACAGAGACGAATAATAGTATTTTTGTCAGGAAGATGAAGATCGCAGATTTTCGCATAATCGAGGGTTTCTGTGGTGCGTTTTAACTGTCCCCTCAACCCAATATCAAAACATTCCTCAAAAATCGGAAGTAATCCTTCTACTCGTTGTCCTACCTCTATCCATTCAAATGTAAAGATATCCCGTTGTCCTTTTTTCGGTTCATAGACAATGGTAACTTTTGATTCAACAGATTCAATATATAAAACGTTGTAAACATTTAAAGTATTAACCTTGCCAAGCAATGCAGTAAAACACGGAATATCTGCTTGTTTCAGTTGTTCCGCTTGAAAATTTAGCTTACCCATAGCCCCGGTGCGGTATAATCGCCAGGAACGACTAGGGAGTTGTAATCTAGCCGTATAGGGATCAATGTCCATAATTTCCCCAAATTTCTGGGCTGCCGTCTTTTTTAACTCATTAGAAATCGCCTCAAGAATTAACATCCCCATTTCTTGAGACCCACTTTCTGCCATCGCTTCATCTAAAGCGATTTGACGTTGTTGGATGTCTTGTTGGTTGATGCGTTCAATCCCTTGACGAATTTGCCTAATTAGCTTGGGGTTTACCGCATTAGGTAGAAGTTCTCGATAACGTTCATTGGCAAAGGTTACATCTCCTTGTGCTTCAGCTAAACGAGCTTGATAAAATGGAATCCAAATATTATCGGGGTCGTCTTGCTGTAGCTGTTGAAGTAGCTGAGACGCTTCCTCGTAATTTTGGCTATTAATAGCATTAATAATTGATTCAACCATAGCAGGATCTATAGTTTTATTAAATTTATAGATTAAAAGCTTTTCAATTGTATAAGTTCAATTAACTAACAAAAAATGATGCTAGATTGAACTTAAGGATTACTCTATTTTAGCTTAACTGTAATAATTTTCTTGAATTTCTCAAAAAACTAAGTGTTTTGTACAATAGAAAATATCAAAAAGCCAGTAAAATTTAACAAAATTAACAAAATTAACAAATTATGCTAATTAAGAATTGACATAAAAACGCCCTTTCCAACCGCCTCCTTTTCCTCGCCAATGTCGCCAAGCAGAGTCTATTGTCATTAAACCATAGAGAAGGCCGATTAGGGGTAGACTTAATCCCCACAGAGGAGAACATCGATATAGCTTTAAAGTAGGAAAATAAGAAATAGTCATTAATAACCAGGTAATTCCTCCTAAAATAACAATAATTTTATTTTGAATAATTAATCCAATAATTAAACTAATAGGGGCTACTAAATAAACTAATGTTAATCCTAATATAGTTCCTATTAATAATAAAGGGGAATAATTTAACTGAGTGTAAGCAGTTCTTGCTACCATATTCCAAATTGATTCTAAATTATCATAGGGTCGTAAACTAAGGGTTTTGTCACTTAATCCCAACCAAATTCCTTGAGTAGGTTTTGTGGGATTTTCTTGTAATTTTGCTTTAACTGCTGCTGCTAAAGAACAATCATCAATTAAAGCTTGCTTGACTACTTCTATTCCCCCAATTTCTTCTAGAATATCACGACGAATTAAGATACAACCCCCTGCTGCTGCTGCCATTTTCTTTTGAGGATTATTGACCCAAGAAAAAGGATAAAGTTTCTCAAAAAAATAGACAAAAGCAGGGATCAAAAATCGTTCCCAAAAACTGTCGCATCTCAGCTTAACCATCAAAGAAGTCATGGCTAAGTTCTCTTTTTCTGCTTGATTTATTAATTCTTTTAAATTACTATTATGATGTTCGATATCTGCATCGGTTAACAGTAAGTAATCAGGTTTATTATCTAGTTTTTTGGCTTGTTCAATTCCTTGTTTCATTGCCCATAATTTTCCTGACCAACCTGATGCTAATCCTTGTCCTGAAATGACTTGTAACTGGTCAGCTTTTTGATACTTTTCTGCAATATTTTGGGCTACTTTTCCTGTATTATCATCGCTTTGGTCATCTACTAAAATAATAGAAAAATTCCCTAGATAATCTTGATTTAGCAGAGATTTTAAACTAATAGGTAAAACATCAGCTTCGTTACGAGCAGGAATAACAGCACACACAGAAGGATATTGATTTAATGGCTTAAGATTACTATTAATTCTTTGATTACTTAACCAAAACCAGCCTCTAAATAGGAGTAAATAAATCCAGGTTATCAAAGATAAACTCGTAATTATTATTAAAAAATTCACCATCATCTCACTCTCTCACTATGATCAAATAATATAACTTATATTGATATAGGATTCTAATTACTTAGAATAATTTAATTTTTATTATTCCAAGCTCGTAAATTTACTTAATTAATTATTAACTGCGCTTGTTCATTAAAACAACTACGATAAACCCCTTCTGTTATCAAAATAGCAGTTAAAATGTTAGTCAACATAATCATAAATAAAATTAAAATTTGATAAGAAGCTGCGTTTAGCGGTTCCGTTCCCCCTAAAACTTGTCCTGTAAACATTCCTGGTAAACTAACTAAACCTACTACCATCATTTGATTTAAAGTAGGAATTAAACTCACCCGAATGGCTTCTTTGCGATAATTTGCGATCGCCTCTTTAGGTGTAGCTCCTAAACATAAATAGGTTTCTACCTCAATTTGGTTATGAGAAATAGCATTAATTAGACGTTCCCCTGATAAAGAAGCACTATTCATAGCATTTCCTAGGATCATCCCTGTCAATGGTATCAAATACTGGGGAGAATACCAGGTGTCAGGCTGAATAATTAAACTGAGGGCGTAACTGAGGGTTAAACCACTACTCACCAATAACGATCCCCAAACCAAAGGAAAAAACCCTTTGCCCTTGTGAGGAATACGGTTACGAGTGACTTGAGCAGCAATGGTTAACATCACCCCTAAAATGAATAAAACAGGGATAGGATGGTTTAATTCAAAGATAGCAGCGATCACATAGCCTACTGCTAAAAGTTGAAGAAGCGATCGCCCTGTGGCTACGATAAGTTGACCTTCTAAGCCTAACCGTTGCCAGTTGGACAAAACCACTGCAATGGCCATGATACCCAAAGACCACCCTAAATCTAACAAATCTAGTTCAATTACGCCACCCAATGGATAATTCTCCCAATTCGTTACTTATACACCAAAGTAAGGTGGTTCATTCCCTTCTTTCCATTTGATATTACAACCAATACTAGGTTTTTGTTGAGTATCAACGTTTCTATCTCGTAAAACATCTTCTATAGCTGCTTTTAAATCTTTTCCAGTGATAGGAACATCGTTACCAGGACGACTATCATCAAATTGACCACGATAGACCAAGATATTATCATTATTAAATAAAAAGAAATCGGGGGTACAAGCAGCCGTATAAGCTTTAGCGACTTCTTGGCTTTCATCGTAACAAAAAGGAAAATTAAACCCTAACGTTCTGCCATTTTTTCATGTTTTCGGGAGCATCATCGGGATGTTTGATGATATCATTAGCACTAATGGCTACGATTCCTAACCCTTTATTTACATATTGTTTTCCTAAGACTGCTAAATCATCTTGAAGAT
Source organism: Crocosphaera chwakensis CCY0110 (assembly GCF_000169335.1). Lineage (GTDB taxonomy): Bacteria > Cyanobacteriota > Cyanobacteriia > Cyanobacteriales > Microcystaceae > Crocosphaera > Crocosphaera chwakensis. The sequence goes on from NZ_AAXW01000026.1 coordinate 51,779, forward strand.
GTTTAACAAAAGGACAGTGAACACAAATAAACATCACTAATAAAGCTTTTTTCTCAGCAAAGGTATCTAGAGAAATTTTGTTCCCTGATACCACATCTTCTAAAGAAAAAGCTGGGGCTTTTGTTCCCAAAGGTAACATGGTAGAAAGGGTTTTAACCATGATATATAGCTCCTACTGAATTAAAGACACTTTGAAGACAATTATTGATTGTCTCTAGGAATATTTTAAATTATACCTTTTCTATAACCCGTCTAAATGAGTTGGGAAAATTTAAGATTTTTCTTTTTGTCAACCAGTCAATTCGCGATTCAAATAGACTAGCTATAGTTAGAGTTGTCCTAATAATTCATCTGCCTTTTTTATTCCTTCTGTATTATCATATTCTTGATAAAGTTTTTTCGCTCGCTCTAAAGCTTTTTTCGCTTCTGATGTTCTCTGTCTTTCTTTAAAAGCGACTCCTAAATAATAATAAGGTTCAGGATTTTGGGGAATAAGTTCGATTAAATCTTTATAAGTAATAATTGCTCCTAAATAATCATTTTGAGCTAATTGAATTCTCCCCACTCCTGCATAAGCTTCTGGTGATTTGCGATTAAGATAAGAGATACGACGATAAATTTTTAAAGCTTCATCTAGATTTTCTTGTACTTCATAAATACGGGCTATTTTTAACTGAATTTTAGTGTTGCTTGGATCAAGTCTTTCTGCTCTTGTTAATTGTTCTTTTCCTAATTCTAATTGCCCTTGTTGTAAATAAGCAGTAGCCAATAATAACCGTAAATCTACATCGCCAGAAAATCGTTCAACTGCATTCCCTAAGTATTGTACGGCTTGATCGAGTTGTTTTTGTTGTAGTAATGATGATCCCATAATAGCAAACGCTTCGGGATTATTAGGATCAAGGGCAATCACCCGTTTATAAGCTTCGGCTGCCCCTTCATAATCTTCTTGACGGAGTAAAACAACTCCTAAACCAATATAACTTTTAACAGATTGGGGGTTCAGTTGAATGGCATAATAATAGGCAGAGGCTGCATTATTATTATCACCAGTATTTGCTAAACTATCCCCTAGAGCATAATAAAAATTAGCGTTACTTGAATCAATGGAAAGGGCTTGTTGATAATATTTTACCGCAGCTTGATAGTTTCCTTGTTGACTGTGTAAATAAGCGATTCCTGAAAAGATTTTCGCATTATCATTATCTAAACTTGCTGCTTGTTCATAAGTCGCGATCGCCCGTTGATAATCTCCTTTATCAACATAATCTCTACCGCGGCGCAATAATTCATCTAATTGTTCCTTATTATAATTTTGCGACAATAATATAGGAACTTCAGCAGAAGCGATAACGGGGGTAATACTACTACCTAATATAATAGTTGTGATTATAGAGAGAGTAAGTTTAGAAATCATGGCGTTTGTAAAAGAGTAATAAAAAAAGGCTTGAATGATCAAACCTTGGAACATTATAAGCAAAAAGATCCCGTCTTTAACGACGGAGTTTAACTAAATGCCTCGTTTAATAGCGATTTCAGCTTGCTTAAATTCTTGTTTTAAGCGTTTTTTCAGCTTTTCAGGGATAGGACGACTACCATAAGAAGTGTAGTAACCAGCAAGGGAATTTAATGCTGTTTGCATGGTGGTAAAAGAACGAAGTCCCCCAGATTGATCTTCCCGTCGATAGCGAGAAATATAATCATTAATTTGTTCTCTGGCTAAAGTCTGAATGTCTTGTTTATTCTCAGCGTCATTGGGTAAATCAATGGCTGTAGTTAAGGTTTCGATAACTTTAAGGGTATCTTGGCTATAATTACCAGAGAGTCCAGCAGAACTATTACCACACCCCGTTAAAGCGACAACCGCCACCAAAACTAAGGCCAGAATACGAGATAAGGCAGATTTGAAAAACATAAGTTGTTAATACAGTTACATAATTCTAGATTTTTCTTATCCTATCCTACAAAGGGTGACTGAGTGAAGCCCTAGTCAGTTATCAGTTATCAGTTATTTGGTCACTATTCACTGATAACTGTTTGGTCTGATGTCCATCTCAAATCTTCGGGGAATTCAGGAATAGAATTGAGGAGATTTTTAGTATATTCTTTGTCAGGATGATTAATAATATGTTCTGCTTCTCCTATTTCAACAATTTCCCCTTGATTCATTACCATAATGCGATCGCTCATAAATCTGACGACACTTAAATCATGAGAGATAAAAATACAGGTTAGTTTTAACTTTTTTTGTAAGTCTTTTAACAGGTTCAAAACCTGTGCTTGAACGGATACATCTAAAGCAGAAACTGACTCGTCACAGATTAAAAAACGAGGATTTAATGCCAAAGCGCGGGCAATACAAATCCGTTGTCTTTGTCCCCCTGAAAATTCGTGGGGATAACGATCATAACTATTTGTATCTAATCCCACTAAGCTCAATAAAGCATCTACAATTTCTCTTCTTTTATTGCTATTGGGTTGAGTTTGATGAATAATCATTGGTTCACTGATAGCTTGACCTACGGTTAATCTTGGGTTGAGAGAATTATAGGGATTTTGGAAAACAATTTGCATATTTTTTCTCAGGTTTCGTAACCATTTATTACTCATAGATTTCTTAGAAATTTCGTAGGCTTCAAAAGTAACATTTCCGTTGGCTGCTGGAATAAGTCTCAGAATTGTTCTTGCTAACGTTGATTTTCCGCAACCCGATTCCCCAACTAATCCTAATGTTTCCCCAGCATAAACATCAAAGCTAATATTATTAACGGCTGTAAATTTATTAGATTTCAATCCAAAAAACGCTGACTTTCCAAACTCAACAGTCAACTTTTCTATTGACAACAAAACTTTTTTTTCTTCTGCTTCTTTAGTTCTTGCTTCAATTTCATCATGGGGAATGATTTTATAAATTAAATCACTTTCTTTATATAAATTTAGGTCTTTCTTATCTTCTAAAAAATCAGCAACAGTAGGTAATTTATCTACTTTAATATGGAGGGGAGGACGACAAGCAAGTAACCCTTTAGTATAACCGTCTTGAGGATAACGGAGAATTTGTTCTTTGTCTCCTTGTTCTATCACTTTACCCTCACGCATTACTAATATATTATCAGCAACTTTATTAATCACGCCCAAGTCATGGGAGATAAAAATCATAGCAATATTATTATCTTTGCAAAGACCTCTTAATAACTCTAAAATTCCTTTTTGAACTGTTACATCTAAAGCAGTTGTGGGTTCATCAGCAATTAAAATAGTAGGCTGACAAGAAATAGCCATCGCAATCATTACCCGTTGCAATTGTCCCCCAGATAGTTCATGAGGATATCTTTTTAAATAATCGGTTGCTTGTTTGTGGGGACAAGTTTGCTTTAAAACCCTTACATTTTTTAATAACTTAATTGCTTCTTGATTAGCTTGTTCTCGACTTACATTCTGATGCAGTTTAATGGCTTCAGTTAACTGATATCCTATGGTATAAACAGGGTTAAAAGCACTCATCGGTTCTTGGAAAATCATGGCAATTTCTTTCCCACGATATTTTGTCCATTGTTCCTCTTTTAACTGAGTTAATTCAATTTTATCTTGTAAGGGCTGATAATATTTAATACTACTTCTTTCAACAATTTTGCCAGGGTTTTGAATTAACCCCATAATAGCTAAAGAGGTCACAGACTTTCCTGATCCTGACTCGCCAACAATTCCTAAAATTTCCCCTCTTTTGAGTTGAAAATTAACATTATCTACTGCTACCTTATTTGATTGTCCTTGTAATGGGAATTCAATACGGAGATTAGATACATCAAGAACAAGATCACTCATAACCTTAGACTGTTAGAATTTTAAACAGATTTTAACCGATTTTTTTGATTTTGACAAAAATTTTATTAGACTTCTATCAAATATAACTCATTAAAATTATATTGAACGACAGAAATATCTAGTAAAATAGAATAGAATAGAATAAACGATTAATCTATTTAATGTTTTATTAGGGGTATTAGTAACGGCTACTGTGGCTATTTTGGTTAGTGTTTATTCTCAGTACGACTAATTTAACCATCTCATTGATAATTGATAACTGATTAATAGAATCTTACCCTTTCCATAAGTAACTTAAAGTCACATTATCCAAGAACCGTGTCACAATATAAACAAAAATGGAAATATTATACGGAGAGGGATATGGTTGCAACTCCCATCAAAACAGAAAATCGTTTAACTATACAAACTGCTGATATTGCCGAAGATACCACCACCATACGATCCCTAGACTGGGATCGCGATCGCTTTGATATTGAGTTTGGCCTGCAAAATGGAACCACTTACAACTCCTACATCATTCGCGGTGATAAAGTTGCCCTTATAGATACCTCCCATGCTAAGTTTCGTCAGTTATACTTAGATACCCTAATCGGACTCATTGATCCTAAAACCATTGATTATTTAGTGATTAGTCACACTGAACCCGATCACAGTGGCTTGGTGAAAGATATCTTAGAATTGGCTCCCCAAGCAACAGTAGTGGGTTCTAAAGTGGCTATTAAGTTCTTAGAAGACTTTATTCATGAACCTTTTGAGCGCATTTTAGTCAAAAGCGGTGAGTCTTTGGACTTAGGAAAAGGTCACGTTTTAGAATTTGTTAGCGCGCCTAACTTACATTGGCCTGACACTATGTTAACCTACGACAAAGGCACTGAAACCCTTTTCACCTGTGATGTGTTTGGGATGCACTATTGTTCTGATCTGCTTTATGACGAACATTTAGATGATATTGCTCCAGACTATCACTTTTATTATGAGTGTTTGATGGGTCCTAACGCGCGATCAGTGCTTTCTGCTATGAAACGCATGGACAAGTTAGGGACTATTTCTACGGTGGCTAATGGTCATGGTCCTTTGCTGCGTTATAATCTCCATGAATTAGTGGAACGCTATCGCACTTGGAGCGAAGAACAAAGCAAAGCCGATAAAAGCGTAGCAGTGTTCTATGTGTCTGACTATGGATACAGCGATCGCCTTTCCCAAGCTATTGCCAAGGGTATTACCAAAACTGGTGTGGCCGTGGAAATGGTGGATCTTAAATCTGCTGATACTCAAGATGTCCAAGAGATCGTTAGTCGATCTGCTGGTTTAGTGATAGGTATGCCTCCCTTAGAAGGTCATCATAACAAAGAAACCACCAGTAACATAGGAACTATTATTGCTGCAGCTAAGGATAAACAGTATATCGGGATGTTTGAATCTTATGGGGGAAATGATGAACCCATCGATCCCTTATTAACCAAATTCCGAGAAGCTGGGTTAAGTAAAGGGTTCAACTCCATTCGGGTTAAAGATACTCCCAGTGAAGCCATTTATCAACTCTGCGAAGAAGCAGGAACCGACTTAGGACAAAACCTAACCCAAGATCGCAAGGTAAAGCAACGGAAGTCCTTAGATAGTGACTTAGATAAAGCGATCGGTCGTATTAGTGGGGGTTTATATATCCTAACGGCTAACAAAGGAGAAATTAACGGGGCAATGTTAGCTTCTTGGGTGACACAAGCGAGTTTTGAACCCCCAGGGTTTACTGTTGCTGTGGCCAAAGATCGGGCGATCGAGTCTTTAATGCAAGTGGGTGATAGCTTCATTTTAAACATCCTCGAAGAAGGGAAATATCAACCCTTAATGAAACATTTTCTTAAACGATTTCCCCCTGGAGCCGATCGCTTTGAAGGAATTGATGTGCAAACGGCTAAGAATGGATCACCGATTTTAGTGGATGCGTTAGCTTATTTAGAATGCGAAGTTGTCAGTCGCATGGAATGTAGTGATCATTGGATTGTTTACAGTAAAGTCACCAATGGACGAGTTTCTAACCCCGATGGTTTAACCGCCATTCACCACCGAAAAGTGGGTAACTACTATTAAACCAGTAGGGTGGGCATTGCCCACCTTTTTTTTTGTTGAATTCTCGTCTTTCCTATCATCATTTTTGACTGAAGTAGGAAGGATCTCTAGGAAGTCAGAAGGGATAAATTGAGATAACATTGGCATTCCTGTAGATAGAAACAAAATTACAGAAAGAATTCCAGCAATTAATTGAAGATAGGATATAGTAATTTGACCTTGAGGAATAATCGTAACTCCTTTTTTAGACAATATTACCAACAAACGAAATATTTTATTATTAGGTTTTTTAGGCATGATCTTAATTCTTGTAACGTTTTACACTTTATTTCTAGCATAGTTATTCTTCACAATAAAGGGCGATTTAGGGCAATAATAATGCCCTAAAAAATAGGGCATTCAGGGATATTAATTAGTATTCTTTTTTCCCTAGAAAATAGGGCAGTTAGGAACAGTCTGCTAACCCTATCTGCCCTAATATTGTACACTAAGATTATGATATCATTTGTATTGTTAGAGTGAAGGAATTACACAGAAAGTTTACTATGAATTATTCTGATACAGTTAAATCAAGTCCACAAGGACAAGAAAAACTTAAAGAAGCAATTAAGGAAACAGGGTTAACACAAGACGATTTTGCAAAAGAAACTAATATCAGTTTAGATACATTGAAAAGAGTATTAGGGACAAAAGGTAAAAAAAATGGGATTCCTGCTAGTGTTGATAGATTTGTTGTTAAAAATATTGCTAACTTCCTAAAAATAAAACCGACTGATATTGTTGATCCGAGAGAATGGAAAGGGGATAAACTGTTTAAATATCAACAAAAATTTAAGGCACTGATTGACGAAAAATTACGGCTTTTTGTAGGTCGTCAGTTTGTTTTAGAGTCCATAGAAAACTTTATTAATACCTATGATCGGGGTTATTTTACCATTGTTGCAAAACCAGGGGAAGGTAAGAGTAGTATTGCTGCTAAATATGTTCATAATAATCCTGATTGTATTTACTATTTTAATATTAGATCCGATAGTCAAAATCGGTAAGGATTCAGGTCTAGAAGTTAGGAATTAGGGAAGGAAACAAACAATTCGGATGACCGACTTTGGCTATTAATGACTTCTCGAAAAAATCAATCACCGAACGTTCTTGACGACGACAAGTTTGAATAACCGTCAATAAGTTAGCTGTTTGTTTAAATCGTTCCATGCTTCTTGAACCCCCACTAACTTTCCGTTTCGTGATGGCTAATCTTAAGGATCTTTCAGCAAGATTATTATCAGGGGGGATCTCTGGATGCTCCAGAAAATACCACCATTGCTCTGCCTTTTGCCGAAGGTTTCGCAAAAGTTTTCCGGCTTCATAACCGGCTTTAGGCTTCCATTCTTCTGTGGCTATCTTTATCTTATCTTTGAATTGTCTTGCCCAAACTTGATAACCATGCCTATTCTTATCGTTTTGCCAAATACGATAATGACGGAAAGCTTCATCAATTAATTTGAGAAAAGTTTGACCGATGGTTTTGTTATATTGACCTGGAGTTTTTATTAATCGCTGAAAGTGACGGCGTAAATGTGCCAAACATTTCTGTTGAGCAACAACAGTATAACCATTGTAAACTCCCAAATCATCACTACTTAAAACACCACCATATTCATGGCCTAACTGATCTTCTAATTCCTTACGCCCCCTAGTATCAGCAGCCCGAAACAGGCAGAAAAGTTGATTGGTAAATACCCACAACCATTCTTTGACTCCCTTCACTGGCCAGGGTGTTTCATCAACATGAATTGGGGGTTGTTCTACTTTGACCCACTTGGATAATTGTTCAACCGACGGATTAATGGCTGTTTCTACTCGTTGATTGGTGGCTACGATGGTCCCCATACCTATCTCAATTTGCCCTAACTCCCACAACATCTCTTGTTGCTTTTCATAAGGTAGATGTCCATAATTCCCTAACCATCCCAGAAAAGCTTGTAACTTCACTCCTAAATCTTGTCCTGGGACGGTCTTGGGCGACCAATTCGCTTTGGTCACTTCACCACAATGCCCACAGCGACAATGATGACGATGATATTCTACTACCTCAATGGGTTTATCTACCAGTTGTGCTACCTGCTGAGAATCAACTTTCACTGGTTCTATTAATAATTCTGTTTGACCACAGTGACTACATATTGATGGTTGCAAGATTTGAATTCTGTCAATTCTCCCAAAGCCTTTCCTTGTTTTTCCCTTATGTCCAGGTTGTCCCCCTGGTTTTCTTTTCTTATCCTTATCGTCTTCAGTTGTTTTAGCCTTCTCAGACTTTTTCAATAAGTCTGTTGATGGGGGTTTTGATGAGGTTTGGCTATCTAAATTACGACTGAGCTTTAATTTTTCTATTTCTTTTTGTAGCTGCTCGATAAGTTTCTGTTGAGCCAAGATAATTTGTACCAACCCAGATTTTGACAGTTGGTTTAATTCGTCTGGATTTAACTGTACTCCTGGTTCAGTTTGACTCATACCGTTACTTTAGCGCAGTCAGCCTGTTTGTCAATATTTGCCACCTGAATCCTTACGTTTGCAAGAACTGAGGTTAATTCAAAAAGCATTGTATATGTCAGGACATATTCTCGCTAAAGATAAAAGTCAATTAGCAAAACAATTAACAAGCTTATTAGTTTCTTATCAACATCTCCCTCACATTAAAAAGTTATTTAAAAAAGAAATAAAATATCTAAAAACAGCTACTCAATATAAAAATACACCTTGGTTATGTCTGCTAAGTTCTACTATTTCTTCACCTCTTGCACAACCTCTAATTCGCACTCTCACTGGTCATAGTTTGGCAGTAGGAGCAGTGGCAGTTACTCCTGATGGCAAAAAGCTCATTTCTGGAAGTTGCGATGGAACCATAAAAGTTTGGGATTTAGCTACAGGAAACTTAGAAAACACTCTTAAGAATCATAGTTATTCAATAAATATCCTAGCAGTGACTACTGACAGTAAAAAAGTGATTTCTGGGAGTCGGGATCAGACCTTGAAAATTTGGGATTTAGACACAGAAAACTTAGAAAACACTCTTAAGAATCATAGTTATTCAATAAATATCCTAGCAGTGACTACTGACAGTAAAAAAGTGATTTCTGGGAGTCGGGATCAGACCTTGAAAATTTGGGATTTAGACACAGAAAACTTAGAAAACACTCTTAAGAATCATAGTTATTCAATAAATATCCTAGCAGTGACTACTGACAGTAAAAAAGTGATTTCTGGAAGTGACGACAAAACCCTCAAAATTTGGGATTTAAAGACAGAAAATTGTATCGCTACTTTTACTGCTGAAGCTAGTATAACTTGCGTTGCCGTTGCACCTGATGGAGTGTCTATTATTGCTGGGGATAGTTCAGGAAATGTGCATTTTTTGCGGTTAATGGGGGTTTAATGCAGTAACCATTGAGAATAGTCTCTAATATCACTCTTGTGTAACTTGCCGAAATTTTGACGCATTTCTGTTATTATAGCCAACAACACCTAACAAGAAAATCAGGGTTTTACCCCCATTCTTCGGAGTCTGACAGAAAAGGGATATATCGTTCGTAAAACTTCATGAAAAATCAAAAATGAATTAAAAATGATTGCTATAAGGAAAGACTAGGAATACTCCTTCGTTTTCACGAATGGTTCTCACCATCAGTGATATCTCTGCCAATTAAACGACGTGACAATTTGGCAATGCGACGATTTTGACGAAACTGCTGAACCGTCATCCCAAAAATGTGCAAATCCACAAATTGTTCTTTCTGTTGATCAAACAGATGTTCTTTCATAACCCCTTCAACCATAAAACCACCAGAAGTTAGTGCTTTTTGTGCCAGATGATTATAATCATAAGCATAAGCATAAAGACGATGTAATTTATATTGATTAAAAACGAGATCACCTAGCATTAAACACGCCTCAATACTATAGCCAGCATAGTAATATTTAGGGTTGAATAAACCAATCAAAAATTCAGCTCGTTGATGTAAAGGGATATAGTCGGCTGCTGCAATAATACCGATTGCTCCATGATGTTTATGCAAGATTAACATTTCCAAATAACCACTCTTAATCGGAGACACTTCCCAACGTTTAACTAATCTTTCCCTAAGTTCTTCTTCATTCGCAACCAGATCATTAAGACGAAATAAACCCATAAATTCTGCATTACAATACATCTGCTCGTACAACAAAGCAGCATCATCAGGAATCGTACGTCTAAGAGTAATGGCTCTCCCTTGATGTAAAATTGGGGCTGATATAGACATAGATAAGTATTTCTTTTCCTCAAGTGTCATAAATGATACCATCTAAATCATTTTATGTTAATTTTTCTTCTCAAAAAAAAATTTATTTTACATAACGATTACAAGTCAATAAGTTATTTTTTAGTCTAGTAACATAGTGTTTCTAAGAAAAAGAATCGGTTTATAAGGAAAGTAGTTGCCAAAATTGAGATAAATTATTCCAAATTTTAGCAATGATTTTCTTAATGATTCTTTTCCTTTCTAATGAAACAGATTAGTATAATTTCTGGTCTTAACTTGGGACTATTATCCTTATTCAGCTTTCTACAACCTGTTCAGAGTATCACCCTAGAACTCCTTCCCCAAACACAAAACGTTGCGGTAGGAGATTCAGTAATAGTAGATGTGCAAATTTCGGAACTAGGGGATATGGAATCACCCTCCGTAGGAGGATTTGACTTCGATCTCAATTATGATCCTAATGTTCTTACTTTTGACAGTTTAACCTTTAGTAATTTAATCAATTTATCAAATTTTGATATTCCAAATAAAGTCGATCCTTCTACCCCAGGAATTGTCTCTTTTTTTAATCTGTCCATCTTAGATACGCCTGAAGACCTTAATACTGAACAACCTAGCAGTTTTAGTTTAGCTACCCTCGACTTCACTGCTAATCAAGTAACCCCCAATAGTCTCCTTTCATTAACAATTATTTCGTTATCAGACGAAAATTTCGATCCCTTGGACTCAGTAATACCCGAAGATGCTATAGTGTCTGTGGAGTCAGCTAAAACCAGTGTCCCTGAGTCTGATTTCAATCTAATTACTTGGATCATTTTTTTAGGACTCACTTCTATATACTGCAAAAAAGTAAGTACCTGAGCAAAATTAATTACACATCTCAATAACTTCGTTGCCTTTTGCCTATTCTCACTAGGAAATTAATTTTGTGTACTTACTTAAGTCGTTAGTGAAGATTTAATATGTGATTTTTGGGTTAATGTAAGTTTAGCGTTGTCTAACGTTTGGTATAATCTCTTCTCGTTTCTATCCATTCTAAACCTTCTGTTGGATATTTACCACATTGGGGACCAATAAATTGACGACGAGGAACTTTAAGATATACTGGTTGACTAAAATTAATAAATCTCTTACTAAAATTGGAAGAGCCTAATGTAAATCAGAACTTGTCCCCTACCCATCTGTGCGATCGCATATGGATTCCCCCCTGGATAAGCAGTAATAACAAAACGAATAACTGTCCCGATAACTGCTGTTCCTAAAATACCAATTAATGTGAGGTGGCGACCCTGCCCTCGAAGGGCAGGGCTTGTGACCGCCGTCCAGATTTGTGCTTTACTTGACCCTTTCAATTCTTTGACATCTTCTTTTAAGGTACTCACATCAGCTTCTAATCTCGCTTGGCCTACCTCTATTTTCGTAAGTCTTTCGTCTATTTTTTCTAGTTTTTGATTTGTCTCTTTACGAAAACTATTCAGATTATCATCAATACGATCTAAAATCTTAACTTAAATCCGTTGTTACTTGTATTGGCGTATTTGCCATAGTTTTATTGTCCCTATTTATCTCTATTTTAAATCAGCTACACTTATAACAACTTAGTTTATGTAAATTCAACTAAGTTGTTAATTTTTTGTTCATTTTCTATTGTGTTGTCTGGCAATATATATAAATCAACATCTATTTCTGCATTAATTTGATGACTTTTATTAATGATTTCTTGATCGAAATGAATTGATGGAACTTCTCCATCAGTATAAATTACACAACTAATTTCTATATCATAATTATGACCAATTTCTTGAACTATATTCCAAACAGGTTGTAATTGTTTAAATAATGATTTTATATAAGC
>NZ_AAXW01000025.1 GCF_000169335.1 Crocosphaera chwakensis CCY0110
GTTATTATTTGGCGTGATTCAAGTTCGCTGGCGATATTATCAACGGGTGGAAAACTTAAAAACTAGGATAGAGGATTTAAGTAAAGAAATTCGTATTATTTATCAAGAATCCCAACTAAAACTGGACGACTTTACTTTAGAACGACTAATGAGGCAATCCAGTGTCAGTAATGACTTAATATACAGCTTAGTGATCAATGAAAAAGGACAAGCGGTCACTAGCTTTTTTAATCAGGAAAATTTTGCAGATTCCATGATCTTTTCCGATTTAAAACAAGGAAAAGTAGAAACACAATTACAAAAATTTCTCCAAGAGCCTCAAATTAGAGAAATACGCCAACCTATTATAGAATCTGGACAATCTTTAGGAGAAGTTCGTCTAGCTTATACCCTACAACCCACACAAGAAAGTAATCTGAGGTCAGCCGGCAAAATTTTAATCGCCTCATTAATTGTCAGTGGTATTTTAATCCTAATCATGTTTGTCATGTTTAGGCGAGAAGTACAACTTCCCCTAGGAAAATTAGTTAATAAAACCCAATCTTTATTACCCCAGGATAAACGCCCAACATTAACACAACGGGACGAACTGCATCAATTAGAAATATTAATTGCTACTTTAGGTCAATATTTTCAAGACCTTCAAGACTTACAGACAAAAATGGCTCAACAAAAAGCTTCAGAACAAGCTCTAGAAGAGCTTAATCGAGCGAAAAGTGAATTTTTAGCCATGATAGGTCATGAAATTCGTACCCCCTTAAACGCCGTCACAGGAATGACAGGGTTACTACTAGATACCCAATTAAATGATCAACAAAAAGAATTTGTCAGTATTATCCGTAATAGTGGGGAAAACCTGCTGACGATGATCAATAATATTCTCGATTTTTCCAAAATTGAAGCACAAAAATTAGAGTTAGAAGAACAACCTTTTGAATTAGGACCTTGTATCGAAGAGGTATTACGTTTATTTGTTTCCCAAGCTTCAAAAAAGAATTTAGAACTCGCTTATTTGATCGAATCCAACACGCCTAGTGCGATTATAGGAGACAGTACCCGATTAAAACAAATTTTAGCCAATCTAATTGGTAACGCTGTCAAATTTACCAAAAAAGGAGAAGTGGTTATTTATGTCAATGCCACACCAATAAAAAGCCGACAAGATAGCAAACAAAACTCTAGATATGAACTCCGTTTTGCTGTCAAAGATACAGGGATTGGTATTCCCTCAGATCGCTGTAATCGGCTATTTCAACCCTTTAGTCAAGTAGACGCTTCTACCACCCGAAAATATGGAGGAACCGGTCTAGGATTAGCCATTAGCAAAGGATTAAGTGAACTGATGGGGGGTAATATGTGGGTTCATAGTACAGAAGGCAAAGGTTCAACGTTTAACTTTACCATTCAGACCTTAGCTGCTCCTAGTTCTTCTCCCGCCACATCTCAAGAAGGAGAACGGGAGTTAATGGGTAAGCGAATGTTAATTATTGACGATAACCTTACTAATCAAAAGATTTTAACCAATCAGGCACAATCTTGGGGAATGTTTACCTGTGCCGTAGACTCCGGGGAAAAAGCCCTAGAATGGCTGCGACGGGGAATTACCTTTGATGTGGCTATTTTAGATATGAATATGCCTAATATGGATGGGGTAAACTTAGCTCGTCAAATTCGTCAACAACCGAACTGCAAGGGGTTACCCTTAGTAATGCTGAGTTCTATCACCAGAGCAGAAATGTCTGCTCAAAACAGTAAAGAAGAATTTGCAGCCGTTTTAATTAAACCCGTGCAACAGTCCCAACTTTACTATAGTTTGATGCAGATTTTTGCAGGGAATCCTATCAAAATCACCAAATCACAATCCGATCAATCTTTAGAAGAATCATTACTGGCACAAACAATTCCCTTACGAATTTTAGTGGCTGAAGATGTGGTCGTTAATCAAGAAGTTATCCATCTATTATTAGAAAAACTGGGTTATTGGGCAGATATGGTGAGTAATGGACAAGAAGTATTAGAAGCCCTAAAAACTCGCTCTTATGATCTTATTTTAATGGATGTGCGAATGCCTGAAATGGACGGTTTAACAACAACTCATCACATTTGTCGAACCCTATCGGCTGAAGAACGTCCTCGAATTATTGCCATGACCGCAGAATCAACACCCGGCGATCGCGAAAAATGTTTAGTTGCAGGAATGGATGATTACATTGCCAAACCAATACGCATTGAAGAACTAAAACAAGCACTAAGTCGCTGTAAACCTAGGGCAAAATCTGGGGCAGTTGATGACAAAATTTTGAACGAATTACGCAACATGGCAGGACAACGAATGAATGATATTATTATGGGATATCTCGAAGATGCTCCCCTACGCCTCAATGCGATGAAAGAAGCCATAGAGGTTGGAGATCCTGAGAAACTACGCCAGGCAGCCCATGCTCTGCGATCGCCAAGTGGCAATTTAGGAGCGACCACCCTCTGTCAATTGTGTGAGGAAATCGAAACAATTGCCCGTCGGAGAACTCTCGAAGGGACAGAGCAAAAAATCTTAAAACTCAAAGTTGAGTATGATCGGGTTTGCCACAGTCTGCAAAAAGAACTGAATAATCATCCTTTGATAAATAAGTTATCCTCTTATCACTAAATCGTGAAGCACCCAACTTTTAAACACGAAGATTGCTTAGTCCTAATTGTCGACGATGACCGCACTATGAGAAGTCTCTTAAAGATAGCCATGGAAGAAGAAGGCTATCAAGTTATCGAAGCCAAAAATGGTCAGCAATGTCTCGAAGAATATAGTCGTCATCAGCCTGATATGGTTCTATTAGATGCAATCATGCCAGAGATGGACGGATTTACCTGCTGTCAAAAACTGCGTTCTCTTAAGGGTAATATTTCTCTTCCCATTTTGATGATTACCGCTCTCGATGACCAAGATTCAATTGATCAAGCTTTTTTGGCAGGAGCAACGGACTATATTACTAAACCAATTTTTTGGTCTGTTTTGTCACAACGGGTTAATCATCTACTGTTGACCTGTCAAGCTCTAAGAGAGTCCGCAGCTTTAAAAACAAAATTGGCTAAACAGCAACAATGGCAACATCTGGGAACTCAAATAACCCGTCGGTGGCAAGAGTCTGGTCACCTTAAATCGATTTTTCAAGAGTGTTTAGAACAATTACAAACTCTAATTAATGCAGAACGGGTCGGTATTTATCGTGGAGATGGAAAATTGATGGCCGAGGCTATTGCCCCTGGTTACCCCTCGGTGACAACGTTAAAATGGGACAAAATAACTTTATTAACAGATTATCAATCTACCTACGAAAAAGGAGAAACTATAACACTCGATTTTTCCCAAGAAATTGACTTATGTGACGAAACACTCACTTGTTTTAAGCAATTATCCCTTAAATGTCTTACCCTAATGCCTCTTTTAGTCAAGGAAAAATTATGGGGCATTTTATGGATTCATCATTGTCGCTCAGCTTATTCATGGAAACCCTGGGAAAGGGAATATCTGAGTTATATAAACAATCTATTAGCATTTACTTCTGAGATAATTGATTAATTAAGAAAAATCTACGACTCCGTTAAATTGGTTACATCAAAATTTTTTGGCTTACCATAAACTCACATTAAGACATAAAGTCACAGATTACTCCGCCCTTCGGGTTCGCCAGTTGCTCCTCGACGGAAACCACCAAGACCGCACTGGACTGACGGTGAGACGATGGAGCCTGCTGTGACTGTTGGTCAATTATCACCCTCCGATTGCTTATTGCGACCGCCTACACTTCAGTGGCGGTTTTTTATTGTTAAGTACCATAATATTATCTGTTAATCTCTTAAAAAAATTAGTACAATAGAGAAGAGGAATTTTATTAAGTTTCTCTCTATATCCTTTAACAGTAAATCAAAACAATCATTTTATGGAATCTAGTAGCCCGTCAGGGAAGGTCTCTGAACCTCCTGCCCACAGATGGACTCACCTTATGGGAATAGCGATCGCTATGCTAACCCTCACACTGCCCATATCGGCCATTGCCTATTACTCTTCAAGTCAGGCAGTTCCCTCTTCTCCGACTCGTATTTATCTAGATAATCCCAGAGAATGATATAGATTAACTTATCAAAATAAAGCCATTTGACACAATAGGCCTTGTCTCATTAGCGACAGAATAAGACAAGAGACAAGAAACCTGATTAAATAGTTAGGAATAGGCTATTCTAACAACTATGCAAAGTGACAAAGACCTCAGCGTAATTGAGAGTGTAGATCAATTTGATGACCCTTTGGATCGCCTAGAATCTGTGGATACAAACGATCCTAGTCCCGATCCTGAGGAAATGCTGCCAAAATTGAGTGATGAAGACCCATCACAGCGAATGTTGGCAGCAAGAGCTTTTTGCGAACTAAAAGACCCTAGAGCCATTGCCCCATTAATTAAACTTTTAGACGATATTTGCCCTTTAGTCAGAGTTAGTACGGCTTATGCTTTAGGCAGAAATACCAGTTCTGAAGCGGTGACAGCTTTAATCGACCTGCTGGGGCGAGAATGGAACGGATATGTTCGCAAAGGAATTGTCTGGGCTTTGGGTAATGGCAGCGATCGCGCAAGTGTTCAACCACTAATCCATGCCCTAAGAACGGATATTTCTGCCGTACGTCTTTGGGCAGCTAGTAGCTTAGCACAAATTGCTAAACTAGAATATGACCATGCGATCGCAGCTATGGCTCCTCTCATTGAAGGATTAAGACGAGACTCAGTGTCCGCAGTCAGAGGAAACTGTGCTTGGGCTATTGGGCAATTATGTCGTGAACTACCCTCAAACGTAGTTTATGCCACTGCTATTGATGCTTTAATTGAAGCATTGGTAGAGGATGAAGACTACAGTGTAAAAGAAGATGCCAAAACTGCTTTATTGCGAGTAGGCGATCCCAGAGGAATGCAAATGATCGAGGATCTTGAATTAGAAGGACTGATTTAGTGACCAAACCGTTAATTTTAGGCATCAGTGGGGCATCTGGTTTAATTTATACTGTTCGTGCCTTAAAGTTTCTCTTGGAAGCTGACTATGAGATTGACGTAGTGGCTTCGAGGGCAACTTACATGGTCTGGAAAGCAGAACAAAATGTAAAAATGCCGGCTGAACCCGATTTACAAGAGGAATTTTGGCGAGAACAAGCAGGAGTCCCCCTAAAGGGAAAATTACGGTGTCATCGTTGGGCCGATGTAGGAGCAACCATTGCTAGTGGTTCTTTTCGGACTTTAGGGATGATTATTATGCCCTGTAGTATGAGTACGGTGGCTAAATTAGCCAATGGGTTAAGTTCCGACCTCTTAGAAAGGGCTGCTGATGTCCAAATTAAAGAAGGTCGTCCCTTGGTGGTGGTTCCCCGTGAAACTCCCTTTAGTTTAATTCATCTCCGCAATTTAACTGCGTTAGCAGAAGCAGGGGTAAGAATTGTTCCTGCTATTCCTGCTTGGTATCATCAACCCCAAACCATAGAAGATTTGGTAGATTTTGTGGTAGCTCGTACTTTGGATCAATTGAATATTGACTGTATTCCTATCACTCGTTGGCAAGGAGGAACTTAGGTCAGTTATCATTCAGGGGTTCATTGATAATTATTAATACAATGTTTATCACAACTGAATCTTTTAAATATAGAGGAGAAAAGGGAGAAATAATTGTATGGGAGAAAATAAAACAACTTTTTGACCAGAGAAAATGTCTCATTTACTGGCGTTACCCTATTTTTGGAATCAAGAAAAAAAATCGTAAAGAAGCTGATATTTTAATTGCAGATTTTAACTTGGGATTAATTATTATTGAAGTTAAATCTTTACTCATTGATCAAATTGTTAGTATTGAAGGACATAATTGGAATTATCGAAACTTTTATACCCCTTCAGCTAGTCCTTATAAACAAGCAGAAGCTCAATTATTTTCTTTATTAGAATATTTACAACAAGAACCTAGCTTAGGTAATCAAATTACAGCAAAAGTATTAATTGCTTTACCGTTTATTACCTCCAAACAATGGCAAATCAGAGGATTTCATAAATTGGCTAGTAATCCTCCTATTCTTTTTCAAGAGCATCTGCTTTCATTAGAAACTATTGATACAATTATCTTCAAAACGCCACCTATTATTAAAGGAAAAAAAATCAATAACTATCAATGGAATTTGCTATTAAATATTTTATCAGGAACTCCTATTTTACGTCGAAAATTCCATCCAGTTTTGAGTCAAGATAAGAGTAAAGGAAAGATATTACAAAAACTCAGAAATCATCTTCATCAATTTGATTTACAGCAGGAAAAAACTGCTAAACAAATACCTTCTGGATTTCAAAGAATACGAGGGATTGCAGGTTCAGGAAAAACTGTTTTATTATGTCAAAAAGCAGCAATAATGCACTTAAAATATCCTCAATGGAAAATTGCTGTTATTTTTTTTTCTCGCAGTCTTTATGAAGAAATTATACAACAAATTGATCAATGGGTTAGATATTTTACGCATCAACAACAAACCTATGATAAAAATAATCAACAATTACAAGTGTTTCATGGTTGGGGTTCTAGAGAACAATTAGGATTTTATCGCTTTTTATGTCAAGTGACTGGGGTGGTTCCTCTAGGAGTTGATCAAACAACTTTTCAAGAACCATCAGAAGCATTAGGAGAAGTGTGTTTTAATCTTTTAAATCAAATAGCTATTCCTCAGATTTTTGATGCTATTTTGATTGATGAGGGGCAAGATTTTATGGTTAAAAACTGGCTTTACCAAGGAAAACAGCCTTTTTATTGGTTAGCTTATCAAGCATTACGTCCTGTTGATACTGTTAATACTCAACAAAAAAGATTGATCTGGACTTATGACGAATTACAAAGTTTAGGGAATTTAAAAGTTCCTAATTCGAGTGAAATATTTGGAGAAAAATTCGGTAATATTGTTACAGGAAAATATGATAATGGTATTAACAAAACAGAAATAATGTCCTGTTGTTATCGTACACCTCATTTGATCATTATAGCTGCTCATGCTATGGTAATGGGATGGTTACGTTCTCAAGGAATATTAACAGGCATCGCGGACAAAAAAGACTGGAAAAAATTAGGTTACGAAATTGAAGGAGAGTTAAAAGAAGGACAAAATATAACTATTACTAGACCGTTAGAAAATTCACCTCATCCTTTACCTAAAGCCTGGAAAAAATCATTGATTGATTTTAATAAATACTTATCGAGACAACAAGAGATTAGTGCTTTATTTCAGAATATTCACAGTAATTTGCGTCGAGACGGATTACGACCAAGCCAAGAAATTTTAGTTTTAGTTTTAGGGAATTATTTTGAGTCCTTTAGATTACAACAAACCATAGCTAATTTTCTCATTCGACAAGGAATTGATATTTATATTCCAGGTAGTAAAACTTGTAATAATTTAAGCCAAGAAAATGATAATAATCCTAATCAATTTTGGTATGAAGGAGGCGTAACTATTTCTCGTATTCATCGTACAAAAGGACAAGAAGCGGATATGGTTTATATTGTGGGATTAGATCAAATTGCTAAAGTAGAAAATAACCTATTATTTCGTAATCAATTATTTGTAGCCATGACGCGATCACGAGGATGGTTAACCATCAGTGGAATTGGTAATTATTCTCTGTATCAAGAGTTAGAAAATGTTCTCAAACAAAAAGATAAATTCACCTTAACTTATAGTCATCCTCAACAAAGAGAAATAATGATTACAGAAGCAGCAGAATTATTACAACGCTATCAATTAGGAGAAAGAAACTT
This sequence comes from Crocosphaera chwakensis CCY0110, assembly GCF_000169335.1. Classification (GTDB taxonomy): domain Bacteria; phylum Cyanobacteriota; class Cyanobacteriia; order Cyanobacteriales; family Microcystaceae; genus Crocosphaera; species Crocosphaera chwakensis. The sequence goes on from NZ_AAXW01000025.1 coordinate 7,822, forward strand.
TCAACAAGCAGAACTTTCTAACATGAACTTACAGAAACTTAACTTAGAAAATATTAATTTGATCGGTGCCAATTTATCTGGTGCAAATTTGCAATACAGTAACCTTAACCGTGCTAAATTAATCGCAGCTAATTTGAAAAATGCTAACTTAAAAGGGGTTAGTTTAGTGAAAGCAAAATTAATTGGTGCTGATTTAACAAATACCAATTTAACTGATGCAGATTTAACCAATGCAGATTTAACCAATGTTATTCTCAATAATACTCAGGGAATTATGAAATATAACTGATAAAATTAGATGATAAATCAAGATAAAGGTAAAATTAAAATAGTAATAACTGATCACTGAAAACTGAAACCAATTCTATGACTTTAAACGGAGATAATCCTTTTCTTAATCTTAATTATGAACCTGCTTTAGAGAATTTAGGAGAAGACTACTATGATCAAGTACCAGCTGCAGAATTTCCTCAACATATTTTAAGGTTTCGTAATGACAATTTATTACCCAAATTAGGGTTATCATCCAATTGTGTAAATGACAACCATTTTATTGAAGCGTTTGGCAAATTTAAAGGAGTCAGACCCTTTTTAGCCTTAAGATATCATGGTTATCAATTTGGAGAATATAACCCCTTTCTAGGAGACGGTAGAGGGTTCCTTTATGGACAAGTTAGAGGGGTTGACGGAGAATTATATGATTTTGGCACAAAAGGGTCTGGACAGACTCCGTATTCGCGGGGTGGTGACGGGAAATTAACCTTAAAGGGAGGGGTTAGAGAAGTCCTTGCGGCCGAAACTTTACACAGAATTGGTGTAAAAACCTCCCGATGTTTAAGTTTAGTAGAAACTGGGGAAGCATTATGGCGAGGAGATGAACCGTCCCCTACTCGTTCGTCTGTTATGATTCGTATGAGTCGTTCTCATATTCGCTTTGGAACATTCGAGCGTTTATACTATATTAAACGACCAGATTTAATCAAGAAATTATTAGATTTTGTAATTAATATTTATTATTCAGAAATTGATTTACATTCATCGGATTGTTACAGTTTATTTTATCAAGAATTAGTGAAACGTCATGCTCAATTAACAGCACAGTGGATGGCAGCAGGGTTTTGTCATGGGGTATTGAATACTGATAATATGTCCATCACAGGGGAAAGTTTTGATTACGGTCCTTATGCTTTTATTCCTACCTATGATCCTAATTTTACGGCTGCTTATTTTGATTATGGGAAGCGTTATGCTTATAAAAATCAACCTTTAATTGTTCGAGTTAATTTGGAGATGTTACAGTTACCGTTAATGACAATTATTTCTCCTGGAAGTTTAGAAACCGCTTTAAATAATTTTGATGATTACTATCAAAGTGCGTATACTCAAGAAATGTTGAAAAAATTGGGACTATCTGGGTTAATTGAAAACGGGAATGAATTAGTTGAAGTAACTATCGATGCTTTGAAAAAGAGTCAATTTCCTTATCATCAATTTTTTATTGAGATAATGACCCAAATTAATCAAGGTTGGTGGGAAGATGAATCTACTATCTTAGAAAATAGCAATTTACCCGAAATTCATTGGAAAAATTGGCGAAAACTGTATTACCAAACCCTTCGTAAAATTTCTCCTGATGAGATCGATGAGATAATTAAACAGATGAATGAATTTAATAGTAAAGTACCTTTGCTGAGACCTCAAATTGAATCAGTATGGGAAGCGATCGCTAATGAAAATAATTGGCAACCTTTTAATGAATTAGTTAGCAAAATTCGGTAGTGATATAACGATCTCTTGCGCTTAGGGAGTTTTAGCACAGTCCAAAGTCAGAATTGAGCGATCGCTGTTATTGAATATAAAAAGGTGTTTTGTTACTAGCATTCTTTATTTACTAACAAGACGGTTTAGCATAAAGGGTTAGCGGGTTCTTCAGGATCTGGATATTTGAGAGAATTAGGGTAAGGAGATTCTAAATTAGTTTCTCTTAACTCATCCACTTTTAAGAGGATTAAATATTCATAAAACGCTTGTAAAGTACACCAAGCAAACCCTGCTTTGCCGTCTAAAATTCCCCCTAAAATAAAATACATATAAAACCAACGAACAAGGGGACGCAAAGGCAGTCTTAACGATAAATCTTTTAAGGCTCGTCTACGTTCAACTTCTGTTGAACCAAAAAATAATTTTTTCCAATTAATACCCCCTTGTTCTAATTGATAGAGAGTTTCTTTCGCTTCATCGGTAGAATAACGATTATGTTTTTCAATCCAACGGCTTAACCCTTTCCCACAAGTATAATGGGGATAGGTTTCTTTAAGAAAACCCACGGGTCCAGTGTAAATTTCTCGTTCGGTGTGGCCATAATCTCCAAACCAGACTTGACCTTTTTCAAATAAACGCATTTGATAACGAGGATATTGGGTACTATGACGAATCCATTGACCCATAAAGATAACCCGTTCTGCTACATAATAGCCAATCGCTTCTTTGCTTTGACTGACTGCTACACATTCAGCAAATAATTCTGGGGTCATGCGTTCATCCGCTTCTAAAATATAGACCCATGGATGTTTCGTTGGGATGTTTTTTAGCATCCAAGTCCGTTGTTTTCCGTGACTTTCAAATTCGTGTTGAACAATTTTTACAGGGTAACGAGAAGCGATTTCTGTGGTGCGATCGCTACTATAAGAATCAATCACAATCACATCATCCGATAAAGCAATTACCGACTCAATACACTCGGCAATATCGACTTGTTCGTTATAGGTCAGAATATAGACAGAGATCATTAATCTTTAAGACTATTTTAAGCTTATGGTCAAAATTTAAAGGTTTTTCTTCTATGAGTTAGTTTATCAAGGGAATTAAAGTTTGTCCTTCATGTTTCCTAATTTGTAACATTCCCTGGATAATCGCTATAAAATAAATCTTAATATACAGCACCAGGAGGTTTTTGTGGCACTTTACGCGGACTTACATCGTCATCTCGGAGGTTCTGTGGTTCCTCGCATTCTTTGGCGATATTTCAAGCGTCATAACCCAGACATGGCGCAACGGTTTCCTGAATACCCTAGTTTTGAAGAATTTTATACGCGCAAACGAAACACCCTGGATGAATATTTAGAACTCCATACTTTAGTCGAAAGTGTACAAACTGAACAAACCCTTCCCTACTTCATTTATCGTTTAATTCGTGGAGCTTATATTTTTGAAAATTTGGCTTATTTAGAATTACGTTATACCCCTTATCTTCGGACTCCAGAACATCTTAATCAGTCTCAAAGAATTGAGGCGATGACTAATATTGTCGAGATAGTTGGTAAGGCTAGTCAAGTCAAAGAATATCCGATTATTATTAGTCAAATTCTTTGTATGCACTCTCGTTTACCCTATGAAGTCAATAAGGCGATCGTTGATTTAGCTGCACACATGAGAGATTATGTCTGTGCTATTGATGTAGCCGGGGGAGATTCTCACTATGGGGAACGATTAGATGAGTTTATTGATCTGTATAAATATGCGCGATCGCTCGGATTAAAAACCACTGGCCATGTTTATGAAACCCCTGATGGTTGTTATCCTGAATTGTTACCCTATTTAATGCGGATTGGTCATGGTATCCAAATTCCTTTAAAGCATCCTGAACTATTACCCGAACTCGCTGAAGCTAATCAATGTTTAGAAGTTTGTCCTACCACTTATTTAAAAACAGGAACCTTAGAGGATTTATACCAGTTAAAAACAGTGTTTGATCGCTGTTTTGATGCCGGGGTTGATATAGCTATTTGTACGGATAATGCAGGGCTTCATAATGTTCGTTTACCGTTTGAATTTGAAAATCTTTTGACTCAAGATGTGATCGATTTTCATCAGTTGCAAGCTTGTCAAGATGCAGCGTTTCGTCATGCGTTCGCTTGGCCTTATAAGGAACCTCCTGCTTCTTTATTAATTGGTTTGCTTAATGATGATTCTTCAGAAGAGGAACAAGAATTATTGTCGGTTTAATCTTTCCGTAGAGGTGTTTAATAAAACATCTCTACAATAAATAAAACTACTAAAATCAACTATGAATAATTTAGAAGTTGTTCAAAATCTATATAATATCGGTTATCCGTACCTAACTGATTACAAATTATTTAAGCTAAACTGTAAATAGTAGTTTAATGATCTAACAACACCTATTAATAATTATATAATGAAATTTCCTTTACAATTTGTTTATGATTGGTATCGTAGAGTGATTCGTCATCCTCAATATGGTTGGCTGGTAATTTTAGGAACGTTAGTTTATTTTGTCAGTCCCTTTGATATTTCTCCCGATATCTTTCCTATTGCTGGACAAATTGATGATTTCGTGTTACTAACATTATTAATAACAGAGTTATTTTCAATGGTAGTTGAAAGATTACAAAACTCCAATCAAGTGACCGTAGAAGATTCTCCAGAAGGTCAGACAATAGAGGTGAATGCGGTTTCTGTAGATGACAGTTCAAATTAGAATAGATAAACTAAAATCATGAGTGATTCTGCAACAATATTATTAGTAGATGATGAACCGAGTATTAGAGAATCGGTACAAGCTTATTTAGAATATAGTGGAGATTTAACAGTTAAAGTTGCAAGTAATGCAACGGATGCTTGGCAAGTGCTAGAAAAGACAATTCCTGATGTAATTATTTCTGATATTATGATGCCAGAAGTAGATGGCTATGAGTTTTTAGAAAAGTTAAGAAATGACTCTAGATTTGAAGGAATTCCTGTTATTTTCCTAACCGCTAGGGGAATGACTTCTGATCGCATTAAAGGTTATCATTCTGGTTGTGATGCTTATTTACCCAAACCGTTTGATCCCGAAGAATTAGAAGCAATTGTCAAGAATTTATTAGAACGGCGCAAAACAAATGAGAAAACCGCTACTGACTCAGTAAAATTAGAAGAAATTGCCCAAGAAATTCGAGAATTAAAACAACAACTAGGACAGCAACAAAACACTTTAATCACTACACCACCACCGATAAAAATTGATTTAACCCCTAGAGAACAAAGCGTTTTAGACTTGGTTGCAGAAGGTTTAATGAATAAAGAAATCGCAGCCCGTTTAGAGACAAGTGTGAGAAATGTAGAAAAATATGTCAGTCGTTTGTTTAGTAAAACAGGGACAAATAGTCGTACAGAATTAGTGCGTTTCGCCTTAAAACATGGATTAACAGAGTAAAATAAAAATTAAAACTAAATGTATGAAAATAGCTTGATGAAAAATTTAGACTTATTAGGATTTCGTAAGTAATACAGCGAATTTTTTCGTAAAATTTTGTCAGTAATCAATATGATCCTTATAATGCTGAAAGAATACCTCAATAAATAATTATTCTGCTTTGTACTAAGAACTTATCTGGTGTATTTTGAGCATGAGAGTTTACTTAGAAGATGATCTTTTATATATTAATCAAGAAGATTTACCTCACTATAAAAAAGGCGGATCAATAGTAAGAAATAGTTATTTTTGGGCATTAAAATCCATTAGTTGTTATTCAAGAAGAGGACAAGATTGGGAATTTGATGCCGTGGTTTGGGTGGCATTATGTCGTATGTTGTTATCCTTTGCTGAGTCAGGATATTTAGGAGACTCAGAAACCTTATTAGAGTTTGATGTAGATACTCCTATTCCTCAAGCTTTGCGGTCAGTTTCTACCTGGTTGTAACCCTGATACTCTTTATCCTTACCGAATTTTCTCCGAGTGTATTGACTTAACCGAATGAGTTATACAACGAATTAACCATTATTATCAGAGTTTTCCTCTATTTCATACAACAAAACGTTAAGTCCGTGGGATGTCAGGAAAATTTAAGTTACATTAGAACGGGAACCAGATAAATGTGATCTCGATCAACATTGGTTGCCAACATTGTCCACTAAAGAATAGATCAAGTTCCATTTAGTTAAAGATATGTTAAGCCGTATCCAAGAGACCATTGGGGGTTTATTCGGAGGTAAATCTGATGGGGTAGGTTTAGAAATCACCTCTGAAAGATTGAATCTAGCCAAACTCGCCAAACATGGTCAAGGCTATAAAATAGCAAAGTTTTGTACTGCTGAAATACCTGAAGGCATTTTTGAAGAGGGAAAAATTGTTGACTCTCCAGGATTAGCTGAACTGATTCAGGAGTTCTTAACTGAGAACAAAATCAAAACCAAACGAATTGCCACAGCAGTCCCCATGCGAGAAGCCATTATTCGCATTATTCCTGTTCCCGCCGAACTAGATGAAGCAGAATTGCGGGATATGGTCTTAAACCATGAGGCTGCTTTGTACTTACCTTATCCCAGAGAAGAAGTCGATCTAGATTACCAAAAATTAGGCTTCTTTGAAGACGAAGATGGGATCGAAAAAGTACAAGTTCTGCTCGTAGCTACCAGACGGGAAGTTACAGACTCTTATATGGATACTTTTGGTCAAGCAGGATTACAAATTGATGTCTTAGAGATCAATAGTTTTTCTGTGATTCGTACCATTCGAGAACAATTGCGACAATTTGGGTCAAGAGAAGCTGCTGTATTAGTAGATGTGGAATTCGATAGCACAGAGATTGCTATTGTAGTCGATGGGGTTCCCCAATTTTCTCGAACCGTTCCAATTGGAACGTTTCAGATGCAAAATGCTCTCTCACGGGCCATGAATTTACCCCCTTCTCGTAATCCAGAGATTCTTCAAGGAATGACTATTCCTGTGACCCAGTTTGATAGTTTAACCACCCAAGGAACAGCCGTTAACCCCGGAATGACCGCATTAATGCGAGTATTAGGAGAATTAACCGACGAGTTACGCCGTTCTATTAACTTTTACTTAAACCAAAGTGAAGAACTAGAAGTGGTTCAATTATTATTAGCAGGGCCAGGAGGGGGGTTAGTACAGTTAGACGAATATTTTACCCATCGTCTTAGTTTACCGACTATGCAAATTGACCCCATTGCTGCCTTATCCTTAGAAATGGATAAGGACATTCCTGCCGTTCAACGGCCAGCCCTTGGAACAGTGTTAGGTTTAGGATTACGGGAGGTGTAGTCCATGTATAGTTTAGATGTTAATTTCCTTAAAGATCGTCATCTTGAAACCAGTAGCAAAACAACCCTAGTCAACCAAACTCGTGGTGGCCCATCGTTAAAAGAACAATTACCTTTGATAATTGGGGGTGCAGTAATGGTCGTATTACCTGCTATCACTGCCAGTTCATTGTTGCTATTGAATCAGTTATCTTCTTCAACCGAACAAAGAATTCAACAATTAGACACTCAACTAGGACAATTAAACTCACAGAACCAAAGTATTGAAGAAATTAATGCCAAAGTCGAGCAAAATAACCAAGAAGTTCAATCTTTAGTCACTGTGTTTAATCAAATTCGCCCTTGGTCAGCTATTTTGAGAGAAATTGAAACGCAAATTCCTGCCAATGTTCAAGTCGGGTCTATTGTGCAAACGGATACTGGAGTGACCATTGGGGGTTATGCCATGGGTTATGACGACCTCAATGACTTTGTCTTGACCTTACAAAGTTCTCCTTTGCTCAAGGCAGAACAAACAATGATTGAGACAGCCACTTTAGAAGACTTTCCTATAGAAACCAATAATGCCCCTGAAAATGTAGAAATTGAGTTTCCTCAAGGGGTTAAATATACCATTACCACAGCCATTAGCGATCGTCCGTCGTCGGAGTTACTTCAAGAATTTGCTCGTAGTGGGGCGACTGGTCTTGTTAATCGCATTAGAACCCTTGAAAATAAAGGAGTGCTTAAACCATGACCTTCTCAGAAGAATTTACCAGTACACAAACCGATATAGATTTTGATGACCTTGGTAGTAATTATCCGACGGCCTTTGGCATAACCTTTACCCCACAAGTCAGTGGCATTGGCTTAGGATTATTGGGATTAGTGGGTTCCGTCTATGTCGCATTGACGTTTGTTAAACCAGCCTACGATAACTATACTCAACTCAGAGCTACCGAAGCTGAGAAATTAGCTCAAGTTGAGCAGCAAGAATCAGGAGAACTCAGCAAAAAAATGTTAGATGCTGAGCAAAAATTGAGAGAGTCAGAAGCCTTAAGAAGCCAAGTATTATCCTTGTTTTCTAGCGAAGAGAGCCTCAAAACCCTTCTGTTTGATATTAATCAATTAGTTCAAAAACACCAAGCCGAATTAGTGAGTTTTCAACCCAATGGAAACATTACAGTGGTTAATGATGGCTCCCTGGGAGAAGGAGTAAATGGTCGTCTCAAACGGCAGCAGTTTAATTTAACCGTTAGGGGGGATTTTGGCTCAACTCAAAGTCTTCTCAGAGATTTAGAACGGCTACAACCCTTGTTAGTCATTCAAGGACTTCAATCTAATTTAGCCGAACAACAATTTATCATTGACATTGTTAACGTAAAACAACAAGGAGGGCAAACGGTTGTCACAGGACAAGCAAACAGCCAAGGCAACGATTCTTTAGAAACCAGTTTTACTTTAGATGCTATCTTACCCTTAAGTCCAGAGGAAGCAGCAAAATTAACTCCTGAAGGAGAAACCCCTGAAGGAGAAACTCCTGAAGGAGAGGAACCAACAGAAGGACAATAATCCTCATCTGAAATCATTAAAATAGTTCCTAATACCTTAGTGGACATTGTGTGTGTGTGTTGTGTGTAAACAAGGAGTGAACCGTGAAACAGTATCATGATCCGCTTATAATCAGTGGAGTGTTGTTAATGCTCTTCTGCCATGAACCTATAATGGCATCAGAATCGTCTAAATCTTTCTTAGACAAGATGGATTATCGGGAAATCGGCAAAGAGAAACCAGAGCAAAAAAACGAGAGTTTTCCTCAAACCCAGTTCCTGTTTGAAAAAGTTAGTGCTAAGCTACCAGAGTTAGACACAAAAAGCGATAATAAGCAAGTCTCTGTTATGGCTTCAGAATGGTCTGAGGAGCAATCAACTGATCCCTTTATCGCTCAAATTCCTAACTATTCCCCTGCTCCTCCCACGTATTCCCCACCTTCAGAACAAATCTATCAAGCTCCTACCCCTAACCCCCCTTCTGGCCCGATGAGCGAGTCAGAAGTGCTAGTTCCTAACCCTGAAGTTATCATCAAGTCTAACGGGAGTTCTATTCCCGATAGCTTACAACCCACCATGCCCGTAGCCCCTACATTGCCACGGGCGATCGCTCCACCGGTGGGAGATATGGCTATCTCTAATATCAATGCAGGAGCATCTGAAATCGATTTAGGTAGTAGTGCTATTGTGCCACGACTGGTACTTAGAGAAGCGCCGGCCAGAGAAGTTCTAGCGGTATTAGCCCGTTTTGCTGGAGTCAATTTGGTATTTACTGATACCCCTGGGGGTGGCCAAGGTCAAGCACAGGGACAAACCGCAACGGAACCGACGGTATCTTTAGATTTAGAAAATGAACCCGTCGAAGATGTCTTTAACTCGGTGTTGATGATTTCGGGACTACAAGCTAACCGTCGAGGCCGCACCGTATTTGTTGGTTCTCGCTTGCCTCAAGCAGCCCGTAACTTAGTCAGTCGTACCCTGCGCCTTAACCAAGTAAAATCCGCTAACGCAGGGGTATTTTTAGCCTCCCAAGGGGCGGAATTTCAGCGCTTAGTGACTCAAACCGAAGACATTATCGATCCCTTAACTCAAAGGGTGGTAGGACGTAGAGAACTGCCTAGTACCCTCGAATCTTTGACCTCCGAAGCCGACGAGGGGTCAACCGGTGCGATGTTACTTAAGGGGTTAACCGTTTCTTCTGATGATCGTCTCAATACTGTCACTTTAGTAGGAGAACCCCGTGATGTCCAAGTGGCCACATCCCTCTTGACTCAAATGGATGCCCGTCGTCGTCAAGTGGCCGTTAACGTCAAGGTAGTTGATGTCACCCTAACTAACGATCAATCCTTTAGTAGTAATTTTTCCTTTGGTTCTGGGGATGCCTTTATTGTTCAAGACGATGGGGCTGCAGTGCTAAGATTTGGGGGCTTTAGCCCTGCTAGCGGTGACGATATCAACAATGGGCCGAGTCGGGTGATTGATCCCCCTGTCATTAATAACCCCTTACTCGACGGTAATACCTTTATTGATTTTGATCGCTCTATTATTGCTCCAGGACAAGGGGGCGGAACTCTGTTTCTCGACGATGCAGGAAACTTAATTCGTCTGTCTAGCGATGCACAATTTTTTGGACGGGTGGCTGGTGTTTCTATGGACCCTACTCTTGCGGGGATTACTGATATTACCCCCGGCGAACCAGATACGTTTGAGAGAACCGTTGAGGACGGAATTATTACCACCACCGTCACTCCCGGAAGCATCGCAACAGCCGAGGCAGGTCTTCCTAGTTTCTTCCAATTTCCTAGACGCTTCTTAGCCCAAATTGAAACCAATATCCAAAGTGGTAACGCTAAGATTTTGACTGATCCAACTCTCGTGGTTCAAGAAGGACAAGAAGCAACAGTAAAATTAACTCAAAAGGTGATTGAAAACATCACCACTCAAGTTGACCCCCTCAGTGGTGTACGGACAACAACCCCAGTTTTACAAGATGCAGGGTTAACTTTAGCCATTAACGTCGATAAAATTGATGATAACGGTTATATTAATCTCACCGTTAGTCCCACCATTGCTGCCGTCGGGGATGTTCAAGCCTTTGATGCTGGAGCTGATGGAGGTACGAATAACCTCTTCCTTTTAAACCGTCGAGAATTGAGTTCAGGTTTAATTCGTCTTAGGGATGGTCAGACTTTAATCCTATCGGGCATTATTAGTGAATCGGATCAGTCTACTACCAGTAAAGTTCCTTTATTGGGAGATATTCCTTTGCTTGGGGCTTTATTTAGAAGTCAAACGGATACGTCTCAACGTACTGAGGTTATTGTCTTATTAACCCCTCAAATTCTCCACGATAACGGTCAATGGGGTTACAACTATCAACCTGGACGAGGAACGGCTGATGTTCTACGGGATCAAGGTTTCCCTGTTCAGTTAATTCCTTAATTGAACAGTAAAAAGTGACCACAAAATTTGATATCTTATAGGGGTCAACGGTAGTTGATCCCTATTTTTTTATGAATGATATTGATAATTCTCATAATCAATCTTTAATTCGTCTCTCTCAAGCTCAATTAAATCTTTTAGAACTGTGTCCTCCTCAATTTCAACGCCTTTACTTAGAACAGTTAGGTTCACCTGTTAGTCCAGAAGTTCAAGATAATTTACTCTGGGGTAATCAATTTCATCAATTAATGCAGCAATATTTTTTAAAGTTACCTCTAGATTCAATTTTAGAAGTTAATCCAAACTTAAAAAATATCATTGAAGCTTTATTACAAGGCGTTAATGAACAACATAATCTTAATGCTGAGTCTTGGACAGAAGCAGAACATTATCGTGCTTTAGAGAAGGGAAATTATTTATTAAGTGTCATTTATGATTTACTTATTATTAATGAAAATCAAGCAGAGATTTTAGACTGGAAAACTTATTTAAAACCTCAAAATAAGAAAAAATTAGAAAATAATTGGCAAACTAAATTATACTTATATCTGTTAGCAGAAACTTCTGATTATTTTCCTGAACAAATTTCTATGACTTATTGGTTTGTTAAAATACCCCATGAACCTCAATTTTTAAGATTTGAATATAATCAACAGTTACATCATCAAACAACTCTAGAATTAGAAAACTTATTAAGTGATTTAGATAATTATTTATTAGATTATCATCAAAGTAATCTTGATTTTCCTCATCGTAAAACTTGTGAAGATAATTGCCCATATTACCAGTTATTTTTCTCCGACATAATAAATTTGAATGAAACAGAAGAAAACAGTAATTTATTCTCAATAATCGATGAAATAGAAGAAGTTAGTATTTAATAATAAAGATGCTCAAAATTAGTAAAGTAACAATTTTTTTAAGTCAATCTTAATCTTAGGAAAGGCTTGAGACGTAATGTTTCCTTATAAATATTCAGTAATAATACCAAATCCGCTTATTTTAGTAGAGTAACGTTTTTTCTCCCCACTCCCTGCTCCCTGCTCCCTGCTCCGAAAGTTAATACTATACTATCTAAAGCGGATCTAGTATAAGATTCCAGAGTTAACCAGTTGGTGCCATTCATCTATCGACCATTTATAAATAATTGAAGTCATTTTTATTAATTAATCCTTAGAATTAATTATAAACAATAAATTAGAACTTGCAAATAGTATCAGGTGCAGTAGTGTTTATAGTCTTCATAGTTTCAATAGTTAAATTAATATTTTAATTAATTATCTATCCAATTAGTCAAATAAGGACTAACTTTAACTAAATATTTACGTAAATTTTTATAATCAACTAATTTTTCATCCTGAAGTCGACCTAATATTATTCCAGGATGTCTTTGTTGACTTTTAGCAAAATCAGTAATTGCTTTTCCTGAAAATTTAGATTTATTTTCTCTAACAAATGTTTCAAAAGCGTCAGAATCGATTAGCCAATTTTTAGCTAGTGTATTTGCTTCTAATTCTTCTTGATTATTTTCTAGTTTTGTTAAATCATCCAAATAAATTCCTTGATGTCCTGCAAAAATATGTCCAATTTCGTGGATCAAAGTAAACCAAAAAGAATCAATGCGATTGTATCTTAATGTAAGTGCAATCACAGGATGATTGTTAACGTAAAATGCTGATCCATCAAGATAGGTTTTATTAAGATGAGGAACAATAATAAAATAAATTCCTAACTCTTCTAATATATTTGGAATTTTAGCAATCGTTTCTTCTTTTTCTGCACAAGCAAGAATACTAGAAATTGCTTGTTTGAACTCTTCAAGACCAAAGTCGGCAATTTGATATTCTTTAACTAAAAATTCAACTCTTTTTTTCCAAGCAACTAGAGATATGTATTTAGGATTTAAGTTATAGTTATGACGAAAATTAGCACCTAAAATTGGTTCTTGTGAAGGGTCATTAATTCCTAAAAAATCACAAATTTCTTGTTCTAATTCATCTAAAGAGTCAGTGGGTTTAATCCATTGACGTTTAATTAATTCAGCAACAGGAGCAATAGTATATAAACGACTCCGACGCTGAATATCAGAGTCGTCTTTTTGCTTTTTTGCTAAAAAAAGCTGATAATTAGCTTCTAAGTTTTGCCAGAATTTTGCTGATGTTCCGAATGCTTTCGATAATTCTATTGCCGTTTCTGGTGTAATTTGTTTCGTTCCTTTAATGATTTCGTTAATCACTTGAGGAGGACGATTCATAATATTTGCCAAATCTTTTTGAGTCCATCCACGAGCATCTAATTCTCGTTTAAGAATTCGTCCAGGTGGACTAACTCGTGCCGCTTTTAAATTGTTACCCATACTTCTCCCTCTATTAATGGTAATCTACTATATCAATAATCAAAATATACTTTCCTTGATCATCTTTTTCAATTACCACAATTAAACGCCATTGATTGTTTAAACGTAAAGAGCGTTGTCTCTCTTTTCCTCTTATTCCTGATAATTTTTCAAACCTCAGTCCTTTTAAAGCATATAAGTCTTGTTCGCTTTCTGCTGCTTCAATAACTGACATAATGTCAAAGAATTTGTCCACAACATCGGGATATTTGTGAGCATTTTTTTCCTCGGTATAAAGTAACTCTATTTTTTTCGTTTTAAACTTAAATCTCACAACATTTCCCTCTGTCATGCTGTTTCTTTCTGCATTATAATACAGTTAACTTCAGACATAGGGTGAATCGCTTAATTAATAATATGACATTTTTGAAAATTAAGCTACTGTCTATCGGTGTAGTCAACCCTATGCGTAATGGGGAGTTTAGGAATTAGCACCATATATAGGGCTTTAACTTTTGTAAAATGACTAATTAGCCTGTACTACTACACCAGATATAGAAATCTAAAATTTTTTCTAAATCTTTACAACCAGTATCCTTGAGTCACTCTTTCTCTAGCGCAATAGTTAAATCAAAAAACCCTAGCACTAGCGTAATACTCAAGACAGAATTTCAGGAATTAACCTAAAACTGACCAACCGATTCTACAGACAGCGATATACTAAGCAATGAACATAAGGATATGAACTTATAACCTGTCTTAACTACAATGAACTCAGGAATCGACCTACAAGCAAGTTTTATCGAATCTCTGAACCAGTTAGGAATACCTAGCGGGGCTGCCAAAGCCTTATGGATTCCTTTTCCTTCCTTTTTAATGATTATCGGCGCAACAGTGGGGGTATTGGTAGTTGTGTGGCTAGAAAGAAAAATTTCGGCTGCAGCTCAACAACGCATCGGCCCTGAATATGCTGGTCCTTTGGGGGTACTACAACCGGTGGCAGACGGTATTAAATTAGTGTTTAAAGAAGACATTATCCCTGCTAAAGCCGATCCTTGGTTATTTACCTTGGGCCCCGTTTTAGTGGTACTTCCGGTCTTCGTATCCTATCTAATTGTCCCTTTTGGTCAAAATCTTGTTATCACTGACCTCGATGTGGGGATCTTTTTCTGGATCGCTTTATCGAGTATTGCCCCTATTGGCTTATTAATGGCGGGATATGCGTCTAATAATAAGTATTCCCTGTTAGGAGGTTTACGGGCTGCTGCTCAATCTATTAGCTATGAAATTCCTTTGGCGTTGTCTGTCTTAGCCATTGTCATGATGTCCAATAGCCTTAGTACCATCGATATTGTCGAACAACAGTCAGGATATGGCATTCTAGGCTGGAATATTTGGCGACAACCGGTAGGCTTTTTCATCTTTTGGATCGCTGCTTTAGCTGAATGCGAGAGACTTCCCTTTGACTTACCCGAAGCAGAAGAAGAAATCGTAGCCGGGTATCAAACCGAATACGCTGGGATGAAATTTGCACTCTTTTATTTAGGCTCCTACGTTAACTTAGTGTTATCTGCTCTCGTTTTTGCCATCCTATACTTAGGGGGGTGGGAGTTTCCCGTTCCCTTAGATAAGTTAGCCGGATGGTTAGGGGTGAGTGAAGACAGTTCTTGGTTACAGGTAATTACTGCTTCTTTAGGGATTACCATGACTGTGTTAAAAGCCTATTTCTTGGTGTTTATTGCGGTTCTTATGCGGTGGACAGTTCCCCGTGTCCGCATTGACCAATTATTAGACTTAGGTTGGAAATTCCTCTTACCTATCTCTCTGGTGAATCTCTTATTAACGGCTGCCTTGAAATTAGCCTTTCCAATGGCATTCGGTGGTTAATTTCTGTTGTTAACATATTAGGGAATAAACATCATGTTTAGCATTCTCAAACAAGTCGGCGATTACGCAAAAGGTACGGTTGAAGCGGCCAAATATATTGGTCAAGGGTTATCTGTAACCTTCGATCATATGCGTCGTCGTCCCGTTACCGTACAATATCCTTACGAAAAGTTGATCCCCTCAGAAAGATATCGGGGTAGAATTCACTTTGAATTTGACAAGTGTATCGCTTGTGAAGTGTGTGTTCGTGTCTGCCCCATTAATCTCCCTGTGGTGGATTGGGAATTTAATAAGGACGCGAAAAAGAAAGAACTCAAACACTATAGTATTGATTTTGGGGTTTGTATCTTCTGCGGTAATTGTGTGGAATATTGTCCTACCAATTGTTTATCCATGACAGAAGAATATGAATTAGCGGCCTACGATCGCCACGAACTCAATTACGATAACGTCGCTTTGGGACGTTTACCTTATAAGGTCACTCAAGACCCAATGGTAACCCCGTTACGAGAGTTAGGCTATTTACCTAAAGGTGTGATCAGTTCCCATGATTTACCCGAAGGCAGTCAGCGATCGGGTAAACGCCCTGAAGAAATCATTGAAGAAGCAGAAGCCTCTTCCTAAACTAAGGATAGTTGGTGAGAAATTATTAATTTTCCATCAACTATTCACGATTCGCTCTCAAGGATTAAGTAAGAAAAGGAGTATCAATTAACGTGAATTTAGCTGAGGGAGTTCAAGTTATTTCGTTTGCCATCTTAGCAGCCTTAGTAATCATTGCTGCTTTGGGTGTGGTGTTATTGGAAAATATTGTTTATTCTGCCTTCTTATTAGGTGGTGTGTTTATCAGTATTTCAGGTATTTATATTTTATTAAATGCTGATTTTGTGGCCGCTGCACAGGTATTAATTTATGTGGGTGCAGTGAATGTTTTAATCTTGTTTGCTATCATGTTGGTCAATAAAAAACAAGATTATTCAAACTTACCCGGACGATGGCTCAAAAGATCGGCAACTGCTTTAGTGTGTGGGGGACTATTCGCTTTATTAGCGACTATGGTTTTGATTACCCCTTGGTCTTTAGAAACTAATGCACCTGGATTAATTGAAAATACAGTTGTCGAAATTGGTAAACATTTCTTTAGTGATTTTCTCTTACCGTTTGAATTGGCTTCTGTTCTCTTATTAATGGCAATGGTAGGAGCAATTGTTTTAGCTCGTCGTGACTTTATTCCTGATACATTACCTACAGAAGACGGGGTAGTCACTTCGTTGCAGTTACCTGAACGTTTAAGTGAATTAGAATCAAGGCAATTGTCTTCTTCTAAATCACCAAATTCCTAGAAAGTGAAAATTTACTGTTAGTTTTTGTCTAAGATTGAGGTGTTATGGAAATACAATTAGAGTTCTGTTTATTACTAGCTGCAGCCCTTTTCTGTATTGGAATTTATGGTTTAGTCATTAGTCGTAATGCGGTACGAGTTTTAATGTCTATTGAATTGCTGTTAAATGCGGTTAATCTTAACTTAATGGGATTTTCTAATTTTCTTGATCCTGTTGGTATTAAAGGTCAAATTTTTACCGTGTTTGTTATTACTGTGGCAGCAGCAGAGGCAGCAGTAGGTTTAGCTATTGTTTTGACTATTTATCGTAACCGTGAAACAACAGATATGGAACAATTTAATCTGTTGAAATGGTAAATAAATAAGCATACTTTTCTATTTCATCCGATAAAATATATTTTGTCGGGTGATTTTTTTGATTCGGGTTTTAAGTTGCTCTTTTAACCAGTTATTATAATTTTAATTTTTCCCGAGAACATAAAGGATTATTAGCTAAGAAATTATAGAATGAAAACATTCCTAGAAGATTAAGATTTATTTTATAGATTTCTATTTTATAGTGAAGTTAGAATAAAACTATTCCTGGTTACTGCTTACATTTTAGCATTATGATACTAAAAAAATTCTATGAAACACAGTATTCAAAAGTTCAATCCTGATAAGCTTTATGAAATTGTGGTTAGTGCCTGTTTTTGTATTAAAGCAAAATCATCTGTAGAAGCACAAGAAAAGCTACAAGCCTTGTTAGGAGAAATAGACGCTGATCACTGGGAAGTTGAAAAAGTCAATGAGGTAGAAAATTAGTAATGATTTCTCTAGTTGAAGCAGAACGAAAAGCTATTGAATTTATTGCAGAAGAATGGGAATTATCTGACCAAGACAAAGAGCTATTTACGGTGGAAAATTCTCGGAAAATTGATGATAGATGGTGGTATATCGTTGAGGTTACAGTGAATAATTTACCTGATAAATGGGTGATGCAAGTGTATGACGATGGAGAATGTGATCCTTGTTATACGTTTGTTTCTCCTTTCTCAGAAACTGAAATATTGGCTGATTTAGATAAAATCCCTGAAAAACTCGCTTTAGTTCTTCAGCAAGAAAGGACAGGACATATCTAAAACTTGTGTCTTACGATTACTTCTATTTTGAGATTTATGGACTTTTGCTCTTGCCCAGTATTTACACTGATACGGTTATCCTCCCTACAGACCATTAGGACACGAAGTTAAAATGTAGTTAAGTAAATTTACAAAAGTTAATATAAGAGGAAACACCGATGATGAGTATGATGACAATAGTAATCTTTCTCTGGGGACTCGTGGCAATTGCTGAGAGGGTAACGAAAGAGTCTCCTTCTACCTAGAATATACTGAGTTAATTTCAGAATAGAAATAGTATATTAAAAATAGATAGAGCTAACTTCTCTATTTTTTATGGAGATAAACAGTTATGATGTTACCCGGCTTATGTTCTGCTCGTAGTAAGACCCTATTTTGGACTGGCGTTACGTTGGCCATAGTGGCAATTTTGTAAGGTTTTCCACAATAAAGTTATTAATATGTTGTCAAGAAAGTGGAATAGGAGTAAGTTTCCTATTCCATTTTAGGTAATTAATGTCTAGCCTTAAAAACCGCCAGTGACGGACACATTAGAATTCCCGACGAATACCTCGTTATTTCCTGATTTGGTTTTGGTATTACCTTGCCATTGGGTAATTTTCAATGAACTTTCCAAAGCTTTGACGCATTTCCATTCCAAGTTAGTTTTAGCTGGTAATGTTAAACTTCCTGTCCAGGTTGGATAGTCGGTGGGAGCAAGTTTTTGGGAAGCATCCTTAACAGACCAGTTGCCTAGTTCTTTAATATTACCAGCCACATAAACACTGGTACCCAGTTCTGTATGGCCATTTTGACAACTAAAGCTGACATCAACCTTCTTGACTGTAGTATCCGGACCCGTTTCAGTGTCTGGGTCTACAACTACATCTGTCTCTGTCATCAAACTACCCATATGAATAGCAGATGCGCTCATGGGACTAAGTTGGATGTTAGCAAACCCTGAACGATCAACATCAATAACTGAACCATCACATTTTGTACTGCCTAAAGTGTAGTCTGTTCGTGCTACATCGCAGTATCTGCCTTCGGGGAGTCCCGTTTGAAAAGAACGATTAAGATCGTATCCTTCTCGGTTGATGATGACAAAACCTTTAGCAGCTCCTGTGGGTGTCACCCTAGAAAAAGCGATTTGGTTGCGATCATTATGCCAAGTATTGCCAATATTCCAGGCATCTTGGACATAGTTGTTAAAGCCGACCATACCAGCGATAGAAGTCCAACGATGTTCGCAAACCCAGTCTTTAAAACAGGCTACATTTTTAGTGTTGCCACTGCCATCAGAAGGAGGTCCAACTCCATCGTTCACATCCTTACACCCTGATGGACTACAACGAACATCCCGTGGCCAATTATAGCTAGACATTACTTTGGGAGTCCCATAAGGCCAAGCCAACATAAAAACATTAGCTAAATTATAAATACGACCATCATAAAAATGGGTGACAATACCGCCAATACTATTGTCATCTTCGCTAGTCCAATACCCACTACCATGACCCCTTTGGTTATCATGGTTATCGGTGAAAACCACAGAAAAGGCACTATCTAACATTCCCCAACCGCCACTGGCCACAGGAAAATTATATTTAATAAAATCGGAGATGGTTCCGGAGTCGTCATTACGAAATTTTTGACCGACTGCTGTACCGTAACGGAATTCAGTAACGTTAAGATTACTGCCTTTGACAGTATTATCATAGTCACTCGGTTTTGAATCTTGACCATAACCGAAGATCACTTCTTGGAAAATAAAGGGGCGACTACCAGGATAAAACCAACCCTCATCCGAACGTAAATCATTTAAGTTAGCTGCAATATAGGTAATATCTTCGGGGTTCATGTGTTTGGCCGCATCGATTCTAAAACCGGCCACACCCATATTAATCATACTATTGAGAAACTCGATAATCCTTGTCCTGACCCAATCTGATTCTGTTTTTAAGTCAGGAAGTCCGCCTCCTGCAACCCAGCAATCTCGAATTTCTCTGGCTGGAACATCTTCGTCCCAGTTAATACCACATTGATTATGAAAATCTAAATTACTGTATTTGTACGTTGTACTGTCTTTGTCGTAGAGGGTATAGTCAGAAGCCCCTTTATAGGAAGTTCCTGCTGAACCGATACCGTCTCCTGCAGCCATGTGGTTAATAATGGCATCAACATAGATTTTGACACCATGTTTTTTCCAACAGGTGTCTACCATACTTTTGAATTGATCTAAATTACCACTACGACTTTTATCCAATTCATAGGTGACGGGTTGATACCGTTGCCACCAAGGATAGCCATCGCTGGCTTTAACAGCGTGTTCGTTCGGGGGTGAAACTTGAATGGCATTATAGCCTTTTTCCCCAAGATAAGCACATTCAGCTTCGATATCTGTCCATTTCCATTCAAACAAATGCACCATGACATTTTTAGCCGGAGGTTGGCTTTGTGCATATGCGGGGAATGAAAATAGGAGTAATAAGCTGATGGTAATTATGGCGGTAAATCGCTTTAACCAGCGACAATCATACCACAGTGACTTGAACAGCATTATTTTTTTCTATATTACCAATAATTTGACTTATTTCTTAGCTTTGCTTCAGCTAAGGTTTAGCTGCTAGTTTAGCTTTATTTATTACCAATTTTTGGATTTGGGGATAAACTTAATTTTTTTTTCATTTCTTTAACTTTTTGTGTGTTGAGGAGCTTATTTTATTTTTTTACGTCTTCTATGCTATCCTTATGTTTATTTATTTATGGATTAGAGATTATCTCTTACTCATCGTTAGTTTGGTATTGCAGGGTGGAGGATTAAGTTTAAGATGAACATTTTGGGCATTTCGGCCTATTATCATGATAGTGCGTCCGCTTTAGTTCAATCAGGAAAAATTACGGCCGCAGCGCAAGAAGAGAGATTTACACGCAAGAAACATGATGCTAGGTTTCCTAAAAATTCCATTTGTTATGCCCTCACAGAAGCTAATCTTTCTTTACAGAACTTAGATTATATTGTTTTTTATGAAAAGCCTTTAATTACCTTTGAAAGACTTTTAGAAACTTATATTACTTATGCACCCAAAGGGTTTCGTTCTTTTGTCACAGCAATGACAGCATGGTTACAAGAAAAGTTGTATTTAAAAACAATTTTAAAGAAAGAATTAGCAAAATTAGCTAACTGTAAAACCTCTCAACTTCCTCCTTTATTATTTACAGAACATCATCAATCTCATGCTGCGTCTGCTTTCTTTGCTAGTCCCTTTGAAACAGCAGCTATCTTATGTTTAGATGCAGTGGGAGAATGGGCAACTACCTCCTTATGGTTAGGGGAGGGTAATCAAATGATTCCTCAGTGGGAAATCGACTTTCCTCATTCTTTGGGTTTATTATATTCTGCATTTACCTACTATACAGGATTTAAAGTCAATTCTGGTGAGTACAAATTGATGGGTTTAGCCCCTTATGGAGAACCTAAATATACTAATTTAATTCTAGAAAATTTAATTGATATTAAAGAAGATGGAACCTTTCGCCTTAATATGAATTACTTCAATTATGCGACAGGTTTAACTATGACTAATCATAAATTTGCTCAGTTGTTTGGTCAACCTCCTCGAAAACCTGAAGGCGAAATTACACAACGGGAGATGAATATTGCTGCTTCTATTCAAAAAGTAACTGAAGAAATCGTCTTAAAGTTAGCGAATACAGCTTACCAAGAATTAGGAACTGATCATTTATGTTTAGCCGGAGGAGTTGCTTTAAATTGTGTTTCTAACGGACGACTTTTAAGAGAAGGTAAATTTAAAAATATTTGGATTCAACCAGCAGCAGGGGACGCTGGTGGAGCTATTGGGGCAGCTTTAGCTATCTGGCATCAATATTTAGACAAGCCTCGTTACGCCAACAATTGTGACGCTATGCAAGGGGCTTATTTAGGACCTCAATTTACTGATGAAGAAGCACAGCAGTATCTAGATGATGTTAAAGCTAATTATATTTATTTAGAAGATAATGATCTGTTTCACAAAGTAGCAGAAATTTTAGCACAAGGTAATGTAGTAGGATGGTTTCAAGGACGGATGGAATTTGGACCAAGAGCATTAGGAAATCGCTCAATTATTGGTGATCCTCGTAATGAGAAAATGCAATCAATAATGAACTTAAAAATTAAATATAGAGAGTCATTTCGCCCCTTTGCTCCTTCCGTTTTAGCAGAGAAAGTTGACCAATATTTTGAGTTGGATAAACCCAGTCCCTATATGTTAATAGTTGCTGAAGTAAAAAAAGATTTACATATCGCCATGACAACAGAACAAAAACAATTATTTGGCATCGATAAATTGAAAATACCTCGCTCAAAGATTCCTGCTATCACCCATGTTGACTATTCAGCAAGGGTGCAAACAGTCCACCCTGAAACGAACCCCCGTTACTATCAATTAATTAAACAATTTGAAGCCTTGACAGGCTGTGGTGTTTTAGTTAACACTTCCTTTAATGTTAGGGGAGAACCCATTGTTTGTACGCCGGAAGATGCCTATCGTTGTTTTATGCGGACAGAGATGGATTATTTAGTGATTAATAATTATTTATTAGCTAAGTCTAAACAACGCCAATGGCGAAAAGATGAATCTTGGAAAAACGAATTTGAATTAGATTAATTAATAAAAGAGGTTAAAATATGTTTCATGAAATACCGAAGTTAGATAAAAGGGGTTTACGAGAATTTGGTTTAATAACAGGGATATTTATTGGCTTGTTATTTGGCTTAATTTTACCATTATTATGGGGTCATGCTTTACCATTAATTCCTTGGATTATTGCAGTTATTTTAGGTAGTTTAGGGCTACTAATTCCCCAATCTCTTGCCCCTATTTATCAAGGATGGATGAGAGTTGCACAGGTACTTGCATGGGTCAATAGTCGTCTTATTTTAGGGATTATTTTCTTTATTATTGTGACACCAATGGGCTTATTTATGAAGATCATTAAGCGAGATCCTTTGAAAAGAAAATTTGAGATAAGGTTAGAAACTTATCGAGCTTCTAGTCAAATTAAAAACAAAATTAGTATGGAGAAACCTTATTAATGGAAGGATTTATAGAACTATTAAAAGATTTATGGGGCTTTTTAAGCGAACGGAAAAAGTATTGGTTAGCTCCATTAATTATTACTTTAGTGTTATTAGGTGCCTTAATTATTTTTACCCAAGGATCTGCGATCGCTCCTTTTATTTATACTTTGTTTTAGAAATTATTAAATGAAAAGAGCAATGAATACGCTGGATAGTATCTACTGCTTTGATTGCTAATCTAAAATAGATAATGAAAACAGACACTATAATGATAAACAGCAACAAAGTTATGGGTTTAAAGACTTCAATAATATGAGAGAAAAACTGTTAGCTTGCTTATTTTAATAAGCCGTACTTATCACCACAGGTACGGGAGAGCCGTATTAGTTTAATTTTGACAAAAAAAATCGTGAGAAAAAACGAAGTTTCCTCACGGTTTTTAGATGAGTTAAATGGGATAATTAAACTTGAGCAGGAACTGGCTGATCTGCAGTTAACTTTTCATAGGTTTCTCTCATTTTCAAACCTACTAACACCTGGAATAAACCAGTTCCATTGGTAGAACCAGGATAATCTTTGTGTTGTAGTAAAAGTTCGGTCATCTCACCATAATACTTGGTTCCCGTTTTACTGAGATGACTTTCGATGTAGATCATTTCTTCAAGGTTATCGAATTGACCATCCACTTCTAAGATAGACACTTCATTACCCATGAAGTTATCAGGACCGTAGTACATCTTGATACCAGGATAAGCACAAGTTAACTTACGTCCACAAGGCCGCCAGTCAATGGTTGATCCTTCATCGAATAAGTAAGCAGGTTCAAAGTTAGCAACACCTTCTTTTTGAACCAAACGAACTCTTAATAACTTACTTTCGTGGTCTTCAATTAACTGAGTAGGTAACACTTGAATAACTACATCAGCGTGTTCTTTTTGGGGTTCGATATAAGCCGTAAAATCAGGCTTTCTAGCATTAATAGAGGCTAAGACATCATCATAAGAGTGTCCTCTTTCTGCCATATCTCGTTGAATTTTCCAGTTGATTTTAACTTCGTCACTAATATCGAGATAAACCCCAAAATCAACCAATTCACGAACTCTTTCGTCAAATAAAGGATGTAATCCTTCAATGACGACTACCTTATTCGGTTCTATCCGTTCTGGGGGATCAAGTTCTCCCGTTTCGTGATTATAAATAGGTTTATCAATGGCCTGACCTGATTTTAAGGCTTTAATTTGCTCATACATCAGATCAAAATTATTCGCTTTAGGATTCAAAGCAGTCACACCGGCTGCCTTTCTTCCCTTGCGATCTAAACTGTGATAGTCATCCAAACAGATGACAGTCATAAACTCTTCACCAAATAAATCGGTTAAACGACGTAAAAAAGTAGATTTACCGCAACCGGAATCTCCGGCAACTGCAATAAGAACCACGCGGTCTAAATTTGTGGTCATAGCTTCCCTCTAAGTGCAAAACAGAATTGTTAACCCGGTTTCATTACCTTGTCATTAAAGTCTCCCATAAAGGGAGCATAATTGGTCAATTGTTGGATAAAATTTTTTGCAGAGTAATAACTCTGTTTTTTACCCTAAAGTTGACGAGATCCTAACAAGATCCAGATACGTATTAAATACTGACAATGGATTTTACCAGACCGACATCACTCTTCACAAGAGACAAGGCATTTGTCATCAATAAATATTTCCAAAATCGTTCTTGGAAAAAAATATAAAACTGATGCAAGTTTAACAGATTTTTATAAATAATCTCGTTATGCTCTATGAACGCGCTGATCTAATTTAAGGTTTCCCCTCTTGATTAAGCAATTCATAACTCTGTATTTAAGATTACCACCCGATGGTAGGCTAAATAGAGCAGTTATGATATGTAACATAATTTCAGGAGAGATAGATGTACAGTTCAGCCTTAGCAGCAACTTCCGGCAAGACAACAGCCTATGGAAGCCGTCTGTTTGTCTATGAAGTGGAAGGGTTAAGTCAAAATACAGACAATGACAGTCTTGACTATCCCATTCGTCGTAGTGGTAGCGTCTTCATTACGGTTCCCTACGAACGGATGAATCAAGAAATGCGTCGTATTACTCGCATGGGAGGCCGTATTGTCAGCATTAAACCTCTCGACGCTGAAACCCCTCTCAAGCCGACTTCTACTTCTAACCGTTCTAGTAAAGCTGAAGTTGCTCAACCACAGCAAAGCAACCCAACGGAAAAGAAACGTAAACCTATGACTCAAGCGAAAACAAAAGTTCCTGTTAATATTTATAAGCCCAAAAACCCCTACATTGGCAAATGTGTCGAAAATTATCCTTTGGTCGCTGAAGGGGGTAGTGGTATTGTTCAACATTTGACCTTTGATATTTCTGGTGGTGACCTTCACTATTTAGAAGGACAAAGTATCGGTATTATTCCCCCTGGAACCGATGACAATGGTAAACCCCACAAGTTAAGACTCTACTCCATCGCTTCTACCCGTCATGGGGATAAGTTAGATGATAAGACTGTTTCTTTGTGTGTTCGTCAGTTAGAGTATCAACATCCCGAAACCAATGAAACGGTTTATGGTGTTTGTTCTACCCATCTCTGTAACTTAGAAGTGGGTGCAGATGTAGCTATTACCGGCCCTGTGGGGAAGGAAATGTTACTCCCTGACGATGAAGATGCTAATATTGTCATGTTAGCTACTGGAACCGGCATTGCGCCTTTCCGCGCTTTCTTATGGCGGATGTTCTTTGAGAAGCATGAAGATTACAAGTTTAAAGGTAAGTCTTGGTTAATCTTTGGGGTTCCTTACACCGCTAACATTCTTTATAAAGATAAGTTAGAAGAAATTCAAACAAACTATCCTGATAACTTTGAGTTAACCTACGCTATTAGTCGTGAACAAAAGAATAGTGAGGGTGGCCGGATGTATATTCAACACCGTGTTGCTGAACAAGCTGAAAAGTTATGGAATATGTTACAAGATCCTAAAACCCATCTCTATATGTGTGGACTCAAAGGGATGGAAGCTGGTATCGAAGAGGGATTAAAACCTTTTGCTGAAAAACAAGGAGTAGAATGGTCTGACTTTGTTAAAGGACTGAAAAAAGAACATCGTTGGCACGTTGAAGTTTACTAAGTTTCAGCGTTATTTTGAATGTACAAGCAAGGGGTGGGCAAGTCTCACCCTTTTTTGTTGAGAACTATGATTGAAATAAAGAAAAATCCTACTATTTTCAATTAATTAGAAAATAGTAGAATTCAAAATTAAAGAGATATTAGTCTGTTACAGTGGTGAGAGAATGAAGTACAAAAATTAATCATTATCGACTTGGGATAACTCAAATTGAACATTAGATAAATAACTTGAATTATTAAGGGTTTCAGAAGATAAACGTCCAGCTTCCACAGCAGCTTTAACTAAAGACTCAGCATCAACTTTACCCGATTTAATCGCTAAACTAAATCGAATATGACTAGGGATTCCTTGTTCGCTAAAAGTACCACTTCTTCCGTGACTTACTAAGTTAATGGGGGATAAATAAGAGATTTGATTTTGTTCTACAGTAGAATTAACTGCCATAATTTCAGTTGCATTAACAGGAGTGAAAAAACTACCTAAAACGAGAGAAGATAAACCAGTAATAATAAACCCTTTCATGATTAATAACTCCATTGCTTTGTTTCGTTATTCTTAGTATGGGAGAGTTATATTAAAAGGATATGACTGAATTCTGAGTGAAAAATAAGAGTTACCTAAGTTATCTGAGAATTCGATGATATGGCGGTTATGGTACTACGCATTATGATTAAGATATCGATAAAATTACAAAACCTTGTAAGGTTTGCATTACCCACATACCCACACTACAGTAACGTCTGCTATGTCGTCATCTAATAAAAAATCCCCCCAAATGGGAGGAAATATTTACTCAATTTCATGACTCAATCTACTTTAATTCACAGGAATCACGATAACACCAGCGTAACAAAGTAATACCAATAGCAAACTTAACCACTTCTAAAACCCAATAACTCCAATGAAGAGAAATCATAGCAGAAGGCATCGTGTTGGTGGCTGCAAACGGATTAATTTCTAAACCAAAAGCACTTAATTCTGGCGTTAAGAAATAAGTGTAAATTAAAGCGATACCAAGTAAAACGCTGGCTAAAATGATTGACCAACGTTCCTGAAGATGAATAAGAAGATGATGGCGACGGAAAATCAAAAATCCCGTTAAAACAATAGCTGCACAGACTAATTCAATGCGGTTGAATAATCCAAAAATAATAAACCCTGCACTGGCGAAACTTCCCTGGCTCATCATCCCTGATAAAGATAACCCAGGAATGACAACACAATCAAGCATAAGACTACTACTTAGCCAGAAACCCAGGGCAAACATTACAATAGTTGTCCAGCTAAGAAATTTCCAACGATTATTAGATAAGGCATTCATCGGACTTTTCTCCTTTATTGTCCTATTTTCATTATTAAAGGAAATGAGTGGGGATTCACAGGTTTTGATAAATATCTTTACGTTAGTCTTTATCAGTCATACTATAAATAATGTCCTTATCTCTAACATTTCTTAATATTTAACTCTAGGATCAAGAAAACCATAGGTTATATCAGCAATCAGATTAAAAATAACAATTAAAATGCCATAAATAAAGGTGATGGCCATAACAACAGGGGTATCACTACGATAAATTGAATCAATTAATAATGCCCCTATTCCTGGTACTCTAAATATTTGTTCTGTTACTAAAGCTCCAGTAAAAATAGTGGGAATATCTAGGGCAATTAAGGTTACTACAGGAATTAAAGCATTGCGAATAATATGATTTTTAAGTATAGCAAAATTACTTAATCCTTTTGCTTGTGCTGTGCGAACATAATCATAGGTTAATTCATCTAAAATAGCAGAACGAATGAAGCGCATTAACACAGCAGATTGATATAAAGCTAACACAGCAATAGGCATGATAGACTGTTTTACTTGTTCGATAAAAGTAGAAAAATTAGTTACTTCTAGGGTACTATTATAAATAAAAGGAAACCAATTTAATTGAACACTAAAAATAACAATCAATAATAATCCTGTTAAAAAAGTAGGTAACGAATAGCCTAAAAATGCAAAAGTTGTAATGATTTGGTCTAACCAAGAATAACGTTTAACAGCAGAAATAAGTCCTAAAGGAAAAGCTACTAAAATACTGAATATATAGGCAGTTCCTACTACCCATAAAGTAGTGGGTAAACGTTGTAAAATAAGGTTTAATACAGGACTTCGACTGGTAAAAGAATAGCCTAAATCTCCTCTAATAAAGGCAAAAAACCATTTAATATAACGGATATGAATAGGTTGATCCAATCCCAAATTTTTACGAATATTTTCTCTAACTTCTTCGGTGATAGAAGGGTTAGAAGCGAATTCTCCTAATGGATCACCTGGGGCTAATGCTAAAATAGTAAAGAGAACTAAACTAATAGCAATTAGGGTAGGTATGGCAATTAATAGGCGTTTAATTAAGTATTGAGTCATGTATATCTCACGGATATAGAAATTGCTGTATTATAAGCGTTAATTTCTTCCCCAACAAAAAAATAGAGTGAGAAAATATCACCCTAAATAAAAAAAATGTATATAATTTGACTGAGAACGGCTATAATCCAATCCAATTGACCGTACTTGTATATAGAAGGGGGTGAGAGTATAACTCACCCTTTTTACTTACATTAAACCTAATTGAGAAGGATGCCTTGTCCAGTGAGTATTCAGTAGCATACCGATGACGAGCCAAGCATAGCTAGCGACGTTCAGTTTCAGCAATGTGGTGAAGCCGAATTTGGTTCTTGATTATCATAGTGATAAACTCTGTATTGGGTAAGTGCATTTAAGTCAAGTGCTGACTACATCTAACAAAACTTTTCGACATTGCAAGATTTCTTACATTCTAAGGGGTAATTTTTTCAATTTTTTAGTTTCCAACTTGAGCGATGTTATGACGTATTTCTTGCTCTAAGATGGGATCACTGGCTTTCTGGGCTATGTATAACGCCTCTTGGTAGTATTGTAAAGCTGTAGATACTTTTCCAGTTAAACTGTAAACTTCTCCGATATTATTGAGCGTTTTTGCCATATCTGCGGGTTTGTCTACTTGTTGAGTAATGGGTAATGCCCGTTGATAGTAAGTCAAGGCTTCTTGATATTGTCCAAGACTTTGATAGGATGCTCCCATATTATTGAGAGCAGCACCAACAACTCGGCGATCGCCACTTTGTTGAGCCATCGGTAACGCTTGCTGATAATAGTCTAATGCTGTCGAAGGTTGTTGAAGTTCATGATAATTTAACCCCAGTCCCACCAAGGCGAAGGCTTGTAAGTTTTTTTTATTATGTTGTTGAGCCATATCGAGAACTTGTTGCCAGGTGTTGATCGCTTGTTGAGACTGGCCTTGTTCAGTTTGTATTTTGGCTTGTTCTGTCAGTTGTTGTAGGGTTGTTTCAATACTTTCGGTTTCTGCCCAAGTTGGTCTTGAAGTAACGATTAAGGTCACTGGGGTTAGACAAAGGGTAAAAACTAACAAACGAGAAATAAAAGTGTTCATGATTTGATAAGTGGGATAATTATCAATAAGTATAATTACAGTTTTTTTGAATAATTTTTAACTGTAACTAAGTATAATTTTGTAATTCAATCAAATTTTTCTCATAGAAATTAAGTAATTTCTTGGATAAAATCAATTTTGAATTAAAATCTTGAAATTGATAATAATATTATAAATTATTGGGTTCATTTTTTGTTTTTATAATATTCTCGAAGATCCTGAACCACATTTTCAGGAACCATATGAGCAATAGAGCCACCAAACTGGGCAATTTCCTTGACGGTACTACTACTTAAAAAGCTATACTCTTTGTTAGTAGCTAGAAAAATAGTTTGTACATCTTCAGACAGAGTTTTATTAGTGTGAGCCATCTGCAATTCCTTCTCAAAATCAGACAAGACCCGTAAACCCCGTAATAATACCTGAGCGTTCCGTAACTTTGCGTAATCTACCGTTAATCCTCGGTAACTATCCACTTCAACCCCAGATAAGTGTTGCGTACATTCAATAATTTGTTCGACCCTTTTTTCTACAGGAAACAGAGGTCGTTTATTAGGATTGTACATAACTGTAACGATGACTTTTTCAAATAATAAAACGCCTCGCTCAATGATATCGAGATGACCAAGGGTAATGGGATCAAAACTGCCTGGGTAAATGGCTATCATTTTAGAGACTCCATTGAGTGAAGACTTGCGGTAAAGTAAACTGATAGAAATGATACAAAATAATAGTTAACTATAGGCACTCAGACATGGTTATGACAGGTGAAGACCGTGTGACGCACACAGAAGCATCGGATTTTGATCTTGCGTCCTATCTTAAAGATAAAAAACAGTTGGTTGAAGCGGCCTTGGATCAGTCCCTTCCCATTATCCGTCCTGAAAAAATCTACGAAGCCATGCGCTATTCGCTTTTAGCAGGAGGAAAACGATTACGCCCCATTCTTTGCTTAACCACTTGTGAGCTAATGGGAGGAACGGTAGAGATGTCACTTCCCACGGCTTGCGCCCTAGAAATGATTCATACCATGTCTTTAATTCACGACGATCTCCCTGCTATGGATGATGATGATTATCGACGGGGAAAACTGACCAATCACAAGGTTTATGGAGAAGACATTGCGATTTTAGCTGGAGACGCTTTATTATCCTACGCCTTTGAATATGTGGCCACTCAAACTCGTAACGTAGATTTAGCCAATCTTATGAATGTGATTGCTCGTTTAGGGCGTACGGTAGGGGCTGCAGGATTAGTAGGCGGTCAAGTATTAGACCTAGAATCGGAAGGGAAATTAGATGTCACAGTAGACACCTTAAAATTCATTCATATCCACAAAACAGGGGCATTATTAGAGACTTCTGTGGTGTCTGGAGCTATTTTGGCTGGAGCAAAGCAAGAGGACGTAGAACGGCTTTCTCGTTACGCTCAGAATATTGGGTTAGCCTTTCAAATTATCGACGATATTTTAGACGTAACAGCTAGTACGGAAGAATTAGGAAAAACCGCAGGGAAAGATCAAAGGGACAAAAAAGCCACCTATCCTAGTTTGTGGGGCTTAGAAGAATCTCAAAAACAAGCACAAGCCCTTATTGATGATGCGATCGCCCAGGTCGATCCCTACGGGCAATCTGCTCAACCTTTAAAAGCGATCGCCCAATTTATTGTTGCTCGCAAAAATTAAACTTTCTCACCATTAATCATGCAGGATTTTGAAGCAATTTTTCACAACAAAATACTGTTGGTGTCCCTGATGGCCTGTTTTTCTGCTCAAGGATTGAAGTTAATTATTGAGTTAATTCGTTATCGCAAAATTAACTTTCGCTACCTCGTTACCACAGGGGGAATGCCAAGCGCACACTCTGCCTTAGTTGGCGCTTTGGCCACAGGAGTTGGATTAACCAGAGGGTGGGAAAGTCCAGAATTTGCCATTGCTTGCTTATTTGCTGTAATTGTCATGTACGATGCAGCAGGAGTTCGTCAAGCAGCAGGAAAACAAGCCCGAATACTCAATCAATTACTCGATGAGTTGATACATGATACCCATCAGCTTAATACAGAAGAGAGGTTAAAGGAGTTACTCGGACATACCCCTTTTCAAGTTTTAATTGGCTTAACTTGGGGGGTTGGAGTGTGTCTATTAACAATATCAGTTCTTTGAAAAACCTTACCTAATTTGAGACTTTTAAGATCAACTAACGTCTCAATTGAGTAGTATGGGAATAGATGTGAGATTTCATAGCAGTTTTCATTTGCATTGAATCAAGAGCAAACTTAGAAAGTTTCCCCACACTTCCCACACTCACTCAAAATAAAGTAATTATTAATACACCCAGTCAAAAACTGCTGTCAGTTTGGTGACGGGAATCAGTGCAATCTTCAGTTATTCTTTATTACAACGGAAAGAATTGACCAGAAGAGGATCACGGGTCATCAAACTTTGATATTTTATGGGTGTTAACCGAACCTAAATAGATCGATCACTCAAAAACTTTGCTAACGTATGAGTAAAAGAACTAAATTTTTTCGTCTGTTAAAAACAAAAATACCACTTTTTGTTGATCTATTCTATCGGAATAACCTGATCTCAGACGAAAATCTACCTAAAATAGTTGAGTGTTAAACTCAGTGTCTACGCTCTTTAACCCTAAACTTGGACGACTTTGAGTCAAGATTCATTCAATCTTGATGCCATTAAAACAAAAACTGTCCCCGATTTTTGGTAATCGAGGCTACAATCGGATAAGTCTTTAATTTTCATAGAGTGAGAACTATGAGATTTTGAAGATAATCTAGGAATAAACAACTCATTATCCTCAAAAATCGCCATGATCTCATATCGTCTAAGAAAATTAGGTCTATCCTAGAAAATAGTCCAGCGAGACTCATTTAACTAACTCAACTAATCATTCACCCTTATTTCTAGTTTTGCACCGAAGGAGCAAGAGGAAAACGGTATGACGCAGGCTAACGACCTATTAACCCTTACTGAATCTCAGATGGAAGTAGCATTCTTTATTGATGAAGACCCAGACACATCTACTAATGATATTGCTGAAGCAGATGGTAAAAAAACACGCAAGATTACTGCTTCTCGTCGTCGAGATCCTGGGAAGAAAAAACCTTACACAGAGGATTCGATTCGGGTTTATTTGCAAGAAATAGGTCGCATTCGACTTTTGCGGGCTGAAGAAGAAATTGAATTAGCTCGTAAAATTGCTGATCTACTCCAACTTGAACGAATTAGAGAAGCATTATGGGAAGAACTTGATCAAGAACCTACGGATGAACAATGGGGCAAACGAATCTTTCAATGGGAAAATATTGAGCAAATGCTTCGCGCTCAATCATCAAAGGAGAAAGAACCTAAATGGTCTGAAGTAACAGATATGTTACAAAAGGCTGAGATAATTTCAGATTTAGAAAAAACCTGGAAGCTAGAATCTAAAGCTTATCTTCCTAAGTTTAAGCGTCGTTTATATTTAGGACGTAAAGCTAAGGATAAAATGGTTCATTCTAACCTCCGTTTAGTGGTTTCCATCGCTAAAAAATACATGAATCGCGGTTTATCTTTCCAAGATTTGATTCAGGAAGGATCATTAGGTTTGATTCGGGCTGCTGAAAAATTTGACCACGAGAAAGGCTATAAGTTCTCTACCTATGCTACTTGGTGGATTCGCCAAGCCATCACTAGAGCGATCGCCGATCAATCTCGCACCATTCGTCTTCCTGTCCATCTTTACGAAACTATCTCCCGTATCAAGAAAACAACAAAACTCCTTTCTCAAGAAATGCGTCGCAAGCCTACCGAAGAAGAAATTGCGACTCGCATGGAAATGACTATCGAGAAGTTACGTTTCATTGCCAAATCAGCACAACTTCCTATCTCTCTAGAAACCCCCATCGGGAAAGAAGAAGATTCCCGTTTGGGGGATTTTATTGAAGCGGATGGGGAAACCCCAGAAGATGAAGTCTCTAAAAACCTTTTACGGGAAGATTTAGAGAATGTCCTTGATACTTTAAGCCCCAGAGAAAGAGATGTCCTGCGGTTACGTTATGGCTTGGATGATGGCCGCATGAAAACCCTAGAGGAAATTGGCCAGATTTTCAATGTTACCCGTGAACGCATTCGTCAAATTGAAGCAAAAGCATTACGGAAGTTACGTCATCCTAACCGTAATAGTATTCTTAAAGAATATATTCGCTAAATCAACTCGCTAAAATCTTCTATCTTAAGAGAGAATTTAGCCAACAATAATTTAGCTTGATTGGGATGAGCGTAATCTCATCCCAATTCATTTATTTTATAGCGTTTCTCGGAGTTATGAGGTAAACACAACATCTGCCTTCTAGCTTTCAATAGGGATCACTTTTGTACCTTACCAATAAGGGAACTGCTATATAAAAGTAATTAGTTTCCAACTTTAGGAGCAATAGAATAGTTATCCTCCTAATTTATACTTTCCAATTTCTAATAAATCTCTAGTGCCTGTTATTCCTTGTCCCATAAATAATAATAAGGCGAAACAATTAAGAATAATATGAAATTTTCGCCAGCGATTTGATTTATCTTTATAAATATCTTCAATAATAGCTAAGGAAAAAATCATTAATAAAGCAGCAGTAATCCCATAATAATAATGGGAAATATACCACTCGTTCGTTCGACGAAATACTCCATCTTGACACCCTAAAATGATAATTCCCATTCCCGTCAATGTGGCAAAAATTCCCCGCCAATGTTTCTGTCTAGAAATATGAAGAAAATAGAGAGAAACAGCAGTTAAAATAAACATTAAAATAAGAAAAATAAATTGTAAGAAATTACTAGACCACATCTGATTTTTAATAATGTTTTCTCCAATGGGATAAGCTAGTCCAAATAAAGTGACAGCTATCACAAAACTAGACAACCAACGCCCTATTTTAAGATGTTCTGACCCCACAATAGGAGGAATTTTACTCTTATGATTGTCAATAATAGCTAAGCGTCTTTGACGAGTTTGCCAAGCAAAATAAGAAACAATTCCAATCAAAGGGAAAACGCAAATAATGGCTAATACAGGATGAATAATGAGCAAAAAATCAACAGGGTTCATGATTAATAACGTTATTCATTACTAATAACTTGTTAGCTTCAGCAAGCCAATAAGTCCTACCTGAAACTATATCTCAAATTATAATAACCATTACTTAAAATTTGATGAGAAAATCATGACTCTTCATTAATTAATAATGAAGAGGGAGGTTGTCGACAAAGATAAAACAATTATTAATTATTAATGATTTATTGATAACCTACCCTATTCTTCTTGCTTATGAACTCAGACAATTACTTCAAGAGGAGTCCCACTTTGTGGTGGGGGATAAATACGGATTCTCGCTTGTTTTCCTAGTTGATGTAAGTGATTGCTTACTGTCTCTAAGGATTTTAGAATTTGCCAAGTCAAGCCATTTTTAGGACAAATTAACACTAAAGTTAACCCATCACGACCAGTCGTTAAATTCCAACCGCATTTTGATAATAAATTTTGAGTTTGTTCATCACAAGAATTATAAAACAAACGGCTAACAATATCATTGAATTCCCAACATAATTCGAGATCGCCGGGAACCCAACAGGGTAAATCATCGGGAGGTAAAAAGGATGGATTCATAAGAAATATCAGGGATTTTTAATCTAACTTAATTTTTGTATAAAATGTTACAGAAGTCAAGACGAGAGTATATTAAGAATCATAAAAAGCATAAATACTTATCTTTTGTACCTTTGACAAAATTAGGTAGTTAAAGATAGGCAATCCGCAATAGAATTTTTTTTTGAGTTCAAGTACCTTCAAATTTATTGTCTATGTATAAATTGTTAAGTTTTTTGTACTGATATCTTGTATCAGTATGTAAGCATTGGTGCAATTGTTTAGAGACGTTTATCCTGTAGAACCTGTAAGATATCTAACAAATCTTTATCTAAATAAGGTTTGGTCAAATAATCTGTAGCACCTAGGGATTTTGCTAATTCACGAGACTCTTTACTATTACGAGAACTGAGCATGATAATGGGAAACCCATCTCCTTTTAACTGACGACAACGACTCAAAAATTCTAATCCATTCATTCGTGGCATTTCGATATCGCAAATCACAGCTGTAATATTAGATTCATTTTCTATATATAGCATTCCTTCCCATCCATCTTTTGCCAAAAACACTTCATAACCTACTTTTTCTAAAGTAATTGCTAAGGTTTGTCGAATAGTTAAAGAATCATCAATAATAAGAATTTTAGGTAGGATAGAAACATGAATATCAAAAGGTTCTTCGAGAAAACTAGCCTCAAATTCTGAACGTCGAAACCATTGTTCTAGAATAACTTGTCCTTCAATAACTGGAACTAAACGACCATCTCCTAAAATGGTACAACCAGACAAATAAGAAGGTGCATTAATCGCTTCATTAAACGGTTTAATGACTAAATCTTGTTCCATGACAATTTGATCAATTTTGAAAGCAATTGTTTGGGTTTTATCCGATAGTAATAGTAAGGTTATTTTCAGGGATTTTTGCGAGTTATTTTGAACAATAATTTCCTGAGCTTTGAGCTTACCGAATAACAGAGAATAGAGAGGAATTAATTTACCTTGATGGCGATAAAATACATCATCATTTTGAATTTTAAGGTCTCGCTGAGCAACAACTGTTAATGAGATTAAAGGAGTTTCTGCAATAGCAAATAAAGAACCCTGGACTTGAAACACTAATAATTTACTAATAGCTAATGTCAAGGGTAGACGGAGGGTAAATGTTGTCCCTTTTCCTGCTTCAGAAGTAACCTTTAAAGTTCCTTTTAAGGTTTGAATTTGTTGCTGAACAGCCGATAATCCCATCCCCCTCCCTGATAATTGACTAATTTGAGAAGCTGTAGATAACCCAGGGAAAAATAAATACTCATATAATCGTTTTTGAGATATTTTTTCTGCTTCAGTTTCTGATAATAAGTCCATCTCAATTATTTTCGATTTTAGTTTATCGAAATCAATGCCTTGACCATCATCTTTAACTTCAAAATAAGTATGATTACCATGATTATAAGTAAAAATTGTAATTGTTCCCGTGGAATTTTTTCCATAAGATTGACGAATAGAAGGAAATTCAATCCCATGATCAAACGCATTACGAACGAGATGAACTAAGGGGTCATAAAGTTTATCTAAAATTGCTTTGTCAACTAATGTATTAGTACCTTGTAATTCCAGACGAACTTGTTTATTTTCTTGTGCGCCGAGATCCCTGACCATACGAGGAAAAAGATTAAGCAGGTGTCCAACCGATACCATTTGGGCTTGTCGTAGATTTATTTGGACTTGTTTTAGGGTTTTTTGCCGTTGCCGAAGAATCTGTTGAAACCCTTGATTTAGTAACACAAAATCTTGAATTCCTTCTTTAATTTGCGCGAGATCATCTATCATGGTTCTTAAAGATTTCGGCAACTCTTTATAAGAATTACGCGTTAATTCTTGAAACCGAGAAAAACGTTGAATTAAATTTTCTAACGTCTCTTGATGTTGTTGATTATGTAATAAAAAACGGTTATCTTGCGTCACTAAATCTTCGACTAAATTATTCAATTTTCTGAGATATTGAACATCAACTCTCATTTCTAATGTAGGAGCAGGTGATTCAGCGATCGCTTGATAATTAAACGTCTGTTCTTCAAAATTTTTCGGTTGTTTTATTTCCTCATTTTCCTGAATCGTTTCATCTTTTTTTGTCTCATTTTCTTCATTAATGATTTGAGAGTTGATAGAAGATTTTGCAAGATTAATTAAAGCTTGAGATGGAGCGATTTCTGACGTATTATTACCTGATAAAACAGTTATTTGAGCCGATCGTAATTCTTCTAAAGCTAATTGACCAATTTCTTGAACAGCTTCAGGATGATATTTTAAGGCTTGAAGGATAGTTTTGGTAATCGCAACCAAACCTGAAAAATCGAGCAATTCACCTAATCCTTGGAAGATTTCAATTTGGGCTTTTAAGCCTTCTAACATGACAGTTTGATTAGGATTTTCTAAGATAGTTACTAAGCGATTAATTCCCTGTTTAACTTCTTCTGAAAAGAGAAAATGGGTAACGTCTGTTTCTTTTTGCTGTTGAGATTCAGGAAGAAGTATTTCTTTTACTTCTGTTACCATTTGGGTTTCTGTTTTTGCCTCTATTTGAGACATAATAGCTTGAATATTTTTAATCGCTACTTCTCCTTGGTGGTTTCCTGTCTTTATTTCTGCTTCTAAGGTAAAACGTAAACAATCATAAGCTTTGAGTAGTAAGTCTTCTAATTCGAGATCAATGACTGGTTTACGTTCATAAACAATCTTAAAAATTGTTTCTAATTCATGAGCTAATTGTTGAATTTGGGTTAAACCAATACAAGCTGCTCCTCCTTTAATTGAATGAGCAATTCGGATGAGATCATAAATTTTTAAAAGATTAGAATCTGAACGAAGTTTTAATAAACCAGATTCTAACTCCTGCAATCTTTCAGGAGATTCTTGCATAAAAAAGTTATATGATTCTGGGGAGTGAAAGTCGGAAACCATTGTAATAGTTTAGGATTTAATAGTTATTCAATAATTAGAGAGGCATATTTACCCTCTTCTTTCCAAACCACCCAAGGTTTACGGGGACGTTTTTCGCTGTTAATACCATTGTTTTATTAGTAATTGGTTATGTTTAGATTCACCGCACTTTAAATTGTGTCACACTTTTTTGCAGTGCTTGAGCCACCCTCAATAATTTCTCAAAAGAGTCTGCTTGTTCAATAGAACGTTCTGAGGTTTTTTGAGCAATGGTGTCTACTGCTTGCATGGTACTCGAAACAGACGCAGAGGTTTCGGCTTGAACGGTTGCTGCTTGGGCAATTTCTTCGACTAATGCTCGAATTTGTTCGCTAACTGTTGCAATAGAGGTAAGTTTTTCTCTCGTGGTTTCCACTAATTGAGTTCCAGCAATTACCTGTTCTTGTCCGGTTTCCATAGCAATAATCACCTGTTTGGTTTCTGTTTGAATTTCTTCAACCATTTCCTCAATTTCTTCTGCTGCTGCGCTTGAACGTTCTGAGAGAGAACGAACCTCATTCGCAACCACCGCAAACCCTTGTCCGTCTGGAGAGGATTCGTTGGCTTCAATAGAAGCATTTAAAGCTAATACTTGGGTTTGACTGGCAAAATCTCGAATTAAACTGACCACACGGGAAATCTTTTGAGATGCTTCCCCTAACCGTTTGAGTTTTTCAGCCGTTTCTTCTACTGTCTCTTGAATGGCTAAAATGTTGTCTACAGTATGATTCATTGCCTCATCCCCTTCTTTGACGCTTTGATCAGCTTGTTCAACTTTTAACTTGGCTTGTTGAGCATTAGCAGCGACACTTTGAATGGAATCAGCCATCTCTTGACTTTGGCTGAGAGCTTCTGTAATAGCTGCTGAGGCTTGTTGGGCTTCTTGGGCAAGGCTTTTAATATCGTCAGCACTGCGATTGGCTGTTTGGGTAACTGCCTGGGAGGCAGCTTGAACTTTTAGGACTAAATGCTGTAAATTTTCGAGGGTTTTATTAATAAATAGAGCAACTCGGCCAATTTCTCCTCTGGATACATTAGTACGAACGGTTAAGTTCCCTTTAAACGCCCCATTCACATCTTTAAGTAAGGTATCGAGTTGACGTTGAATGGCTTCTTTTTGCTTTCGTTGTTCTTGGGAAGCCGTTTCTGCCGTTTGACGAGCTTGTTGGAGTTGTTCAATATAAGTGATATGGTCGAGAGCGTATTCAGTTTGGGTGGCTAACTCAGATAAAAAGTCAATATCTGATTTTTGCCATACTCTCGGTTCAGAACAGTGATGAGCAATCATCAAACCAAATAATTCATTATTTTTGCGGAGTGGGACAACTAAATTGGCTTTCACTTCGTACTGTTCTAGGGTACGAATATGACAATCTGTTAAACCCGATTCATTGTAAATGTCATTAATCGCTCTGACACGACCATTGCGATACCAATCAATATAGCGACCGCGAAAACAAGGATCGTCAATCGTTTGTCCTAAGACTTTGGGAAACCCTTCGGCAACGGATTCGGCAATCATAATACCACTGCCATCCTCATTAAAGCGATAAATTAACACCCGATCGGTTTCTAGGGTTTTTCTAGCCCCTTTTACCGCACTGACGAGAATATCTTCCATATTCAAAGAACGTCGGGCCCGAAAAGCAATATCCCCAAATAAACGAGCTTGTCCGACTGTTTCTTGTA
This sequence comes from Crocosphaera chwakensis CCY0110, assembly GCF_000169335.1. Lineage (GTDB taxonomy): Bacteria > Cyanobacteriota > Cyanobacteriia > Cyanobacteriales > Microcystaceae > Crocosphaera > Crocosphaera chwakensis. Next base: position 47,526 of record NZ_AAXW01000025.1, read on the forward strand.
TTTTTTCAATAAAATTCAAATGATCGAGAGCATATTCTACTTGAGTGGCGACTTGGGAGACAAAATCAATCTCTTCTTTTTCCCAAAACCGAGTAGTTGCACATTGATGAACAATCAGTAACCCGTATAATTCCCCATTTTGGCGTAGGGGGGCGACAATATTGGCTTTGATTTCATATTTTTCTAACGTCCGAATATGACAATCGGTTAAACCGGGTTCATTATAAATATCATTGATCGCTCGGACTCTTCCTTTTTGATAGGCTTCCACATACTGACCCCGAAAACAAGGATCGTCAATTTTTTGGGCGAGAACGTGAGGAAAGCCATCAACGACCGATTCTGCTACCATCGTACCACTCCAGTCGGGGTGAAACTGATAAATTAAGACGCGATCGCTGTTCAAAATTTTGCGAGTTCCTTTGACGGTGGTTTGGAAAATTTCCTGTAAATTTCTAGATTGGCGGGTACGGAAGGCGATTTCACCAAAAAACCAAGCTCTTTTAGATCCTGCTTCTTGTTGGTTAATAAAGTTGACATAATCTAAGGAATATTCAACTTCAGTCCCTAATTGAGAGAGAAAATCGAGTTCCCAAGGTTCCCAGAGATGAGTCTCTGCACAATGATGGGCGATGAGTAACCCGTATAGTTTCTCGTTTTTCCGCAAAGGAACGACTAGATTAGCTTTGACTTTGTATTTATCTAAGAGATTAATATGACAATCCGTTAAACCGGGTTCATTATGAATATCATTAATGGCTCGGATGCGACCTTCTTGATATTGAATAGCATGACGTTTTTCAAAGCAAGGATCGGTAATGGTTTCACTGAGAACAGAAGGGAATTCTTCGCCGACTGATTCGGCGATCATTGTTCCACTCCAATCAGGGTTAAACTTATAGACAACCACGCGATCAGCTTGCAGAATATCTTTGGCCCCGTCAACGGCAGTATTCAATAAGACATCTAATTCAGGGATTTGGCGTGTACGATAAGCAATACTACTAAACAGTTGTCTTTGTCTGGTTTCTCGTTCTTTTTCCGTTAAAACGTGAATAAATTTGATATGATATTCAAGTTCGTTGGCTAATTGAGAAAGAAAATCGATATCTTCTTTTTCCCACTGTTTTGGACCAGAACAATGATGAGCGATCAATAATCCATAGAGTTTTTCATCTCCCCGAATGGGAACGACTAAATTAGCCCGTACTTTATATTGTTCTAAGAGGTTAATATAGCAATCCGTCATCCCAGGTTCAGTATAAATATCATTAATAGCTCGAATACGGCCACTTTGATATTGAGCAGCATGGCGTTTTTCAAAACAGGGATCAATAATGGTTTCACTGAGGACACTAGGAAATTCGTCATCGACAGATTCTGCTACCATCGTACCACTCCAATCTGGGTTAAATTGATAAACTACTACCCGATCAGTTTTGAGGATCTCTCTGGCTCCTTCTAGGGCAATATTAAATAAAGACTCTAAATTAGGGGTTTGACGAGTCCGATAAGCAATACTGCTCAAGAGTTGTCTTTGCTTGGTTTCTCGCTCTTTTTCATGTAATGTATGAATAAATTTGAGATGATATTCGACTTCAACCGCTAATTGAGAAAGAAAATTAATCTCGGATCTTTGCCATACTCGAATACCAGAACATTGATGAGCAATTAATAATCCATAAAGTTTTTCATCGTCCCTTAAAGGAACCACTAAATTAGCTTTGACTTGATATTTTTCTAAGAGATTAATATGACAATCCGTTAAACCGGGTTCATTATAAATATCATTAATAGCTCGAATACGACCATTTTGATATTGAACAGCATGACGTTCTACAAAACAGGGATCACCAATGGTTTCATGGAGAACTTTGGGGAATTCTTCGGCAACAGATTCTGCTACCATTGTTCCTGTCCAATCAGGATTAAACTTATAAATAACGACCCGATCGCTGTTCAGATTTTTTCTAGCTTCTTCAACAGTGGTTTGGTATAAAACGTCAAGACTTGCTGTTTCACGGGTACGAAAAGCGAGGGTTGCTAATAATTTTTGTTGTTGTATTGTTTGTTCTTGAGCTTGAGGAACACCAGGCCAATGAGACGATAAATATTGAAGACGGGTTTCTAATTCAGTTAAATCATCCCCTGATGTTTTTAATGTATCAGGTTGGGTTTGATCTAATTTTTTAATGGTATCGAGGGAATTTTTGATCTGTTTTGAAGTCCGTTTAATCAGTAAAGTTGTTGTTATTCCTGCGACTAAGGACACCATTCCGATTTCTAATACTAGAGTGATTGGTGTTGTTTTTGCCATTGAATTAACTAGGTTAATTAATAAAACAGGTAAAGAAGATCCCACTATTGCTAACAGCGTCACTTGTTTTTTTAAACCTAGCGATCGCCAACCTTTATAAACTTTAGCAATATATTCTGATTTCAGGATTGGCTCTTCTCCTTTCTCTGTTTGAATTGAACCATTATTTTGATTGTCAGTGTAAATATTCGTATTTTTTGTTGAAGACTGTTTTTTAGGATTTTGTATCATGGATAAATTTCTCTATTTAATATTATTTGTTGGTGTTGGTTTGACTCCCTCAAAATAGAGGATTAATAGGATAGTTGTTTTTTCTTAAGTAAATCAAAGATTTTTTCTCCTTCCAATTGCAAAAATAATTGTTTTTCTTTACCTTGATGTTCGCTATTCAAGCAATAAGCAAGTTCCCAAGGAATGGATTTGATCAACACTTCTGGTGGTTTAAGATCTGCATAACTGATTAATTGTCCGATTTGACGAACCGCTAACCCAATCACCTTGTTATCTTGACGCATCACAATAATACTATAGGGATTATGATAACTTTCTTGTAAGAAAGGGGAAAGGGTAAAAAGACAAGCCAAGTCAACCACCCATAAAACTTCCCCTCGACGATGATAAACTCCCATGACTGATGATAAGACACCATAGATAGGAACAATATGATTAGGAGCAATCTTGATAATTTCTCTAATCATATTCGTAGATAACATAGCTTGAATCTCTGGGGTTAGGTGAAAACATAAAAATTTATAATGTCGGTTAAGGGGAAAGTTCGTATTCATTTAAGCATTAACAATTATTGACAATCAGAGAATTTGGACTAAAAAAGGGTATCTTATCAAAGTTTTATAGCATTTTCTTAAAATTCTTGACTTCAGGGTTTATACTGTTGTAGTATCCCGTTTTATATGATTTTTATATCAAAGATTGGGTATTCTAAAATGAATACTGAGTTTAATTAACCTCGGAATCTTAAAATCTCATGGAATAATAGGCGAAAATCTTAAGTATTAATTAAGATTTTTGTGTCTATCATCCTTGACCTCCCAATCAATTTAACAAACTCTATAATTTATATCCGCGATCTAGCCTTTCTCTAACGTGAAAAGTACGCAAAATCTCTATTTATTACTTTTTACTTTCTATATCAAAACTCAATTGTCTGTACTTAACCCAGAAGAGAACTGCTATATTAACTTTCAATTCTCCGTTTAAAACGTTTAAATAATTCCTTTTTCACGACATCCTATGACTTCCCCGTCTAAAGCTCCTCACACCACTGCGTCTGCTATTATCGCTTTACAAGACACTCGTCACAGTTTAGAACATCCAGAATCTTATCAAATTGCCAAATTACTTAAAATCAACGAAAAACTAAAGGCTGAAGTCCATAAATATCAACGTTCAGAAACAGCTTTATTATCAACCAAAAGTCAGTTACATCGTCTCCTCTCCTGTAGTCCAGTGGTGATTTACAGTCGTCAAGCATCGGACGGGTTTGCTTTAACATTTATTAGTAATAGTATTCAGCAATTTGGTTACCAACCTAGAGAATTTTTAAAAGATAGAAAATTTTGGTCTCATTGCATTCATCCTGAAGACATCTTGGAAGTTTGCGCTCAACTCCTTAATTTATTTGCTGAAGAAACCCAAATTTGCCAATATCGTCTAAGAGATCACAATGGTAATTATCGTTGGGTACAAGATCAACGAAAACTAATGCGAGACGAGATGGGAAATGCAACAGAAATTATTGGTTCTTGGCAAGATATTACAGAACGAAAAGAAATTGAACAAGCTCTTTTTTGTGAAAAAGAACTAGCTCAAGTTACCTTAAAATCCATTGGAGATGGGGTCATTACCACCAATTTTTCTGGAGAAGTTTTATATCTCAATCCTGTAGCTGAAAAACTGACTGGTTGGACTGTTGAGACAGCAAAAGGCAAACCCGTAACAGCCATCTTTCAAACCATTAACGAACTCAATGAGGAACCGATAGAAAGTTGTGTATGCCAACTATTGCGTCAAGAAACTTCAATCTGTGTTAACGATGATATTTTACTCATCTCTCGCGACGGAAGTCGATACGCCATTGATGAATCAGCTTCCCCTATCTACAATCACAATCAAGAAATGATTGGTACTGTTTTAGTCTTCCGCGATGTCACCAAACCCCGTCAATTAGCGCGTAAAATTGCTTGGCAAGCCAATCATGATGGGTTAACAAAATTAATGAATCGACGCAGCTTTGAAGAACAACTAGACAGAGCTATTTTAGAGGCACGAACCCATCAAAATAGCCATATTCTCTGTTATTTGGATTTAGATCAATTCAAAGTAGTTAATGATACCTGCGGTCATATTGCTGGGGATGAATTGTTACGTCAATTAGCAGAATTATTCAATCATCAAGTTCGTACCAGTGACAAGATTGCTCGTTTAGGAGGGGACGAATTTGGTATTCTTCTTCATCAATGTCCTCTTCAAGCGGGTAAACAAATTGCTGATAAACTTCGCAAGCTGATCGAGGATTTTCGATTTACTTGGGATGATAAAACCTTTGCCATTGGTGCAAGTATTGGTTTAGTTGAAATTAACGAAGATACCTTAGATTTGAACAGTTTATTAAGTGCTGCTGATGCAGCTTGTTATGCAGCCAAAGACAATGGTAGAAATCGACTACACATCTATCAAGCGGACGATCATGAAGTAGCAAAGCAGAGAGAAGAGAGACAGTGGATCTCAAAAATTCACTTAGCACTAGAAGAGAATCGTTTCTGTTTATATCAACAAAAAATTATCCCCGTTAACCCCTCAAAAAAGGGTCAAAACAATCATAATGAATTATTAATACGCATGATCGATAGGGAAGGCAAGATCGTACCTCCCATGGCCTTTATCCCGGCTGCAGAACGCTATGATTTGATGCCAGTCTTAGATCGATGGGTTGTGAGTCACTTTTTTAAGTATTATTCCACCCTAACGAACAGTCAAAAACAGGAAATATATACTATCAATCTTTCAGGAAGTAGTTTAACCAGTGAGCAGTTTCTTAATTTTCTCAAGCAACAATTAAAGGAACATCCCATCTCTCCAGAAACCCTTTGTTTTGAAATTACAGAAACCACTGCCATTGCTAATTTGAGTAAAGCGATCACGTTTATTCGTGAACTGAAAAAAATAGGATGTCATTTTGCTTTAGATGATTTTGGCAGTGGAATGAGTTCTTTTGGTTATTTAAAAAATTTACCCATTGATTATTTAAAAATTGATGGCAGTTTTATTAAAGATATTCTTAAAGATCCCATCGATTGTGAGATGGTTGAATGTATTAATCGAGTTGGTCACGTTATGGGGATTCAAACTATTGCTGAATTTGTAGAAAGTAATGAAATTCTTCAAAAATTACAGAAAATGAATATAGACTATGCACAAGGCTATGGTATTGCTAAACCTTGTCCTTTATTTGATAGTCTTCAAACTCAGAATCAAGAAAATTAAATTGATTCAGCACTTGAGCATTTTCAGGGGTCAAAATTCTCTGTAATTCCGATATTTTATTGACCATTGCCAAAAAACGCGCAGATTCTTGTTGTAAAGTTTTAATATGAATATTACGTTCTTCTTCTGTGGATGAATTTTTTAACTGATCTAGGGTACTAACCATAAATGAGAGGGGTTTACGAATAGTATGAGATAAATATTCCAAAAGCGTGTCTTTCGCCTGCAGTAATTCTTGCAGTTTTTCTATTTTTTGTTCTAAGGTTTCAGTTGATTCAGTTAGGTTTGAATATCGTTGCAAGAAAACTTGTTTCTTTCTCAATCTTGAAGTAATCGCTGCACGCAACTGTTCGCTAGTAACAGGTTTATTGAGATAATCATCTGCTCCTAATTCCATCCCATGACGAAGATCCTCATTATTGCTAGAAACTGTAAGAAAAATAAAAGGAATAGTTGCTGTTTGAGGATCTTTTTGTAGTTCATTTAAGACATCATACCCGTCTAATTCAGGCATTAAAATATCACAAATAATTAACTCAGGTAAATGAATTTGAGCTAATTCAATTCCTTGACGACCATCTTCTGCTTCGATGGGATAAAATCCTTCTATCTCTAAAAATTTTAAAAGGTTTGTTCGAGTTGCTCGATCATCTTCAATAATAAGAATTTTTTGTTTCATTTTCCCCCATCCATTTAATATAACGTTAATTTGTACTTTCTCTATAATATAGGTTAAATCTATAGTCCATTGATATCTAACCAGTTGTCATCATCCCTTTACCCTCTTCAGCAAGTTGCACAACAAAACCGATATAATGTTAAATTCCCTCTAAAATATGAATAAGGGTTGATTTATTCATTAGCGATCAATGAACAATAAAAAAAAACAAAGATCCACAGAAGATATTCCTGAAGCATTACGAGATATTCCAGTGTCTCCTAAATCATCTTCTGTAAACCCTAGACTAATTATGCTTGGGTTAGGTGGGTTGATTATAATAGTTCTTGGGATTTCAGGGATTATAATGTTGGTTTCCTCCTTGTCTCAACCTAATACGGTATCCGTTGAACCAACCCCATCACCGACTCCTACCCCATCACCAGAAACAATCGAAAATATTTTAGGACATTTACCTTACGAAGAAGCTGATCCCAGTCAATTAAAAGCTATTACAAACGACGGAAACATTAAACTGAGGAAAAAAGCAGCCGATAGCTTCTTACAAATGCAGCGAGATGCGCGAGCAAGTGGCATTATTTTAAATCCAATTTCGGGTTTTAGAACCGTTGAACAACAAAAATATTTATTTTTTGAAATTAAACGTCAACGAAACCAGGATACTCGTGAAAGGGCTGAAGTTAGCGCACCTCCAAAGTATAGCGAACATCATACAGGATATGCTGTTGATATCGGTGATGGTCAAGTTCCTGCTACTAATTTAAGCGAAAATTTTGAACAAACCCCTGCCTTTCGCTGGTTAGAAAATAATGCAGCAAAATATAGTTTTGAATTGTCATTTCCCCGTAATAATTCCCAGGGAATTAGTTATGAACCTTGGCACTGGAGATATGTGGGAGATACTGATAGTTTGAAAACGTTTTACGAAGCACAACAATTACAAAATAATTTCTCTTCTGACGAAAATGTAGTTAATTAAGATCAAGTTTATTTATTATGACACAAGCTAATGTAGCACAAGGCGGTAATAATTTACCTCAGCAGGAATGGTGGGTAATTCGTTGGTTAGAATTATTGGATTCCTATCGCTTTAAAAAACGGTTAGAACGAGCAAGAAATTATGCTAGAGAAGGTCATGTATTAAGTATTGAATTTTCTGGCTCTGAGGTATTATCTAAAGTCCAAGGAACAGAACCAGATCCTTATCAAGTTTCTCTTTCTCTTGATCCTTTTACGGATGAAGATTGGAATTTTATTATTGAAAGTTTATCAAAAAAAGCTATTTTTTCTGCTCAATTATTAGCAGGAAAAATGCCTGATAATATTGAAAAAGTTTTTACAGAAAATGGTTTGAGTGTTTTCCCTTTTACTTTATCTGATGTTCATTCCCGTTGTAGTTGTCCCGATAAAGCTAACCCTTGCAAACATATTGGAGCAATTTATTATCAATTGGCTGAAAGATTTAGCGAAGATCCTTTTATTATTTTTCAATTGAGAGGAAGAACCAAAACACAAATCTTAGAAGGCTTGAGGCAACTCCGTAAACAACAAAGAAATCCCCAGGAAACTCCATCAGAAAATAGTGAACAGGTAATTAAAAAAGAGCAAAAAGTAAAAGGAAAAGAAAAGCAAGAACATCAGGAATTAAATGTCAAAAACTTTTGGCAATATAAAGAATCTTTAGATCCATCTTTAGTTGTTATTGTCCCTCCTCCAGATAATAAAACAGTATTAGATGTTCTAGGAAACATACCATTAGCTTATGAAGAAGCGAAAACTGTTAAAGATTATCTTCAACAAGTTTATCAAATGGTGTCACAACAAGCAATGATGACAGCATTAAATCGAGATGAATAATTAATATTATATGTTAGGAATTATAGTGATTAAAAAGTCAATTAAAGACATCTGAGATACCATAGTTTGCTTAGAAGATATGGTTTGTGTCATCCAACCTTGAACTAGATGAGGCGATCGCCATAAATCCAAATGTTCAACAGCAGGATCAGCATAAAAATTAATTGATCCTGTACCTAATAGAATAGAACTATCATGAGTAAATTGGTCATGGCTAACGCGATAAATGGGAAAAGGACCAAATAAAGGAACTCCCCACCCATCAAAAGCAATTAACCCTTTAATCGTATTGCCTTGTAACTGCCATTGCCAAGCAGCAGTAATAGCTGCAACTACCCCTGCGCTAAAAGCAATAATCGTTAATTTTTGTGATTTTTCATAGCATTTTTTTTGTAAATAATGTAATAAATGAAATCCAGAATAAGGGGGATATTTATCCGTTGGAAAGATTAATAAATTCTCTCGATTAATTGAGGAATGGCTAAAATTTGTGAGAAAAGAATCCGTCAAAGCCAGATCATGAAATCCAGGACATATTAAATATAAACTAGACTCTTCTGTATCCATAAAAAACTAAATTGATTTGATATTTTTCTTATTTATTTTTTGATGAAAAATCTTGACAAGCCCAATCAACTTGTCGCAAAATACCCCGTAATAAGGCTACTTCTTCTGTTGTTAGGTTAGCTTTATTGTAAAGTCTGCGAAATTTCTCTAGACGGGCTTTAGCCGTATGAGGATAAAGATAACCAATTTTCAGTAAAACCGCTTCTAAATGTTGATAATATCCTTCTAAAGCTTCAAAAGCAGCAGGATCAAAAGAGGGATTTGATGTATTTTCAAGGGGGTTTTGCGCTACTTGATAAAGTTCGTAACTACAGACAGCCACAGCTTGTGCTAAATTTAGGGAAGAATAGTCAGAGTTAGCCGGAATACAGACAAAACGTTGAGCATAACTGAGTTCTTCATTATTTAAGCCCCGATCTTCAGGCCCGAATATTAATGCCGTGTTTAAATCGTCAGTTAATAACCAGGGTAAAGCGTTGCGTGGGGTTTCGAGATGGGTAGGGAGAGAAAGCGATCGCCCTGTAGTAGCGATGATCCGATGACACCCTTGTAATGCTTGGGGAATGGTATCAACAACTTGAGACTTCTCTAACACATCAATTCCATGAACAGCCATCAGTCTAGCTTCTTCACCGAGGCGATCGCAATGAGGTTTTACTAAAAATAGCTGATTTAAGCTCATATTTTTCATTACACGGGCTACAGATCCCACATTTAAAGGCCCTGCCGGTTCTACCAAAACAATACGAACTCTAGTCAGCGCAGTTTCATTCATTCAGATTTATGATAATTATTTTTCACTGGTTTAATGGGTTTCGGTAAGGGAAGACGACGAGGAGAAGACAGGGGACGATCTAAACTTGGGCTAGAAGGTGAAGGGTGGTCGCTCTTTGGGGAGGGTTTTTGAGGGCGAAATTGTGATGAACTTCGTTTTTTGTCCCATGAACCCTTCTTTTGACCCATACTTCCTAAATTAGTCCCTGTTTTAATAGTCAGTTGATTTTCGAGCAGTTCTACACTCAAGTCCCAAAAACACCCCACTGCTTTGTCAGGAAGGGTCCCTTGTAATTTTAATTTAAAAAACTTAGGTTTTCCGGAGGCGTTCTTAGGAGACTGACGAATTTTAACAATGACAATTTTTTTGGGATGGGACGCATAAACGACTTGTCCCCGAATCGAAAAGTCTCCACTTTTAATAGGAACCCCAGAGGATAAGTCGTCTTCAGATAGGGATAAATTGCTTCTTTCTGGATGTAGCGTTTCTGGTTCCCAGACTCCAGCAATTTGTAATTGGAGTTGATCGTTAGCGAATCGAGTTCGGGGGTAAACAATCCACAAATGAGGTTGATCTAAATCAATATGTTTTTTGAATAAACTCAGCACTTTACCGAGGACAACAGTATCAATAATATTGCCCTCTTTTGTAATTAGTATTCCTCTGGTTTGATGTTCTTGGGAACGCTGATACTGACCCTCAATTAATCCAATTGCCCGATATTGTCTAGGACGACTCGGAGAAGGAATCGGAACATTGTTTTGAAGGTCATTGTCTGAGGAAGATAGCATAATTTAAGCCGAGTTACCGAATGCTTCTGATGACTAAATTATCAGTTTTTTTTTAGGACTATGAGTAAATCAAGCATTTTTTAAGATATAGATTATCAAAAACTAAATGAACCCTATCAAGGGATAATCCCCGTACCTTTTTTAAGGCCGGGGATTATCAAAATAAAAGATAAACTCAAAACTTATTCTGCTTTAATTTTTTCATACACTTCTACATAGCTTTTTACAGAATTCCGCCAAGAATAGTCACAACGCATCCCTTGAACTGCTAACTTGTTAAATCCTTTGCGATCGGTGTACCATAACTCCAACGCACGGTGCATAGCCGATTCTAAAGCAGTAACATCTGTTTGGTAGAAAACGAAGCCGTTACGCTCTTCTGGTGGATGATTTTCATCATAGTCGTAATCAAACACCGTGTTAACTAAGCCTCCAACCCCCCGTACAATGGGAACCGTCCCGTATTTTAGCGAGATCATCTGGGTTAACCCACAGGGTTCATAGTTACTAGGAACTACCATCATATCAGCGCCTGCATAAATCAGGTGGGATAATTCTTCATCGAAACTCAGTTCTAAATGAACATCAGGATGATCATTCAAGCGATGTTTGATCTGCCAAAACAGATTCTTGATGGCATCAGAAGTTGCTGAACCCAATAAAACAAACTGTGCGCTCCGTCTGAGAGCGTACTCTAGAGCATGATGAACTAAACCTACCCCTTTTTGATCATCGAGACGACCCACATAAGCAATGATTGGTCTATCTTTCTCTTCTAACCATAACCGTTCTCGTAACCCTTTTTTGTTATAGGCTTTTAATTCAAAATCATCTGGGCCGAACGGCATAGGAATGTACTCATCTACTTCGGGATTCCAGATTTTATAGTCTAAACCGTTAAGAATACCTCTAAATTTATCTTCATGAACGTAAAGGGTATGACCTAGTCCATAACCTTCACTACCAAAACGGGCTTCCCAAGCATGATGAGGGGATACAGTATTGACGGCATTAGAATAAACAATGCCACTTTTCATAAAGTTAATATGATTAGGAATAGAGGTATCTTTAAGACGATCAGGACTCAGATAATAACCGTGATTATCTAACTGAATTGCTCCTAGAATATTAACACCGCCCCCTCCTTGATGTTTAAAATTGTGGATAGTATAACAAACCCTTTGACGATCCATTCCTCGATATTTATATTGCTCAAATAACATCACAGGAAGTAGTCCCGTTTGCCAATCATGACAATGGATAATTTCAGGACGCTTACTACTCACGCACATATATTCTAAAGCTGCTCGACTAAAGAAAGCAAAGCGGAGATTATCATCATTATTTCCGTAATAGTTCCCTCGATTAAAGAAATTCTCATTAGAATGAGGTTCAATAAAGAAGCAGTTGCGTCCATGAACTTTGCCACCGAATACCGTACAGTGGATCGAACCACCCCCCCAAGGTACCCATAAATCATTATATTCTTCGTGCAATCCCCAGATATGGTCGTAACGCATACAATCATATTTGGGAAGAATAATATCTACAATATGACCCTGGTTTTCGAGTTCGCGACTTAGCCCGAAAACAACATCACCTAAACCCCCTGCCTTAACGACGGGGGCGCATTCTGAGGCTACTTGGACAATATACATAGTGGCTTCTTACTTTGATCCCTCTCAAGTTATATCGGCTATTGTATCAATTCTTAATATGCTACAAGCAATGTGTCAACTCCTTGATTAGAGAAGCAACAAGCGATAGTGAGAACACTACTAGCGTGATTAAGAGATTATAGTCATCATCATACCTGAGTTTGTTCTCAGAAACTGCTTAGTTTTTAGGGATAAGACTGTTTGATTCTTGATATTAGGAAACACCAGAATAGGCAACAGTAGAATATACCGACTTTAATCCTACCGTTTTTGCCTCTTTCTGGTTAAATCACCGACTTAAGCAACTTCAATCAGCTTTTCTAATGCTTCCCAACGAAAATAACGTTCTCCACCCAGTTCAACCACTACTTTAATGCGGGGTTCTTGCTGAGGTAAAGTCACTAAATACTCTAATTCAGCTTTAGAAAGGATATAACCCTCTAAAATCCATAACACTAAACCTTTTGATTGGCGGGATAAACTTTCGAGTTGATAAGCAGCAATGGGAGGTACAAAATAAATAGGCCCAACTGCTGCATTTTGACCAATATTCTTTTTTCCTAGATGGGGAGGCCGTACCCCATGAACTCCCATTAAATAGGCACTCACATCCCCTAATCCTCTAGCAGTTAGAGAAAGACTTTCATAACCGTTGGTACGCAAACGCCTTTGATAACGTCCTTCAAACCCTCCTTCTAGAGGCGCATAAACCCCTAATGCGCCCGACTTTTCTAATGCGCGAACAAATCCTTTACCAGTAGTAAGCAGTGCCATGTGATTAATACAACAATTTAGGTCTACAAATGCTTTTTTAGAATTATAGGAGAAAGATTGCTGTTAAAGAGAATCTCCAGTGTTAAATTAATAATCAAATCAATATATTGATGATCAATCCACCAAGACAAAACCGCCATTCATAGGTTAAAGTCAGATAGGAACCATTAACATTTGCTAGGGATCAACGCCCCATAAGGAGAACTAAATACTATGCTAACCTTGAAAATCGCTGTTTACATCGTTGTTGCTTTCTTTATTTCCTTGTTCGTTTTCGGTTTTCTTTCGAGTGACCCTACTCGTAACCCTGGACGCAAGGACTTTGAATAAGACTGAATTGAGTTATCGAAAAGCTTGGGTCTAAACCTCCCCAAGCATTCACTCTGCCATAGCTGAGTTGGGTATTACGTTAAACTTAGGTGAGTAAAACGATAGGGGCGAGATATGGCTCGTCCCCGTCTCATCTCATTTGATCACGCTGCAGGTAGCCACTAAAACCTTTGAGCTTGATATTATCAATTTAAGATGCCCCCATTCGTTCCACCACCTAATCCCCCTGCCGAAATTCAAGCAGTGGTTTCTCAAAATTCGAGAAACCAGCTTACTTATTTAGGTAAATTTACAGAAAAATCACTAGAAATTAGCAAAGATAAGCCTTTATTAGCGCAATTATCCTCTGATACACAAGCAAATCCCTCAGTCGTCCCCCTATTTCCCGAAACTCAGACAACGGTTCCAGAAATCGTTGAATTTTATTTATCGCCACCAGAAGAACTCCCTACCCAACAATTTACGCCTTCGTTGCCATCGACGGGACAAAGTGCTGATTTGCTCGGAGGACCGATTACGACAGAAAGGTCTACTTCTCAAGGGTCTTCTCCTGTTATCTCTAGGGATAGGGCGATTATGTCTGAGATTAAAGCGTTAAACGGCTCAACTCCTCAAGCCAGTCGTTTACTACTCAAACCTAGATACACTCAAGGTCAACCCTCAGAATTATTGATAGCCCCATCTCCTTCTTTAGCTCAAGGAGAAATAGATAATGGGGACTCAACCCCTCAAGATACCTTAAACGTAGTGGAATTAGTGTCTGATCGCCAAGAGTATGACTCAGAAAGAGAAGTGGTTTATGCAGAAGGTAAAGTGATTATGCGCTTTGCCAATGGAGTTTTATTGGCTGATCGCCTCTGGATCAACCTTCCGGATCAATTTGCTGTGGCCGAAGGAAATGTTGTCCTTGATCGTGGAGAACAAACTCTACGGGGAGAACGATTTGAATATTATTTTGTTCAAGATAGTGGCGTTGTTTTTGAAGCTAATGGAGAAATCTATCAACCTACTACCGGCCAAGACTTCTCTCCTACCTTACCCACTTCCGTCGATAACAATTTAATCCCCAATCAAACCTTAAACGAACGACTCGCCCAACAACAACCGCTACAACGGATCACCAGTGCCCAAGGCATTAGCTACTCTTTTGGCTTGTCCTTTGGAGAAGAAAATGCTCAGAACATCGGGGCAAACACCGGCCAAGGTAGTGGCGGACAAATTAACCGTATCCGCTTTGAAGCCGATCGCATCGAATTTGATGCTGAGGGATGGGAAGCAAGCGATGCCCGTTTAACCAATGATCCCTTTTCTCCCCCTGAAGTTGAAGTACGGGCAGAAACAGCCACTTATCGAAACATTGCGCCCTTGGTTGATGAACTCAAACTGACCAACTCGCGGGTGGTACTCGATCAGGCCAACTCTTTTCCCACTCAAGATCGTCTAATCTTTGATCGACGCGATCGCCAACCAGGAGTAATCGGTTTCGGTTATGATGATCGCGATCGCGGAGGCTTCTTTGTAGAACGAGGGTTTAATATTATTGATATCAATACTTTCAGTTGGCAAATAACCCCCCAATATTATCTACAAAAAGGAATTGACCCGGAAGGACTCACTGTTGATGATCCCAATACGGATTTATTTGAAGAAGATCAAGATGAAATTGATGCAATTAGTCCCCCAACTTTTGGCTTTGTCAATGAATTAAATGCGAACCTAAGCCCACAAACCACCTTCTTTTCTCGTACCTCCCTAACCAGTTTAGAATTTAGTGATATTGAAGACCGTGTCCGCACAAAAACCTTTCTACAATACCGTTTTGGTGAGCCTGTAGCTCCTTACGATCTACGATTAGAATACAATTATCGTGAACGTCTGTTTAATGGGTCTTTAGGGTTTCAAACCGTTCGTAGTAGCGTCGGGTTACTTTTGGTTTCTCCTCAAATTCCTATAGATGATACCGGCATACAATTTAGTTATCAAGGATCACTTCAAACTGTTAATGCTTTTACTGATCGTCCGAGTCTCCTCGGACCAGAGTCCGATGACTTCCGAGTTAGCTTGACTCGATTTCAAGGGGCTGCCTCATTAAACAAACCTTTCTTACTCTGGTATGGAGAAGCTTTACCCCCTACCCCAAACGAAGGATTAAAATATACATCAACCCCTGTGTTGCCCTATTTAGTCTTATCCACTGGAGTAACTGGGGTGACCAGTCTTTATGGCAATGGAGACTCTCAACCTTCCATTTCAGGAACCATTGGTTTATCAGGACAACTCGGTAATTTTTCTCGACCGTTTCTGGACTATACCGGGTTTAATATTAGTTTTAGTCAGGCATTACGGGGCGATCCTTCTCCTTTTTTGTTCGACCGTTATGCTGACCTTAAAACTTTAAACTGGGGCATCACTCAGCAACTATACGGGCCTGTTCGGGTTGGGGTTCAAAGTGCCTATAATATCGATACAGACGAAGAAATTAATACAGATTTATTCGTTGAATATAGTAGACGAACCTACAGCATTCTCTTGCGTTATAATACAGTTCTAAAAGTAGGATCTCTTTCCTTACGCATTAGCGACTTTAATTGGGGAGGAAATCCCGGTCCATTTGATGGAACAGGCATTCGTCCAGTAATTCAGGGAGTTCCCCGTTAAGAAAATTATTCATGATATAATAAGAAGTTCCAATCAGAAAAAATCTTACTTAATTCAACTAGGAGTCAAACAATCAAGATGATTAAATTACGATTAAAAAAATATGGCAAAAAGCGAGAAGTGAGTTATAGAATTGTGGCCATTAATAGTGCCAGTCGTCGAAATGGCCGTCCCTTAGAAGAGTTAGGATTTTATAATCCCAGAACCGATGAAACGAGATTGAACGTTCCCGCCATTGTCACTCGTCTTAAACAAGGAGCTCAACCCACAGAAACCGTTCGGAGTATTCTCAGAAAAGCGCAAGTATTTGAACAAGTTAATGGTTAAGATTGATACATCTAATTTATCCTATTCAGTTCCTCCCAATTACCTAAAACTCATTGCCTTTTTGATTGAACCTTTACTAGACTCTCCAGACTCTCTTAAGGTTGACTGTGAAGAAATTAATAGCACGAAACGAGTTTGGATTAGACTAGCGGTTGATGAAGAGGATAAAGGAAGAATATATGGACGAGGAGGGCGAAATATTCAAGCAATACAAACAGTATTAGCGATCGCAGCCAAACAAATCGGTCAAACCCTTTACCTCGAAATTTATGAAGAACCAGGGGAAAAAACCCGTTCAACGAGTTATTCTCGACGTTCTGAACCCAATCGAAAATTTATTCGTCGTCGTTCCCGTTCCCAGGTTCAAAGCAAACCGAAACTTTCGATTAAGTCCCGTTGGCAAGAACCATGAAACCCATTGACATCCTTATCTTGTCCAATGGACCAGGGGAAATTACTACTTGGGTTCGGCCAGTGGTCAAGGCGTTAAGGAAACAATTAGGGGACGATACTGCTCAAACGAGAATTTCAGTGATGTTGTCCCCTTGTCCCCATAGTACAGGGGAAGAAGCAGCAATTGCTCGTCGCTATCCGGAAGTTGATCGAGTTCAGTCAAGTGAACACTTTTTTGCCTTTCTTTTATGGGGAAAAACTGCTGATCATTGGGACTGGAGAGAAAAGGGAGTGGTGTTATTTTTAGGGGGAGATCAATTTTATCCTCTGATGATTGGAAAACGGCTAGGATACCGCACTGTCATTTATGCGGAATGGGAAGCTAGATGGTATCGTTGGCTAGATTATTTCGCCGTGATGAACGAAAGAGTCATTGAGGCTATTCCTGAGTTTTATCGGGATAAACTAAGCATTGTTGGGGACTTGATGGCAGATTTCTCTCCAAAATCCTTAAATTTTGTAGAAATGTCCGCTAACCCAGTAATCGGGATTTTGCCAGGGTCAAAGGCAGGAAAACTAACCCAAGGGGTTCCATTATGTTTAGCGATCGCTGAACACATTTATCAGCAAAAACCCCAAACTCGTTTTATCTTACCCATTGCGCCTACCATAGACAGGGACACCCTAGTTAGCTTTGCTGATCCTCAGTTTAATCCTTTCGTCATGAAAATGGGGGGTGTTAGTGGTCAATTGGTAGTCGAAAATAAAGAAGAAGAAGACCAATATTATCTACAAACGAAAACAGGGCTAAAAATTCAACTTATTAGCCAATTTCCGGCTCATGAACATCTTCGGCAATGTTGTTTAGCTTTAACAACTGTGGGAGCTAACACGGCAGAATTAGGAGCGTTAGGCATTCCGATGGTTGTCCTATTACCCACCCAACAACTCGATGCTATGCGAACCTGGGATGGTATTCCAGGGATTTTAGCAAATTTGCCTTTAATGGGTAGCCAACTGGCAAAATTGATCAATGCTAGGGTTGTTAAAATGGGACGTTTATTTGCTTGGCCAAATATCTGGGCTAAAGAAGAGATTGTGCCAGAATTAAAGGGAGAATTACAAGCTGAAACAGTGGGAAACTTGGTATTAGATTGGCTAGAAAATCCCTTAAAATTAAATCAAATTCATCAGCGCTTACTAAAAGTTAGAGGCCAGCAGGGGGCAGCCCAAAAAATTGCTAATATTGTTCAAAAACAGCTATAAAGCAGTAAAGAGTTATCAATTTGGCCAGGCTATCAAGACAAACATTATATAAAGCTTATAGAAAAGGTGAAGAAAGCGAAATTTTCGGGTAGAATCAAGATAGAGCTATGGTTACTCTATTAATATTGTCATTGACTACAATTAACTTAATTTTCTTATTTCCTAACTAAAAATTATCAATATAGCAATTAGTAACACAATTGTGACTAGAGTTATTTTGTCATGCTAAAGACCTTATCTTTTAAATTAATAAAAACGGGTTTAGGGGTTATCGTATCCTTGACCAGTATTCATATCCTCACCCACACCAGTCAAGCAGCCATCTTGCGTTTATCTCCAGATAGTTCATCGGATAATCTGACTTTAGAAGAGATAACACCCCAGAATTTTATTGAATCTGATCTTTTCAGTCAATTAATTCCTACAAAAGAAGGAATAACCACTGTTAATAATTCTTTCTCTTCACAAACAATTACAGAAGCCGTTTCACAACCTTCAAATATTTCTTTAGAGTCTGTCGTTTCTTCTTTAAGTCAAATTGATTTAGAGGCAGAAAGAGACGGTAAAACCCAAGAGGTTCCTATCTTACCCCAAGTTGACCCGGCTGATATTTATAAAGAAATTTATGATTTTGGCACAACTGTCGCCGAGGATCTCAGTGATCCGATTAGTGCTGGTGTATTACCTGCTTTAGAAGGAATTCCCGCCCCAAGAGGTGGAGTCGGGATCAGAGAAAGGGGAGGGCAAGTGGCAGGGATTCCCAGTCCGACACTCAATCAGTCTTCTTTGCCCCGTTTTGGGGGGCCAGTGGCGATTATTGGTAATCCCTCTGCTAATTTTACCAACCCTTTACGTCAAGTTGCCTTACCCTCAGCAAGCAGAGTTCAGGCGAACAATTGGGGGGATGATAAAGTGAATGTGTTCTTTGCCTCCTTACCGCAAGAAGAAGTTGTCGATATCGATATATTTATGAGAACAGTGTATCGGACTAATATGTCTGATATGATTAAACAAATTGACGAAAGCTTAGATACGACTATCGATACTGAGTTCCACTCTATGCCGGCAGAAATTTTTCCTAGTAATCCTATGCCATCTGGAGAATATAATAGAAGTCTTTAATTATCCTATTATTTACTCAAAAACGAATGTTTTGGACGAATGCCCTCTCAACCCGACCTTCTCTAGAAGGTGCTGTGACAGAAGTAACCCAAACCATTGGAAACACTTTGTCAAGTCCTGCTGATGTGGGTATTTTTTTTATATCTTCTGCTTACGCTAGTGATTATCCTCGGTTAATTCCATTAATCTTAGAAAAGTTATCCTTACCCATTTTGATCGGCTGCGGTGGTGCAGGAATTACAGGTAGAAACGAGAATAAAGAAATATGTGAAATAGAAAATAATCCGGCATTTAGTTTGATGGTAGGTTGTTTGCCCGATGTTCAGATTAACCCTTTTATTCTTAGTCCTGAAAGTTTACCCGATCTAGATAGTTCTCCTGAAACTTGGCAAAGATTAATGGGGGTTTCACCTCAAGAAAAACCCCACTTTATCCTCTTGTCTGATCCCTTTTCAACTCAAATTAACGACTTATTAGCCGGTTTAGATTTTGCGTATCCTGAAGCGGTGAAAGTGGGAGGATTAAGCAGTAGTAGTTTAATGGGGGTTCCGGGAACTGTATTCTATCATCAAAATGGTGATCCCCAATCCGGATTTTATCATCAGGGAACGGTGGGAGTTGGGTTAAGCGGTAACATTGCCATTGATAGCATTGTCGCCCAAGGATGTCGCCCCATTGGTCAAGCTTATCAAGTCGTTAAAGGGGAACGGAATGTTATTTTAGAATTGTCCCAAAATGGGGAAACGCGATCGCCATTGGATTGGTTACGAGAGTTGATGGAGAATTTAGAAGAATCTGATCGTCAACTGGCTCAACATTCCCTTTTTGTTGGAGTGGTTAGAGATGAATTTAAACAAGAATTACAACCAGGAGATTTTTTAATCCGTAATATACTAGGAGTTGATCCCAGGTTAGGAGCCATTGCCATTGGCGATCGCGTTAGGCCAGGTCAACGGTTACAATTTCATCTTAGGGATGCTCAAACCTCTGCCGATGATTTAGAAACGCTCTTAAAACAGTATAATCAATCGACTCCTATTCAAGGAGCATTCATTTTTTCTTGTTTGGGAAGAGGACAAACTTTATATCAAATGCCCAATTTTGACTCTCAGTTATTTACTAATTATTTTCCTGGGGTGTCCTTAGGGGGATTTTTTTGTAATGGAGAAATTGGCCCAGTGGGACAAGAAACATTTTTACATGGTTATACTTCTGTCTTTGCTTTAGTACGACAGTTAAAGTAAATTATTTGATTAATGAAACCGCTTGATTCTAGTTCTTTGGGAGTCGTTTTACAAAAGATTATTGATCAATTGGGACAGCTTTTAAAAGTTGATTGGTGTATTTTACGTCCCTTTGATACTGATTGTTTAATCAACAGAAGTATTTTTTATAATAAAAATAAAGAGCAAAATGTTAAAAATAGAATTTTATTAGAACAAACAATTATACCAATTGAGAACATAGAGATAATTACATCAGTTTATAGTTTTTTGAATTTAGGAGACAGTAATAGTAAAGAAGATAAAAGAAGAAAAATGGCTTATGAATCAACAAAAGTTGGAGCCTCTTTACTAATTCCGTTAACTTTAGAAAATAAATTTATTGCAGTAATGGGATTACACCGTTATTGTTCTTTTTACCATTGGCAAGACCAAGAAATTGCGATTACAAAAATGGTAGCAGAACAAATAGCTTTAGCGATTTCTCAAGCTCAAGCTTATCAAAAAGTAAGGGCTTTAGCTCAGCGAGAAACATTAATTAATCGCATTACTAACGCCATTCGTTCTAGTCTAGATCCTCAACTAATTTTTACCGCAATTACTCAGGAATTAGGCAAGGGGTTAAAAGTAGATGGTTGCGCTCTTTCCTTGTGGACAAAAACAGATCAATTTGTTCAATGTGTAGGACTATATGATCATCATCAAGGCAGTATTAATCCTCTTCCTCAATCAGTGGTTCCTATTGCTTCTAATCCTGTTTTACAACAACTCATAAACAGTAGAAAACCGGTTGTTTTAGAAGATATGGATCATCATCCTAAAATGACACAATATGATTTACCGTTACGAGAATCGGCACAAGCTCTCTTAATTGTGCCATTAATGGTGGATGGTGAAATTATTGGCAGTATTTCCCTACGGCAAACCGCTCACCCTCGTCGGTGGTTATCAACAGAAATCGAATTAGCTAAAACGGTAGCATCTCAAGCAGCGATCGCTGTTCAACAATCCCGACTTTATGAGACAACTAAACAACAAGCTGAGCAATTACAAAAAAGTGAACAGGAAGTTAAACAACTGAATCGATATCTCACAGAATCGGTCTTAAAACGGTTTTTACCAGCCTCTATGGTAAATAAAGTGGCTACGGGAGAGTTAAGCCTTGATTTAACCCCAGAACCGCGTCTAATAACCATTTTGTTTACGGATTTAGTTGGTTATACACCTTTAGCCAGTCATTTGGGAACCCAAGGGGTGGCTACTTTGCTCAATGAGTATCTAGAAGCAATGACGGCGGTTGTATTTCATTATGGGGGAACGGTGGATAAGTTTATTGGAGATGCAGTGGTAGCCTTGTTTGGTGCGCCAGAAGATTTAACCCGACAAGAACAGGTTTATCAAGCGATCGCTGTGGCTAGAGAAATGCACGCCCAATTGGATAAATTAAATCAAAAATGGCAATCTCAGGGGTTAATTGAGCAAGCGGTACAGTTTCGCTGCGGTATTCATCAGGGAATGGCAGTAGTTGGTATGTTTGGAGGGGGCCAGCGTTCTGATTATACGGCGATTGGCCCGGCCGTTAATATTGCAGCCCGTCTACAAGAAGTGGCAGACCATAGCATGATTTTGGTCTCTTCAACCGTAGCAGCATTTTTAACATCTACCGAAATTACAGCAATTCAACCTCTAGAATTAAAGGGAGTTGAAGAAGATATTAAGATGTTCTCGGTAAAAATAATTAGGGTGTAGGGTGTGGGGTATCGGGTTTGGGATATTAATCAGAGTTTGAGCTTTTTTAACTTTTTGTAACCTAAAGGTGTTTTGTCGGTTATTTTAATAGTACAAGAGTATTGTTTTACAACTATTTAAAGGAATGAATTACAAAGAAATGTAAAAGACGTTAAGATTAGAGTATAGATAACAAGCAAATTTTAAGATGATGTCTCATAGTAATCCCACTGAGCAAGAATTGCTCAAAACTATTCTTGAACCTTTATTAGAGGATTTTCAATACTGGTTTTCTCGCGCTCGTCATTTATTAGAAAGTGAACGAATTACGTTTTTATCCGTTGAAGAACAAACGGATCTTTTAGAACGGGTAAAAAAGAACCAACAGGAAGTGCAGACGGCTAAAATCTTATTTGAAGCGACAGGAAAACAAGCAGGGATCGATACTAGAGCATTAGTACCTTGGCATAAATTAGTGGCAGAATGTTGGCAAGTGTCGATGAAATGGCGATCGCATAAACAAGAAAATCCTCCCACCGCTTAATAAAATAGGGGTTGTTAATTGATGCAACAATCCCTATTTTCCTTATACACTTCTTGGTAAGCTAGTGAAGGACAATCTTAAGAAAAGCTTATGCTGGTTTAAAAAGTTTTGTCCTAAAATCTAGAAAAACTAGCACCTGATTAAGATCGCAGGGTCAAAAACCTTGTTAGTTCATCCTTGCTCTAAGCAAGGGTTTAAAACAGAATGTTTTTCAATGGTAGTGTCAATCTCTGCGATAAAAACCAATTCTGATTTCTAATTTCTGACTTCGTTAACGGAGAACTTCAAATGTTACATTTAATTTACATCGTTGCTTTTACTATTATTGCTTTTCTTGCGGTTAGTAATTTGATTCGGAGTTTAATTACGGTAAGTATGGACTCTCAACGTCGTTATCCTAACCGGGGTAATTCACCCTCTAATAAAGCTAAAAAATCTTACAATTATCAGAAAACGGTTCATCCTGAATTACTTGATGAACGGGGTAAACCCATTAATGAACCTTTGTTAGTCATGCGATCGGTTAGTGTAGAAGATGCTAGACAACAACTAGATGCTATCTATAATGCTTCTCCTAATCCTAACAAGGAAACCGAAGACGAATAGAACAAATTGTTATAGGAAATTTTATTATTTTAAGGGTGAAACAATCTCCTAAGATTACTGAGAAGTAAATTGATTAGGAGATTCTTTATAAGTTTCTAGAAACTTCTTTAATCTTTCATTGGCGTTAGGGGTATGAATGGGTAAAGGAACGGCTTCTAATCCTGTGGCATCATAACTGACTAATAACCAATCTCCTTTTTTAAATTTGACGGTTTGACGGAACATTTCTTCACTAATTCCGAAAGCTTCTCTTATTCTATCTTGGTCAGATTTTCTAGGTAATTTAGAGACAAATAAGTATGAGTTGAGCTAAAATACTGGTGTCTAAATAGTGATTCTTTGGGTTG
>NZ_AAXW01000024.1 GCF_000169335.1 Crocosphaera chwakensis CCY0110
CGCAGAATGACTCGATTGTGCTAAATAAATTCCTGTTAGAATAATCATAAAACCTACTCCCGTAATTGATGTTAAACCCTCTGCAAAAATGACCCAAGCTAATATAGCACTAACAATGGGTTCTAATAACAAGAACATCGCAATAAAACTAGAGGAAAATTTATCTAAGCAATCCGCTAATAATCTTTGTCCTAACCCTTCTGAAATTAAACCTAATCCTATTACAGCTAACCAAGTTTCCCAGGTATTAGGAAATAACTTTTCTTCAGTAAATAGAACAAAAGGAACTAATAAAACACTACCAATTCCACAGCGCCAAAGTAAAATTGTTGTGGCAGAAAAATGATTTCTTAACTGTTCAACGATTAAAAAATAAATACCCAAGAAAACAGCAGATAATAAAGCATAAAAATCGCCTATTAAATGGCTATTCGTCCCCTGCAAATCTTGTAATCCGAGAAAAATTGCTCCTGATAACGCTAAAATCATCCCTAAAATAAATTGACTGTCAAACTGTTTTTTAAATAATAACCAAGCGAGAATACTGGTAAAAATAGGAGTCATATTATTTAACAACATACAGTTAGCAACACTGGTATATTGTAAGGAAATTGCCCACAATCCTAACGAGGTGATGGACATAATACCTACTAATAATAAAAGCAACCAATGTTTAGGAGTTAAAGGTGATTTTATTTCAATATTTTCAGAAAAATAAAATCGTTGTCTAATGGTTTGAGCTAATCCAAAAACAATAAAAAATATAAATAATCGATTAAAGACAGTGCTATTTGCACTTAACTCATTTTCACTAATACGAATAAAAATAGGAGCAAAAGAAATAGAAATCAAAGCAATTACTAGAGTTAAAAACAGAATCACATTAACTCTAGTGTTATCTTGAGACGTTAGTTTAAGCTGAATCATTTTTGTTTAACATTATTAATTATCAATAAATAAGAGGTTAAGAAATAATTTTCCTAACCCCTAAATCTCACCATCTAAACCCCTATAATTTACTAGTTTGTAGGAAACAGACTGGTTGGCTGCTGTTGCGCCAAAAATCGTTGATTAACGACTTCTTGAAAAGCGTTTAAGTCGTTTTGCCAATCATCAATTCCTTGCTTTAACTTAACAACCATTTCCTGAGGATTTTCGGCCGCTAAATTATAATTAAAATTACCCGCAAATAATAAAGCAGGAATGGCAGATTTATCCGGCATTTGGATTTTAGCCTCATTAATACTGAGGCTAAATTGACAGCGATCAAGTTGATACAGTAAATTTAAACCAGCTTGTAAGGGTGCATTGCCATAATTTTGCCACTCACCAGGAGATAAAAGGTTTTGAGTGATGAAGTTTCTAGCACCTTGATCATTGCCTGGAAAGGGAACTAAACTTTTAGGCGTAATGGATAATCCTTGATACTCTGCACTGGAGAGTTTGTCGACATATTGACGAGCAACATTCGGAATCTTGAGTTCATCAGGTTTTTTGCTTCCTAGAGACTCCATAAAGGTAATGGTGCGAGGTTGAGCAACGATACTAACACCATTTTGA
Organism: Crocosphaera chwakensis CCY0110; assembly: GCF_000169335.1. Lineage (GTDB taxonomy): Bacteria > Cyanobacteriota > Cyanobacteriia > Cyanobacteriales > Microcystaceae > Crocosphaera > Crocosphaera chwakensis. The sequence goes on from NZ_AAXW01000024.1 coordinate 1,561, forward strand.
AAGGTAACTTGTGAAAGATTTTGCCCTAAAACCGGCTGTTTACCCAGTTCCCACTCATTAGGAACAATTCCTGTCTGCTTGAGAAACTCTTGAGAGAGCATGGTAGGATTAAGATTTTTGGCCGAGATAGCGATCGCTAATTCTTGAATTTCCCGAACTTCTAGGGGTTTTTTTTGCGTTTGATCCGATGGAGTTGCCATAATATTTCCCTTAATGGTTTCTAAATGCGCTACCAAAGTCTGGCTATTCTCAGTTTAGGGGTTAAGCGGCCCCTCCATCGTCATTCATTAACAAATGTTACGTTATATTTCTGCCACTGCTCTTTCTATTAAGCGTCTGGCTAAGGTTTGAATTCCTGTGTGTTCATAATAATTAGTTGTCATGTCTAAAAAGGCTGCAAAATAATCTAATTTGTCTTCTGAATATTCAATAAAGTTGCTCAAGCGATCAAAAAGTCCCTCTCGACTGATATCTTTTTTGGCAACAAAGTCTGCCATCCAACCTTTAACCGAGTCAAAACTTTCCCCGATAAAATCCAGTTGATTACTGGTTTTATTCCCAGGAATTCCTTCTCTTATATCTTTAAAAGTGCCATTATTCTCTAATTCTTTAGGAGAAAGATTATTAAGTGTCGACTCTACTTTCATAATAAAATCAGGACCGAAAGGAATTAAGCCATCTAAACAAACTAAAGCAGCCATTCTCATTAAAGATTCTCCGCTATAATCCCCTAAAGAAGCAACAAAATCCCCTATACTGTCCCCAGGAATGCCATTAATTTGACAAAAGGCCACTAATTCCGTTACTAATTTTAAGGATAAATCGAGAGCTTGAGCTTTATCTGCGTTGGGAGTAATACGGTTTAAAAAGCCGAGAAATGAGACTTTTTCCCCAACTTTATTGGCTAAAGCAGCAGCACCTAAGGCACTGTCACTACTATCAATCGTCTGATATAACCATAGGGCCCGTTGATAGCCTTGGGATTTATCATTAAACAGATAAACCGCGCGATCGCCAATTTGTTGGATCATCTCTTCATCGGTTTCTCCTGTCACCGTACGAATGGTATTCTCAAATCCCACTAAGTTATCCCATTCCCCAGGAACGACATAATCTAGAGTTTTTAAGACTCTGACGGTCATATTATTAGTGGGTAATTCGTCTACAATTTCATAAATAGGTTTACTCATAACCCCTCGTGGCAATAATTTAACGTATGTCATAACTGTATCTTATTCGTCATGGTATTTGAGTAGAACGAAAGAACTGACAGCAGTTTGCAAGTTTGTAAAATACAAAAGTTTATTATTCAGGTAAATAATCCATGTTTAATACTCGTTCAGAAGTAAAAGGACAGTTAATAGGAAAAGTTGTTAAAGGTAACCCTGTTTCAATTGATGCTTGTTTTCTTGCTTTTTGATAACAGGGTTCAAAAACTTCGTCAAAATAGCGTTTTAAACTAGGACTATCAGCAAAATCATCATCTAGTCTATCCCGATGTTCAAAAATAGTAGATCGCCAGCTTCTTGAACGCCTTTCCGGTTGATATTTATATTTTAATAGGTGACACAGAAGAATTTTTAAGTTACTTTTTACTGCTTTTTTTTCGCTTCTTCCCATATCTTCTATTTCTTCAATTAAATTATTAATATCTAATTCTGTTAACCTTCCTTCTCGTAATAGTTGTACAGTTTCTTCTAACCATAAACAATAATCTTTATCATATAAGTTTGTTTTCATTATGACCTCTACTTTTGACGAGTATCATTTTAACTTTCTAAGCTGATTCTAAAATTCTAACATGAAGCACTTAAATAAGTAGGGTGGGCAATGCCCACCTTAGCAAGATAAAATAGAATAAACTATTATGTCTAATTATCGCCGTTTTTATATTCCTGGTGGAACCTATTTTTTTACAATTGTTACTTATCAAAGAAAACCTTATTTTGATAATTCTGATAACATTAATAAACTTCGTATAGCAGTAGCAACTGTCAAAAAAGAGATGCCTTTTAATATTATCGGTGCGGTTATTTTACCTGATCATCTTCATTTTCTTTGGACATTGCCTCCTAACGATCAAAACTATTCTAAACGCATTGGACGCATGAAAATGCTATTTACAAAATCATTTCGGGGTAATAATGCTTTACCTAAAACCGTTTCTACTTCTCGACAAAAACACCGTGAAAGTAATGTTTGGCAGCGTCGTTTTTGGGAACACACTATACAAGATGAATCAGAGTTAGAAACTTATTTGAATTATATTCATTATAATCCAGTTAAACATGGTTTAGTTTCTTGTCCTCATTTATGGTTATATTCAAGTTTTCATACTTGGGTTAAAAAAGAAGGCTATTCGTCTAATTGGGGATGTGTTTGTCAGGGAAATTTAGATAAAATACCTAATTTTGATAACCTTAAAAATTATGTTGGTGAATGATAGATATTATTAGAGATTATTTTAGATTGTTTTTTATCTTAGTTTAGTAGTAAGGTGGGCATTGCCCACCCTACAAACTATTAACTATCTTGAATAAATCCTATTTTTTGTTTTGGTTCTTCAAGTTTTAGCTTAGGTAAAGCAATAAGTAGAAAACTTATTTGAGAAATATGTTGAACCAATTCAACTCGATTACCGTCATCAGTTAGTCCAATGAATAATACTAAACTAGGGTTATAGTAGCCAATATAAGAAACATGAAAGGTAATAGTTTGACCAAATGAAACAAGTTTTACCCCAACTTCATGTTCATTATCTAATTGAGAATCAAATTGATTGATTTTTGATAAAAGTTGTTTAGCATATTCACTAGCTAAGTTAGCACGTTGTGATTCAGCTAGAAAATTAGTTGAATCAATTGCTTGATTTTCACGACGTTTTTGTTCTAAAAGTGCATGATTAATTGCTGACATATCTGGAATTTGTGGTTTGAGATTAGCATTATACTTAATAAGATTAGTATCAATAGGAGGAAAGTTATTCAAATTAGGTTTATTCATATTTTTGCGTCTCTTGAAGTGGAATATTGGACAGAAATGGGTTAAGATTAGCTAGTTAATTAGGTGAACATTTAGCCCACCTTACGCAACATATTAATTAGCACAAGCAGTACAATTATTATCAGACTCCTTAAAATCGTCTTTCTGCACTGTTCTAACGTAATATATCGCCTTACAACCTTCTTTCCACGCTAACAGTAACGTCTCAAAAATATCCTTAGCGGTTAAACAGCGTTCTGGTTCATTAGGAAAGTAAACACCCTGATTCAAATTAAACAATAATTCCATTGATATTCCTGTATCTATCCATTGTTGAATAGTAGAAACTGCTTTAACTACTTTTTGTTGTTCTAAGGTCTTATTTTCGTGATAAAACCAAAACGAATCTTTAATAAATGGCGGTGCAATGGGAACCGTACCCTTAGCCCATTTATCATAGAAGAAACGACTATAAACCGGTAAAATACTAGCAGTACAACCCTGTACTAAAGAGGAAGACGTATTAGGGGCGATCGCAGTAATATGGGAGTTACGAATACCATAGGTTTTAATATCTTCTGATAACTGTATCCAACGCTCTTTTTTATTGGCATTTTCGACAAACCAATTAACAGGTTTAGAACCTATTAATAACCCTTTACTCCAGTCACTTCCTGCAAACGCATCATAAGGACTTCTTTCTTTTGCTAACTCCATAGAAGTCTGAGTACACCAGTAACCCACCTCTTCAAAAATGTTACTAATTTCTGCTATATTTTCGTAGGTTAAACCCTGTTTAGCTAACCAGTCAGCTAACCCCATACAACCCACGCCAATAGTCCGATATCTATCATTATGACTCTTAGCATCGTCAAAAGGAGGGTTAGTAATATCGATGGTATTATCTAGAATACGAACGGCAATTTTACACAAATAATTGAGTTCGTCTTCTTCAATATTAGCTAAATTTAAGCTTACTAAATTGCAACAATGGGCTTCTTTTCCAGGGGTAACATTTGAGAATGATTCCGTGCATAAATTGACCCCAGGAATATAACCAACGTGCTTGTTCGGATTCGCTTTATTAATAGTATCTTTAAACGCTAAATAAGGCATCCCCGTTTCTACCTGCGATCGCATAATAGTTTTAAACAATTCACGGGCATTCACACGCTTATATAAGGTAATTTCTCGATCTATTTCTGCCTCAATTAAACGATAAGCTTCCTCAAACTTCTCCCCCCATAATTCTGCTAATTCAATACCTAACTTTTCTCGAACTTCATAAGGATCAACTAACGTCCATTGTTCTTTATTTTCCACCCGACGCATAAATTCATCGGTCAATATTAACTGAGGAAAGACATCATAAGCTTTCCTTCTTTGGTCGCCATTTTCTGTTTGTATTTCCAAAAATTCGGGAACATCTAAATGCCAAATATCCACTCCAACGGTAACGGCCCCGGCCCGTCGTCCCCCTTGGTTAACGGCGATCGCTGTATCATTTAATAACTTAATCCAAGGAATAATGCCACCAGATGCGTTATTTTTGCCCATCACCCAGCTACCAGTTGCCCGAATACGACTGACGTTAACCCCTACACCACCGCCGTTTTTAGAGATTCTAGCGGTGTTGGTAATTTCTTCAAAAATGCTCTCTAGGTTGTCGTCAATAGACAAAATGAAACAACTGGTCAAAGACCCCCCCGGAACCCGTAAGTTAGCTAAAATGGGGGTGGCTAGAGACACTTTCCGACGGGCGATAGCCTCGTAAAATCGTTTAGCCCAAGGTAATCTATTTTCAGGACTTTCAACAGTGGCTAATAATAAGGCACAACTCAATAAAGCTTCTTGAGGTAGTTCTTCAGGCAACAGGTAACGACTGGTTAATAAGACAGCCCCTGCATAATCATAGTCTGTATCCCAGTCTGGATTGATCCATGACCCTGCTTCTTTTAATTCTGTTTTAGAATAGGTTAAAAGACGATTATCGTACTGACCAGTTTCTACTTTAGTCTTAACGGTAGTTTCATAGTTACCGTATTGATAACCTCGGTTAACTAGAGTATCTTTCCACAGACTCCAGATATGTAGTCTCCCAGCAACATAACGCCAGTCTGGTTCGTTGGGACTACACATTTCCAAGGCGCAGTTAATTAGGTTATCCTGAATCTCTCTGGTGGTAATACCGTCACGGAGACGAGTGGTTAACCCTGCTTCTAAGGCAATACTATTAACATCTTTTTCGGCACAAGCCCAGTTGACAACAGCCCGTATCTTCCCAATATTTAATGCTGTCCATGACCCATCCCGTCGTCTCACTCTAATCTTACTTTCTCCTAGCTGTGAATGGTAACTAGGAGTAATGTGAGTGTCGTTGTGATGGGTTTGCTGAGGGGAAGTTATGACAGTGGGTTGCATCATTTATACTACTAAGTCTAATCAGAAAACTAATAACTTTGTACTTAATTTTCGTCGAAATTTGTGTCAACTGGATTAGGACACTTTTTGGTTATACCACAGATATGGTGTAATGTCTGCCAGAATTTTTCATTGATTACTCTATATATAGCTCATGTGGATTTTTAGGATAACTGCTTTTGGTGAGGATGATTGTTATCTGAACTACAGTTATACGAGATTTGATAATTGATACTTAATAATTAATAATTATTTTTTGTAAATTATTGAGGAATATGATGATAGCATAGTTAATTAGTTAATTTGATAAGATGAGTAAATATCAGTAACATGAGATAGGCAGTAGTTACTAGATAGTAAGAATAAAAAAAGGGAAAAACATGACAGTTTTACACGGAACTTGGATTGACAATACACAAGAAAAATATTTTTTTATTTGGGGAGAAAATTGGCGATCATTATCTGATGATCTTGTCTTACAAGATTCCATTTTACTACATCCTTTTGCTGTGGATAAAGATGAAGTTTTTGCTCAATTAAATACTAATAACATTACATTTCAGTTTAAAAAAGATGTTAAATTTGTATCGGAAATATTTTATTTACCAAGTCAATCTATTGATAAGTCTAAAAAGCGTATTCCTTTATTGTCGACCCAATTAGAAGAAGACTTTTTTGATCAAGAAGGTATAGATTTTGTTTCTTGTAAAATTGAAGGAGTAGGCTTAAAAATTGATGATACATTAGATATTTTGAGACAATTACCTTTAGGATTAACGGATAAAAGCGAAAATCTTTTAGGAGAGGATTTACAATTTTGGACTCATCTTTATCGTTGGAGTCTAGACTTATTAACGAGGGGAAAATATTTACCAGGAATTGAACAAGAAGAAAATGAAGCTTATGGACGATGGTATCCTTTACTAGATAGTTTAATGGATCAGAAAAGATTCTCTAAATTTATGCAAACAATGCCCAATAGTTGTCTTGCTTATTATGAATTAACTGATGATAAAATTTTCTATTCTTTGATTAAACAAACTATTATTCTTGATTTCTTTTCTAATATTATTGATCAACAAGTTCGGCAATTTGTTGATGTTTCCATTGCCTCTCATTCTTTCATTCAAAAGTGGCTACAATCTCTAACACAAAATATTTCTAACTTTGAAGCATCAGAATTTGAAATTAAAGGATTAAAAAATGCTCTAACTAACTGGACATCTTCTTTAGAAGAATATATGATTAGTTCTGATAATCAGCAACTAGGAATTAATCAATTTAGGGTTTGTTTTCAACTAGAAACACCTCCAGATAATAATAAAACATCAGAACAAAGCAACTGGCGTTTAAACTATTATTTACAAGCATTAGATGATCCTAATTTTTTAATTTCTGCTCAAGCTATTTGGGATAACCCTGTAACTCAATTAGTTTGGAATAATAGAACCATCGATTACCCACAAGAAACCTTATTAAAAGGATTAGGTTTAGCGTCACGTTTATATTATCTCATCGAAGATAGCCTACAAGAAACTTATCCTAGTTATTGCGAATTAGATCCCATACAAGTGTATGAGTTTATTCGGGCTACTGCTAATCTTCTTAAGGATAATGGATTAGGAGTTATCTTACCAGCCAGTTTAGAAAAAGGAGTGGAAGAGAAACGCTTAGGAATCAGTTTGACAGCCGAAGTAAAAGCTAAAAAAGGGCAAAGGCTAAGTTTAAATAGTTTATTAAATTATAAATTGAATTTGGCGGTCGGGGATAAAATAATATCTAAGAAAGAATTTGAAAATCTGTTAGCTCAAAAATCCCCTTTAGTCGAAGTAAAAGGAGAATGGATCGCCTTACAACCTTCTGATGTTAAGGCAGCACAGGAAATTTTAAATAAGTCTTATGATCCCCTAGAATTATCTGTCGAAGACGCTTTAAGATTCAGTACAGGAGATAGTTCAACCATTGCTAAACTACCCATTACTAACTTTGAAGCAACAGGCGACTTAGCTAATTTAATTAACGCTATAAATAATAATGAATCTATACCAATGATTGAAAATCCAGCAGGATTTAAAGGTCAATTACGTCCCTATCAGCAGCGAGGAGTGGGTTGGTTAGCTTTCTTAGAAAAGTGGGGATTAGGTGCTTGTTTAGCCGATGATATGGGTCTGGGAAAAACACCGCAATTAATTGGCTTTTTACTCCATTTAAAAAGCGAAGATATGTTACAACAACCGACATTAGTTGTCTGTCCGACATCAGTTTTAAATAATTGGGAAAGAGAGGTAAAGAAATTTGCGCCAAATTTGTCTACTTTGATTCATCATGGAGATAAACGGAGTAAAGGAAAAGCCTTTTTTAAAGCAGTCAATGAAAAAAATGTCATCATTACAAGCTATTCTTTAATCCATCGAGATATCAAAAGCTTTGAACCAGTAGAATGGCAAGGAATTGTCTTAGATGAGGCACAAAATATTAAAAATCCTCAAGCCAAACAATCCCAAGCAGTACGTCAACTTTCGACACAGTTTCGTATTGCTTTAACAGGAACTCCTGTAGAAAATAGATTAAGTGAATTATGGTCAATTCTCGACTTTCTTAACCCAGGATTTTTAGGAACGCCACAATTTTTCCGTCGTCGGTTTGCCACTCCTATCGAAAAATATGGGGATAAACAATCATTACAAATTATGCGTTCTTTAGTACAACCTTTTATCTTAAGACGCTTAAAAACTGATAAAACTATTATTCAAGATTTACCCGAAAAACAAGAAATGACAGTCTTTTGCGGGTTATCTTCAGAACAAGCACAACTTTATCAAGAATTAGTAGATAATTCCCTAACTGAAATTGAAGAAAAAACAGGAATTCAACGAAAAGGCTTAATTTTAAGTTTACTGCTTAAACTCAAACAAATTTGTAACCATCCCGATCACTTTCTTAAGAAAAAATCCCTAAAAAAATCCGAACAATCGGGTAAATTATTAAGACTAGAAGAAATGTTAGAAGAATTAATTCAAGAAGGCGATCACGCTTTAATCTTCACTCAATTTTCTGAATGGGGAAAACTCTTAAAACCTTATTTAGAGAAAAAATTACAGCAAGAAGTTCTCTTTTTGTATGGTGCTACCCGTAGAGTCCAAAGACAAGAAATGATTGATCGCTTTCAACATGATCCCAACGGACCGAGAATTTTTATTCTATCCTTAAAAGCAGGAGGAACTGGATTGAACCTAACCCGTGCTAACCACGTTTTCCATATTGATCGTTGGTGGAATCCAGCCGTAGAAAATCAAGCTACCGATCGCGCTTTTCGTCTCGGACAAAAAAGGAATGTTCAAGTGCATAAATTTGTCTGTATCGGAACCCTAGAAGAAAGAATTAATGAGATGTTAGAAAGTAAACAAAAATTAGCCGAACAAACCGTTGATTCTGGAGAAAAATGGTTAACAGAATTAGATACGGATCAACTAAGAAATCTATTATTATTAAATCGAGAGTCCATTATTGATGAACAATAGCTACATTGAACCGTCTATTATACTGGAATAGTAGATTAGGGAGATAAAGGAAAATTTTTATGTTTAAATCTCTTGTGGTGGGAGGTGCGATCGCTATTGTAGGATTAATCATCCCTACGAGTGCTTATGGTCAATTTAACGGAGGTTCTATATCCCCAACCATAGAAGCAGAAACCGTTGCTAACCCCCAAGTCAGTCCTTTAGAGTTACAACAGTTTGTACAGGTGATTAAGCGGTTTCAACGCATTGAAAGGTATATGCAAATGCAAATGGCCAAAGCTATCAAAAAAGAAGGGTTAACCCCCGAAAAATTTATGGAGATTAACGAAAGTCAGAGACAGTTACGATCAGAGTCAGTTAATTCCTCAGAAGACTTAGAAAAATTTAGAAAGGTGGTGGTACAATTTAGAGAAATCATGGACGATGCCGAAGAAAAGCGACAAAGTACCGTAGAAAACCAAGGATTAGAACTAGATAGATTTCTAGAAATTGAGAAAATTGTCGCCGGAAACAAACAATTACAAAGCAAAGTAGAGCAAATGTTAGGTAATTAACAGAGTCAGGAGTCAGGGAAACCTTGCTAAATCTGCATTCTGACTCCTGTAACAGCAAATATATCAAGTAAAAATTCGTCGTAACCCACGATCTTAAAGGGTTTAATGGGACTAAACCCCTGATTTTAACCGATAAACAGAGTAACATGAAAATAACCAAAATGCAAATATAAGTCAAAATGAGTCAACTCGCGCGTTCCCTTGCGCCGTAAGACGGCGCGGGGTCACTCGTCAAAATCGGACAAAAAAATCAAAATGTTAACTTGTGTAAATTTGAACGTTTATTTTGCAAATTAAATATTTATGCAGTTTTTATATAAAATAATTTTATCAATTAGCCGAAATTCATGTTACTGTTTCTAGGTGCTAAAATTTAGTTACTTTCTTTAGCTTTCATGGCATAATCCCTAAATCGTTCTAAGTCAGCCATAATAGTAGACTCAACAATTCTACCTAAGAATAAGTTATCCATTAACTTACCTAACCATCCAGGAATATCATAAGCAACACTTAAACGGACAATACTACTTCCTTGTCGATCATAAAAGCGAATTGCCCCGCGATTGGGTAAACCATCCACTGATTCCCACTGTATAATTTGATAGGGAATGACCTTTAAAATCTTCGATAACCAGGTAAATTCAAACCCACCACTGGCTAATTTCCAGCGTGATAATTCTGGATCTTCATCTAATACTTTCACCGAGTCAATCCACTTCATCCATTTTGGCATTTGTTCTAAATCTGACCATAAACCCCATACTAATTCTATAGGGGCATCTACTTCAATTTGTACGCTATGTTCTAACCAATGAGACATTTTATATTCACATAATAATTAAAGGTAGGGTGGGCAATGCCCACCGTCTTCGTTATTTTAGCGAATTGTAGAAACTTGGGGAGATTTTTTAAGGGTTTCTGCTTGTTCTAAGATAACTTTTGCTGCTTGTTTCCCTGAAATAGTTGCCCCTTCCATACTATCAATGTAATCTTGTTGGGTGTAACTTCCTGCTAGGAAAAAATTAGGAATAGGCGTAGCTTGGGACGGTCGATAAACATCCATTCCTGGTGCTTCTCTGTATAAAGATTGAGCTAATTTTACCACACTGTACCAAGTCATATTTAACTCCCGTGACGAAGGAAATAACTCATGAACTTGCTTTAAAACATGGTTAGCAATGTCTTCATTTTTCTCTTTAATAAAAGGATCACCAGGGGTTAAAACTAACTGTAATAATGAGCCTTCTCCTGGTTTATAATAGTCTCCAGGACTGCTTAACGCTAAATCAGAAAAGCAAGAAAAATCAGCATCGGCTGTGTAAAGTAAGTTATCAATTCCTGCTGCTTCTTTTAATTGTTTACGCTTGTTTTCATCTTGTAATTCTGTCACCCAACCATCAAACCTTAATTGTACAGTCGCTACAGGAACCGCTTCCAATTGATAGATGTTATCAAACATAGGAAACTTACGCCAATGATCAGGCATTAATCGTTGAATTCCAGGCACGTCACAAGCACAAACATAAGCATCTGCAGTAATCGTTTCTTCTTTTTCTCCGTCAGGAATAATTAAGCCTGTGATTTCAATTTTATCGTCGTTTTCTGTATATAAAATTTCTCTAACTCTACGTCTAGTATGAATTTTTACCCCACGACTTTCGAGATAGTCAGTAATGGGTTTATGGAGATATTCATGAGGGGAACCTTCTAACATTCTCAGGATAGATGCCTCTGTTTTTGTGGCAAAAAAGAGAAAAATGGTTAACATACAACGAGCAGAAATATTCTCCGTATCAATAAACCCTAACGCATAGGCAATAGGGTTCCACATCCGCTTCAAACTGCCATTATTACCCCCATGTTGACGAAACCAGTCAGCAAAACTGATAGAATCAAGGTTACGAATAGTTTTCATTGCTCCTTCAAAATTGAGTAACCCTGGTACTAGGGGACTGGTTCCCAACGCTAAAGAGTTAGCAATTTTATCAATAGCAGAGAGTTGAGAGGTGGTAAAAAAGGCTTTTAACCCGTGCAACGGCGCACCAACAGGAAAACGAAAGTCTAACTCCCCAATTTTACCCCCACGATTAATAAAAGTATGGGTGTGTTCTTTGAGGCGTAAATTATCGATCGCTCCTACTTTTTCCATCAAGGCAAAAAGATTGTAATAGCAACCAAAAAAGACATGAAGCCCCATTTCAATGTGATTTCCGTCCTTATCCACCCAACTGCCCACTTTTCCACCGATAAAAGGACGAGATTCAAAGATTTCAACTTCGCAACCTGCATCCACTAAATCAATGGCCGTGGCCATACCTGCTAAACCTGCACCAACGATCGCAACTCGCATTCTTATAAGTTCCTTGTCTCATTTTCTTTACATATTTTAATAGAAAAAGGGTAAGAGAATATGACCTCGACAAAAATTGATGAGTATTAATTAAACAGTTGTTCAATAACCTATTTTAGGTTATTATGATTGTGAATAAATGCCAACATGATATTAAAATCGAGCCGTGAATTCCTCCTATCTTAATCTACCACTAAATCAAATTTTTCTGGGAGATTGCCTAGCATTATTAAGTCAACTACCTAATGAATGTGTTGATTTAGTTATTTCCTCTCCTCCATATAATTTAGGCAAAGAATATGAAGCAAAAAAAGCTTTAGATAACTATTTAGCAGAGCAAACATTAGTTCTTCAAGAATGTAGTCGTATTCTGAAAAAAACAGGGTCAATTTTTTGGCAAGTTGGGGCTTATTCTAATCAAGGCTCATTAATTCCTTTGGACATTCGCTTTTTTCCTATTTTAGAATCTTGTGGACTCATTCCTCGTAATCGAATTATTTGGGTTAGGCAACATGGACTTCATGCACAAAACAAATTTTCTTGTCGTCACGAAACTATATTATGGTTTACTAAATCCCCAAAATATACTTTTAATTTAGATGCTATACGTATTCCTCAAAAATATCAGAACAAAAAGTATTATAAAGGAAATAAAAAAGGAAAATTATCTTGTAATCCTAAAGGGAAAAATCCTGGTGATATTTGGTTATTTAGAAATGTAAAACATAACCATGAGGAACAAACAATTCATCCTTGTCAATTTCCTGAAGATTTAGTAGCTAGAATAATTCTTGCTACAACTAACAGTAACGATATTATTTTTGATCCTTATTTAGGTTCAGGAACAGTTGCAGTAGTTTCTAAAAATTATAAACGTTACTTTATTGGATCTGAAATAGAAGAAAAGTATTATGATATTGCCTTAAGACGATTAGAGGAAAAACCAGATACAAAAAACTATTTTCCTAACCTAAAGACTCTTAGAAACTATATTGATAAAACTGGAGAAGATATAGAAAAATTTAGATTTGATATGCAGACTGGTAATAAAGCCACTGAAAGAAAAAAAGCGAAAATTTTTCCAGAAGAATATCATAGACAAGAATTAGAAAATAGATTATTGTATGAAGAATCAGCTTTTTCAGCTAATTTAAGAGGCGAAGAAATACCCATTGATAATAACTTAAATGGTTCTCATAGTAAGAAGAAAAAAGTTAATCGCAATCAATCCTCAGATACAAATTTTAAACAGCTTGAAATAGAGTTATAAGCAATGGATAGCATTATAAGATTCTTATGATTGCTCTCCTTGTGGGTTTTATTCCTTGACTAATAATACATTGACCCTGTTTCTGTTCAATAATATTTCTTGATCTTTGTTTTTCATATATCGACCAAACTATATTAATATTTTGCTCAAATTCCTCAAACAGTCCAACTAAACGAATAGGAACATGGAATACTTTATACTTAGTTAATGCTGTAAGTTGACTAACAGCCTGTTCGTAGTATAAGGTACTATTAGAAGCAGGAAACATTTTCCCTTTTGTAATGATTATAACTAAGTTGGTTACTTGTGAATTTAAGTGTATTTTTGATTTAAAGAATAACTCAGAACGTAGTAAATTATTTAATAAAAAAGGATAGTTAGAAAATTGAAATTCAAGAATCACTCCTGACTTACCACAATCTATATCTTTTCCCAAAAATTGATATGCTTTAGGAATAGGAATATGAGAAGACCATCCTTCCCTAACTAAATTATTTTCAATAAATTCATTAGTTCCGATAGGGTCAAAAATAGGATTGCCTTCTATTCCTGATTGTGAGGATGCTTTTAAATGTAATGGCATAGAGGTTAAAGTAGTTTGTATAACATTCCATTCATTATTAAATTGACTATTGATTAAAAAATTTGAATTATTAAAATCTGTGACTTCAATTTGTATTTTAAGCAATATTTATTATAAGTTAATTAATTTTTTAAGTAAAATGACAGGGTCAATATTTAAAGCATTACAAACTTCAAGAAATTCGATAACATCTAGTCGCCTTTCTCCCCGTTCATATTTAGACACATAGGATTGAGGTTTATTCAATCTTTTAGATAACTCAGTTTGAGTTAAATTAGCTGATTGACGGGCATTTATTAATAATGAACGCAATTGCTTCGATTTTTGTAGATAGTTTAACTGTGACAATATTTATCAAAGTTTTAAAAAGTAAAATTAGTTAACTTTGACAGTATAAACCTAAAATAGGATAAATCCAAAAAAACGAATTGTTAAAGTGTGGTACTTCTACGCTTCCTATTGTGATTTTCTATTATTTAATTTAGACTGAGTTTGATATTAAATCTTACCAAGGTACTTTGGCGGTTACTTGCATTAACCAAGGATGACCCCACCACAATAAAGCTACAAACCCCAACACCCCTACATAAGCAGGACGCAAAAACTCCTCCCATTTCAGGGTTTGACGACCATCTAAGACGGCTAAAAAGGGAATAATGGAAGTTCGTTCCTTCACTTTAAGAAAAGCATCCCCATAGCGTTTTTTGAGGCGATGATCCCCATGCCAAACTGCAAACACATGATGAGCAACCAAACCAAAAGAAGTTAATAAAGTAAAGGTTGTCCCCAGCCATAACGTATGGGCAACACACCAGATCACCTGTCCTACCATTTGGGGATGACGACACACCCTTAAAATGCCGGTTTCGTAGAGATGGACTTGCGGTTTAGCGATCGCAGCAATTTCTAACAGATTAAAGGTTGCTGGATACAGAAACAAGAAAGAGATAGCCGATAAAATCCAAACCGTTGCCTTAACCCCCGATACTCCCTGAACGTGCCATAACATTAGGCCATCGTAACGATGATTAAAAAAATAAACAATTAACACCACCGCCAAAGGAATACTTACCAACGCAAACAAAACTCGATAGAGTCTGGCTCCAATTTTTGCCTCTCCCCAAGGCCGTAAAGCAGCTAATCCACTGTGAGCAATAGCAAATCCTAACAATAGTGCTAACATAATCCCATGACTAGGGGTTAACCAGGTGGGTAGTCCCATGTTGTTAATGTTTCCTCTCAATGCTGTAATAAATTGTCCTACTGTTAACTATCGTAAAGTAAATTGATCCCCGTGTTGTGCTACTGTCATCATCAGTAAGAGTTACTTTAAAGCAGTGAACACTGACCAAATAAATTTAACTGGTAACTGATAACTGATCACTGGTAACTGATAAAATCCCTTTATTGATAAATCTATGTCGGATATTCCTTTCACTTTAGATCAATTGCGTATCCTCAAAGCGATCGCTGCTGAGGGGAGTTTTAAACGAGCGGCCGATACCTTGTATGTGTCTCAACCTGCGGTGAGTCTGCAAGTGCAAAATTTGGAAAAACAGTTAAATGTCCCCTTATTTGATCGTGGTGGACGTAAAGCGCAATTAACTGAAGCAGGTCATTTATTATTATCCTACGGGGAAAAAATAATTACTCTATGTCAAGAAACCTGTCGGGCGATCGAAGACTTACAAAATCTTCAGGGTGGAACCTTAATTGTCGGTGCGTCTCAAACCACAGGAACCTATCTCTTACCCCGCATGATTGGCTTATTTCGGCAAAGATATCCTGATGTAGCGGTTCAATTACAGGTTCATTCTACCCGACGAACCTCTTGGGGAGTGGCCAATGGACAGGTTGATCTCGCTATTATCGGCGGTGAAGTTCCTGGGGAATTACAAGATACCTTGAAAATTATTCCCTATGCTGAAGATGAACTAGCCTTAATTTTACCCATTGATCATCCTTTAGCGAAGGTTGAGAAAGTCCAAAAAGAAGATTTATATCGTCTTAATTTTATTAGTTTGGATGCTCAATCAACCATTCGCAAGGTCATTGATAAGGTATTAACTCGCTGTAGTATTGATACCAAACGGCTAACCATTGAAATGGAATTAAATTCCATTGAAGCCATTAAAAATGCAGTACAATCTGGGTTAGGGGCTGCTTTTGTCTCCATTACCGCCATTGAAAAAGAGCTAAAAATGGGGGAAATTTATGTCGCCAGTCTTGAAGAGGTCAAAGTGAGAAGAACGTTATCGGTTATTATTAATCCGAATCGTTATCGTTCTAAAGCAGCAGAAGCGTTTATTCAAGAGGTGTTACCAGAGTTTTCTACTTATCCTGAACAATTAACCCTAGAACATTTTTCACCTTCTCCCAATGTGTTGAAAGAGGTGGTTAATGATGTGGTTGAAGCTTAATAAAATAGCTAGGAAGGTGAGGGAGAGAACGTCGGAACAGGGTAAATACTCATATCTTGCACCTTCGAGCAAATTAGCTGGTTTAGAGAGGGAATAGGCCATGGTATTTTATTTGGACGCTCACTTATTCGTGCATTAATTACCCTTTCATTATTATTAAGTTTATTTGTAATTTGTAAAATGTGCAAAATGTCAGTAATAGGCAACAGGATTTTATTTTAGATTGATGCCAAATAACAACACAAAAATTAGGACAGATTTTCAATAATAGAATTTGTTCCTTTTTCTATCCAAACAATGGTTTTAATACCATTTTCTTGAGCATAGTTTTTAATTTCTTCATTGTTTCTGTCTCCTAAGTCTAGGGTGACTCTTACTGAATTATTATCCCTTAGTTTTTGGGCATACTTGAAGGCTTCTGTTTGAGATTCAGGGGATTTTGCTACTACTAAATAGTCAATTAGAGGGGGCTTTTTAGGTAAAACATCGGTTGATAATAAACAGCGATGTAAAGCCCCTACATTAAGAGAAAACCCAATGCCAGGAGCCGATTTTTTTTGAGGATGATAAACTCCCAATAATTGATCGTAACGTCCTCCCTGTCCTAAATTTTGTAGTTGATTATTGGTCTGTCCAATCGCTTTAAAAATAATACCAGTATAATAATCAAAGGTTTGAATTAAACTTAAATCTAAAGTCAAAGGCAACTTATAAGAAGCACTATGATTAATCAATTCTATTAAAGATTTTAAATTATTCAGACAATGTTTACCCGTTTCATCTAAACTTAATACTCCCACTTTTGATAAAACATCTTCAGGCTTTCCTCGTAAGTTAAAGAGTAAAATGGCTCGATGTTTTAATTCCTCATCAGGGTAAGAAAGACTGTCTAATTCAACAAAGTCTAAAGTCGCTAGACAATGACGGACTTCTTGTCGTAAACCATCCGGAAAGGGGGATAAAAGCGATCGCGTTAACCCTGCATCGCCTAAAATAAGATACCAGTTAGGAATCTGTAATTTTTGTAGACAATTAGCCACTAATAAGAGAATCTCGGCATCAGCTAAAGTTCCCCCTGAGAACAATAATTCTACGCCGGCTTGATAAAATTCTAATTGTCGGCCATGATGACCACTTGGAGGGTTACGAAAGACATTAGCTCGATAACAGAGTCGTTGAGGATAACTGGTATCTGTCATTCTGGTTACTGCAGCGCGAGCCACTGAAGCGGTTAATTCTGGACGCAACCCTAATTGTTCGCTACTGTTATTATAAAGTTGAATTACTGTGTTATCTTCGATGGCACCTCCTGCTTTGAGGGTGTCTAACCTTTCAATAGTTGAAGTAACAATACGCTGATAACCCCATTGTCCAAAGACTTGCTGAAGGGTATCGTTAATCCAAGCTTTTTGAACGACTTCTAAAGGTAGTAAGTCTCTTGCGCCGGCAGGTGGTTGATGAATCATAGAACTACTACTAACTTATCTCTCGTCTATTATCTATAATCTTGTTCACTTTTTTATTTTTTCTTGCCAAATAATCCAAAGAAACCTCCCCCTTGTTGTTTTTCTGAAGCTTTTGACCGATCTGAATCGGGAGTTACTTCGTCTAGAGCTTGTTTAGCTTGAATAACAATAGGATCTTGAGGATTAACTTTTCTTGCTTTATTAATATGAATTTTAGCCATGGTTAATTGATTTTCTTTGAGATAAGCTAATCCTAATAAACCGTGGCAAGTGCTATTATTTGGTTCTTCTTTTAAGGCTTCTCGTAATTCTATAATAGCTTGAGAAAGGTTATTGCGTTCAATATATTCTTGAGCACGTTTTAAAGAAGTCGCGACGGCTGATTTTGGCTCTTCTTGTTTAGATTTTTGTTCAGTGGAAGTCGTTGCTTTTGATGTTTCTTTAGGTTTGGGATTTGATTTAGGTTTCGTCTTTGCTTTTTCTCTAATTTGTTCCCCTTGAGAAAGCATTAAATAAATCAAATTTAATTCACTAATTTGAGCAGTAATATTAAAAATATTATCTAAGCTTTCATATTGTTGATTCACTAACGGCGTTAAGAGACGATGATAAGTTAATTCTCGGTCTTGACTGGTTTGTAGAAGTTTCTGGGCTTCATCAGTAGCAATAGTAATACTATTAAGTTCGTCGGCTAAATTATATCCCATTTGAGACAAAACTAATTTATATTCATTACGCGAACGATCTTTTGATAATGCTTCGTAAGCTGGATTGACTAATTTTGATAAAATTTTAGTGGCTAATTGTTTTTCTTTTTCTATTTTACCGTCAAAAGTATCAGGATGAAGAAGATAAGCTATTTTTAAATATCGTTGGCGAATTTGCCGACTATCAGCGTTAATGGGGACTCCCAAAATAGCGTAGTGATCGGTTATATCATATTTAAAAAGCCCTTGTTCTATGGGAAAAGACATAAAATTAACCGCTTATTTCTAAGATTCAATAACCTATTTTCAGAGAATTTTCCTGAAATATAAGAGTTCAAAGTAACAGTTTTTATTGAAAACATGAGATTACTTTTGTCACAGTTGAAGCAGTATTTCATTACTGAACTTGAGAGGATTATTATTGGTTTATAATCAACATCAAGTATCTTAAGCGTTTGTTACAAAGTTTAACTGCTTAGAAGGTTTATAATTTAATCATACCATTTCCTTTAGGGGTTCGCTAATTTTTAAGATTTGTCTATCAATTTTCTGTTTGGTAAAGGGATAGTTTAACAGAAGTTTGATATTAAGCGTAAAATGCTTTCAACCAGGGTAATGCTTCTGTCAACGCTTGGCTCAAACTATGATGGATCAATCCATTAGTGGCTAATAAACGTCCTGATTCTAGTTTTAGGGGACTTTCGTCATAGGCTGTCACTTTACCGCCGGCTTCTTCTAATATAATAATGCCGGCTGCTATATCCCAAGGACTTAACCCCCGTTCCCAATAACCGTCTAACCGTCCACAGGCCACACTGACTATATCAAGAGAGGCTGAACCCCCTCGACGCACCCCTTGGGTAAGATGGGTTAAATAACAAAATTCTGGATAGTTTGTATCTTTGGTTTCCCTGCGATCATAAGCAAACCCTGTTACTAATAAACTGTTGCTTAATTTATTGGTTTGCGATACTTTTATGGGGCGATAATTAAGGGTAGCACCGAGTCCTTTAGCCCCTCGAAATAACTCTTTACTAAAGGGATTATACACAGCACCTACAACGGGTTTTCCTTGCCATAATAAACCAACAGAGACGGCTGAAGCGGGATAACCATGAGCATAATTAGTGGTTCCATCTAAGGGATCAATTGCCCATAAATAATAACTGTCACTTTTTCCTATCTTACCAGATTCTTCGGCTAAAATTTGATGATTGGGAACTCTATCTTTCAGGATATTTAAGACAGTTATTTCTGCTTTTTTATCTGCTTCTGTCACTAAATCCCCTGGGCGACCTTTTTCTTCAATTTTCTCTAATTTATTCACTAAATCCTCTAAAATAACACCAGCAGTCATCACTGCTTCTGTAGCAATATCTAGGAAGATTTGTAATTCTTTTGTATCAGGAAATTCCATGAATATTTTTAGGATAAGGGAGCTACTTCTATTATTCCTTACAATTGAAAAATTGAAAATAGTACCTATCGATTTCTTGATTTTTCAGGGGCATAATATTATGAAGCCCCTAATATCAATTTTTAACATTTAATCGTCGTCTAAAGGAAATCCTAGTTTAACTTTCCCTTTGCCAAAATACCGCCCAAATTGCAATTCATATACTTCATCTTCATCTTGAGTTTCTACTTCTAAATCTGATTTAGCATAACTAACGCATAACAAAGCATAACCTTTTTCTTTAAGTTCTGGAGATAATCCTACTGCTTCGGGTTGGTCAAGTTCTCCTGATATAATACGCACTGCACAACTTGTACAAGCTCCGTTACGACAGGAAAAAGGAAGTTCATAGCCTTGATCTTCTGCACTGTGGAGAATGTAGTGATCTTCAGGAACTTGTAGGCTATATTCTTGGTTAACTTGGCGATGATGAATGCGAATGGTGTGATAACGACTCATGAGAAAATTTTAGAGTAATCAACTTTTATTATAAACTTTTTCTCAAGGTTTTAACCAAAACTTCTTGAAATAAATATTAATCAATTTATCGAACTTTAAGGACTTAAGGAAAATTTTGAGAGAGGAAAGTTTTATTGACTTTTTCTAAAAAACTCGAAATTGTAGTCAAAGTTAAACAATTTAAAGAACATCATCAGTCATCATTCAGATTAACCAAAACTTAAATTTCTTACTTAAGATCCTAAAGTTCGGTTGTATCCTTTATTTATTTGAGTATAGTTTTGATCAAAGTCTATTTGAAGTGTAAATAAGGAGTGCAAATTCTGTGACCTTCAAGACAACCGAAATAAAAATCAATTATTTAACGTCATTTCAGAGAAAAATTCTGCAAGAAAATCTAAAAAAAGGAGTAGAAGATAAATATCGTCAACGAATTGAGATCATGCTTTTAGCTGATGAAGGAAAAAGTCAAACAGAAATTTGTCAGTTATTAGGCTGTTGTCAAGCTACCGCCCGACATTGGATTATGATGGCAAAAAATGGTCAGGCTCATCGTTGGAATGATAGAAAAATTGGTCGTCCTAAAAGGGTAAACGAGGCTTATTTAGAACGATTAAAAGAATTAGTTAATCATAGTCCTCGTGACTATGGCTATTCCTTTAGACGATGGACAGCGGAATGGTTAAGTCGTCATTTAGCGAAAGAATTTGACATAAAAGTGAGCGATCGCTATATTAATCAGCTTCTCAAACAAATGGGATTATCCACTAAACCCAAAGCCCAGAAATCTGAAAATCATCATTCTGCTTCCTCTAATACTAACAGCTTACTCATTCAAGATTTATCTCTCAAACAACCGATCCAATCAGAACAATTATTGTCTTTTAATCTACCTCAAGCTGAATAAAAAATTATGGTACAAATTCATAATCCTGTTATTTCCCGTAATCAACTCAAAGAAGCATTGGGGTGTACTTTATCTGAGCAGGAATTTTTTCGTTTACGACAACAAATTAAACTGATTGAACCTACAGTGGGATTATTTTGGGAAACCACGAAAGCAGAAGCTGGACTTTATATTGTTGTTGAAGGTAAGTCGAGATTAGTCAATCAAGCTAACGAGAAAATTTTAACTTTAGAAGTAGGAGATACGTTTGGAGAATGCCGATTTTTTCCCGATGAAAATTTTGATTTTTATGGAATTAGATCTGGTTTAAAAACAAAACTTTGTTATCTTTCTCCTGAACTATTATTTCCTTTGATCCGTAAATATCCTCAAATTCAGGAACATTTTTATCAAAAAGCTCAACAGCGCAACTACCAGTTAAATCCCACTACTTCGGTACAAAAAACTATTGATCTTGCTCTTAATTTACCTTCAGAAAAAACAACTACTAAATCAGCAAAAATAGTTAATAAAGCCTATTTTCCTAGTCCCACTCAACGAGTCGGTCATTTGTTACAGAAAGTGTGGCGACGCTATCCTTTTTATGCTCAACAAAGTGCTTCAGATTGTGGGGCAGCTTGTTTAGCCATGATCGCTCGTTATTGGGGTAAAAAACTGAGTATTAATCGTCTCAGAGATATGGCTAATGTAGACAAAAATGGAGCTTCTTTAAGGGGACTTTGTTATACAGCAGAAAGCATCGGCTTTACCACTCGTCCGGTTAAAGCAAGTTTAGATAAATTAGCCCAACAACAACTTCCTGCCATTGCTCATTGGGAAGGTAAACATTACATTGTTGTTTATGAAATTACTAAAAAACAAGTAATAATAGCTGATCCGGGGATTGGGCAAAAAACCATCAGTCACGAAGAATTTAAAAAGAATTGGACAGGTTATACCCTGTTATTAAAACCGACGGTTTCCTTAAAAGATACCAAAGAAAGCACTACTCCATTTTGGCAATTTTTTGAATTGATAAAACCTCATGGGTTAGTCATTTTTGAGATATTTATTGCCTCTTTATTTATCCAAATTTTTGGACTAATTACCCCAATTTTTACCCAACTTATCCTAGATCGAGTGGTGGTACAGCGATCAGGTGTTACCTTATTAGCTATTGGATTAGGATTAATTATTTTTGGCTTATTTAAAGTTGCAATGATGGGGTTACGTCAGTATTTATTAGATCATACAGCTAACAAAATTGACATCACCTTAATAGTAGCTTTTATTAACCACACTTTGCGTCTTCCTCTAGGATTTTTTGAGTCTCGTTATGTAGGTGATATTATCTCTCGTGTCCAAGAAAATCGAAAAATACAACGATTTTTAACAGGGGAAGCTTTATCAATTCTTCTTGATTTAATAACCGTTTTTATTTATGTAGGCTTGATGTGGTGGTATAGCTGGAAAATGGCACTTCTTTCCTTAGCAATTGTCCCTCCGTTTGCCCTACTTGCATTAATAGCAACCCCCTTTTTAAAGCGTATTTCTAGGGAAATATTTGGGGAAATGGCTAAAGAACAAAGCTATCTAATTGAAGCCTTAAGTGGTGTGCGGACGGTTAAATCGAGTGCTGTTGAAAGAAGTGTTCGTTGGCATTGGGAGGAACTATTACATAAAGAAATTACCACACAATTTTCTGGTCAAGTTATTGGCAACCGACTACAAATTTTTAGTAATACAATTGAAACATTAGCGACCACTGGATTACTATGGTATGGAGCTTGGTTAGTGATTCAAAATCAATTAACTATCGGTCAATTAGTGGCTTTTAATATGCTATTTGGTAATGTGATTAGTCCCTTTCAAAGACTTACGGTATTGTGGGAACAATTACAAGAAGTTGTTATTGCTGTAGAAAGACTAAATGATGTACTTGACTACGAACCCGAAGAAGATTTACAAAAGCAATCACGACAAATTTTACCTCGTATTCAAGGCAATATTTGCTTTAATAATGTCACTTTTCGTTATCATACAGAAAGTGATTTAAACGTCTTAGAAAATCTTAGCTTTGAAATAAAACCTGGCCAAACTGTGGCCTTAGTGGGGCGAAGTGGTTCAGGAAAAACGACTATTTCAAAACTGGTTTTAGGTTTATATCCTGCTACTGACGGAAAAGTTTTAATTGATGGTCAAGATATTAATAGTTTATCCCTTAGTTCCTTGAGACAACAAATTGGTGTCGTGGATCAAGATACCTTTTTATTTGGGGGAACAATTCGGGAAAATATTGCTTTAGCTCATCCTGATTCTACCTTAGAAGAAATTATTGAAGCTGCTAAATTAGCAGGGGCCGATGAATTCATAGAAAAATTACCAATGGGTTATGAAACCCAAATTGGAGAAGGGGGAGGAACCCTATCAGGAGGACAACGGCAAAGATTAGCGATCGCTCGAGGTTTATTGGGTAATCCTCGTCTCTTAATTTTAGATGAAGCTACCTCCCATTTAGATGCAGAATCAGAGCGAATTATTCAAACCAATTTAAACTCAATTCTTCGTCATCAAACCACTTTAGTTATTGCTCATCGTCTTTCTACCGTGCGTAAAGCAGACTTAATTTTAGTCTTAGATCGGGGAGTTTTAATTGAAAGTGGAACGCATAATCAATTAATGGCTAAACAAGGTCATTATTATTATCTAAATCAACAGCAATTAGATATTGCCAATTGATTTTTATTTGTATACCTTTTGAATTTTTTTGAATAAAAATTATGACTAACGCAGCTAATAACGGAAATCTTTCTTATCCATCTCATGAACAATTTTTGAGTCAAAATGAATCTATCACTAAAATCGAAGAACCTAAAACAGAAACAGCAACGAATCATTCTGATGATTGGGCGTATTCAACAAAAGAAATTCTTGATACTTTGCCCTGTGTTTGGACGAGAGGACTCCTTTACTTTCTAGTTATTTTTGTTGGTGTTGCTTTACCTTGGGTAATGTTAGCAAAAGTGGATGAAACAGGGACGGCAAAAGGTAAATTAGAACCTCAAGGAAAAACAGTTAAATTAGATGCACCTGTGGAGGGAAAGGTCTCTTTAATTTTAATTAAAGAAGGAGATACAGTGAAAGGTGGAGAAAGATTAATGGAAATTGAATCTGACTTAATTAAAGCAGATTTAAAACAGGAACAAACAAAGCTAGAAGGACAAAAAGAACGGTTAAGTCAATTACAAATCTTAGGACAACAATTACAACTTGTATTTCAGACTCAGGAACAACAAAATCAGGCACAAAAATTAGAAAAAGTAGCACAAATTAATCAAGCTAAAGCCAATCTTGATAGGCTAAAAAATGCCTATCATTTACAAAAACAAGAAAAACAAGCACAAGTAAGTCAGGCAAAACAAGACTTAGACCATAATCAAAGAGCTATCCAATTAGCAAAAATTCAGTTAGAAAATGCTAAAGGTATTAAAGCGCGTTACGATTCTGCTATTGAAGAAGGAATCGTGTCACAAATTCAGGTAGTAGAAAAAGAAGATGCTTTGCAAGAAAGAAGAAAAGCTTATGAACAAACAAAGTCAGATATCGAGCAAGCTAAACATCGTTTAGCAGAGCAACAGAGTAGTTATCAACAGACTCTTGAAAAAGCCAAAGCTGATATTAAAGAAGCTGACTTAAGACTTAAAGAACAGGAAAATAGTTATGATAGTTTAGTAGGTTCAGGAGAACTTTCCCTACTTAAAAACCAAGAACAAATCAAAAACTTGGAAACAGAAATAACTACCCTCAACTCAGATATAGAACAGACAAAAAGTCGAATAGAAAGTTTAAATTATCAGTTAAGTCAACGAGTGATAAAAGCACCAATTGAAGGAACTGTTTTTGATTTGCCCATTGACACTGAAGGGTCAGTTGTCCAGTCAGGAACTCGAATTTTAGAAATTGCACCTCAAGGAACAGCGTTAATTTTACAAGCGGAAATGGCAACAGCAGAAAGTGGTTCAGTTACTAAAGGAATGCCGGTTAAAATGAAGTTTGATGCTTTTCCTTTCCAAGATTATGGGGTAATTGAAGGAAAATTAATCGAGGTTTCTCCTACGACGAAAGAAATAGAAACTTCTGATGGTAAAACTTTAGTTTATGACCTTACAATTGAGCTTGCTCAGACTTGTATGCCGACTCCTGAAGAGTGTATTAATTTACGTCCCGGAGATACAGCAATAGCAGAGGTCGTTGTTCGTCAACGTCGTTTAATTGATTTTATACTTGATCCCTTTAAAAAGTTACAAAATGGAGGCTTTAAACTTTAGAAAGTATCATTAATTAAGTCAGAATTAAGTAGGGGTTGAATCAGCAATTCTCATCTTGGGAAAAAACGTTATTCTACTAAAATAATCATATTTGGTATAATATTGTAGTAAAACTGATTTAAAATCTAAAAAATAGAGCAAAAATTAAACTTTTGCTCTTTCCTGATATAGATATATAAAATTAACAATGAAATGATTACCACTTATTTCAAATGTTCTGAGAAAAATTGTACCGTTTTATCCCAAGCATCCATGGCCGCTACTTGGTTATATCGTTCCCCAGATGGGTTAGCGAAAGCGTGATCAGCATTGGGATAGATATAAACCTCAACCTCTTTATCAAGAGATTTTAAAGTCATTTCAAACTCTTTCACTGTTTCAGGGGACGGTCGATCATCTAACTCTCCAAAAATCCCCAAAATGGGCATTTCTAGGGATTTTAGAACTTCTGCATCGGTTTCTAAGTCTCCTCCATAATAAATAACCGCAGCATCGAGATTTTCAGGGAATAATAAAGCAGTTTTCAACGATAAACTACCCCCAAAACACCAACCGATAGAAGCAATTTTTGGGGCGTTTTCTTCTTCTTCTAAATATTGGTAAGCTAGAGCAAGATTATCCTTGAGGCGATCGCTATTATTTCGAGCGTCAGTCACTAATTTCATGGCTTTTTCAGGGGTTTCGGCGGATTCTCCAGCATACATATCCACGGCTAACGCTGTATAACCTTCTGCTGCAATTTTACGGGTCATCGCTTTAATATTATCATTGAGTCCCCACCATTCATGGATAACAATAATAGCAGGTAAAGGGCGATCGTTATTCATCGGAGACGCAAGATAACCTTTAATTTCTTTTTCTTCTAAAGTCCCATAAGTTACCATCTCTGCGGTAACCGTGTCATCTTCATCCGGTGCTTGCGTTAAAATATCTGTAGGAGTTGGTCGTTCATCATGATGGACTTCCCACATATAGTCTGTATAAGCATCTTGAGGAGGTAACGTTACATTAGTTGCGAAAAGATTAGATTGCCAACCCACTACCACCAAAAAAGTTCCTAAAACCAGTGCAAGAAATAAACGCATAGATAACATTGATATAGAACATTTTTAAGCTATCATAATTCTTACAAAATTGCTTTTCTATGACATTATTCATTATTAATTAACTTTGACTCAACAAGACACCCACATTCAACAAACTCGCGCTAGTTTGCAACAAGCTTTATCCTGGTATACTAGTGTACGCCGTCATTGGAATTATCCTCCAAATTTAGAATTACAAGCAGCCGTAAAACCCGATTTACAAGCCTTAAAAGCTTCTCTAGAAAAGATAGAAAATAATGTTATTAAAATTGCAACCTTTGGGTTAGTAAGTCGCGGAAAATCAGCCGTAATTAATGCTTTAATGGGTCAAAATATTCTAGATAGCGGACCTATTCACGGGGTGACAAAATGGCCGCAATCGGTTCGTTGGACTCCTCCTCTTGGTAACGTGACAATTGAATTTATTGATACCCCTGGATTAGATGAAATAGATGGAAAAGAACGGGAAATTATGTCCCGTAATATTGCTAATGAAGCTGATTTAATTTTATTTATTATTTCTGAAGACATTACTCGAACTGAATACGAAGCTTTGCTACAGTTAAAACAAGCATTTAAACCCATCATTTTAGTCTTTAATAAAATTGATCTTTATCCTGATAAAGATGTTAATACTATTTATGAACAATTACAGAAAATAGGACGAAATTCTAATATTGATGAGAGATTTTTGATAGCTGTTGAAGATATTGTTAGGGTTGCAGCGTCTCCTCAACCGATTCCTATTTTAGTTAAATATGCTGATGGAAAAACAGCAGAAGAATGGGAAACAGCACCACCAAAAGTTGATGAATTAAAAAATAAGATTTTAACTATTTTGAATCAAGAAGGAAAATCTTTATTGTGTTTAAATGCTTTGCAAAAAGCGAAAAAAGCAGAGGAAAATATTGCCAAAAAAACTATTAAAAATAGACAAGAAGAAGCAGAAGCAATTATCTGGAAATATGTTAAATATAAATCCGTAGCAGTTGCCATTAATCCTATTGGTTTCTTAGATATTATTGGAGGAAGTATCACAGATTTAACATTAATTCGTTCCTTAGCTAGATTATACGGACTCCCAATAACTAATCATGAAGCAGGAAAACTATGGCGTAAAATATTTGTTAGTTCTGGGGGTTTATTATTAGGAGAAATTGCTACAGGATTAATATTAGGATTAGGTAAAACAGCTTTAGCGGTGTCAAGTTTTATGGAAAATCCTGCTATTTTAACAACTTATGGAAGTACCGCTATTTTACAAGGTGGACTCGCAGCTTATGGAACTTATATTATTGGCAAAGCAGCACAAGAATACTTAGAAAAAGGATGCAGTTGGGGAGATTTAGGACCGAGTATGGTCATTAAAAATATCATTAATCAAATTGATCCTAATACTATTATTTATCGACTACAAATAGATGAGTGAAATTAATTTATTGTTTTAAATTTGGAATGTATCTTTAATGTACATAGCTAATTTTCTAATACATATAACCCTGAAGATAATATATTATTATGAGCGCTTATTTAATGATTAGTTTAAATACTTAGCTTTTTTGTCTTTACAATTAGAATTGGTGTCAACTTGTAGAACATTTAACAATATAAAATGAGTATTAATTTATATAATTTTTGGAAATAAAAAGAAATTTGCAATTGAATGTCTTATTACGAATGTCAATCATATAGATTCTATTTTTGGAAATATTGCTATTTGTATAGGTGAAGATATATTAGGTCAGTTGCAATTAATAGTTTCATTGAAAATTCCTGTAACCCACTTTCAAGAATCGCTTTGTCAATGCGGAAATAGACAAGAAAAAAAATTTGAAACAATGAATAGTTTGTCGATGAAAGCGATCGCTTTACTATAATAGTTTATTATTGGTAGGAAACAGATAATGAATAAACTTCCGATAGTTGTTCGTTTAAGGGGTAAAGAGATCAATAAAGAAAAGTTTTTATGTTTAGTAGGCTAATTAATATGAAGTATCCTGAGATGCGTCAAGAGTTATTGTTATCTATAAAAATTTTATCTGATCTTGAATATCAAAAACAAAATTGGTTAAACAATACTAGCGGTGAATATGATTGTTTTGATTATGTTATTCATTTCTTGTACGATCAAGCTGGTTTTGATGAAAATGCAGAAGCAACAATTGGCTTGTTTGTGAAAAATGAGGAAGAATTAACAATTATTATGGAAGTGATAGAATCTTTAGAAAAATTGTTTGAAATATTGGGAACAAATGCCTCAGATTTAGATTATATTAACTCGCCACAATGGAAAAATGTTATTATAAATGCTAAGAAAGCTTTGTTAATATTAGAGGAATAGCAATTATTACTTTGTAGGTTGAGTTAAACGAAGTGAAACCCAACAAAACAGTTTGTTCATGAAAGCGATCGCTTTTCTATAATTATTTATTATCAACATAAAACAGAAAATTAAAAAATCTCTGATAGTTGTTTGTCTAACCGATAAAGAAATCAACAAAGAAAAGTTTTCATGTTTAGGAAAACAGCTAGTTAGAATTCTTCAAATTGTAGAAAAAGATTTGAGTGATTGTGTCTGGTTTGCAGCAGATGTTTCAGCTAACAACAATCTTCCTTTAGCTTTAATTGGTGAAAATCAACCTTTTTATGTCGGAACAACACAACAACTTATACAAGCTTGTTTAAAAGTTGATCAATTTCTTTCGGGAATCTTTTTAGTAGTTCCAAAGACAACTAAAATTTTAAAGGTATCTCGATCATGGATGACTGAAGATGAACCTCCTAATGATCTTGGCAATGCTATTATAGAAATTCACGCCTTTGATACGACCTTCTTTGAAATATACGCTACAAATGTCCAAAAACTTAATTGTCTTTGTAGTGAATTTAAAGTGAATTTAGAATGATGAGTATTAATTTAACTGAAAAAGAAGCCTATACTGCAATGTATGCTTATCTAGTCAAAATATATGAAATGACACAATCTGATGATATAGGGAGTTTACTTGGCAGTATGAGTACACTATCCGATGGCGAAATTGTCGATCCTGCTATTTGGGATGATTGGTTGCAGTGTATAGATGATGTTAAACAAAATCAAGTTGATATAGAACTTCGACTAAAATAATAGTACAGTTTATTTGTAAGGATTCAGGTGGCAAATATTGACAAACAGGCTGACTGCGCTAAAGTAACGGTATGAGTCAAACTGAACCAGGAGTACAGTTAAATCCAGACGAATTAAACCAACTGTCAAAATCTGGGTTGGTACAAATTATCTTGGCTCAACAGAAACTTATCGAGCAGCTACAAAAAGAAATAGAAAAATTAAAGCTCAGTCGTAATTTAGATAGCCAAACCTCATCAAAACCCCCATCAACAGACTTATTGAAAAAGTCTGAGAAGGCTAAAACAACTGAAGACGATAAGGATAAGAAAAGAAAACCAGGGGGACAACCTGGACATAAGGGAAAAACAAGGAAAGGCTTTGGGAGAATTGACAGAATTCAAATCTTGCAACCATCAATATGTAGTCACTGTGGTCAAACAGAATTATTAATAGAACCAGTGAAAGTTGATTCTCAGCAGGTAGCACAACTGGTAGATAAACCCATTGAGGTAGTAGAATATCATCGTCATCATTGTCGCTGTGGGCATTGTGGTGAAGTGACCAAAGCGAATTGGTCGCCCAAGACCGTCCCAGGACAAGATTTAGGAGTGAAGTTACAAGCTTTTCTGGGATGGTTAGGGAATTATGGACATCTACCTTATGAAAAGCAACAAGAGATGTTGTGGGAGTTAGGGCAAATTGAGATAGGTATGGGGACCATCGTAGCCACCAATCAACGAGTAGAAACAGCCATTAATCCGTCGGTTGAACAATTATCCAAGTGGGTCAAAGTAGAACAACCCCCAATTCATGTTGATGAAACACCCTGGCCAGTGAAGGGAGTCAAAGAATGGTTGTGGGTATTTACCAATCAACTTTTCTGCCTGTTTCGGGCTGCTGATACTAGGGGGCGTAAGGAATTAGAAGATCAGTTAGGCCATGAATATGGTGGTGTTTTAAGTAGTGATGATTTGGGAGTTTACAATGGTTATACTGTTGTTGCTCAACAGAAATGTTTGGCACATTTACGCCGTCACTTTCAGCGATTAATAAAAACTCCAGGTCAATATAACAAAACCATCGGTCAAACTTTTCTCAAATTAATTGATGAAGCTTTCCGTCATTATCGTATTTGGCAAAACGATAAGAATAGGCATGGTTATCAAGTTTGGGCAAGACAATTCAAAGATAAGATAAAGATAGCCACAGAAGAATGGAAGCCTAAAGCCGGTTATGAAGCCGGAAAACTTTTGCGAAACCTTCGGCAAAAGGCAGAGCAATGGTGGTATTTTCTGGAGCATCCAGAGATCCCCCCTGATAATAATCTTGCTGAAAGATCCTTAAGATTAGCCATCACGAAACGGAAAGTTAGTGGGGGTTCAAGAAGCATGGAACGATTTAAACAAACAGCTAACTTATTGACGGTTATTCAAACTTGTCGTCGTCAAGAACGTTCGGTGATTGATTTTTTCGAGAAGTCATTAATAGCCAAAGTCGGTCATCCGAATTGTTTGTTTCCTTCCCTAATTCCTAACTTCTAGACCTGAATCCTTACGTTTATTTAGCAAAGTTTGATAAATGTTAGGATAATGAGAATAAAATATTATGCAAAACTATAACACTCCTAAGCAATTAAATCAGATTAAATCCGAAATTATTGAGACAGCAAAAAAGATGATTGAAAATAAGATTGATTTAATCGAAGGATGTCGCAGGATAGATGATCTTAAGTATGAATTGGATTTTCGTGATCAGTCTTTGGATACTGACGATGATTTTGATGATGCTTTCCTAACCTTCAAAGGAGTTACTTCTGAGACTGATGATATTCCAATTGGTGAAGCAATGCGCAATACATGGCATCCTGACTCTCTTGCACGATTAGATGTTAAAAAAGAGGAGTATCTTGCTAAAGTAAAAAACCGTATTTTGGATGATTGTAGGCAGATAATAGATATTTTGTTATGAGGTCATCATATCAACTCATCCTATTGCAAAATATAAGGAAAACATAAATTTCAGGCTTAAGGACGGTTTAAAATTTATCGTTACCCTAGAATTGAAGAAATTAGATTAATAGGATCAGCAAAAAAGACTGATCGCCGATGATAGTAAAATATGATACAACTCTCTTCAAAACCAGAATCAAAAACCCCTCAACCCTCACGAGAAACCGTTACCCTAGATGTACAAGGGATGAAATGTGCAGGTTGTGTGAGTGCAGTAGAAAGACAACTCACGCAACAGTCTGGGGTTGTCTCAGCTTGTGTCAATTTAATCACAGAAGTAGCGGTCATTGATTACGAACCACAAACCGTTAAACCCGACATTTTAGCAGAAAAATTAACTAAAATAGGCTTTCCTTCAGACATTCGTAGCTCACAAACCTTAACCCCTCAACAAGTTCATCTCAATCAAAGTCAACGACGAGAAGAAGAAGCAAAACAACAAAAAATTAATCTTATTACCGCAGCAATTTTATTAATTTTTTCAACCTTAGGCCATTTAGAACATTTTGGCGGACCAACGATTCCCATTATTAGTAATTTATGGTTTCATTGGGGACTAGCGACTTTAGCTTTATTAATTCCTGGCCGAGAAATTATTATAGATGGTTGGCGCGGACTTTCTCACGGTATGGCTAACATGAATACGTTAGTCGGTTTGGGAACTCTCAGTGCTTATCTTACTAGCTGTGTGGCTTTTATTTTTCCTAGTTTGGGTTGGGAATGCTTTTTTGATGAACCGGTGATGTTGTTAGGGTTTATTCTCTTAGGCCGAACTCTCGAAAAACAAGCTAGGAACCGCGCTTCTTCAGCCTTAGAAGCTTTAATGGCCTTACAACCAACTTTAGCTAGGTTAGTAGGTGATCCTTTTTCTGAAGATAGTTCTAGCATAGAGATTCCTGTAGAACAAGTTAGGGTAGGGGAATATGTCAAAGTTTTGCCAGGGGAAAAAATACCGGTTGATGGGGAGATTGTTAAAGGAAAAACAACCATTGATGAATCTTTAGTCACAGGAGAATCCGTTCCCGTGGCCAAAGAACCTGGAGAAAAGGCGATCGCAGGAACCCTTAACCAGTCTGGGGTGATTACTCTCAAAACAACTGAAGTCGGGGAAAATACCACGTTAGCCCAAATTATCGCTTCAGTAGAAACGGCACAAACTAGAAAGGCCCCTATTCAACAATTAGCAGATACTGTTGCAGGGTATTTCGCCTACGGAGTGATGGGTTTAGCTTCGTTAACTTTCCTCTTTTGGTTCATCGTTGGGACTAATTTATATCCTCAAGTGTTAAACCCGAATCATACAGACATGGCTATGGGATCAACCTCTCCGTTATTATTGAGTTTGAAATTAGCGATCGCTGTGTTGGTGGTTGCTTGTCCTTGTGCGTTGGGTTTGGCCACTCCAACAGCTATTTTAGTGGGAACCAGTATCGGTTCGGAACGGGGACTATTAATTAAAGGGGGAGATGTCCTCGAAAAAGTTCATCAAGTCGAAGGGGTTATTTTTGATAAAACTGGAACCCTTACCGTTGGCCATCCTAGCGTCACTGATTATTTTACGTTTGATGGGATGAG
This sequence comes from Crocosphaera chwakensis CCY0110, assembly GCF_000169335.1. Classification (GTDB taxonomy): domain Bacteria; phylum Cyanobacteriota; class Cyanobacteriia; order Cyanobacteriales; family Microcystaceae; genus Crocosphaera; species Crocosphaera chwakensis. The sequence goes on from NZ_AAXW01000024.1 coordinate 34,742, forward strand.
TCCTCAATCTTTGTTACAGTTAGCAGCAACCGTAGAAAGTGGCACTAACCATCCTCTAGGGTTAGCTATTATTGAAAAAGCTGAACAAGAAGAATTATCTTTACTTCAGGCCGAAGATTTCCAGACAGAAGCCGGATCAGGGGTACAAGCGATCGTAGATGGTCAAACCGTTTGGTTAGGCAATGAGGCATGGTTAAAAGAGAAGGGTTTAATTGTGGAGAAAGACCAAAAGAATAGGATCAACGAATTAACCCAAGCAGGAAAGACGGTGGCTTATTTAGGGATAGAAGGCTCGATAAAAGGGGTTTTAGCTCTTAAAGATAATCTTCGCCCTGATGCTAAGAAAACCGTCTCAGAATTGCAAAAACGGGGGTTAGAAGTGATCTTATTGACGGGGGATCATCCTCAAGTTGCTCAAACTATTGCGACTCAATTAGGTATTAATCAAGTATTTGCCGAAATTCCTCCGAGTGGAAAAGCAGCAATGGTCGAAGAGTTACAGAAACGTAAAACTGTGGCTATGGTAGGGGATGGCATTAATGACGCACCGGCCTTAGCCCAAGCGAATTTAGGAATATCCTTACAAGGATCGACCCAAGTGGCTATGGAAACCGCCGATATTGTGCTGATGAGCGATCGCCTTGCCGATGTTATCACAGCAATGGATCTTAGTTTAGGAACATTTAGAAAAATTCGTCAAAATCTGATGTGGGCTTTAGGCTATAATACACTTGCCATTCCTATTGCTGCAGGAATTTTATTACCTAGTTTCGGGGTGATACTTAGTCCTGCACTAGCTGCTGGTTTAATGGCGTTTAGTTCGGTTACCGTAGTGACAAACTCTTTGCTCCTTCGTTATCAATTCCGCCAGTAAAAACAAGAAAAAATAGTCAAGGTATTTTGAATTAGGTTTATAACCCTAGCAAAACAAATCAACAACCATGATAGAAATATAAAAGGTTAACATCTTGTGAGTTAGTTTCCTTTCCTGACACAATTGTAAGCACTTTAAATTTAAACTTGGTTTAGCGATGGCTGAAAAATCTGTACTCCCTCAACGAGAACATTTCTTGATTATCGAGGATGATAAAGGCAGACAAGAAATACTTTTGCAAGAACCTACCTATAGTTTAGGTCGTTCCCACGATTGCGATATTCGTCTTCGTTCTCAGTTCATCTCTCGCCATCATGCTACCCTGTATCGACGCATTCGAGAAGATGGATCAAGTTACTACAGTATTGTTGATGGGGATCGAGAGGGAAAACGGAGTGTTAATGGCTTGTTAATTAATCAGACTAAGATTAAACAAGCATCTCATGATCTCCAAGATGGAGATGAAATTGTGTTTGGACCTCAGGTGTTTGCTATTTATCAGTATCGTCAACGAGATAAATTCCCCACCTTACCCAGTAATGATCCCTTTGACATTACCCTTATCGATCCTGCGATGATGGATTATGATGACGATACTAAAGAATATGATTAACTAGGGACGGCAGTAATAGCACGCCATTGTTGACTTTCTTTTAATGCGGTTTGTAGTTCTTGAAATCGTTGTTGACAATGGTTATTAGGGTTTAAGGGGAGTTCATCATTTTTCACCACAAAGGTCACAGGAACCTCATTTTTTTTGGCAACGGTACTCTCAATTAAAATTTCGATACTGACTATTTTAGAAAAGGGTACTTTTCCAGGGGTTTCTTTAGCCATCAAATAATCAGTTGCTTGGTATACAATGCCAAAATCACAGGCTTCTAATACTTCGGTTAATAGGGTAGGAACCTGTTCTACCGTAGCATTAGCAACGAAAGAAGATGTATAGCGAGCCATAAATGTTATTCCTAGAGATAGATTATTAACTAGACTGCGGCCATCTTATAAAAATGAATCATTTTCGACAACTGATAGGACAACCGTCTGGGGTTGCTTTATTACAACAGGCGATCGCTAAAAACCGTATTGCTCCCGCCTATCTTTTTGCTGGCCCTAATGGGATTGGACGGGCTTTAGGGGCTAAATGTTTCACTCAATTATTATTATCTTTAAATTTACCAGAGGAACAACAAGCTAGGGACAAAAAACGGGTACTTGATAGGAATCATCCCGACTTTTATTGGGTGGAACCCACTTATCAACATCAGGGACAATTATTAACCCTCAAAGAAGCACAAGAAAGCGGTTTAAAACGTAAAGCACCTCCTCAAGTTCGCATTGAACAAATTCGTGATATTACTCAATTTCTAAGTCGTCCTCCGTTAGAAGCGTCTCGCTGTGTGGTGGTAATAGAAGCAGCAGAAACCATGACTGAAGCTGCTGCTAATGGCTTATTAAAAACCTTAGAAGAACCAGGAAAAGCCACATTAATTTTAATTGCACCGAGTGCTGATTCTTTATTACCCACTTTAGTATCCCGTTGTCAAAAAATTCCTTTTTATCGTCTTTCTGATGCTCATTTAAAAACGGTTTTAGGTCGATTGGGTTACGAAGAAATTATTAATCATCCTGATATTATTGGTTTAAGTCAAGGGAGTCCTGGAGAAGCGATCGCAGCTTGGGAACAGTTACAAAATATCCCTTTTGAACTCAGACAAAAGTTGAAAAAGTTACCTCAAACCCCTTTAGATGCTTTACAGTTAGCTAAAGAGGTTACGACAGAATTAGACAATGACGCACAGTTATGGTTAATCAATTATCTTCAATATTCTTACTGGCAAAAATCACAAGATAAGCTTTTTTTGGAAAAACTAGAAGCAGCTAAAAAGCAACTTTTAAGTTATGTTCAACCTCGTTTAGTTTGGGATTGTTTGTTGATTCAGTGAACAGTTATCAGTTTAAACAACAGGGGGTGTTTTTCTATTAAATTTAGGTTGATAAAAAGAAACTGTCATATTTTCAACTCTATTTAATAACCATTCTGGAACTTCAACCCAGTCAATCAAGGTATTATCACCACACTCCCTTATAATTTTTGGTAGTATATGATGACCATTATTCCAGCGACGATAAATATTTTTTGATTGTCCCACATAGATGATAGTTCCTTGTCCATCAATAACTTTATAAACTCCACTAACTTTGGGTAATAAATAAATATTTTTTACACTAATCATGATTATAATTCTTCGATATGGATATCTGAAAACTGTGCTTCTAATTGAATTCTTTGCCATTCTATTTCTATTTTTTCATCATCCATACCTGATAATTGACAAACTTTAACTAATGATTCTTTTAGCATCTTTTCTGATGCGTTTAAGTCATCTAAAGAAAAGTCAAAGTTTTCTAATCTTAGTTTTTTTACTTGTTCTAAAATTGTTTGCCAATGTTGTTTATATCGTAAATCTTTTCCTTTAATAAGATCAGGTCTTTGTTTTTTTAGTTGTTGTGTATTTTTTGTACAAGTCAGAAAATAAACTTGTTTCTTAATTGTGTTTAGTTTCATGATTATTCTTCTAATTTAAGTTTACTATATCTAACAGCAGATTTAATTAATTTGATGGTTTGTGATGCTTCCCAATTAAATAATTGACATCCCATTTCTACCGCTTTATTGACGGAACGAGTTCCATAAATTTTATCAACTTCTATAATAACGTCTTCAGAAACATTTTTTTGTTTCAATAATTCTTTAACTAATTCTTTTTGAACTCGATAGGTATCATTCCAGGTTTGTAAACTACGTTGACTATTTTCTAAATGGCTAATTTGTTTTATGTTTTCTGATAATTCATCTAATTTTTGCGTTAAAGCTGATGCAGTTGCTACTCCAAACTTTTGAAATAACTGTTTGATAAAATTTCCTTTTATTTGAGCATCTTTAACAACTTTTATATGTTCATTTCGTTGAAGTTCTAAAACTTTTTCTGCTGCACCTATTGCTGCTTGTTTTTCTTGTCTTCCTGATACATATCCTTGTTGCTTACGTACATCATCGAGTATTTTATCGTAGTTGGTCATATTATGACGATAATGGTTAAATAGTTGTCTACCATTTGCTTCTTCAATGTCAACAATATTACCCTGACTATCTTTAATTTGATACATTTGCTCAGGGTTGGTTAATTCAATATCATTCCGTATTTCTTTATGGTTTTTATTGTTCATTGTTAACAAAGTTTCTGATGACTCATGACTCTTTTGTTATCTATTATCTACGAGATAATGTTAAACTGATGTAAGACAAATCACGAATCAATTGTGAGCCAAATTACTGTAATTATTAATAATTATGCTGTCGTTAAATATAAGCTAGTTTTATAAATAAAACTTATGTATTAAACATACAAGCTTTTGAATTATTTATTTTTGCTCGATTTCCTAATTTATCCTCTTTTGTTAAGAATTCATGACAAAATAAGCAACGAGTTTGCGCTGTTTGAGGAGGTATGATATATTAAAAATGCAGAATGGGCGGAATAGCGTATCCAAAAACAGTATTTGTAGTAATTTAGTTCTAAAAAAAGAGTAAGTAGTCAAGATAAAGTGCACTCTTTCCTGACTACATGATTTATTTTTACATTCCAGGAAGGTTTAAACCACTGGTAAGAGTTTCCATTTTTTCTCTCATGGTTTCAGTGGATTTTGCGTAAGCATCCTTCATAGCTGCTGTAACTAAGTCGGATAAAGCCTCTGGACTATTGCCCATAGCATCTGGAGAGATTGTCACCTGACGAGGTTCTTGGTTACCACTCATGATTACAGTAACCGCTTTCGCCTCATCGCTATAACCTTCAATATTCATCTCCTCTAACTCTTGTTGGAGTTGTTGCGCTCCTGCTTGAACTTGTTGAGCTTTTTGGAACGCCTCTTGAAGTTCTTTGATTTTACCTAATCCGAAGCCAAATCCTTTTCCTTTGTCTTGTGTCATATTCGTTAAAAATATTGTATGTTGCTAATTAAGTTATTTTCAGCCTTAGAAAAGACCTTTAGAGTTGATGATTATTGAGATAATAAGGTCAAAAACCTGACTTTTAAAAGTGAGAAATTTTTGAAATAGGGAATAAACCCTTGTTTCAAAGACACTTCTAACTTCTGACTTCTGACTTCGTTAATCATCCCTTTGTAACCCTATCATTTTTTGGCTAATGTTGGCTCAATTTCTAGGGCCAATAAAAAAATTGACCCTGTATAATTATCGCTGAATTTCGGCGAATATTGCTGCTAATATTTCTGTTGCCCCTGCATCACGCAAACGCATTGCTAATTCTTGCCCTAACTTCTCTGCTTGGTCTTGTTCTCCTTCAATCGTATCTTTAATTAAAGTTTTTCCGTCCAGACTGGCTACCATACCAGTTAAAGTTAAGAAATTGTTTTCTATCTTCGTATTAACTCCAATAGGAACTTGACACCCCCCTTCTAATTCCCGTAAGAACGCCCGTTCTGCATAACAACGATCACGAGTTTCGGGATGTTCTAAAGCTTTGAGAAGGTCTAAAATTTCGGGATCACCAGTACGACATTCAATGCCTAATGCTCCTTGTCCGACAGCATGGAGAGAAATATCATCGGGAATGACTTGATGAATGCGATCGCTCATATCTAACCGTTGCAACCCTGCTACAGCGAGGATAATGGCATCATATTCTCCTGCATCTAGTTTAGATAAACGGGTGTTAACGTTACCACGAACATCTTTAAAGGTTAAATGAGGATAATGATGACGCAGTTGGGCTAAGCGACGTAAAGAAGACGTTCCAATAACTGAACCTTCAGGTAAGGTATCGAGTTGTTTATCTTTATGTTTTTCGTTAACCACCAGTGCATCAGCCGGGTTTACTCTTTCGGTGACGCAACCTAACATCAAACCATCGGGTAAGTTGGTCGGTAAATCTTTAAGAGAGTGTACTGCAAAATCTACTTGATTTTGCAACATGGCCGTTTCTAACTCTTTGGTAAATAAACCCTTATCCCCAATTTTAGCCAAGGCAACATCTAAAATCTTGTCCCCTTGGGTACTCATGGTTTCTACGTCAAATTGACGGTCTGGGTAATGTTTTTGTAGTTGTTCTTGTATCCAGTAAGTTTGCACTAGGGCTAACTGACTTTTTCGAGAACCGATACGAATAGCACGACTAGAAACAACCATAGAAGGTAAACTAAATAATTAATGTAACGATGAGGAGACTCATTCTAGCGTATCGTAGTGTTTGACCCTCGTTAAGTGATTCGCAGCCTTAGCCAAGAAATAGTTACATCTCTTTACAAATTGGGAAACAGTTATGCAGTTACCAGTTATCAGTGACCAGTGGTAAATGAACTAATAATTGAACCCCTAACTCCTAACTTACGTTATTATTAATATTGAATCAATTAAATTCACTGTATCCAAATCTATGATTGTTTGGCAAGCAGATTTCTATAAACATTTATCACAAGAAAATAAACAGAATACTACCTGGAATCTGATAATTTGTAATGAACAAAAAGGTGAAATTGTTTATCAGTCAAGTTGTCAACAGTCAGAAGCTAATTCTAGCTGGTTAATTGGGCAATTAGAACCTTTTATTAAGGAATATTCCCCTGATATTATTAAAGTGTTTCGTCCTCAGTGTCTTAGTTTATTTCAACTTGTGGAGGAAAAGTTAGGAGTGAAAATTGAAGGGACAAGAAGAACCCCTCAACTCAAACAAATTTTAAAAGAAAAGTATCCTAATTCTATCAAATTAGAACAAGCACCTCCTCAACCTATCCCCGAAAGTTTATGGGGTGACAAGTGGCGTTTTGCTGCATTTAAAGCAGGAGATTTTTTTGATTATTTTAGCGATCGCCCCATTCCCATTAAAGATTTATCAGAAGAATTAAACCCCATTAATTTAGGAATTGCTTCGGATATCAATATTCCTGGTGTGGTTATTTATGGCGGTCGACAATCGATGTATTTAGCCCGTTGGTTTGCTGAAAATCAACCCGTTTCTTTGAATTATATTCCAACAGATATTAACCAGTCTGGGGGATTAATTTTAGAATCAGGGTTAGTTGATCGTTGGATTTTATTGACATTTGAAGATTCAGAAATGGCTGAATCTGCTCAACAATATGAACAGCAAAAAGAAGAAAGTCAAGGGCTTCATTTTTTACTCATACAACCCGATGATTCTGGAATGACTCAAACAGGTATCTGGTTATTAAAACAAGAAGAAATTTAAGGTATTAAATATGAAAAAAGAAGCAAATATTCTCTTAACACCTAATACATTATGGGAAAAAGTAAAACAGCAAACAGAATACGCTCAAAATTGTGGTGCTTTAAAATCTATACCAACAGAGTATGAATTGATAACTGAACAAGACATTGATTTTTTAGTTAGAATTGTAAACAATATAGAACGTAAAGATAATGCGAAAAAAGAACAGAAGAAACTAGATAAAGATTTTAATCCTTTTTTACCCTATGAGAAAGATTTATTTGTGACTGATATTTCAGAGACTCATATTTGTTTATTGAATAAATTTAATGTAGTAGATTATCACTTATTAATTGTTACTCGTGAGTTTGAACAACAACAAACATTATTAACCTTAAATGATTTTACTGCACTGTGTGCCTGTTTATTAGAAATTGATGGTTTAGGGTTTTATAATAATGGTAAGATAGCTGGGGCAAGTCAACGGCATAAACATCTGCAATTAGTGCCTTTTCCTTTCATTCCAGAACTTCCAAAAACTCCTATTGATAAAGTAATAGAAACAGCAAACTATCAAGATAATATCGGTCAAGTTTCTTGTTTTAATTTTGAGCATGGTATTGTTAGAATGCCATTTGAAGATAATAATAATAGTTTAGACTTAGCACAAAAAATCTTAGAAAACTATCATCATTTATTAGAACATCTCAATATTAGTATTAATCCAGAGGGAAAACCGAAACCTTATAATCTTTTAGTGACCAGAGAATGGCTGATGATCATTCCGCGATCGCAATCTAAATATGAATCAATTTCTATTAACTCATTGGGGTTTGCTGGTGCATTATTAGTAAAAAATGAAGAACAAATAAAGATATTAAAAGCAGTAAAACCCTTAACAATTTTAGAAAAAGTTGCTAAATATAGTTAAGTTAGGGTTGAAAATTAAATAATTTATAAAAAAAGTAGTACCTAAGAAGAAATATTTTGACATAGACATCCTTTTGATTTAATATATTTGATATCAATTTTAGAATAAAAAGACAATTCTTCAGCCCAAATTATATAAATATTCCAATTATAGTGATGATTCATTTCTTAGATAATCTTGACTTCTAATAGCAGTATGCTAAAAAAAAACTCAAAAAGTAACATTTCTAATCTAGCCAATTTTCTTTGGCTTTTTTAAAAATATCATCAAATGATAATATTTGTGATAAAACTCAGGACACTAACTGATAAATGGCTGGTCTATATTTAGGTTCTGGAATGGGTTTCGCTTCAGCTTTGGCCGCTTCTAACCACGCAGTTTTTGCTTTTAATACTTCCCTGAGTGCTTCTTCTTCAGTGGAACCAAAAGCTGAACAATATTTTAAATCAGGAATATCAGCAATATAGCCGTCATCTTCTTCACTATAAAAGATATTGATATGATAGTCTTTCATGGTTAATCCTCCAAGGTTAGTGCATATTTTTCAACTAAAGTCAAAAATTGATTAATTTGATAAGGGATAGCTTTACCTTTTCTATTCTGAAGATTGACAATTTCTGGAATTTCTGGATGGGTAAAAATATGATGACTACCATTAACTCGTGATAGATCAAATCCAAAAGCTTGCACCAAAGAAACTAATTCATCAAATGTAATATTCTTTGAACCAGCAAGAATCTTTGCTAAGAGTTTACGCTTTTTAGACATCTTATAATATAAGTTCAATAGAGGGATCTCGAAGAGATCCGCTTTGCGGTGCGCCTTGATTATTTTCTCTCCTTAAAAGATTACAAGCGCACACTTTTTTTAAGGTGTAGGCAATATCATATCAAGTTAATAACAAGCAATTATTCTTACCATTAATTGGCTGAAAAATTGTTACCTTATAATCGTCATAATTATAAGGTGGGCATTGCCCACCCTATAAAGCTTAGCGTTTGGCTAATTTTTTCGTTTTCATCTTCCGCAGACGAATAGATTCTGGTGTAACTTCCACTAACTCATCAGAACCAATATATTCTAAAGCCCTTTCTAGACTCATTTCTTCGGGGGCTTGAAGTTGAACTAATTCATCTCCACCGGCCGCGCGATGGTTGGTTAACTGTTTCGTCTTACACACATTTAATTCTAAGTCTTGAGCGCGGTTATGTTCACCAATAATCATCCCTTTATACACTTTCGTTCCAGGGGTAATAAAGAAAACACCGCGATCTTCTGCGTTTTTCATCGCATAGAAAGTAGACGTTCCTTCCTCAAACGCAATAATCACCCCATTGAAACGGGTTTCTAACTCCCCAGACATAGGACGATATTCTAAGAAACTATGGTTCATGATACCTTCACCCCGTGTAATACGGATAAAGTCACCACGGAACCCTAATAAACCCCTGGCCGGGACAACAAACTCTAACTGAGTCCGTCCATTAACGCCGGTTTGCATATCCCGCATTTCCCCTTTACGCTGGCCTAAGCGTTCAATACAAGATCCGACTGCTTCTTCGGGAACGTCTAATACTAAGTATTCAAAGGGTTCGTAAGGTTGACCATTGACTTCACGATAAATAACCTGTGGTTGGGCTACTTGAAACTCGTACCCTTCGCGGCGCATGGTTTCGATTAAAATACCTAAATGGAGTTCGCCACGACCAGAAACTAAAAATTGATCTGGAGACTCTCCTGACTCAACTCGTAAAGCTACATTCGTTTCTAACTCACGGTCCAGGCGATCGCGTAATTGCCGAGAGGTGACAAACTTCCCTTCTTGTCCAGCAAAGGGAGAGTCATTAACAGAGAAAGTCATCTGTAATGTGGGTTCATCGACCTTAATTAAGGGTAACGCTTGGGGTTCATCGGGACAAGTTAAGGTTTCCCCGATATTCGCATCAGCAAACCCGGCCACAGCGACGATATAACCGGCAGTTGCTTCTTCTAATTCTACCCGTTGTAGTCCTTCAAACCCTAACAATTTACTGATTTTTCCTCGGACAATGTTACCATCTTCTTTCATTAAAGCTGCTTGTTGACCGGCTTTGATGACTCCGTTGTGAATACGACCAATAATAATACGACCCAAATAGTCAGAATAGTCCAGGGTTGTAACTTGTAGTTGTAGGGGTTTAGTTACGTCGCCGGCTGGTGGGGGAACATGGTGTAAAATTGCTTCAAATAGAGGTTTCATGTCTTCTGACTCATCCTCTAGGTTTTCTTTTGCAAACCCCGATAACCCAGACGCATACAAGGTGGTAAAATCACATTGATCATCGTCAGCCCCTAATTCTACGAAGAGGTCAAAGACTTTATCCACTGCTTTATCCGGTTCAGCTTGAGGGCGATCGATTTTATTAACGACAACGATGGGACGTAATCCTTTTTCTAAGGCTTTTTTAAGCACGAAACGGGTTTGAGGCATGGGGCCTTCATTAGCATCTACAATCAAGATACAACCATCAACCATCCCTAATACTCGTTCAACTTCTCCCCCAAAGTCCGCGTGTCCGGGGGTGTCAACGATATTGATCAGGATGTCATTGTAGCGAACGGCTGTATTTTTAGAAAGAATAGTAATACCCCGTTCCCGTTCGAGGGTATTGGAGTCCATCACGCAGTCGGGAATCTCTTCCCCTTCACGAAAGACACCAGACTGTTTGAGAAGGGCATCAACCAGGGTGGTTTTACCGTGATCGACGTGGGCAATAATAGCGACGTTACGAATGGGAAGAGACATAGGATACGGTAGTGAGAAGAGTATAGTTACATTACTACAGATTTCTTCACAATTCTAGCTTAGTTTTGCCAAGCTTTACTAAAAACTTTATAAAAAACATTTTAGAAAATGTATAAAATTGATTCAATTCAAGAAAATGATAATAATCACTTCAATATATGTGTAAGGTACATTTAGATTGTAGGGTGGGCAAATTAGATTATGATTTAAACTTATTCTAGTAGCTTTAAGGTTAGGAAAATTTTTTAATACGGGTGCTAATTTTTGGATGAATTTACAATAATCTTATGATTGAGAAATAGCTACACTTCAGTTAGGTAATAAATTAGATAGGATTGTTCCTTATAAAAATATCAAATAAACTGAAATTATGGCAACTAGAGTTAAAGAAATTATCATAACATTAAGTAATTTTTTCTTGTTTATTTTTGGATAATTGTGGGTTATTTGCTATCGCTTTGAGCCTCATTTTTTTAATCTTGATGATGGACCTTATTATTCACAAGAGTATAAGGAAAATATTGAGTCATTATCTTTAGAATCTCAAGTTAAATTATCTCGTTTGGGAATTCCTACTTATATTCTAGAATCATACTTATTAACGCCATATGAAAGTGTTTTAGTCCTAAAAAATACTAAAGATGAAATTATCTGGCAAAAAATTCCGATTAAGTTTGATTTTAGTGAAAAAAGAACTTTGGGAACAGTAGAATTAAAACAAAGATTTACTCATTTAAGATTAGATGGAGGTTGGGAAGTTAGTATTCAACCCAGTCATCAAGAAGCTGGTAAACTATATATTAGTCCTTGGGGAAAGTTTCGTTTTTTTTATCATAGTTGGTAGTTTATTTTAGTATTGAGTTTATATAATGATTTTTAAAGGTAAACTTGTCTTATGAAATTACTTAAAGTCTCGGTTCCTAATTTTCGTAATCTTAAAAATGTAGAGTTAACCTTTGAACCCAGTTTAAAACCTGCTGTTTTTCCCATTGGCAGCGAAAATGGTGGAGGAAAAAGTACCTTATTACAATTAATTTTTGTTTTGTTGACTTGTTCATTGGATGATGACAAAACTGAATTTTTAGAGAATTTTTTGAGTTCGGTAAAAGATGATTCTCTCATTGCTAAAATTGAATTAATTTATCAAGAACAAATAATTGATCTTACATTTGAGTGTATTACTAATAGTAATAATGAATATAAAGAATTAACTGACTTATTAAAAACTCAGGATAAATATATTGAAAATTTTGAGAATATTAAAGATAAAAGAATTCTTATACCTAGAGATACTAGAGAAATAAAAGAATGGAAAACAAGAATAAAACAAATAGAATCTAGAATTTTAGATTTTCAGAACAATAGAAAAATTTTGTTAGTTAATCCTTTAATTGATTACAAAAAATATCTTATTATCAAGACAAATAGTGATGATCATCAAATATCTTATCGAATGCTAAAATATGCAGCTAAACATACTTATTTAGTTACACCACCCACACAGATTTTTTTGTTTTTAGATAAAGAAGTAAAAAAATCAATGGATAGTAATTTTGCTGAATACTATAATAAAGTCAATGATATAAGAGAAAAAATATCTAACATTTACATTTACAATCAATTATCAATAATAGCAATAACACACGCATTTAAACAAGCAAAAGAACAAGATTTTAAAACTGCTCTTGATAATGATAATTTAGAATATGGTACAGCTTTAAAAGAATTAGCAGAAGACTTTCATGACTTTTTAGGAAATGATAAAGATATAAAACCCTCATCAGATATGACTTCTATTATTGTTAAACGAAAAATATCAGAAAATGAAGTTATTGAACTCGAACCCGAAGAATTAAGTCATGGGGAATTAAAAAGATTAGGTTTATATGCTTGGATTAAATATAATAATATCAATGATTCTATTATTCTTATTGATGAAATTGAAAACGGTTTGCATCCTGACTGGCAATATAATATAGTCAATGAGTTAGCATCCTGGGGAGATAATCAATATTTATTAGCAACCCATTCCTTCTATTTATGTGAAGCATTAACCCCTGGTCATGTTAAGATCATCAAACCTAAATTATCAGATCCTATGTCTAAAAAATAGATAGTATTATGAGTGAAGTTGAACAAGCTGATCAAGAATTTTGTAGTAAAATATTGAAGTATACAAGAATTATAGATAACCTTGTTATTCTTTGTGAGGGACTAAGAGGGTACTTAAATATTCATTCTCCTGAACAAATTGGTGAATTAGAATATTTACCTGATGCTAACTTTTGGAAACAAACAATTCCTTATAGTTCTTGGAGGAATAAAAAACCTATTTTTATCCCTTGTGGTTCTCGTTCGGATGTTATTAGAATTTATCCTAAATTAATTGAATTACATAATGATGATCCTGATAATTCTTATTTATCTCCAGAGAAACTATTTATTCTCATTGACTTAGATATTCAGTGTCAGGATATAAGTAATATTTGTCCTCATTATCAAACTACCGAAGAACTTTATCATGCTATTTATGAAAATAATCCTATTAATACTAATGTAATTGATAAATCGAAAATTATTATTACGGGATGGATACATAAAGAAGCCTATTTTTTAGAACCCGACTTACAAGACTATTTACAACAAGAATTACCTTTAACTAAAATCACTTATAAAAATAATCCTTTATCCTTAGAAGAAATTTATAAAGATATGATTGAAGATATAAATAGCGATGCAGATATTGATCAAAATTTAGATAATGTTCTTAAACGAATAGAAAAGTTTTTATCTATACCTATTCCTGATAAAAATAGTTTGATCAATGAATGTACAAAGTTAAAACATAATTCAACAATAACCCCCGAAGAAAAAAGAAAACTGATAGAAGTTATTCTAAAAACTGTCAAAGCTAAACCTTACTGGGAAGAACAAATTATTATTGAAGATGACTATTTGTCTAAAGATAAAGCTGAAGATAACGTTCTTTTAGCAATATCTAGATTTTATGCTAATTCTTGTAACTTATCGAATCAATCTAATTCAACGCTGTATCATATCCCTCAATGGGTTAACTTTCTTTATGCAAAAAATGAAGAATTAAATAGATAATTTTGATGTTGAAATCTTGATCATTGTATAGAGATATTATCTAGGTATATAGATTTACCCATAAGCAGTTAATAAAGAAAAAGGAAGAGAACCCGAAAAGCTTTAAACAAACCTTTAATATAGATCGAGTTGTGATCTCCACAGACAAAACAGCGATCGCACAGTAACAGTAAGCAATAAATCTCACCAGAGGACTTTGATGAACTATGGAAAACTACAGTAAAATTACAGGAGGAATAACCGCCCCTAAAGGGTTTAAAGCCTCAGGAATAGCCGCCGGGTTAAAACCGTCAGGAAAACCCGATTTAGCCCTAATTATCTCCGATGTAGAAGCGATCGCAGCAGGGGTGTTTACTACGTCTCAGGTAAGGGCTGCTTGTGTCGATTATTGTCGCCAAAAACTGCAACAAAAAGCCAGTGCAAAAGCAATTTTGTGTAATGCAGGCCAAGCGAATGCAGGAACCGGCAAACAAGGGTGGCAAGATGCTATAGAATCGGCGGATTTGGTAGCCCAAGCCTTAAATATCGCTCCAGAGGCGGTTCTTTTGGCTTCTACAGGGGTGATTGGACAACGGATAAAGATGGAAGCGTTGCGATCCGGTATTCCTCAATTAGTAGAAAATTTATCCGAAGAGGGCAACGAAGCAGCAGCCAAAGCTATTATTACCACCGATTTAGTCACGAAAGAAATTGCTTTAGAAACCATGATAGATAATCGTCCCGTGAGGGTTGGGGGTATCGCTAAGGGGTCTGGGATGATTCACCCGAATATGGCCACGATGCTATCCTTTGTTACCTGTGATGCTGCGGTTTCAACAGGGTTATGGCAAAAAATGTTGAGCCAAGCAGCCAATGAAAGCTTTAATCAGATTACTGTAGATGGGGATACTAGCACCAATGATAGTTTAATTGCCTTGGCCAATGGTCAATCTCGGACTCCGGCTATTACGGATATGAATAGTAAAAATGCTCAAACCTTGCAGATAATGTTAACCAAGGTGTGTCAACATTTGGCAAAAGCGATCGCCAGAGACGGAGAAGGGGCAACTTGTTTAGTCGAAGTGCAAGTATCCGGTGCGCCAGATGACGAAGCGGCCAGACGCATTGCGAAAACCATTGCAGGATCATCTTTAGTCAAGTCTGCCATTTTTGGTCGTGATCCCAACTGGGGCCGTATTGCCGGGGCGGCAGGCCGCGCTGGTGTTATGTTTCATCAAGAAGACTTACGCATTATATTAGGTGAGTATGTCATGATGGAAAATGGACAACCTTTGCAATATGATCGCGCTGCAGCTAGTAACTATATGAAACAAGCTGCACAAGGAGCTTATTTACAAGACGATACGGTTTTAATCTCCGTTTGCGTTGGCAATGGTTCAGGAAAAGGTATCGCTTGGGGTTGCGATTTAAGTTACGATTATGTCAAGATCAACGCTGAATATACGACTTAGATTCTGAAGCGATCGTTTGATTATCTACTAAACTTTGATTAGGATTATTAAAGACTTCTAGGCTTCCTGCTAGGAGTCTGATCCAGACTAAAACAGTAGCAGTAATAATCATCATTTTTAACGGTTTATATAGCATAGTAACACTCCTCAAATTTATCTAAATTTAATATACTTCTATCTAAACAATTTCGTTTCTTATGTCACATCCCCATAACAGATGATTTTTTTTCATGCTTTTGGGGGATGTTAATTAATTCATTTTGGATAAAATCTAATTATATTTAGAAGGTAAAATAAAGTCGTTGCACACAAACCAATACTTTTTTGCTTCATTGGTCACTAATTCTCTGAAATTGTATTGTTAGTTTACTCTATGGTTCCAGCAAAATTATTTCAGTCATTCTTATTTAGATTTTTTAGTCTGATATTGTAAATTAGTAGACAATAATAGTAACTGTATGCCCTAAGTAAAAATGTTGACGATTGGAACACAAAAAAGCGATCGCATTACCACAATCACTAATACAACTTGGTCTGAATATATTAGTTTAGATTTGCCGAGTAAACGAGTCTCATTTCGCAACGGAGTCATTACTATCGTGTCGCCAGGACGTAACCATGAATTGATTGGTGATTATATTAGAGCGATTATTTGGACTTACTGTCGTAAAAACAACCTTGCACTGTTTCCTTACAATCAAACTACTCTTAAAGAAGAAGGGAAAGAAGGGAAAGAACCTGATGTAGCTTACTGTTTTGAGATAGACAAAGACAAGCCAGATTTGGCAGTAGAAATAAATTTAACTTCAGGAAGTATCGACGATTTAACCAAATATCAATACTTAAAAATTCCTGAAGTTTGGCTGTGGGAAAACAAGAAGATTAGATTCTTTATTTATCGCGATTCAGGATATTTAGAATTAACGACAAGCAAATCTCTACCTAACTTAAACAGCGATCTCGTTACAACCATTGTGAATAGTTGTTTTGGTAAAAGTGTTTTAGAAGTAGAAACATATTTCTCTTAAAACTGAAGTTCCCTCCTGACAACGCAACAACCTATCATAATATAGTCAGGTAAATAAAGAAAACTACTGTTACGATCGCCCGCAGTCCATAATTCCGATCCTAATCCTGCCAGCAATTAGTAATTGTTAAACTAAGTTTTTGCTAAATCTGTAGGAAAAGTGATCACTCAAGAAAGATCCGATCACCAAAAAACACGCCGATTCCTTTTAGATCATTGAATAATAATAGCAGCACAAAAAATCAGTCTATTTTAAATATCAGAATAACAATGTTATTATACTTAACAAATCTTAAAAAATCCAATCAGTGGGTATGTCTAATAAAAGAATTTTAATTTGGTATCGCAATGATTTACGAATTCATGACCATGAACCATTATATCAAGGGATTAAAGAGGGGGATTTAGTTATTCCTTTTTATTGTTTTGATATTCGACAATTTCAAACCACTTCTTATGCTTTTCCAAAAACAGGTAATTTTAGAGGTCAATTTTTGTTAGAGAGTGTTGCTAACTTACGCCAATCTTTACAAGACTTAGGCAGTGATTTAATTGTTAGAAAAGGATATCCTGAAAAAATAATCCCTGAATTAATCAAAGAGTTAGAAATAGATGCAGTTTATTTTCATGAAGAAGTTACTTCAGAAGAAACCAAAGTAGAAAAGAAAGTTAAACAAGCTTTAAAACCTCTGAAAGTTAAAGTCCCAGGATTTTGGGGAGCAACATTATATCATTGGAATGATTTACCCTTTGAAGTGAATCAATTACCAGAAGTTTTTACCAGTTTTCGTAAAAAAGTTGAGAAAAATTCCACTGTCAACCCCACATTAATTACTCCCCGAAAATTACTCTCTCTTCCTGATGTTGAAATAGGTAATATTCCCAGTTTAGAAGAGTTAGGATTAAAAAAATCTGATTCTGATTCAAGAGGAGTCTTAAACTTTAAAGGAGGAGAAACAGCAGGAATCAAACGCTTACAAGACTATTTTTGGGAAAGAAACTGTCTTAAAGAATATAAAGAAACCAGAAATGGAATGTTAGGGGCAGATTATTCTTCTAAATTTTCTCCTTGGTTAGCGCATGGTTGTTTATCACCCCGTTATATTTATGAAGAAGTACAGAAATATGAAGAAGAAAGAGTTAAAAATAATTCAACTTACTGGCTGATTTTTGAATTATTATGGCGTGATTATTTTCGTTTTATTTGTGCCAAACATGGTAATAAAATATTTTATAAATCGGGTTTACAAGGGTTAGATATTCCTTGGAAAGAAGACCAAGATCGATTTATTCTTTGGCAAGAAGGTAAGACAGGTTATCCTTTAGTGGATGCCAATATGAGAGAAATTGCAGCAACAGGTTTTATGTCTAATAGAGGTCGGCAAAATGTTGCTAGTTTTTTGACTAAAAATTTAGGAATTAACTGGATAATGGGGGCCGAATGGTTTGAATCCTTGTTAATTGATTATGATGTTTGTAGTAACTACGGAAACTGGAATTACACCGCAGGAGTGGGTAATGATGCCAGAGGATTTCGCTATTTTAATATTCCTAAACAATCAAAAGATTATGATTCTAAAGGAGACTATTTAAGACATTGGTTACCCGAATTAAAAATGATTCCAGGGGATAAAATTCATGAACCTTGGAAACTTTCTCAAGACGAACAAAAACGATATAATGTCAGGATTGGCGTTGACTATCCTAAGCCCGTTGTAGACTTTTTTAAATCAGTAAAAGCCAACGAAAAAGTCTATAATTCTGCTACAACATAGCAACTGATAACTCCGAACTCAGCTTAAGGGGTTTTCCAAATACGCTGATGATAGTCTTCGACCTTGGCATAAGGATCGATCGCACTATGATGATGATGTGAATGATTGTGAGAATAATGATTATGGTGATGACCATGATTATTCGTCGCAACAAGAAGAAACTTGCTCACGTTGTTAAGGATACAGGTTGTTCAACGGGTTCTTGTTGGGGAGAAGGTTCACGATCATGCCATAGGATAATTCCAACAACAACTAAAGCGATCGCAGCGATGAAACCCCCAAGCCAAATAGCGTTTCGATTCTGCTTAGAAGTCTTTGTTTCGGTTTGAGGTACAGAATGATGATGAAAAATCTCATCGGTTAACCAATTGGTAGTTGCTTTAAAATTATGAACAGGTGTGGGCAATAGTTCTAAATAAGTACCATTTCGGATGAGATCCCCTGCTTTTCCTGTGACCTGAATTTTCTCGAATAAATCAGCTACCCCGTTATTAATGCCTAATTTCATCAAGGTTCCACGCATACTCGGATCGGCAGGTTGCAGTTTTTTCCCTTGACTTAAAGCCATTAAATTATCCGCAATATCGGCCCCTTGTTGATACGCAATTTGAGCAACAGGCGGAAACGGATGTTCTTCGACAACGGCACAATCACCGGCTGCAAAGACTTCAGGAAACTCAGACAGTTGCAATGTGGAGGTTACGAAGGGTAAACCATGTTTATTTTTATGATCACCGAGGGAGTCCCCTAAAGATTCAATTAACGGGTTAGTAGCTGTTCCTGCTGTCCAAATAGTGGTTTGAGTAGATAATTGTTCAATGTCTTGGTGATCTTTTTGTTGATAGTTAAGGTTGTTGGCATCCACTGCTATTACTTTCACCCCTAAACGTAACGCTACAGGAACGCTACGACTGTTTAAGGCTTCTAGGGCAGTTTCTCTGAGGTGGGCATTCACATCGCCCGATAAAATTTCGGTTCCATGATTAATTAAAACAATTTTGATCTTTTGAATATTACCCCCTAGTTTGCCATACCAACTGGGTAATAAATCAGCCAATGTGGCCGCCATTTCTACCCCAGAAGGCCCGGCACCCACCACCGCTATCGTCAGTAAGCGATCGCGTTCTTGGGCATTTTCGGTTTGACAAGCTTTTTGTAAACAGTCCCTGAGATGACGTTCTAAGTTAATGGCATCTTCTTGAGTACGAAAGGGAAACGCATTTTCTTTAGCCCCTTCGGTTCCGAAATAGCCTTGAATATTACCTACTCCTAACACTAAATGGCGGTAATGGTAATTTAATCCCGAAGCTAAGGTGATTTGCTGTTGTTGTAATTCTATGGTCGTTACTGTGTCTTGTACAAAGGTGACATTACTTCCTTCTAAAAGTTCTTTATAGGATGGAAAAACCTGTTCGTCTTGCATCTCCCCTGTGAGATATTCGTATAACAACGGTTTAAAGACAAAACGTTCTTGAGGATCAATCAGTATGATTGGATGAGGATAATGACGATGACTTAAATGTAAAGCCGTAAATAGTCCGACAAAGCCTCCGCCGACAATAATAGTGGGAGTTGTAGAATTATTCATTTTTTCGATCCTCTTAACAAATCTATGGTTTCTTTGATGAAAAGATTATTAATTTTTTAAGAAAGCTTCTATCTTGATGTTTGCAATGTAAACCATACTTATGTCAAGTTTATGACAAATTTTTGTCAATGGGATGAAAGTTAATCCAATTGCTACAATGAAACTTGTTAGTTGACCCTATAAGCAATGTTGCTTTTGTTATTGAATAGTCGTAATTTACCCTATCCTGATCCCCTTCATCCGATCATTGTTCACTTTGTCATTGCGATGGTTTTTTTCTCTGTTTTTTGTGATGTTGTCGGTCATATTACGGGAAATTTTAAACTATTTGAGGTGAGTTTTTGGAATTTATTGGTTGCTTCAGTTTCTAGTTTTTTGGCAATTATTTTTGGTCAATTTGAGGCAGGATTAGCTCAACCTTATGAAGTGGTAAAACCTGTTTTAAATTTACATACTATCATTGGTTGGTCATTGGCTGGCTTAATTGTGATGATCACAGCATTGCGGTATGTGATTCGCATTCGTAATTTAAAAAAAATTTCAACGGCTTATTTAGGAATTGCCACAATATTAATTATTTTAGTAACTTTTCAAGTCTATCTTGGGACTCGTTTGGTGTGGGTTTATGGGCTACACATTGAACCGGTGGTACAAGCAGCCAAAGAGGGAATTTTGCAGTGAATGAAGGCTTAATTAAACAACTAGGCTTAAATTTAGGGGCTAATGGTTTACCCTATGAGTTTCCTTGGCATCCGATCTTAGTTCACTTTACGTTAGGGTTATTTATTATTGCTATTCTGTTTGATTGGGCAGGAACGTTGTTTTATTTGACTAAACCTATCCTCAAATTTCTGGGGTTGCGAGCAAGACGGGCAAATTTTTATGATTTAGGTTGGTATAACTTAGTCGCAGCCACTTTTATCACCTTTTTCACTGTAACGGCAGGTTTTTTTGAAATAATGTTAGCTCAACCTTCCCTAACTCAAAAAAGTAGCTGGGGTTTAGGAGCAGGTTCAACCATGATTTTACATGGAGTCGGTGGGATTTTATTGTTAAGCGCGATCGCAATTTTAACAGTATGGCGGGGTTATCAACGGTATTGTTGGCGTAAAACGCAAATTCGACAGGTGCAATGGAGTTATCTGGGCATCGGTTTTTTAATGTTAATTATTTTATTTATACACGGAACATTAGGGGCGCAAATGGGAGACGAGTTTGCCATTCATAACACAGCAGCCAGTTTATTACAAAAAGGACAAAATCCTAATCAGGTTCTCCGAGGACTATAACAAATGACTCAACTGTTAGAAAAAATTGCCTTATTCATCTGTGTTGCAGTCGCTATTATTATTAGTTATTGGTTAGGACAACAAGCTTATCATTGGATGCCAATTGCAGCAACAGCAGAAGCAAAACACGTTGATAACTTATTTAGCTTTTTAGTGTCTTTAGGAACCTTCGTTTTTTTAGGCGTAGTTGGAATGATTCTTTTTTCTATTATTACTTGTCGGGCTGCAGAAAATGACTACACCGAAGGACATCCCTCTAGAGGTAATGCTAGACTGGAATTTTTCTGGACGGCTATCCCAACCTTTTTAGTCTTATGGATTGGTTGGCAAAGCCTGACAATTTATCAAGAGTTGGATCTTGAGGGGTTAAATAAAATCATTGATTTGAAGGCTTCAAATCGTTCAGAAACCCCTGCAACGTTAGTCGCCCAAACTAATCCTAATTTCATCGAAGAAATTGAAGTCATTGCCAAACAATGGGAGTGGACATTTCACTATTCTCAAGCTAATATTACTACCTCTGAACTTCACCTACCTCAAAATCAACCTGTGCGACTCATTTTAGAAGCAGAAGATGTGATTCATGGTTTCTATGTTCCAGAATTTCGCTTTAAACAAGATATCATTCCTAATCATCCCCTAGATTTTACCTTTACACCACAAAAACAAGGTAAATACAAGCTTCATGATTCTCAATTTAGTGGGACTTATTTTGCTTTAATGGAAGCGGATGTCTATATAGATTCCCCTGAAGGGTATCGTCAGTGGTTAAACTCAACTGAGAATAAAGAGATAAAAGCGAATTTAGCAGCAACGGAATACACCCATCCCTCTCAACAACTCATTCAAAGTCATTGGCCAACCGTGAAACCTGTTATTCCAGAAATCAAAAGCGCAAAAGCACATTTCTAAGGATACACAGCGGATAATTTTTTGTGTCCCAAATCTTATTAAATATAATGACTCATTCAAGCATTACAAACGTTGATGAATCTCAAGTCAAAGAACAGGTCTGGAAACGCTATTTCACTTTTAATACCGATCATAAAGTGATTGGTATTCAATATTTAGTCACAACCTTTATTTTTTTCCTCATTGCTGGCATCATGTCCATGATCATGCGTGGTGAATTAATTACCCCTGCCTCTGATTTAGTAGATCGTTCTCTTTATAATGGCTTATTTACGCTTCATGGGACAGTGATGATCTTTTTATGGATCATTCCCTCGTTAGTGGGGTTAGCTAATTATCTGATTCCTCTGATGATCGGGGCGAAAGATATGGCCTTTCCTAAACTGAATGCGATCGCTTTTTGGATGATTCCAGTTGGAGGGATTCTCTTATTATCTAGCTTTTTATTACCCAGTGGCACAGCCCAAGCCGGTTGGTGGTCTTATCCTCCTGTTAGTATCCAAAATCCGACGGGTTATCCCATTAATGGGGAAAGTATTTGGTTATTAAGCATTATTTTCTTGGGTGTCTCCTCTATTCTTGGTGGGGTTAATTTTTTGACCACAATCTTACGAATGCGTGCGCCAGGAATGCACTTTTTTCGGATGCCAATTTTTGTCTGGACTGTACTCAGCGCACAGTTATTACAGTTGTTTTGCCTACCAGTTTTGACGAGTGCAGCAATTATGCTCTTTTTTGATCTTTCCTTTGGAACAACTTTTTTTAAGCCAGCATCAGGGGGTGATCCGGTTCTTTATCAACATTTATTTTGGTTTTACTCTCATCCTGCCGTTTACGTGATGGTATTACCTGCTTTTGGCATTTTTTCGGAGGTGATACCAGCTTTTACTCGTAATCCTTTATTTGGCTATAAATCAGTTGCTATTGCTTCTTTTGGCATTTCTGTGGTCAGTGTCTCCGTTTGGGTTCATCATATGTTTGCCAGTGGTACTCCTAGCTGGATGCGTATTTTCTTTATGTTTTCAACGATGTTAGTAGCTATTCCTACAGGGGTTAAAGTCTTTTCTTGGACAGCAACGGTATGGAAAAGCAAACTACATTTAGATACCCCCATGTTATTTGCCCTTGGTGGAGTGGTGATGTTTATTTTGGGTGGTATTACAGGGGTGATGTTAGGAGCGATCGCTTTTGATCTTCACGTCAATAATACTTATTTTGTGGTGGGACATTTTCACTATATTGTCTACAACACGATTACGATGGCCTTATTTGCAGGGATTTATTTTTGGTTTCCGAAAATAACAGGGCGAATGTATCATGAAGGTTGGGGTAAACTTCACTTTTGGCTGACTTTTATAGGAGCAAATTTAACCTTTTTTCCGATGTTACCTTTGGGGATACAAGGCATGATTCGACGTATTTCTTCCTATGATCCCCAATATGCAGGTTGGAATATTCTAGCGAGTTTAGGGGCATTTCTGTTAGGAATGGCAACGTTACCGTTTATCGCAAATATGGTTGCTTCTTGTTTTATTGGTATGAAAGCACCTAATAACCCTTGGCACGCTACCGGTTTAGAATGGTCAATTTCTTCACCCCCACCCCCAGAAAATTTTGAAAGTATTCCGACTGTTACTTTAGCACCTTATAGTTATGGTTTACCCCAATATTCTACAGTGGATACTACTAATGAAGAAGCCATTAAACAACATGGTAATTAATTATGACAAGTTTTATTGATAATATCTTGGGGACACCATTAAAAGATACCAGGAAACGAAAAAAAGGTAACGTTTTATTCGGTGTTGCTGTCTTTTTGCTGTCAGAAAGTATGATTTTCGTCAGTTTTTTTTTAACTTCTATTATTCTTCGTTTGTCTACTGATCCTTGGTTGCCTCCTGGAGTTTCGGGGCCAGAATTATCGTTAGCAGTATGGATTAATACGATTATTTTATTATCTAGTAGTCTTGTTATTTATTTAGCCGAGCAAGCACTAAAAAAGCAAAATTTAATAGGATTTCGCTTACTTTGGTTCACAACTTCGGTGATGGGAACCTACTTTTTAGTTGGTACTTTTAAAGAATGGCAAGGCTTAGATTTTGGGTTATCCACTGGGTTAGTTGGGGCAACTTTTTATTTATTGACTGGTTTTCATTCGCTGCACGTCTTTGCTGGCATTTTTTTACAGATGTTAATGTTAGTTCGTTCTTTTATTCCTGGTAATTATAATCGAGGTCATTATGGTGTAATTTCCGTATCTTTATTCTGGCATTTTGTAGACGGAATTTGGGTAATTTTATTCTCTCTTCTTTATCTTTGGGGAACAAGTGGATTGAGCTTTGTCAATCGTTTTTTCTCTTAAGAGGTAATTAAGCTATTAAGCATTTAAACCACGTTAACAAAACCAGAAATATTAGATGTGTACCATAAGTCTGAGAAACACTAGTAGATCATTTCATACCTCGATAATTGAAAAAGATTGAAGACACAAAAATCTTCAACCTTTTGATAACACTCAAGTCAAAAAAATGAACGTTTGGCTAATTTTTTTGTCTTTATCTTCCGTAAACGAATAGACTCCAAGTTCACAAGTTAAAAGTATTACTTCTTCCTAAACTCAGTAAAAGCTAACGAAAAAGTTTATAATTCTGTTAGACAAAAATAGCCAACTATTCCTGCTAACTCCGAACTCCGAACTCAGCTTAAGGGGTTTTCCAAATACGCTGATGATAGTCTTCGACCTTAGCATAAGGATCGATCGCAGTATCATGGTGATGGGAATGATCATGAGAATGATGATGATGACCATGATCATCCACTACAGCAAGACGAAACTTGCACATTTCACAGTTCATCTGTACTTTTCCTTGTTGTATCTCTAACTCTCGTTCCCTGACTACCTGTAATAGTTGGGGATGGATACCCATTTCGGGTAAACAAGTCATGTCGATGTCAGGATAAACCGCTTTTTGTTCTTCAGTGATGCGAAAAATCTTTTTAACCAACGCCCCAGTGAACAAGAAATAGGGTAAAACAATAATACGCTTAGGTTGATAAAAGCTTGCACGTCTAAACCCTTCTTCAAGACGGGGATGAGTAATACCGATAAAACAAGTTTCTACAGTCTGATAACCGCTACCTTCCCATACCATTCTAGCTAACTTGCAAACATCTCCATTGGCATCAGGATCACTAGAACCCCTGCCAACGAACAATAAGACCGTCTCAGACCGTTTAATTTGCTTGGGGTTAGCTTCGGGGCGATCTAGAGCTTCTAAGCGTTCTTGCCACAATTTTAGCAGGTTGGGAGTAATCCCGAAATGGCGACCATAATGAAATTGCAACTCAGGATAACGCTGTCGAGTGCGATCGAGTTCATTGGTAACATCAAACTTGTTATGACGCGCTGCAAATAAAAGGATAGGTAAGGCAGAAATATCAGTGTAACCTTGAGACACACAATAATCTACCCCTTGTTGGATGTAGGGTTCTGTCAGTTCTAAAAAACAAGGAATAACGGGGCGAGACGTATCTAATGCTTGATAAGCAGCCACAAAGTCCAGAAAGGTTTGTCTTCCGTCGTTATCTTTGGTTCCATGACCAATCATCAGTAGGGGACGGGATAAAGGTAAAGGGTGAAAATGAAGAGACTGTAGACAGTCACGCTTATCTAGCTTCAGAGTGGACATTAATGGTTTCAAACTCCTGTAATGGTGTAAGGTAGCGATGTTTATCGTCCATGCTCTGTTATGGTAGCGAACTTTGAAAATTGGGGAAATGGGGGGTAGGGGGACTTCAGATATTACTGGCCAGGAGATCCGTTAAAAATTTAAAATTGATTAGTTATATTATAAAAAGTTTATTGTGATTGACAAAAAGAGTAAACTATGAGACTAAATCTATTAGCAACTGTTGTCACTGTTGGGGCGACAATGGGAATGAGCAGTTTTGGCTTAAACTCATCGATGCAGGCCAAAAGCGTCGGTACTAACTTTCTGTGTCAAAACTGGCAAGGGGTTCCTACCACCTTAGCAAAAACACCAGAGCAAGAAAGTGTTCCTGTTTTAGTATGGCAGTCCGAGTATTTTAATGACTCTGGTTATGATGCGAGTACCCGTTGTCAGTTAGTATCCGGTCGTTTTCAATACTTTTATAACAATGGACAGTTAAAATACTTAACCACCGGACGGATGAACCGTATGCCTGTCGTTTGTGTTACTCAAAGACAAGGTGGCGGTTGCGAAGGTCTTTTATTTACCTTAAAACCTGGTACTGACCCCACTCAAACCCTAAAACAATTAATGGCGGTACGATTTCGGTCTAGTGGACCATTAAATGAAACCTCAGGTCGAGTTTACATCAATTTTGAAGATTATCTGAGTCAAGCTAAACAAAATCCCACAAAATAGAGTTTTCTTTCAGGGATAAGCTAGGAAGCGATCGCCCATTTTCATCTCCATGAATAACCATCTTTATCAATATTTAATGCCCACAGTGGGAACAATAGTGATGATACTTAATGTTCCCACTTTTCCTGTTATGGCTTTATCAGCGACGCAAATTAGTCGTATGGCTAAAAATGTCACCATTTTAATTGAAGGACCAGGGAGTAACGGTACTGGGGTTATTATTGATAAAACGGGTAACACTTATCGTGTTTTTACTGCTGCCCATGTGGTCGGGAATATTTACCCCGGAGAAGAAGCTTATGTGGTCACCTCTGACCAAAAACGCCATTTAATTAATACGAATAAGATAGAAACCATTTCAGGGATGGACTTAGCCATTCTTGAATTTAATAGCGATCGCATTTATCAACCCGCTAAATTAGGAAACGGAGAAACACTGATAGAAGGAACAACCGTCTATGTGTCTGGATTTCCTTTACCTACTACGGCCATTGATGCGTCAATTTATACCTTTGTTCCTGGAAAAATTACAGCAACTGCTTCAGGAAACTTAAGAGATGGTTACGGCTTAGTTTACACCAATGATACTTTACCTGGTATGAGTGGCGGCCCTGTCTTTAACGAACAAGGGGAAGTTGTGGGTATTCATGGACGGGCTGATACTACCCAAGCGGAAAGCACAAATTACGATAACATCTACGTTAAAACAGGGTTTAACCTAGGTATTGCCATCACCCCTGATCTATTGGCCAGAGTAACCCCTCCCCAACCCCTCCCTTTATCATCCTCTCCCACCATTATTATCGATCCTGTTCAACCGTCTCAAAATTCTCCGACAAATACCTTAGTGTCGCAAACCACAGGGGTTGATTATACAGGGTTGAAAAATCTATTACAGCAGCAAAAATGGCAACAGGCTGACGAAATGACCTACGATCTGATGACAAAAGCAGGAGATCAAGATAATTCGGGGTTTATCACCAGTACAGAATTAGAAGATATTGCCTGTGAAGACTTACAAACTATTGATCGCCTCTGGGTAGAATACTCCCAAGGCAAATTTGGCTTGAGTGTGCAACAAAGAATTTATCAAAGTTTGGAGCTATCTGAAACCGTTGATATCAATATTTATCGTCAATTTTCTCAACAAGTAGGATGGACAAAACAAGACAATCCCAATGAGCCGGAGTATTATTTATATGATGACCTTAATTTCTCTCTTAATGCCCCGCCTGGTCATTTACCCCGTTGGAGTTGGGGCTTAAATATTGCGGTGGTTTATAGTCGAATGTCTTATTTAACGCCAAGACTCTCTGAGTGCCAATTATGAAACAGAGAATAGCAAAGATAAATTATATCGATCAAACCTCTATTTTAAATTTTTATCTAAATTAATTATGTGGAAATCTTCTAACGTTGAGTCCCCAGACCAAAACCTTGAACAGTTAAATGAAGCCCTGATACAAGCGACATTGAGGGAAAAAGCAACGCGATCGCCTCAACTGCTGGCCATCCGACCCCTAGATAGTTTGCTTCTAGCTATCGAAGCCATAGGAGAAAACCTCGAAAAACTACCCCAAACTATTCTACCCACTGTACAAGGGAGTTTGCGAGCAACCATGCAAGGGGCCAGGGAAAAAAATTGTTGTTTCGGTCATCAAGATAAAGTGTCTACAGTGGCAGTCAGTCCCGACGGAAGTATTATTGTTAGTGGGAGTTGGGATGGAACCATTCGCCTCTGGAACCCTCAAGGACAATTACTGAGAGATCCTTTATTAGGCCACGGGGAAAAAGTTACCGCCTTGGCCTTTAGTGCTGATGGTCGATATTTAATCAGTGGCAGTAGCGATCGCACCTTCATCATCTGGAACCGACAAGGAGAAGCGGTTACCAATCGAATTGAAGGCCACAACGCAGGAATTACAGCATTAGCTTGTAGTCCAAAAGGAGATTACTTTATCACAGGTAGCAGCGATCGCAGCTTGAAACTGTGGGATTTTGATGGGGAACCCCTAAAACCGCCTTTTCAGGGACATGATGGAGAAATTACTAGCATTGCCATTAGTCCCGATGGTCAAATCATTGTCAGTAGTAGTTGGGATAAAACTTTACGTTTGTGGAATTTAGAAGGAAAAGAAATCATTGATCCCATTACCGTTCATCAACAACGGATTGAATCCGTTGCGTTTAGTCCCGATGGTCAATATTTTATCAGTGGCAGTTGGGACAAAACCATTCGTCTTTGGAATCTAGAAGGAACAGAAATTTGTCCCCCCATCAAAGGCCACGAAGATTATATTTTATGTGTAGCCATTAGTCCCGATGGTGAAATGATTGCCAGTGGTAGCAGCGATCGCACCATTCGCATTCATAACCGTTACGGACAAATGATTTATGACCCTTTCTTAGGCCATCAAGGTTCGGTTCGAGACATCGCTTTTACCCCCGATGGAAAAACCTTAATTAGTGGCAGTAGTGACCACGAGGTACGCTTTTGGGATATTGAAGGTCAACGGTTGTTTAAAGCGACTCAAAGCCAATATTGTGCGGTTTGGTCTGTAGGAATAAGTCCTGATGGTGAACGGTTGATCAGTAATTGGGGTAATGGATCAATTCGTTTCTGGAATTTAGTGGGAAAATCTATCAGCAACCCCATTCAAGCCCATAATGGAGATGTCACTTGCATGGCTTATAGTCCCCAAGGAGACAAGTTTGTTACCGGTAGTTGGGATGAAACCATTCGTATTTGGACGGCTGCCGGAAAGCCTCTAACTGAGTTAATTAAAGCCCATGATGGGGATGTAACTTGTTTAGCCTATCATCCCCAAGGGAATTATATTGTTACTGGGGGACGTGATGGCAGGGTAAAACTGTGGACTTCTCAGGGTAAATTATGTCAGCAAGGACAGATGGAAGATGAAGTAACTTCAGTCCTTTTTAGTCCTGATGGTCACAAGGTAATGGCCAGCGATGCTAAGGGTCAAATTTGGCAATGGCAAGGGGAAACGCAATGGTTAGGAACGGTGATATTTAAGAGAAATCAAGAGAAAATCACGGATCTGGCTATTAGTCCCCAGGGCAATATCTTAGTTAGTGGCTATGAAGGGGGAAATCTCTGTTTTTGGGATTTGGAGAATATCGCTCAACCGCCGATTATTTGCTCTCATGATGCTTCGATCACTAAAATTGCCTTTAGTCCGAATGGTAAAGTGTTGGTCAGTGGTGGATCGGATGGTAATTTACGCTTATGGACTGTTCGAGGGGAATCTTTAAGTTATCCTCAACCCAACAAAAATAGTGAGGTGACTTATGTTAAATTTAGTCCCGATGGTCAACAGTTAATTAGTGGTTATTTAGATGGGACAATTAAAATTGAAATCGGTGGAATTTGGCAAACTTGGTTAAACCTTTGCGCTCAAAGATTACAATATCATTCCCGTTTACAACATCCTAAAACAGAAGAAGAAAAACAAGTTTCTTTGATTTGTCAACAATATTTATCAGGAACGTTTAAACCGTCTCAGAAAGTAAAAAAACAGACCTATTCACCGCAACCTTCTTCTCCTTTTGGTCTAAAAATAGCTTATCTAGTTGTTGGATTTATGATCGCTTTTTTAACGTTAGGATCTGTCGGCATTGCCTTACAATCTCCTTATATTTCTGGTATATGTAAATTGTTAGATAATTGTGCTAGGGATCGAGAGTTTGAAGGGTTTTATACCCAAGCTGTAACAGAAGGAGAAGCAGTTATATTAAAAATAGATAATGCAGAAACGTTTGAGGAATTACAACAGTACCGCGATCGCTTAGTGGCTGTGATGGGTCAATTAAAAAATTTACCTAAGGATGTTTCTATTTATCCTCAATCTCAACAAGTATTAAATCGCTTTGAAAAAAACTTAACGCAAGTTGATGTTATTTTATCCCAAGAAGAAGAGGCTAAACAACAATTAACTGAAGCCTCTCAATTAGCTATACAAGCCACTCAAATTTTACAAACGGCTAATACCCTCGAAGATTATCAACAAGCTAAACAACAATGGGAACAGGTACAACAACAATTAGATAATATTTCGTCTGATAAATTCTTTAGCTCTCAAGTACAAAACGAAAAAGAATCAACAGAAACAACCATTAATATCATTGATAATAAAATCGAAGAAATCAATCAGAAAGTTATTAAAAAACAACAATATAGAGAACAGTTTGAGACGATTAATAACCTAATTAAACAAGCCATGATCCAAACAGAATCAGCGACAACTATTCAAGACTACAATCTTGCTAAAAACCAGTGGAATACTATAAAAAATAATCTAATAGCCATTAATACTAATGGTGACAGAACGTTACAGGTTCAAATTAATGAGCAACTGTTAACAATTAATGAAACGATTGAAAATATTACAGCTAATATTCAACAACTTAAAAATCGTCAACAAGCAGAGAATAAAGTGGATAACGCTTCTGTTTCTCAAACTTCTCAAACTTCTCAAACTTCTCAAAAGGCGAATAAAAATAATCAAAAAGTACCCCAATCTAAACCTGAAAATCCCTCCGATAAACCGCCATTATGGTAGTGTCAGTGAATGGTGAGCGGTTACTATTGGTCATCCTCTTTTCCATCAATTTATCTGAAATATTCAACTAATCCTTTAGTTAACCCATCTAAAGTATATTCTTCGGCTTCTAAGTCAACTCTTTCTAATAAATCGTAACAGGTTTTTGAAGTTTGTGGACCTATGGATGCCAGACAAACGTTATCTAAAAGAGATAAAATGTCTGATTTACTGTGAGTTTTTAATGCTTTTTGTACTAAACTATAAAAATTTTTAACCGTTTTAGAACTGGTAAAAGTAATAATATTAACTTGTTTTGTTTGTAAAGCTTCCCATGCTTGAGAATCAATAGTTTCGGGACATCCTGACTGATAAGCAGGGACTTCAACAATATTTGCTTCTTGTTTTTGTAACTCTTTAACTAATAGTTCTCTGCCACCTGTTTCTACACGGGGAAATAGTATTTTTTGATGACCTAAACTTTCAGGAAAATACTCAATTAATGAATCGGCAATAAAATTAGGAGGAATAAAATCAGGAGTGAGGTGATATTGCTTTAAACAAGAAGCTGTCTTTTTTCCTACCACAGCAATTTTAATCTTACCTAAAACACGAATATCTTTACCTAATTCTTGTACCCGTTGAAAGAAAAACTTAACCCCATTTGCCGAGGTTAAAATTAACCAATCAAAAGAAGATAATCCTTCAATCGCTAAATCTAATTCTTCCCAAGAAGATGGAGGAGAAATTTCTAAGGTTGGCATTTCTAGAGTATTTGCACCCTGTTGTTGTAAGAGACGACTAAACTGACTTGATTGTTCTTTTGCACGGGTAATTAAGACAGTTTTGTGAGCTAAAGGAAGGCTGATAGATGAAGACATATAGCGTGAATTAACAACGTTTCCGATAATAATAATAGCGGGAGATAAAGATAGTCCTGATACTTGTTCCATTATAGTCTTTAATGTACTGATCCAAACTTTTTCTTGCTCACTTCCACTATTTTGAATAATGGCAATGGGTTCATCTGGCGATCGCCTGTTAATGAGCAAATTATCAACAATTTTATCAAGGTTTCTTGTACCCATTAAAATAACTAATGTATCAATTTTTGCTAAGGCTTCCCAATTCAATAAGGCGGGTTGATGTCCGGTTAAAACAGTAAAACATCGACCCATTTCTTTATCTGTTAAAGGGATTCCTGCCAATAAAGGAGCAGCTAAAGCTGATGAAATACCAGGTACTAATTCATAGTCACAATTAGCCTCTTGCAACGCCTTAATTTCTTCATTAACTCGACCAAAGATTAAAGGATCGCCACTTTTTAATCTTACAATTTGTTTTCCTTGTAAACAGTAATTTATTAGTAAACGATTAATTTTAGTTTGTTTGGTACTGGGTTGACCTGCTCTTTTGCCAACATTAATTTTAAGACAAGTTCCAGGGACTAAATGGAGTAATTTTTTATCAATTAAAGAATCATAAATTAATACTTCAGCTTCAGATATCAGATAATATGCTTTCAGAGTTAAATAATTTATATTTCCTATTCCTGAACCAACTAAATACACTTTGCCAATCATACATTTTTATCTTTATAAAACACTAGAGAGAAGTTGATAAATTAATTTAAACAAAGACGTAATTGCTATTAAACCGGCTGCTGCTACTAATCCTGATATTAATAAAAAAGAAACTGACTCAAACCCTAAAGCACCAAAAATCAAACAGAAAATTAATAATAATGCTGTAATTATTCCGACAATAAACAAATCTTTTTTATCAAGAATCCGACGCGATTGAAGATAAATCAAGCCAGTAATAATTATACATCCGATAATAATTCCAGGAGCAGCTAGAAAGCTTTTTAACCCTAAAATAAGAATTGCCCCTTCAAATCCTGTAAAGCCTGAATAGATCAATAAATCGACACTAGAAAAGCCCTTTTTTGGAGTCGGACTAATGGGAGCAGGGGAAGGAATGGGGGGATTAGCTGAAGCTTGAATTGATGTTTTTGTACTTGAAGAAGATCCTTGAGTTTGAGATGAATGTAATGCTTGTAAAACTTCAGATGCACTTTGATAACGCTCACTTGGACTGGGTAATAATAATCGGTCTAAAATATTAGCTAAACCCTCACTTACCTGAGTAACATGAGCTTGCCAATTCCAGCGATTATTATAAGAATCGTATAACTCTTCTGGGGATTTTCCGGTTAATAAATTTAAACAAGTGGTAGCTAAAGCATATAAATCAGTTGCGGGATAAACTGCCGATCCCTGCATTTGTTCAGGGGGAGCAAACCCCATTGAGTAAATTCCCGTTGAGCGTTTTTGAGGATTACCTGCAGTTGCCGTTACTTGTTTAACTGCACCAAAATCTAACAAATATAAACGTCCTTGTTTATCTCGCATAATGTTAGACGGTTTAATATCACGATGAATACAATTATTATCATGAATAAACTGTAAGACCAAGAGGATTTCATGGAGAACTTCTATTACTTCATTTTCGAGAAAAATTCCTTTTCGTTTTAATTCGGTTTCTAAATCTTCTCCATCAATCAGTTCTTGAACTAAGTAAAAAAACTGTTCTTCTTCCTGGGTAATAGGATTAGAAATTACTAAAGGAAAAAAAGCATATAACTGAGGAATTTGAGGGTGTTTGCTGCCTAAATCTTCTAAAATAACCGCTTCTCGTTCAAATAAGTCTTGAGCGATCGCTAACGATTGAGCATTTAAGTTTCCTTCTGGTTGAAACTGTTTAACCACACATAAACGCATGGTAGGGGTAAAACGATCTTGTGCTAAAAAAGCAGCACCAAATCCCCCTTTTCCTAACAACTTAGACGGTAAATAACGGCCTGTCAAAATTAGAGGCATTCCGCAACTGGTGCAGTATTTTTGTTGAACCGTTTTTAATTTTGAGGGATCATCAAGATCAGAAAAATTGTTTTGAGGATGAGAACATCCTGGACGAGTACAAAGAATTTCCATATTAAATGGATAGGGTAAGAATTTTCTGTGCTTTTATTGTAAGCAACGGATTAGATTTGGACAATTTTTAAACACTGCGACGATATTGCGCCCCAGACGTGCAAGTTTCTCGTATTTCTACCATACACAATCCTGGTAACTGGGCTGATTCTAATTTTTCAAAGATCCATTGTGCGATCGCCTCACTGGTAGGACTTTCTAACCCCGTGGTTTCATTAAGATAGTAATGATCTAAAAAATTTTCCACCAAAGGGTCAACATAATCACTAATTTCCCCAAAATCCATCACCATTCCTTGTTGTGATCCTGTTTCTTGAAGGCGATCGCAACTGACGTAAACTCGTCCGACCCAACTATGACCATGAAGACGAGAACACTTACCCTGATGATAGGGAAGTCGGTGGGCTGCTTCAAAACGAAACTCTTTATAAATAGTCCATTGATCGGTTGGGTTCATCATTAAATCCCAGACAAGTTGGTATATTCTTTAATTTTATACATTTGAACTCCTTTGTCGCTCTTTTAACTCTTGTTCAACTTCTAATTCTTTTGTCAAAAAATAGTTCAAAAACGTCCGAATCACGGCAATCGCACCCAATTTTCCTAACGCTTGAAACGAAGGCGCAACGGTGGTGCTTAACACATCTGAAGCCAGTTGAAATTCTAGGGCTAACGCTAACCAGGAACCAAAGCGCAGACGAACTTCTAAAAAAGGAAAAGAGCGAAAGCGAAAATTCTTAATCACGCAACGAATACTTGAAAATAACCCAAACACAACGCATAGCACTGATATAGACTCTATGATCAAGCGAAACAGTGTCACCCAATTTTTTAAGACTTCTTCTATATGCTCGAATAATTCCATAATAACCCCTAACAATTGTGATCAAACAGTAATTTTGTTGATTTTCTATAAGTGATTTTAGTCTTTTTGCCTGTTAAGTCAGTATAACTACTAAAATTTGTCTTAAAAACCCCAGTAACTTCCCTATAACCACAGAGGAAAGCCCTATATTATCTTCCTACAATGAAATCACATTCGATAAAATATTGAGGTTTATATAACATGGTTTTCACCTCAAGTGATAGCAAACAAGAAACGAAACAGTTACTCACAAAATTTGAGCATCCTTTAAAAAAGAAATATCCTAAAAGACATCATCATTATGCTTTAGAAGATTTTTTTTCTTTTCAAACAGAAACCGGAACCATTGTTGATTGGAATGAATCTCGCAATATTCTCACCAGTGAAGATTTTATCTTAGGGTTAATTGAAGGACTAGAACATGAGATTGGTAGTGCTGCGGGAGTCGTTACCTATAATATTGGTAAAGAATGGGGTAAACGAGACGCAGCGTTTTTCAACAGTGGCTTTACTCTGAATATGGGTATGAAAAACCCCTCAATCAGATGAATCTAAACTATGTTTTAGAAGCTTGGTGGTGGCCGTTTACCGCACAAGGTTGGGGTAACTGGGAAGTTGATATGAGTGAGCAGAAAAATGGCTTTATGTTTGTCAATATTTTTGATTCTGCTGTTGCTCGAACCCTAGGGGATGTAGGTAAACCCGTTTGTCATATTTATGCTGGTTTATTAGCCGGATTTTTTAGCAATTTAGTTAAAAAAGATTTGAATGCTATTGAAATTCAATGCTATGCAATGGGCGAAACTTATTGTAAGTTTTTAATCGGGAAGAAAGACCGTATTGATGCTGCAACTTTCTGGTTAAATGAAGGCGCATTAGCTAAAGATATTGAAAAGCGTTTACACCATGAGGAGTATCTTAAATGATGAGCCAAAAAACATGGTCAAGTATCAGTGTTTATGATTTTTTTCGTACCTGTAATTGGACAGGAGAAAAGATTGTTTTAACTACTTTTAATGCCACTGATCAAAGTAAAAATGATCAATCTTTATTGAGATTAAATTTACAAGAGTTTCTTTTACAATCTAATTGGGATGGAAAACAAGTAAAAGACTTTAGATCACAATCTATTAAACAGTCTAATCAATCTTTATTGAGTTTATCTGTTAAAGATTTCTTTAAAGGAATAGTTTGGAAAAGTTCTCCTAATATTGTTCCAACTTCTAAGCCATCCTCTTCTAAAAATTCTATCGATTCATCCTCTACAGACCTAGATTTAGATAATTTATCGGATTTATTTTAGAGTAACATCATGCAAAAAGACTTTGAAACCTTATTTTATGAAGCAGAGGATGACTATCTTTCCTCTTCAGATTTAGCAACTCTGAAAAATAGTGCAAATACGCTTAAAGATCGTCTAGAAATTTATCGATACCTACGAGATCAAGAAATACCGATTTTTCAGCTTGTTGCTGATAATTTAGTAGAAACTTTTCCTGATGAGAATAATCAACGGTTAGAAAAAGGTTTAAAACACTGGATGGCAGTAATGCGTTACGCTGCGATGGCGATGTTATTAAATAATCCTGATTATTTCAGACATCGTATTTTAGAATGGCTTACGGATATTGTTCAAGCTCAAGATATGGTAACCATTGAGACTCATATTTTTGAGAACTTAAAACAAGGATTAGAAGAAAGGCTTGCCTCAGAGCAAATGCAACTTTTAAATCCCTTTTTAGAGCAAGCTAAGATTACTCTATTAGAAACAAAATCTCAATCTGAAACTTTAATGGTAGGAGAATAAATAATATGATTGATGTTGCAAATTTAGTTAAAAAATCCTCTTTAAAAGGTAATTATTTTTCCCATGATGCTTACTTACAAGGAGACTTTGAATTTGGCTTATTAGAAAACCGTAGCGGTTCTCGTTTATTAGCTTTACCTCAACCTTTATTAGAAGCTCTTTATGCTACCTTAGAAGATGAATTAGGAGCCGGAAGTAGTGTTGCTTTATTCAGTTGTGGTCGTTGGTGGGGCAGAAATTTTTATCAACGATTTGCTGATGAATTAGGAAAATACTACGGAAAATCCCTGGCAGAAATAGATATGATTGAATTCATCCAATCTTTAAAAGAGTGCTGGAAAACTCACGGATGGGGAACCTTAGATATCGATTTAAAATATTATCAAAATGGTTTCTTAGTTCCTAAAATAGTTAATTCTCCTTTTGCTCAATTTGCTCCTCGGAATTTACGGTTTATGTGTTTCTTAGAAGCAGGAATTTTAAGTGCTTTCTTCAGTCAACTGACAGGAGAAGATTTACACTGTATTCAAACAGCTTGTGAATCTATGGGAGCTAATTCTAATAGTTTTGTAATTGGTTTAGATAATAGAATTAAACCGATAAAAGCTTGGCTGGAAGAAGGACATGAGCATGAAACAATCATGGACTTATTGTGTAGCAATCAATCTCAGAATCAATAATTTAGGAGCATTAAAACATGGCAAAAAAAGTCAAACTTGACCCTATCAATCAACAAGTTGATATACAAACTAATGATAATCTTTTAAGCGGTTTACTAGCTAAAGATTTGAATGTGTGGAAAGAGTGCGGAGGCCGTGGAATGTGTTCCACTTGCCATGTTTTTATCACGGAAGGAATGGAGGGTTTATCCCCTGTTAACCGCCGAGAAATTCGCACGATGGAAGTGATTACCACTGCTAACAAATGTTCTCGTTTAGCGTGTCAAGCAAGGGTTATTGGAGAAGGAGTAGTGGTAGAAATTCCTTCAGGAATGTATGTCAGTGAAATTGACAATATTGAAGATTTAATTGGCAGTCGTGCTAAAGAAAACATCCTTCATCCTATCAATGGTTCTATTTTAGTTGAAAAAGACAAGTTAGTTACTCGTTCGATGATTACTCAACTAAAAGACACTCAAGTTGAAGTGTCGGAATACATGGCTAAAATTCAGGATGCTTAATTATTTTTTACCCTAATTCTTGTATCGAGGAAATACAATGTTAACCCAGTTTTCAAAGTTAAGTTTAGACACTGATAGACGTTACGCAACGGATTCTGAATTAAAGTTTATCGAAGATTATTTAGAGTCTGTAGATATGCGAATTCAAACCTATGAAAAAATCATGGCAAGTGAAGAAGCAATTTTACAAGAAGTTGATGCCAAAATGCACGAACTGAATGAAAATAATTGCTTGTATAAAATGGATGAACACGGCAAAGAAATTTGTCGACGGGATCGTAAACAAGCTATTAAATATAGCAGCGCAGCTATGTTAGTCAATGATTTAGATCGTTTACGAGATGGTCTTTTAATTTGGTTACAAACAATTGTTCGTGCTGTCGGATATGAGCGTTTTGTTCGTAATCATTACCCTATTATTCAGGAAGTAATTAAACAATATTTAACCGCTGAAGAAGCAAAATTCATCTTACCAGCACTACAACTTGATTGCACAATTTTGGGTGCATAAATTGTTTACTATTTGTTCATTAATTCAAGATTGAGGATCTAAACATGAGTCACCAACAAGAAAAATTTAAAGTTACATTAGTTAATCCCAAAAAACAATTAAAAAAGACCATAGATGTTGCTCCTGGTGAGTACATTCTTGACATTGCTGAATTAAACGGAATTGAACATCCTTCCTCTTGTCGTGCAGCCTCTTGTTTTGACTGTTTGGGTAAAGTAATGGCAGGAAATATTGAACAAACGGAAAAAGCAGAATCCTTTTTAAAACCCGATGAACTAGACAAAGGATATGTTTTGCTTTGTGCTGCTTCTCCGACTTCTGACTGTACCATTTTAACCCACCAAGAAGAAGAGTATTTAGTTTAATTTTGAGGAATTAATCATCATTAAATAGGATTTAATATCATGAAAAATCAAGTGGAACAACAAGAATTAAATAATGAAAATAGTAAAAATAACTTGTCTGATATTTTTGACATATTATCAGGTATTAGTTTAATTGGTGGAGCTGTAGGCTCTCTTTTGGGTAATGCTGCTTTTGCTGCTGTTCCTATTTCTTTCTCAGTGGCTTTACAAATGGCTAATCGTCGCCAGTTAAAAGTAGAATTAGCTCAATTACAGGAAAGTTCAATTGTTCAAATGAGCGAACAAATGAATAAAAATCAGTCTGTTATTTTTGAGCAAATTAAACAGCTAAGAGGAGAAAGTGAAAATCAATTAAGTCAGCAAGATCAAAAAATTAAAAAACTTGTTGATGAATTATCAGAAAAAATAACAAATAACCATGAATCTTTAAATCAATTAATAGTTGAAAAAGATCAATCAAAACAGCTTACTGATAACTTAGCATCTCAAATAACCCAAGTTCAAAATATTGTTGAAACATTACAAAAAATTGAAAATACCTCTCAAGTAATTCGTACTAATCCTGAAGGCTCTCATGCTTATTACGAACGAGGACTCAGCTATCAAAGATTAGGGGATAAAACAGGAGCTATAGAAGACTATACTGAAGTCCTACATCTCGACTCTACTTATGCAAAAGCTTATCATAGTCGTGGTATTCTTTTAGCGGAAATGGGTAACAAAAAACAAGCTGTCGAAGATTTAAGACTAGCTGCCAAATATTATTTTGATCAAGGAGACATTGAAAGCTACGAAAAAGCAAGAAATTTAAGCAAAGAATTCTATGAGGTTCGTCATTCTATTATGGATGATGAAACCATTAATTCAATGGTTTCCGAAGAGTCAATTAGAGAAGAAAATTCATCCAAAGAAATCAATTTAATAACTGTGGGTAGTCTTTTTGAAGATGATGGGGATACTGAAGAAAGCATTAGTATGCTTGGTTAAACCTTTTATCCTTATTTCATGATTTATGTCTTAATTCTCCTTGCGAGCAGTGATTTATCAAAATCACTGCTTTTTTTACGAAAATAGGCTCTATCCTCTATAGGATCAGGGCTTCCTAAGGATCGAAAAAATTTTGCCCCAGAGACTTGACAAATTTTTTGATAACTTGCTATTATTGTATTCGGCTCAAAAAACAAGGGACTGTAGTTCAACTGGTTAGAGCACCGCCCTGTCACGGCGGAAGTTGCGGGTTCGAGCCCCGTCAGTCCCGTAAAAAATAAGCACTAATAAAGCCTGCAAAAGCAGGCTAATGAGTAACTAAAACAGACTCAGTTGTTACTTAAAATTCGTCATCCCCTCCAGAATAGTTACCCACCAAACCAGCATCATTATCCCGTCTTGATCCCAATAAATCTAAACGATCAACATGAACCACAGGACTCGAACGGTTTGCGCCGGTGTTGCGATCAGTCCAATTTTCAATTTCTAGGGTTCCTTGAATCCCAATTAAACTGCCTTTTTTAACATAGTTAGCAGCGATTTCTGCGCTTTTTCCCCAAAATTTAAGATTAAACCAATCAGGTTGATCCGTTCGGCTCGAACGGCGATTAACGGCTATAGTCAAGGTACATAAGACCGTTCCTGATTCAAAATATCTTACTTCAGGATCACGGCCAGCACGACCCACTAAATTAACAACATTTAACCCCATAACTTTACGTTCAACTCAACATGATACTAACGTATTTTATCCTCTTTGAGGGCTAGATGACCATGATGGGAACAAATCCTCGTCAACCCCTGTCAACGCTCCCATAACTGATAAATTCTACTTACCCTTAAAAGGTTTTCTAGTATAAATTGATTAATACCGCTAGACTTACTAAAAGAAACGTAATAAAATCCGTTCGATCCCTTGTGGATCATTCATAAGTCATAGCAGTCTTTTATAATAAGGGGCGTAAACAAACGTG
>NZ_AAXW01000023.1 GCF_000169335.1 Crocosphaera chwakensis CCY0110
CTAATAAGGTTAAAATAGCAATTAAGAAGAGTTTGATGGGTAAATTAGCTTCAATATTCAAGGGTAACGGATATTGTCTCAAGCCTAAAGCCCCTTTCGTTAACCATTCTTCGTTTAAAGCGACTAAACGAACTAATTCTGAAACTCCGATAGTAACAATAGCTAGATAATCTTCTCGAAGACGTAAGGTAGATAATCCGATTAATAACCCTAAAATAGCTGCTAGGATAGCTCCTGTCAAAACAGCTATGATAAAAGGAATTCCTGTTAACGTTAATAAGACGCTAGTATAGGCTCCCAAGGTCATAAAACCAACAACGCCGAAGTTAATTAAACCGGTAAAACCCCATTGTAAGTTTAACCCTAGGGCAAAAATGCCGTATACGCCGGCTGAGGTGGTGATGTAGATGATGTAACCGCTAATGCCAATGAGTTGAACTAATAAGGCGTTATCCATGAATACGAAAGCTTAAGATGAATGGCAATGAGATTATACATGAATTGAGAAAGATTGCCTAGTATAAATAATCGAAACTTCCATTAATTACAACTATTGGAACGGTTAGAGATTTCCTGTTGACGCATAGGCATATTATCAATTTGTCCAAAAATTCTCTCAATTTCTGGAACCTCAGATAATTGGTTTTTCGATTGACCATCTTTGCCTATTAAAATGACTGCAAATTGATTTGATTTAATGCCATATTTTGCCCTCAGTTGGGCTTCTTGGTAGGAAGAAATGGAGTCATTGCCAATACGACTAGGAGCATTACTGGTAAAAACCCCTAATAATAAATCTCGTTCTTGAAATTCACATTCTACTTGATTTAGGGTCTGTTGTATCTTAGTCAAACGTTCGTCTTCAATTTGAGGAACAAAGACCAATAAAAGTCGATTGTGCCAGCGATAAGCTTCTAAGGGATTATTTTGTGCCATAGCAACGTTAGAAACGGCTGTTATGCCTAGAAATAGTATAATCGATAAGAGTTTTTGATAGATATTTTTCATGGTTTACACAAGCCTTACTTCTTTTTCAGTTTCACTTAAATGGGAGGTATCTCCTCCTATTTCTATTTCCCATTTACTATCTGTTTTTACTAATTTTGATAAACAACATAAGGAGGGTTGAAATACTGGCAGTTCTTGGGTTAAGCCTTGGATTAATCCCATTACAGATGCCCCATGACCGACTAATAGAATATCATCAGAATATTGACTAACTAATTGTTCAATAACTTCAGCCATTCTCGTCATCATCGTTACTTCCATTTCTGGATATTTAGGAACCCGATAAGAAGTATAATTCCAATCAATATAAGAATAGTCTTTTTCTAATAATTCTCTAGGATGAATTTCAGGGGTTTCACTCATCCATTGGGGATTATGCCATTCTCCAATTCCTGCTTCTAATTTAATAGGAATATCAAGCAGTTTTGCTACTTCTGAAGCAGTTTGTATGGTACGCAAAAAAGGAGACGCAAAAATATGGCCAATTTTCTCGTATTGAAGCCTTTGTCCGAGTTGTTTGGCCTGAATAAAACCATCTTCTGATAAAGGGGGATCATAGCGTCTTTGAGCTGTATTAAACCAGTCTGGTTTAACGAAATCGAGACGGTTTCCATGCCGTGCAATCCAAACAGTTTGACAAGCAGACATAAGCAGTGAAAGTTGAAGGTTTAGGGTCTATTAATAATTTAGCTTATTAACTCTTTTTATTCAAGAATAATATATTTAACATCGGTGGGTAATTGTAACGAAATTTGAGAGCTATCGCTTTTTAAATTCATGGTTTGTTTAGCTAAACCATTACTGTCTAATAGCATAGCTTTTTTAAGTTGCGGATTATTAATAGTGAGATGAATATCGTTATTTTCTATTCTCCAAGGGGCTTTACCATAGTTAATAATTTCCAATCCTTTTTGTAAGTTACCTTGCTTATCTTTCCAAGTAATTTCTTTTTGTTTCCACTCTGTTGGACGGGCAACCGTTCCTAATTGTACTAATAGTTTTTCTGATCGTTTGATGGGTTTATTGTCCATAGAAACTACTATAATAGTTGCATATTTATTATTAGATTTAATTATTAAATCATTTAATTTTATCTCACCAACTTCTTTTAAAAATCCTGTGACTCCTTGGGCTTTTGCTGTATTTAAAAGACAAATACCTTGTCCATAGTCCCAGGTTATTTCTTCAGTAATAGAACGAATTATTTTATCTTTTTTATTAATATATGAGTTTAAATTTATAATTTTATTTTCTTTATTATTATTACTATAAGTAACTTCTACTGGACCAACTAAAAAAGCTAAAGGATTAATTTTATTTCTGCTTTGATTATTATTATTATTAGTGTCTTGATCACGATTAGGATCAAAAGTTTTAGTTTCTGAAATTATTGGTATTTGACGATTCCATAAATCTGTCAGTTTTCGATGTTCTCTAACAACGGTTTCCCCTTGTTGAATATAACCTTGACGATACATCAAAGCAGCAGCAGGAAAATTACCTAATAATTCTGGGGTATTAATGACCCATTTACCCAAAGAAGGAAGATAACCATTAGCAGAAGAGGGTTGTCTCCATTGTGGTTCTTTCATAGCAAACCAATAGAACCCATCAATACCAGTTAAAGATTGAAAAATACTAACTAAAAAAGGGCTTTCTGATTGATAACCAAGGGGAGGAACCCAAGAGCTTTCGGGAATAATAATAGGATGATTAGCAACTTGTTTAAGATTTAATGGAAAGGAGTAAGGATCAAATAAAACAGAACGATTGGTAAATTTATCTCCATTAATAATTGCCCAATTTGATTTTTCGCCTTTATGGATTCCACCATTATAATAACGATTAACCCCTATGACTTCTGTTGCGGTATAAGAATAGCGTTCTGCATCATTTAATTTAAGAGGATCGGCCGTTTTCCAATTTCCTGCATTAATTAACTGTTTTGCTCCAATTTCTTCCCGTAAGAACTGTTTTATCTCTTGATTAAAATTATACATGGTTTCAGTTAAAAATTGAGTTTGGTCAGCTAATCGTTTTCCCTTCCCACTGTTAGGATTTTCTGGTTGAGTTAGATGCCATATTTCATAAAATTTGAGTTTACCTTCTTTGACATTTTCTCCTTCAATAGAAACATTTTTCCATATTTTTACAACTTGTTCTAAGGAACCGTATTTCTTGATTAACCAATCACGGTATTTATTACTTAATAACTCTAAATCCCGTCCTTTCAGATTCTTAAATGTCCAGAATAATAAAGAGTCTTCATTTTGTAGTTGAATAATAGCGATCGCAGCTTCATCTTTTAAGGAAATTCCCGTATAGGGGTTAATAGGTATTAATAACTCTTTTAACCAATTTTTATAAGCTTGTTGTAATTCAGTATCAAAAAATAATAAACCACTAAAATCTTTACTATCACGAGGAATTTGCCAATTATCTTGAGATTTTAAAGCATGGGCATAATAGGGAGATAAGGTCAAATAAATCCCTTCTTTTTTCATAGTTGCTACATATTGCCATAGTTGCTCACGCGCTTTTTTATCAATATTTTTCAGGGTTTTATTATTATTTTTGCCAACAATTTGACCATGCCAACGCACCATATTAACTCCTCGCTTTGCTAAAAAACGAGCATGATCTTCTAATTCTTGATAACTTTTTCTCCAAACATAAGAATTAACTGCCCAAAATCGAATAGACTGTCCATTACCTTTTACAAAGTCT
Organism: Crocosphaera chwakensis CCY0110; assembly: GCF_000169335.1. Taxonomy (GTDB): domain Bacteria; phylum Cyanobacteriota; class Cyanobacteriia; order Cyanobacteriales; family Microcystaceae; genus Crocosphaera; species Crocosphaera chwakensis. Next base: position 3,736 of record NZ_AAXW01000023.1, read on the forward strand.
TTGCCATCAGGAGACAAGTGGATAAAGCCTGTTTCTCCTGCTACTTTCTCATTAAGATAACGTAAGTCTAACAGTGAATTTTTATCGTAGCGATCCCTTTCTGGTTTAAATTCCCAAGTTTCAGTTTTCATCGTATTAATTGATTCAGCTTTAGTGATAGCTTTGGTTTTAAAAGCTTTATTATTTTCTAATTGACAAGCATTCAACAATACGGTAAAAATAGCAATAGCAAGATAGTTGATTTTTTTCATTTTTGTAATGGATTTATGTTAGTAATTTAGAATTCTAAATCTTCTTCCTCTTTTGTTATTTTCGGTCTTCCTTTTACTTTTTTTGAAGAAATACTACTGGTTGAAATTTGATTATATAAATTGTTATTTTCAAGATCATCTGCATTCTTGTCTTTTTCATTTTCTATTTTAAAATCCCTCAAACTATTGTGTGATAGGTCTATATTCTCCTTTGATTCAGATTGATTATTTTTTTCCTCTTGCAAATCATAATTACTGATAACTTCTCCTTTAAAAAACTTAGCTAACTGTTCGGCTGCTTTTTGAATTTTATCTTCAGAGACTTCTATATTATCAATATTATCTTGAGTTGGAGATATGCTAGGAATATTTAAAATTTCTTCAGCTTTTTCATTTTTGTCGTTAGCATTATCTATCTGGGAATTAGAATTAGGTTGATGAGTTAAATTTTTAGGATTATTATTGTTTAAATTATTAGAATTTTGAGATAAGTTATTGTTATTTTGAGAATAAGATAAAGGGGACTTTATAGAAGAATTATAGAATTTTTCATTAGATTTAGTAGTGTTTGCGACTTGTAAATTAACCTTAACTTTATGACCGACAACTGCTTGAAAAGCTGATTCAATTTGAGGCAGTTTATCCTGTGCTGCTTTTAGAAGTTGTTTACTTTTAATACCTACCGTAGCAACGGTATTTTTATAATTAATTAAATAGCCATGTTGTTTAATTAATGCTGAGGATAATAAAGGAAGTTTTTTTAAGACTAACTGCCACATTTCCTCTAAATTGGTATCATCATTATTAATCAGTATTTCTGACAGTTCTGTAATAGTTTCATTCGGTTTATATAACGCTTTAGGTTGATCTTGAAATTGTTTTTCAACTATTTTTGCTTGAGGTTTTTGTTGAGGTAAATTTGTTAGTTTTGATTCATTATTATTTTTAGTTTGAGTTGAAATATTAGATGATTGAATAATAACTTCTGGTGTGCAAGCATCAGGAAGTAAACTTAATAAAGTAACTTCTAACCATAGACGAGGTTGAGTGGTATTTTTTAACTGAACTTCGCTTTCTTTAAGTTTCTGTTGACCTCTTAAAATTGTTTCAGTTTTCCAGTGTTTCGCTTCTGAACATAAATCATCCCAAGTGGTAGACGTTACTGCTACTAAATCCGACCTTGTTGGGGCAGTTTTAGCAATTAATAAGTTAAGATAAAATCCAGCTAAATTTTGTAAGACAACTAAAGGTTCTCTCCCTCTATCCATCAATTTTCGACAAGATTCTATAACAATTTCTGGATTGTTAGAGTTAATGGCTTGTAATAAAGATAATAAATCTTTCTCAGGAACAGCCCCTACTAAATCCCAAACTTTTTCCGAAGTAATACTTCCTGATAATAAACTTAATTGATCTAATAAACTCTCTGCATCTCTTAACCCACCGTTAGCAATTTGTGCTACTAAAATTAAGGCTTCTGTTTCAATTTCTATGTTTTCTTTTTGGGCAATTATTGTTAAATGATTAACCATCGCTTCCAAGGGAATACGGCGATAGTCGAAGCGTTGACAGCGAGATAGAATAGTAGGTAAGACTCTTTGTGGGTCGGTGGTTGCTAAGACAAAAATAACTCGTTCTGGCGGTTCTTCTAAGGTCTTTAATAAAGCATTAAAAGCAGCCACACTTAGCATATGACATTCATCTATGACATACACTTTATAACGACATTGTACCGGAGCAAACTGCGATCGCTCAATAATTTCCCGAATATTATCGACCCCTGTATTACTGGCTGCATCAATTTCAATCACATCTAACGCCGAACCTCTGGTGATCGCTCGACACACTTCGCATTGACCACAGGGTGCAGCCGTGGGAACCTCAACCGCCAAACAATTGAGAGATTTCGCTAAAATCCTAGCACTAGAGGTCTTTCCGGTTCCCCTCGGCCCAGTAAATAAATAGGCCGGTGCAATACGTTGACTAGCGATCGCATTACTTAAGGTCGTGGCGATCGCTTCTTGTCCCACTAAGTCAGCAAAGGTCTGTGGACGATATTTATGATGGAGTGGTTCATAGGATGACATAATTTGAGCAACTAACACGGGGATCTTCTATTATGCCTGACTGTAATCCAGATTATATATAAAACATTTGTATTATAACTAAATTTTATTATCTTTGGTAGAGACGTTTCTACAGTGGTGGGTGCGAGATTTAAGTTTAAATGTTTATCAATTAATATGTAAAGGATCAATATCTATTTTCAAACTAACAGAATTAGGACATAATTTATGCCAGTTTTCCATCTCAGGAATAATCACCCTAGCATCGGGTAAAAATTTCAATAAAATTTGCCAACGATATCGTTTTGCTACTCTCATAATACTCGCTGGTGCTGGTCCTAAGATTTCACAATCTAATCCGATAGTTTCATGAAAATAATTTCCTAATTGTTGTGCTGTATTTTGTACTTCTATCGCATCTAAGCTACTTAATTGTACTAAAATTAAACGTCCATAAGGTGGAAAATTTAACTCTTCTCTTCGGGGTAATTCTTCTTCGATAAAACGATAATAATCATGATTTTTAACAGCTTGAATAACTGAATTTTCGGGGGAATAGGTTTGTATAATTACTTGTCCGGGTTCGTCTCCTCTTCCTGCCCTTCCGGCGACTTGGGTTAAGGTTTGAAAAGCTCTTTCTGCTGCGCGATAATCTGATAAATAGAGTAACCCATCGGCAGAGACAACACCGACTAATGTCACTTGAGCTAAATCTAATCCTTTGGTTAGCATTTGTGTCCCCACTAAAATGTCAGCCTCACCCCGTGAAAATTCCTCTAATAAGCGACGGTGAGAACCTTTAGTCCGAGTGGTATCACTATCAAATCTTAATGACTTTAATTCAGGAAATTCTTGTTTTAATGCTTGGGTAACTTTTTGGGTTCCACTACCAAAAAATTTAAAATAAGGGGAATTACATTCAGGACAGTTTGAAGGTTGAATTTGAGTATGATTACAATAATGACACCTTAATAATTCTGTGGCTCCTTCATGAGTATAATGATAGGATAAAGACACATCACAGTCAGGACATTCCATAACATAACCGCAACTTCGACATGAAACAAAAGTGCTGTATCCTCGGCGATTAATAAATAAGATACCTTGTTGATTTTTCTCTTTTAAATTCCTCAATGCTTCTTGTAAAGGACGACTAAAAACTGAGCGATTTCCTTGCTTTAATTCCTCTCGCATATCAACAATTTTTACAGGAGGTAAAGGTCGAAATCCAATTCTTTCAGGCAAGGATAAATAATAGGAGTTAGATGAAGAATATTGAGAAGACTTAACAGAAATCCAACTTTCTAAAGAGGGAGTTGCTGACCCAAAAATTATTGGGCAATTTTCTAACTCTCCTCGCCATTTAGCCACAGTTTTTGCATTATATGTCGGAGAAACTTGCGTTTGTTTAAAACTAGAATCATGTTCTTCGTCTAAAATAATTAATCCTAAATTAGGTAAAGGTGCAAAAATAGCTGAGCGAGTACCGATAATGACTTGCGGTTCTCCAGGCAACATTTGTCGCCACGTATCGTATCTTTCCCCTTTTGATAAGTTACTATGGTAAACATAAACTTTATCTCCAAATCTTGCCCGAAATCGATCGGTTAATTGAGGGGTTAAGGCAATTTCAGGAACTAAAATTAAAGCAGATTTTCCTTGTTCTAATAAAGGAGAAATTGCTTGTAAATAAACTTCTGTTTTACCAGAGCCTGTTACTCCATGTAATAAAATTTCGCTATAATTTTCTAAACTATTAATTATTTTCAGGGCTTCGTTTTGTTGTGGAGTTAATACTTTATTTTGCTCTTGCTTTTGCTTGGGATTTTCTAAGAATCTTAATCTTTCTCGATACTTAATAACTACACATTCTTTTTTAGCTAATGCTTTAACAACAGAATCACTTTTTGTTTCAAGTACATCCAATAAATCAGTTAACCATAATTCTCCTCCTTTACGTCGTAAAACTTGCAAAAATTCTAATTGTTTTGAAGTTAAATCATGAGGAAATTGCTCAACAATTAAAGTTACAATTTTTTGCTTTTTAGCCTGAGTTTTTCTAGTCGTTTTTAAATAACTTTCAATCCATCTCTTTTTAGTTAATTCTTGAATCCCTTGACGCGCACCTGTTACTTCACGTTGTATATATTTAACACTATAATCTCCATCTTTTTGTTGCTGTAATAAGCTCAAAATTTTTGCAGCAGCAGTCCGACAAAACATCTCTGCACCAGGAGGAATATTATCTTGTCTTAGACGAATTCTACGTTGAGATTTAGTAAATAATCCTGGAGGTAAGGCTGCTTTTATTACAGTTATTAAGTCAGTACAATAATAGCTTGAAACTTTTTCTAATAATTTAAAATAAGTTGTTGTAAAAAATCCAGATGCAATCACATCATAAATATTTTTAACTTGATTATAACTAATATGGTCTGGAAAAGAATAAGTATATCTAATTACAACTCCTCGCAAAATTTGTGTACCAAAAGGAACACTAACAATATCTCCAGGTGTTACTTTAAAATCACAAGGAATACTATAAGTGTATAACTTATATGATTTGTCTTCCTTGTTATCTAATTCTTGTATGTTTGGACAATCAACCAAAACTTCGATCCATTGAGGGGAAGAAGGTTCTACAATATAAGAGGATCTCGGTTGAGCCACTAGCAAACTTCCAGAAGACATAGACATATAGTTTGAAACGTTTTCTAACATCCATTACCCTTAATACTTAACACGGAATTATAATGAAGGTGAGAAACCTTAAACTTAATTAGCGATCTCGAAGAGATCCGCTTTGCGGTGCGCCTCTTTTTCCAGACATTGATAACTCACGAGTTTAGTTGATATCATGATAATAGGATTTATATTATAAGAGTTCTTCAAAAAAAATGATTAATAATCCTTCAGAAAATTCTAACATTGATGACTTAATTAACCAAATTAAACACAAAAAAAGTAATCAAAAGAAACAATCAATGGATACGTCTAATCATCAACCCAATTCAACGGATAACCTACTTGAGAAATTTAAGTCTGACTTGAAACAGCAAAAAGAAAAATCACAACAACAGAATGTAGATAATAATCAACCACAGGTTCATGAAGATTTACAACAATTTAAACAGCAACGTCAACAACAGAATATAAAGGGAAATCAACCAGAAATTAGCGAAAATTTACAGCAATTTAAACAGCAACAAAAAGAGAAATCACAACAACATAATTTAGAACGCAATAAGCCAGAAATTAACGAAAATTTACATCAATTTAAAAAACAATTTCAACACAAACAAGAAGAACAAAGAGAAACCATCACGCATCAAAATCAGGAAGAAATACGCTATACTGAACAAAGAAAGCAACGGCAGCAAAAACTATTGATCCGTCAAGCTGAACAATGGTTAAAAAGTTTAGACGAATACTCTGATGAAGGATTATGGTTTGAAGAATTTTCCCATAGTTATCCTTCTCGCTTAGATGCTGCGATCAAGTATTTAGCTGTTCTCAATGCTTCTTCTTAGATAAGCTGCAATTACTTTTAGAACTCAACTAATTATTATGGCAATTTCACTCAGTAAAGGTCAAAGAATTTCATTAGAAAAAGCAAGTCCCGGACTAAAAGCAGCCTTTGTCGGATTAGGCTGGGATGTTAAAAAAGTTGATACAGGAACAGATTTTGATGTTGATTGTTCTGTCTTCTTACTAGGAGAAAATGAAAAATTAGTTTCTGATAATCATCTTATCTTTTATAATAACTTAAAAAGCCCTGATCCCGATCATTCCGTTGAACACATGGGAGATAATTTGACTGGTGCAGGAGAAGGAGACGACGAGGTAATATTAGTTAACTTTACTAAGATTCCTAATGAGGTAAAAAAAATTGTCTTTGTCGTCACCATTCATGAAGCAGATAAAAGACAACAAAATTTTGGACAGATAGAAAATGCCTTTGTAAGATTAGTAGATGTACAAACCAAAAACGAAGTCTTACGGTACGATTTAACTGAAGATTATTCTATCGAAACCGCCCTAATTACGGCAGAAATCTATAATAAAGACGGAGAATGGCGTATGACTGCTGTCGGTTCTGGATATGAAGGAGGTTTACAAGCCATTCTTAACCGTTACTCTAGTTAAAATTATCATTACAAAAGTAACAAAAAACTAAGGCAAAAATCATGGGAATTTCACTCAGTAAAGGTCAAAGAATTTCATTAGAAAAAGCAAGTCCTGGACTAAAAGCAGCCTTTGTCGGATTAGGATGGGATGTCAAAAAAGTTGATACTGGCAATGATTATGATCTTGATGTTTCTGTGTTTTTATTAGGAGAAAATGGAAAATTAATTTCTGATAATCATCTCGTCTTTTATAATAATTTGAAAAGCCCTGATCCTGATCATTCTGTTGAACACATGGGAGATAATTTAACAGGAGAAGGAGAAGGGGATGACGAAGTTATTTTAGTTAACTTTACTAAGATTCCTGATGAAGTAAAAAAAATTGTCTTTGTCGTCACCATTCATGAAGCAGATAAAAGACAACAAAACTTTGGACAGATAGAAAATGCCTTTGTAAGATTGGTAGATGTACAAACAAAAAACGAAGTCTTACGGTACGATTTAACTGAAGAATATTCCATTGAAACTGCCTTAATTATCACAGAAATCTATAAAAAAGATGGAGAATGGCGAATGAGTGCCGTAGGTTCTGGTTATGAAGGAGGATTACAAGCTATCTTAAATCGTTACTATAACTAGGAGAAAATAATGGCAATTAATCTTAAAAAAGGACAACGGATTAATCTTAAAAAAGAAGCCCCCGGACTCACCAAAGTGATGTGTGGTTTAGGATGGGATGTCGCTGAAAGTAAGGGACTTTTTGGCCTATTTAAAGGCAAAGATTTTGATCTCGATGCGTCTGTTTTTTGTTTAACGAATAGAGACAAACTCAAGAGTAAATCTGATGTTATTTACTTTGGCAACTTAAATCATTCTTCAGGAGGAATTACTCATTTAGGAGATAATTTAACCGGTGCAGGAGAAGGGGACGACGAACAAATCTTAGTGGACTTAACTAAAATTCCTGATGACATTGTTAAATTACTTTTTGTTGTTAATATTTACAAAGCAAAGCAAAGACAACAAAGTTTCGGACAGGTTAAAAACGCCTTTGTTCGCCTAGTGAATCTCAGTAATAATAAAGAAATTGCTCGTTATAGTCTTCTCGGAGAAGAATATGACGGTAAAACAGGTATGATTTTAGCCGAAGTTTACCGCGATAATGAGGGATGGCAAATGGAAGCAGTAGGAAAAGGTTTAATGGCTAATGGATTACAAGAAATGACTAATGAGTATTATTAAATAAGGTAATGAGCGAACAAATTTTTGAGAAAAAAGCCTCTTTTTTTGATAGATGGGCTCCAAACTACGATCTTATTTTTACCACCATTTTCTATCAATCCCTGCACAAACGATTATTATCTTATGTAACATTACCTCATCCTTCTTATGTGTTAGACTTAGGCTGCGGAACCGGTCGATTACTAAATCGTTTGGCTAAAACTTTTCCTGATTTACAAGGAATGGGTGTTGATTTATCCCCACAAATGTTAAAAGAAGCAAGAGAAAAAAATCAACATCATCCCCGTTTAATTTTTACCCAAGGAAATTCAGAATACCTTCCTTGTGCAGACAATCAGTTTGATGCAGTATTTAATACTATTAGTTTTCTGCATTATCCTAATCCACAACAAGTCTTTAGGGAAGTTAGTCGTGTTTTAAAACCTCAAGGACAATTTTATTTAGTAGATTATATACAACTTTATTCTTTAGATTCTATTCCTTTTTCTCCTGGTGGTATTAACTTCTATTCTCCTCAACAAAGAGAATTATTCGCAGACAATGCAAGGTTAATAACCCAAGGACATTATTATTTATTAGGACGAGTGATGTTAAGTATTTTTGTTAAAGATTCAGGCTAAAGATTGCTATAGTATTATCAAAAAAAATCATAACCTATTGTAGGGTGGGCATTGCCCACCTTACAAGGTTTTAAACCGAATTAGCCCAATTTTTTGCCCAGTTTAACGTTTGATGTACTTGTTTCATGGTCAAAGATTCACAATATAATCTTAAAACTGGTTCAGTACCGCTAAAGCGAATCAGTAACCAACTACCATCAGTTAAACGGTATTTGTAACCATCTTTTGTGCCACAATTTGTGACTGCTTGACCCGCAATTTCGGTTAATGGTTCTGTCTCTAAACGCTGCAATAATTTAGCTCTAACTTCCATATTAGCCAAAGGTAAATCAATACGGTCATAAGCATTATAAAAATCCGTTTTTTCTTGTAATTGACGATAGTATTGACCTAAGTCTTTTTCACTTTCGACAACTGCTTCTAAAACGTACAATGCAGATAAAAGCGCATCCCGTTCAGGAATATGGGTTCCGTAACCGATTCCTCCTGACTCTTCTCCTCCAATTAAAACCTCCGCATTTAACATCCGATCTGCGATATATTTATAACCAATAGGAGTCTCATAAATTGGCAAATTATAAAGCTGTGCTAAACGGGGAATAATATCAGAACCACTGACGGTTTTAACAATTTCTCCTGTGAATCCTTTTCGCTTCGCTAAATGATCAATTAAGATAGGGATTAAAATTTGAGAACTGAGAAAGTTTCCTTGTCCATCCACTGCGGCAATGCGATCGCTATCTCCATCAAATACTAACCCCACTCTTAAACTATCATCCCCTTGACTTGCAGCCGTTTTGATGTTGTTAAATAACTTGCTAAGATAACGGGGTAAGGGTTCTGGTGCGCCGCCTTCAAAAAGGGGATCGCGATCGCCATTAATCTCCTCAATAGAACAGCCTAACAGACGTTCTAACCCAGTGGCCGCAGCCCCGTGCATAACATCGGCAAACACCCTTAATTTCCCTGAGTTTATTGCTTCTTGAATAGCCTTAATATCTACTTTTTGTTGTAAACCTTGACAGTAACTTTCCCAGGGATCAAAATGACTTAACGTGCCAGGAGTGGCTGAAAATTGAGGCGGGTTAGGGAGCAAGGCTTCAATTTGTTGAGTAACAGCAGGAGCAACCGAACCCCCGAAAGCCCCTTTAACCTTTAATCCTAAATATTTGGCCGGGTTATGACTCGCCGTTAAGACAATCGCTCCTAGAGCGTTTTGGGCTTTGGCCGCCCAACTAAAGGCAGGAGTTGGAGCGTAAGACTGGGATAAGATTACATTGTATCCTGCTTCAATTATCACCTCAGCAGCTACTTGGGCAAACTCTTCAGCCAAGAAACGACGATCATACCCGACGATAACCGTGCGGTCGCTACTAGAGTCACCGTAATTTTCTTCTAAGATTTTAGCAGCTAAAGGAGCCAGTAAAGCCACTCTTTCAAAGGTAAAATCGGCGGCAATTACCCCACGCCAGCCATCGGTTCCAAATTTTATCGGATTTTGATTAAAAGCCATAGGAATGATTATAATTTTTCACCCTATATTATCAGTTACCAGTGACCTGTGAACAGTTACATTGAGCCAAAGAAAATGATTAATGATAAGATCAATTGAAGCTAATATTAATGCAAACATTAAAGCACAGATGACAGTTAAACCAGAATGGTTACGGGTCAAAGCTCCCCAATGGCAAAGAGTAGGAAGTGTTAAGGAAATATTACGAGATTTAGGTTTAAATACAGTATGTGAAGAAGCCTCTTGTCCGAATATTGGCGAATGCTTTCATGCAGGGACAGCAACTTTTTTGATTATGGGGCCAGCTTGCACTCGTGCTTGTCCTTATTGTGACATTGATTTTGAGAAGAAACCGCAACCTTTAGACCCCCAGGAACCTTTAAACTTAGCTGAAGCGGTGCATCGTTTGCATCTTAACCATGTGGTGATTACTTCTGTTAACCGTGATGATTTACCTGACGGTGGGGCTGCTCAATTTGTACGCTGTATTGAGGCTATTCGTCAAGTTTCTCCTAATACAACTATTGAGGTGTTAATTCCTGATTTATGTGGCAACTGGGAGGCGTTAGAGATAATTTTACAGGCTAAACCAGAAGTGCTAAATCATAATACGGAGACGGTTCCCCGTTTGTATCGTCGGGTTCGCCCTCAAGGAGATTATCAGCGATCGCTTTTATTATTGCAACAAGCCAAAACTTTAGCCCCTCAACTCTATACGAAGTCTGGCATTATGGTGGGGTTAGGGGAAACCGATGCAGAAGTGCGTCAAGTGATGCAAGATTTAAGAGCCGTCAATTGTGATATTTTGACCCTAGGACAGTATTTACAACCCTCTGCCAAACATTTAGGGGTTAAAGAGTTTGTGACTCCTGAAACCTTTGCAGCTTGGCAAGAATTTGGAGAATCTATCGGCTTTCTACAAGTGGTTTCTTCTCCGTTAACCCGTAGTTCTTATCATGCTGAGCAAGTTCGAGAGTTGATGAATCAATATCCTCGGTAATTTTTAAAAGTCAAATATAATGGTTATTAAGCTTCTAGTTAGGAGTAAAAACCGATGGACAAAGTGATTCAATTACACATACAGAAGTTACCTGAAGGAGTTTATTTAGCAACCTCTGATGACTTAAAGGGTTTAGTAGCACAAGGAAAAACGACTAAAGAAACCTTAGAAATTGCGAAAGATGTTGTTTATCAATTAATAAAAGCAAAAAACAACGCCATCAAATTGATGATTTAAAAAACATAGAAGACGATTTCTATTATCCTTTACTCGTCTAAATAGATCGCAATAACAATGGGGAGATTATCAGGATTTCGGTATCGCGACATTATTAAAAGGCTAAAAAAGCTTGGTTTTATCTTGCGATCGCCAAGCAACAGGAAGCCACAAAATTTGGTACAATCCAGAGACGCAAGAATATACAACAATACCCAATCATTCTGATGATATCCTAGAAAGAACTTTAACAGCTATTCTAAAACAAGCTGCTATTAGTCCTGATGATTTTTAAAAAATCAAATAAAGTTAAAAATAGTGATGAATATAATCGTCTAAATAACTTGATACGTCTTTTTCTTGATTAAATACTACTTGAATCGTCTTTTCTTGATTAGAATCATCATGAGTCATTTGCCGTTGTTTAGTAATAGAGACGTTTGGCTGTAACCATTTAGGTAGGGTCAGATTCACGATGATATCCTCTTGATAAGCTTAAGTTATAGCTTAGGGGTAAACCGGTGACTAATGCGCCCCCCTGATGACTCATCCAAATGGGTGAATTATAAAAAATTCCTGACCGAAACGATATCGATCAGGAAGAAAATAATAAATGTCAACGAGAAGAGTTTAAGCGAGGGCTGCTTGACGTTCTTGAGCCTCTTTAATGACCTCTTCTGCTACATTACTAGGACAAGGGGCATAGTGAGAAAATTCCATAGAGAATTGACCCCGCCCTGATGTCATAGTCCGTAGATCACCAATATAACCAAACATCTCACTTAAGGGAACATCTGCCTTAATACGCGCCCCCATAGGAGTAGAATTTTGAGATTTGATCATACCGCGACGACGGTTAATATCACCGATAACATCTCCCATATAATCTTCAGGGGTAAAAATGTCCACATTCATGATCGGTTCTAAGATTTGAGGGCCTGCTTTGGGAAGGGATTGACGATAACCTGCTTTGGCTGCAATTTCAAAAGCGATCGCAGAGGAGTCAACGGGGTGGAAAGCACCATCGGTTAAGGTTACTTTGAGGTCAACACAAGGATAACCAGCTAAAACCCCTCTATCAATGCTCTGTTCAAAGCCTTTTTGAACCGCCGGCCAGAATTCTCTGGGAACGTTACCTCCAGTTACTTTAGATTCAAACTGGAAGCCACTGCCTGCTTCTCCGGGTTCAATAATGTAATCAATTTTACCAAACTGACCAGAACCCCCAGACTGTTTCTTGTGGGTGTAGCTATCGTTAATGGTTTTGGTAATAGATTCCCGATAAGCTACTTGAGGTTTACCGACTTCTACCTCTACCCCATGAGTCCGTTTGAGAATATCGACTTTAATATCTAAGTGTAATTCTCCCATCCCTTTAATGATAGTTTCACCACTTTCTTGATCGGTTTCCATGTAGAAAGAGGGATCTTCTTGTACCATCTTACTCAAGGCCATGGACATCTTTTCGTTGTCTCCTTTCTTCTTGGGTGAGACAGAAACAGAAATCACAGGATCAGGGAAGACCATCGGTTCTAGGGTAGCAGGGGACTTAGGATCACATAACGTATGTCCCGTTTGTACCGTTTTCATCCCTACGAGTGCTACAATGTCGCCAGCCTGGGCGGTTTCAATTTCTTCACGGGAATTAGCGTGCATTTCCACTAAACGACTGACCCGTTCAGTTTTACCTGTGGCATTATTGAGAATGGTATCTCCTTTAGAGATAGTTCCAGAATAGAGACGAGTGAAGGTTAAAGCCCCAAAGCGATCGTCCATGATCTTAAACGCAAGAGCCCGTAAGGGTTTTTCGGGGTCAACATAAGCAAAAGCCCCTTCAATTTTATTGCCTTCTTCGTCCATTTCAGGTTGAGGGGGAACCTCGGTGGGGTTAGGAAGATAGTCAATAACCGCATCCAGTACCAACTGTACCCCTTTGTTTTTGAAAGAAGAACCACAATAGGTGGGGAAAAAGGCTAGTTCACGGGTTCCTTTACGAATACAAGCTTTAATTTCATCGATCGTGATTTCTTCCCCTTCGAGATATTTTTCCATGATGGCATCGTCTTGTTCGATGGCAAATTCAATCATGGCTTCACGATACTCTTCTACTTGTTCCTTCATGTCTTCGGGAACGTCTTCGATGGTGTAATTCATGGGATCACCAGAGTCATCCCAAATCCACGCTTTTCTGGTTAGTAAATCAACCACACCTTTGAAGTCACTTTCAATACCGATAGGAAGCACCATGACTAAGGGGGTTGCTGCTAAAATATCTTCAACTTGTTTGACAACGCTGAAAAAGTCCGCCCCGGTTCTATCTAATTTATTGACGTAGATGATCCGTGCAACCTTAGAATCGTTTGCATAACGCCAGTTGGTTTCAGACTGAGGTTCTACCCCACCGGAACCACAAAATACCCCAATTCCACCGTCAAGAACTTTTAGGGAACGATAAACTTCGATGGTAAAGTCAACGTGGCCGGGGGTATCAATGATGTTGAGTTGATGATCCTTCCAGAAGCAACTGGTAGCTGCTGACTGAATGGTAATACCCCGTTCTTGTTCTTGTTCCATGAAGTCGGTGGTGGCTGCACCTTCGTGTACTTCACCGATTTTGTGGATTTTCCCTGTCAATTTGAGAATTCTTTCGGTTGTGGTGGTTTTTCCAGCATCTACGTGAGCAAAGATGCCGATGTTTCTATAGAGGGTAAGGTCTTTCTTCATATTTACTTCTAGCGTTAGGTTTGACAAATGGTTAGCATCTACTGAAAGGGAGTACCTACAGAGAACTCGGCGTTGCCTTTGATAGCTTAATTGAGCTATGCTAAACCACTCTCGATGATAAGTTTTGAGGTTTTGGCTATCTCAATTGTAGACAAGTCTATTTTCGCCTTTTTCATTACCAATTGTAATTAATTGTAAATTATTTTGGCCGAGTTTCATGATAAGTGAGGGGATAGGGTAGTGGGGTGATGATGGGGTCAAGAGAACTTGATTATAATAACCTACCATCACCACAGTCTTTAAGGTTTCTCAGACACAGTTAGACTAGCCTTAAATTAGGATAGTTAACTAACACATCGTCTCGGCTAAGGGTATCCCCTTGTGCTTGAGGTGTCCAGAGTATCTCCACAGCTAAAAGGCGATCGCTGCCAATGGCCGCAATTTGTTGCAGAGCCTTTTGAAGATTATTGACTTCGTTGATTTCGGGTAAGTCTAATTTTCCTTCAACTCCAACAATAATCGAAGCCACAATATATTCTCCTGTTTCTGTAAATTTGGATAATTCTCCTTTGCCTTCTAATAATTGGGTTGGAGAACTGCCTCGTAACTGATTATTAACATTAGAGAGGGTTTCTGAACTGAATTTACTTCTTTCAGCTAAGGCTAATTGATTAAATTTGGCTTCTGCTGCATCGATACCTGTGGTATTGGCTTCGGTTAAACCAGACACCCAATATTCAGGGTGACGCAAGAGGGCTAAACTGGCTTCTTGGAGTACCGTTGCCCGTCCGGATGCGGTATTCGTGTCGGCGGTTTGGGCGAGTTCATCGAGTTCTTTTTGTAGGTAACGGCCACTGGCTAATAATCCTACCTGAACTTTAGCAACAGATACTTTAGGGTTATTGTAGCTGTTGCCCATTTGATCACCGCCTAAGTTGCTGACGGTTCTAATTAAAAAGTTAGCCAGAGCAATAACGATAAGGACGGTAAATAAGCTACCAAAGCCTCCAAAGCCAAAGAAGGGGATAAGAAAGGGAAAGCCAAAGCCTCCGCCTCCATAACCGTAGCCACCGCCTCCATATCCACCGCCTCTAGGGGAACTATAAGTACGGCTAGGGCTTCTAAAGGAACCTCCGCCAATTCTACCCCCTGTACGGGCTGCTAAGGCACTGCCAACGTCTCCAAAAATCAGGGTAATGACTAAAACGAGGATTAGTAAGGGTTTCAAAAAGGGTTTAATTTTTTTCAACATACAACGATAATCTAGATGATCGAATAATCTATTATTTCTAGTTTATCGAGATTTCCTTTGTGAGTTCTTTATTTATAGTTTTATTTTTACTTTCTTTACCACACGATAATTTTGATGTCAAGTGTTATAAACCAATCATTTTTGATGGAGATGACTTGCTAAAAAATCATCAATTTTCTTGTAAATAGCAACCATCTCTTCGTTTCTAAACCAACCATGACCCCCATCAGTAATAGTCATCAGTTCATTGGGAACTTGTACCTTTTCTAAAGCTTGGTGTAGTTGAACAGCATGACTATAGGGAACTGAGGTATCAGCGTCACCGTGAATGGTGAGGATAGGGGGCAAATCTTCTCTTATATAGTTAATGGGAGAAACCTTTTGAGCAATTTTAAAGCGATCGCTTTGATTCCCTAACCATTCTACTGCATAGTCTCGTTGATTTTCTCCTTGGAGTACATCGAGAACATCGGTGATACCGTACCAGTTGATAATAGCTGCTATCTGACTGTTTTCTTTTCCTTGACACTGATGGTAGAGATCACTACTGTCTGGTAGCATCCCTGTTATTAGGGCTAAATGTCCCCCGGCAGACTCTCCAGAAAGAACTATTTTATTAACATCAAAACCGTATTCATTGCCATTATTAATGACCCATTTAACTGCACATAAACTATCTTTTACGGCTGCAGGGGCAAGGGAAACATTAGCTAGTCTATATTGAACGGTGACGACTCCCCAACCTTTTTTTGTATAGGGTAAAATGCTCGAAAGTGTAGCATCTTTTGTTCCACTAATCCAACCTCCACCATGAAAATAAATCAAGGTTGGAACCTGTTTATTGATATTTTTAGGGGTATAAATATCTAGCTTTAAAGAGACATTATTGATTTCTAAATAGGTGATATTTAAGTATTTTTGGTAGTTTTGGGGGGCTGTGGTTACCCGTCTAACTCTATCAGTCAGTCTAACTAAAATAGGAGGGATCATTACAAGTAAAAGTATAACTAAAATTAATAATAATTGAGTTTTTGGTTTCAACATAGAAACATAAATGATACATTAACTACGTCGTGATTGAGCAATTTGCCAACTGAGAAAAATAACAGGAATCATACCCACTAAAACAATAGCTAAAGCGGGAGCTGCTGCGTCAGATAATCGTTCATCGGACGCATACTGATAAACTCTAATAGCTAGGGTATCAAAGTTAAAAGGACGAATGACTAAAGTAGCGGGTAATTCTTTCATGACATCGACAAAAACTAACATAATTGCTGTTAGCATTCCTCCTGTCATTAAGGGAGTATGAATTTTAATTAAAATCTTTCTGGGGGTTGATCCTAAACTTCTAGCAGCATCGTCTAAACTGGGTTTAATTTTTCCTAAACTGGATTCAACAGCACCAAAAGCAACGGGCAAAAATCGTACTAAATAAGCATAAATTAAGGCTAAAATTGTGCCACTAATTAATAAGCCTATTTTAATATTTAAAACCTGCTCCACTATATTAGCGATCGCATTATCTAATCGTCCTACTGGTATCAAAATTCCCACCGCAATAACAGACCCTGGAATAGCATAACCTAAAGCAGCAATTCTCACACTTGCATTTATCAAAAAGTTATCTTTTAGTCGTTTTCCATAAGCCATAATTAAAGACAAAATTAACGCTGCGATCGCTGTCACAACTGATACCATTAAACTATGATTCGCCAAGTCAAAAAAGTTATTTTCTAAAGCAGTTTCTGCATTGGCAATCACTAAATCAACCAAGTAAAGAGAAGGTGCTAAAAATCCCCCAAAGAAGGGAATAAAACAAATCAACCAAGCTAAAATAGCTCGCCAAGAGGTTAGGTGATACCGAGGAACATGACTTTGAGGACTACTATTTTGATAGTAACGTGCCTGCCGACGTGACCATAATTCTAAAATAATTAACGTAAAAATAAATAACATTAAAAAAGCTGCTAACTGCGCTGCTGCTTCTCTTTCTCCTAAACCAAACCAAGTATCGTAAATTCCTGTTGTAAAAGTATTGACTCCAAAATATTTAACCGTTCCAAAATCATTTAAAGTTTCCATTAACGCCAATGCTAAACCAGCCATAATTCCTGGACGAGCTAAAGGAAGAGCAACTTTAAAGAAGCTTTGCCAAGGACTACAACCTAAAGATCGACTCGCTTCTAATGTACAAATTGACTGTTCTAAAAAAGCAGTTCTAGCTAATAAGTAAACATAAGGATAAAGTACCAAAATTAACATAACAATAGCCCCCCAAACTGAACGGATATCGGGGAACCAATAATCGTTATAATTTTGCCATCCAAACCAAGTACGAAGGGTACTTTGCACAGGACCATAATAGTCCAACATATTAGTGTAAGTATAGGCTAATAAATAAGCCGGTGCTGATAGAGGAAGTAACAATAACCATTCAAACCAATCACATCCCCAAAAGCGACAAATAGTAACCAACCATGCGGTTGCGATACCAATAATTAATACACCTATTCCTACCCCAAACATGAGGAGTAAAGAGTTTATAATATAAGTGGTCAATACAGTTTCTGCTAGATGTTTCCAAATGCTTCCAGCGTCAATAAAAATACTACTAACGACGAATAAAATTGGCGTAGCAATTAAAACAGCTATCATCATAACGATAGCTGTCCAACCTTTTGAGGGAAGATAATTAATCAAGTTACGATAGTTAGAAATAATGGAATTAGATTGATTCATAAATTAATTTAAAGATGATATTTTGTGAGTAATAATTGAATTGATATTAATGACGGGATAGGGATGACAAATATTATAATACCTTAACTTTCATCCTCCAGGGCATAAATTCTGAAACTATCATAATATTGACAGAGAAATTTATATGTGAAGCCTATTATGTCATCACATCTTTAAATTTAGTGATTGCGAAGACTCATTTTAGGCTAAAATCACAATAGTCCTCTTGATTAAACATAATGATGAAAGACTTACCCCCTCTAAACACTGACACTATTAACGCCATTCTCAATGAAGAAATTGATGATGAAACCGTTATGCAAATGGTGTGGTATTATTTGGGATATCGTTATGATGAAAGTAGTAAAAGTTGGGATAATTCTGGGGTAGAAGCATCTTGGAGAGAAGAGTATCCCGAACCACCAAACTTTATAGAAAATCGTCCTCCTACAGTAAAATTAACCCGTTCTATTCCTAAAGAAAATAAACAATTGTTGAAAGAAAAATTAGGGTTTAAAGGATATAAATTAGGAACTTTTGATCCTAGGGATACTCGTCGTGCAACCATGGCTAATTGGTTATTAAGTTATTTGGTAATGCACTCATATTCGTAATATCTTTCGTTTATTGGTAAGGAAAAAATACTTTACTTTTAAATAAAAAATAAGGGGATAAGTCCTAAAATTGCTAAGAAAAGTAATAACCCTAAACTCTGTCTTCCTGTCTTGCGATCTCGAAGAGATCCGCTTCGCGGTGCGCTAAAAATTAAAGCATAGATTCCTTTTATTAAATTATTGCTCGATGCAGCAATTAAAATGGCTCCTGAAGCGACTGATAAAGAAGTCAATTGTCGAGCAGATTGAGTAATCCCTAAAATAAAAGGATCAATATCTGTTACTCCCATAATTCCGGCTAATAAATATAATCCACTGCGTCCTAAATATAAAGCTGTATAGTGAGTTAAAACAATCATAATTATGAATAAAAAAGCAAAGAAAAAAGCTGCTTTTAGTTCTAAAGGATTAGGAGAAATATAATTTTTTTGTTCGATAGACTCAGTCATAGTTTTATCTTTTCTAGATGACCAAAAACTTCCAACAATAATAGCAGTAAGAGCTAATAAAACAAACCATAAGGTTAATTTCTTTCCTAATTGAGGATTAAATAAATTAACCAGTAAAGCTAACCTCAAATACATAATACCAGAGGCGATTAAAATTCCTCCTGAATAGGGATGAGAATAAGTATTACTGGTGGATTGTTTTGCTAGTGCTACGGTAGTAACAGTAGAAGAATAAGCACCCCCTAATATTGCAATTAATATCAGTCCACCACGGTTTTTAAAAACTTTTTGTAAAATAAAACTAGCATAAGAAATTGCACTAACTGCAACCACAATCAACCAAGTTTTGAAAGGATTAATTTCAAAAATCCCAAAGTTTTTGTTAGGGAGAATAGGAAGAATAACGGCAGTAAGAAATAAAAATTTTGTGAAGGTTAAAATATCTTCTGGAGAAAATTGATGAGCTAAACTTTCTAAGACAGATTTTAATTCTAGTAATAGTAAACTGGTAATTACTAAGGTTGAAGCTATCCACAATTGATCATGATAGACAAGTGCGCCTACAATATAAGTGGTCAATCCTACCATTTCTGTGGTTAAACCTGCTGTTTTAAAGGTTTGAATCTTATGCCAATAGGACAATAACATTAAGCTTCCAATGACAAGAAATCCTCCTGTTAAAGGCAACAGTTGAGGATTAGAAAGTGAAGCCATACTATAGCCAATTAAGCCAATTAATGGATAAGTCCGAATTCCTCCAAAAGCATACTTACCAGAAATAGACTTCCATTCTTCTCTCTCTAAACCAATCAGAAAAGATAAAAAGAAAACTAATAATAGTTTCAAAACTTCAGGAGGAATAAAGTTAAACATTTTACCTAATAATTAATCTTTATATAGCCATAAAATTGAGAACAAGCCATGCCAATAGAATAGCAACCATAGATCCGATAAAAGTATTAATAATATTAACTATTTCATTGGTCATCCAATCGAGCTTTTCTTGTAAAGTTGCTCCGATTAAACTTTCTAGATTAGTAGCGATAAATGCAGCAATAATACAATAAACAATACTTGATAAATTAATTAATCCAACTAAATAACCTACTAAAGCAATAACCCCAGATGCCACAATTCCAGCTAGGGTTCCTTCTAAACTAACTGCCCCTTCTGTACCTGGGGAAACAGGTTTTAACGTAGTAATTAAAAACGTTTTTTTTCCATAAGCTTTGCCTACTTCTGAGGCGGTAGTATCTGATAATTTGGTACTAAAACTCGCCACGTAACCTAATAGTAATAATTGAGTCCAAGGAGCTTCAACAAATAGAGTTCCTAGGGCGCAAAAGGTAGCAATTAAAGCCGAACCCCAAACATTTTCGGGACCACGCATTCCTGAACGTTTTTCAGCAATTCCAGCAGCTTCTTTTTGCTCTATACCAATTTTAGTTACCCCTGAGCCCACTAAGAAGTAAAACATGACTACTGCATAACCTTGCCACCCCAAAGTTCCCCAAACAATTACCCCTAAAATCCAAGCATTGAGATAACCATTAATGGTTAATAATTTTTTGGGTACAACAAAAGCAAAAATGATCAATACACTATTAATTATTAGACTAATAATCCAAGAATTGCTTAAGTATAATTCCATCATAATCTTTAAATTACTCCTATTGATAGGTTAATTATTTTTACTTCGTTTAGCTAATAAAGCCGTGCCATAAGCTGCTTCAGTTTGCTTTGAAATTTTTACAGAAATTTGTAAATAATGCTGTCTTATTTTAGCCCAATTTTTATTTTTCGCTCCACCTCCTGCCGTATAAATTTGTGTCACGGGGGTTGCACCCAAAGCTTCTAATTTTTTATAGCCTAATGCTTCAATTTTAGCTATGTTTTCTAGTAAACCTTGTAAAAATTCTACTTTATTATCAGGAATAGGCTCAATTTTAGGGGATAATTTAGGATTATTAATCGGAAATCTTTCACCAGGTGTTAAGAGCGGATAATAGTTTAAATTGGTTTGTTGATTAATCTTTATTTTTTCACTTAGTTCTTGTAATTCTTCATCAGTAAAAAAGTGTTTTAACACTGCACCACCAGTATTTGATGCGCCTCCTGTTAACCATAAATCACCTAAACGATGGCTATAAATTCCTGATGAAATATCTTCTACACGAGTCTTACTTAATAGTTTCAAAACTAATGTTGAACCTAAAGATGTTACTGCTTCTCCTGGATGTTTCACCCCACTGGCTAAAAATGCAGCAATACTATCTGTTGTTCCTGTGCAAACTTGACAATGTTTAGAAAAATTAAACCGTCTGATCGTATAATCATTCACTGTGTTTATAGGGGTTCCTGGAGGTAGAACTTGAGGTAATATTGAATAAATAGGTAATGCTTTTAACCAGTCGGGATAACACAAGTTTTCCACATCATAACCCAGTTTTAAAGTATTATGATAATCACTAATTCCTAGCTTTCCATGTAACAAAAATCCTAACCAGTCTGCTTGATGTAAAAAATAAGAATCTACTTGCATCTTTTTAGTTTGATACCACCATAAAAGCTTAGCTAAACTAGATGTGGAACTGTTAACCAGATGATACTTGGGAATAATAGTTTTAAAATTATCCAAAACTGTTATATCTCGTGATTCATTGTATAAAATAGGTTTTTCAATTGGTATTCCTTCGCTATTACATAATAAAACTGTTGAAGAAGTACCATTAATAGAAATTACTTCAATTTTTTTTCTGATATCTATCGAAATCTTTTCTAACAGAAGATATAAAGTATTTTTCCATTTTTCGTCTAAATAATTAGTATCTTGCCGAGAAAAAGAAAAACTAACTTGAGTAACAATTTCTTCATTATCATTAATAACAATACCTCTTGCTCCTGAAGTTCCAAAATCAATCCCTAAAAATAACATAATTAAATTAAACGAGGACGTAACTTATAGTAGCGATAATTTCGATAATCTTCTAAAATTTTATCATGATCAAAGCAGAGATTTTTCGGTAATTCCCAAAGATCAAAAACTCGCACATTTTTTGCATCATCTGCTGCTTGAGGTTGTCCCGTTGCAATAGCAATAAAAACAACACTCATGGTATGTTTACGTTCATCTCGATTCGGATTAGAATAAACATGGAATTGTTCAATTAAATTAACCGATAAATTAACTTCTTCTTTAGCTTCTCGATAAGCTGCATTTTCTACTGTTTCCCCATAGTCTACAAACCCCCCAGGTAACGCCCATCCATAAGGAGTATTTTTACGTTCTATTAAAATAATAGGTCTGTTGGGTTGATCGATTAGTTCGATGATAATATCAACAGTAGGAATAGGATTACGAAATGTCATAATTTTGGCTCATTAAACTATGATTACTATACAATAAAAATGAATTAAACAAGAAAATGACAGTAATAACTATCTTCCCACAACTACCATAATGGACAGTATTAAAACATTCGATGATCTTCAAGTTGAAAACTTTAATAAACTTCAAGATAAACTACGGGAATATTGGCAAGGAAAAGACCTATTTGAGCAGGATGGTTATGATATTTTAGTCGTTCCTTCTTTTAGTATTGATCAGCGAGTTGGACAAAAAGTTACGGGATTTCTTCATTACGAAGAACGTCTTTTGTTTTCTTTGATTCGGTTACGAAATCCAAAAACAAGATTAATTTATGTAACGGGACAACCTTTATCGCCGATTATTATTGAATATTACTTACAATTATTACCAGGAATTCCTTTTTCCCATGCCCGCGATCGCCTACTTTTACTAACTACTTATGATAACTCATTTAAACCCTTAACTCAGAAGATTTTAGAACGTCCTCGTTTAGTAGAGAGAATTCGCCGTGCTTTACGTCCAAACAAATCTTATATGGTTTGTTTTAATGCTACTCATTTAGAGCAAGAACTTTCTTTAAAATTGACTGTTCCCTTATTTGCAGCCTCACCACAACTGATTTACTGGGGTTCAAAAAGTGGCGGAAGAGAAATTTTTGATGAGTGTTTAATCCCTCATCCTGACGGAAGTGATTTAGTTAATAATGTTGATGATTTAGTCTTAGAACTTTATGAACTTTGGCGTAGAAATCCTCATTTAAAACGTATTGTGGTTAAGCTCAATGAAGGATTTTCAGGAGAAGGAAATGCCGTTTTCGATTTAGGTAATCTCAAAAATAATGTTTCCCATCTCTCAGATGAAACTAAAACTAAAACAGCTATTTTAAATAGTTTGAAAGACTTAAGTTTTCAATCAAAAGAAGAAACTTGGAACAACTTTTCTAGTCGAATTCCTGAATTAGGTGCAATTGTCGAAGCCTTTATAGAAGGAAAAGAAAAACGTTCTCCTAGTGTTCAAGGTTATATTACCCCCAACGGAGAAGTTACTATTGTTTCAACTCATGATCAAATTTTAGGCGGGCCTGATGGACAAATTTATTTAGGATGTCGTTTTCCTGCGGATAAAGCTTATCGTCATATCTTACAAGATTTAGGTTTAAAAATTGGTCAAGCCTTGGCAAAAAAAGGGGCAATGGAACGATATAGCGTAGACTTCTTAGCCGTTCGTAATACTTCTGAACAAGTGGAAAAGTGGGATATTCAAGCCATTGAAATTAACTTAAGAAAAGGTGGAACAACCCATCCATTTATGACCTTAAAATTACTAACGAATGGTAGTTACGAGCAAAGTACAGGTTTATTTTATACCCAACATAATCATCCTAAATATTATATTGCTTCGGACAACTTACAAAAACCGCAATATTGTGGTTTACTCCCCGATGATTTAATGGATATTGTTGCTAAACATCGCTTACATTTTGATACGAGTAATAAAACAGGAACCGTATTCCATTTGATGGGAGCTTTATCAGAATTTGGAAAATTAGGATTAACCTGTATTGGTAATTCTCTAGAGGAAGCGGAGAAAATTTATCAAGAAGTTGAAAGGGTTTTAGATTTAGAGTCTGAAATGATTATTGATGATAATAATGAAACAATTACTCCCAATTTACCTATTGTTTGGACATTATAAGTTAAAATATGTTACGAGGAAAACGCACTACTTTAATTAACCTAAAGCCATGATATTTGACGTGGATACTAATAGTGAATATACGGGTAATTATACGCATTTAGAATCAACTACCAAGGTAAAACTTCACCGTTAGAATGCCAAAAAGTACCAGTATTTTTTAGATTTAATTGGTCAATACGAGCGATTAGTCCTTTCACCGATTGTTCTGGTGTAATCCCATTAGGATTAAAATTAGTCATTCTCGTTTTAACTAAACCAGGATGTAGAATAGCGACAGCGATATTTTTTGGTTTCAAGTCAACAGATAAAGATTTACCTGCCATAGATAGAGCCACTTTTGACATTCGATAACCATAGGAACCCCCAGACGTATTATCTTCAATAGAACCCATGCGACTGGTCATAAAAATAATTTTTGCACCTGCTTTTAAATTAGGAAGCAAAGCATGAGTGAATCTTAAAGTAGCAAGAGCATTAACCTCAAATTGCTGACGAATACTATCTACATCTAAATCATTCAGGCTGACTCTATCTAAAATACCAGCATTATTAATCAACACATCCAGTTTTTGCCCGTTCAGTTTTTTCATCAATCTCTCTACATCTGTATTTGAAGTAAGATCAATATTAGTTTCTATCGATATCTCTAACGCTTTTAGTTCTGGGGAGACTTCTCGACACACCCCAATGATATCATCTCCTCGTTTTTTCAGTTGACGGCAATATTCTAAACCAATTCCTCGATTAGCTCCTGTGATTAAATAAGTTCCCATTTAGTTCTTAGTGCTAAGTTGGACAAAAAACAAAGGTTAATATCTCCTACACTTCTCAAAACATGGCAGTAGTCTATCATAGTACGAAGGGGTAAAGTATTCAGACTTCCCAACGAAAACTTCTGTGAAAATTTTAGAAAATTGATATAACTTGATATGAGTATGTTCACTGGTTAAATTTACCTGTCTTGCTATCTGAGTCAAGTCCATTCATTAACGCCGTCCTCTCCTTTGTATATCCTATCAGCCTGATTGTCCTCTATCTTGGGGTGATTATTGCCTTGGCTGAGGGATTACATCGTTTAGGAGGTACGGATGCGGAATTTACCCGAAAAATTGTTCATATTGGTTCAGGAAATGTTGTTTTAATTGCCTGGTGGTTACAACTGCCATCTTGGGTATTAATTGGTGCTTCTGTGATTGCCAGTATTATGGCTCTTATTTCCTATTTTTTACCCGTTCTACCCAGTATTAATAGTGTAGGACGCAAAAGCTTAGGAACCTTTTTTTATGCCCTGAGTATCGGGGTTTTAACCCAGTGGTTTTGGACAACAGCGCATCCTCAATACTTAGCCATTGGCATTTTAGTGATGGCTTGGGGAGATGGAATGGCCGCTATTATTGGGCAAAAATTTGGACAGCATTCCTATCAAGTATTAGGGGTTAAGAAAAGTTGGGAAGGCTCATTGACTATGATGGGAGTTAGTTTTTTTGTGACCAGTGTTATTCTTTTATGGGTAGATGAACCTATCTTGAAGGTAGCCTTCGTTTCTTTAATTGTTTCGATGGCTGCTATGGGGTTAGAAGCCTTTTCTAAGCTAGGAATTGACAATTTAACAGTTCCTCTGGGGAGTGCGGTTCTCGCCTTTTACTTGATTCACGGATTATTTTAGTTATCAAGAACAACTATGAGCTTTTCAATTTCTGCTAGACAAAACCAGTATATTACTTATATTCTTTCTGACGAAAGTGCTTTATCTCGTCTCGAAGTTGTTCCAGAAAGAGGCGGAATGATTACCCGTTGGTCTATTGAAGGTCAAGAGGTATTTTACTTGGACGAAGAAAGATTTTCTCATCCTGAACTAACCGTTAGAGGAGGGGTCCCTATTCTGTTTCCCATTTGTGGAGATTTACCGGATAATGTGTATGTTTATGATAATAAAGCCTATCATTTGAAACAACATGGATTAGCAAGAAATTTCCCTTGGGAAGTAACTGAACAATCTACAGATTCCTGTTGTAAGCTGACCTTAAGCTTAAAGAGTAACGAAGAAACCCTCAAAATGTATCCCTTTGAATTTGAGTTAAGGTTAATGTACGAACTAAAGGGAAAAACGCTAAAAATTTATCAAGAATATATTAATAAATCTGATAAAGTAATGCCCTTTTCTTTTGGCTTACATCCCTACTTTTTGGTTAAAGATAAAGAGCAAATGGTTCTAGATATTCCAGCTTCTAGTTATCAAGTGAAAGATACCAAAGAAATTATTCCTTACGATGGGAATTTTGATTTTAACGAAGAAGAAATCGATGTCGCCCTTAAATCTTTAAAACGTCCTTCTGCAAGCATTCAAGACCGCGCCAGAGGGCTAAAAGTTACCCTAAAATGGTCTGATGAGTATTCTACGATGGTTTTCTGGACGCTTAAGGGCAAAGAATACGTCTGTTTTGAACCCTGGAGTGCGCCACGTAATGCTATCAGTACGGGCGAAAACATCACCGAACTCGAACCCGGAGCCACCTGTGAGGCTGTAGTAGAGATAGATGTGACCTCGGTTTAAAATTAATCGTTGCTTTTGCTAAAAAGCTATGCTATAGTAGTAAATCGTGTGCGGAACACACAACGGGTCGCTAGCTCAGCGGTAGAGCACTCGGCTTTTAACCGATTGGTCTTGGGTTCGAATCCCAGGCGACCCATTTTTTTAGATAGTGTCAAAAAAGTTAAGGTCGTCGAACACAGCTTGATGCCTTGGGTAGAAGCTTCGACTTACTTATGGATAGTTGGTCTGATGTCTATGGCTCTAACAAGAAAGAGTCTCCAATAGCTTTTTTGTCCCCACGCCAGGCCTTTTGATAAAATTATAATATTTCAAAAACTAAAAAAATATACCTTTCATGGATGTTATCCCTGCGATCGATCTGTTAGAAGGACGCTGTGTCCGTCTCTACCAAGGTGACTATGAACAATCCCAAATTTATAACGAAAATCCTGTAGAAGTTGCCCGTCAATGGGCAGATGAGGGGGCAACTCGTTTGCATTTAGTGGACTTAGATGGGGCAAAACAGGGTCGTCCCATGAATCTTGATACCATAGAAGCCATTGTTAGAGCTATTTCAATTCCCGTACAAGTCGGAGGGGGATTACGCGATCGCCAAAGTGTCTCCCAACTGATTGAATTAGGGGTTGATCGCACCATTGTCGGTACTGTAGCGGTGGAAAATCCTTCTTTGGTGCAAGAACTCTGTCAAGCCTTTCCGAGTAAAATTGCAGTGGGAATTGATGCCCGAAACGGCAAAGTAGCTACCAGAGGATGGTTAGAAACCTCTGAAGTCTTAGCAACAGACTTAGCCCAACAAATGGCTGAGTTGGGCGTGAGCGCAATCATTTACACCGATATACACCGCGACGGAACCTTACAAGGCCCTAACCGTGAAGCTTTGCGAGAATTGGCTAATCACATCAATATCCCTGTCATTGCTTCGGGGGGTGTTAGTTCGTTGAGTGATGTTTTAGGATTATTGGCCTTAGAACCCATCGGAGTTACCGGTGTTATTATTGGTAAGGCTCTATATACAGGAGATGTTAGCTTAACTGAAGCAGTTCGTGCTGTCGGCCCCGGTCGTTGGCAAGATATTCCTCCCGATCTCGGTTCTTCGGCCTTGAGTTAACGAAGGTTAGGAGGAATTTCTACGACAGGACGATTGAGGGCAATAGTTAAGGCTTCACTTTCTCCGTTCGTGCGAGCATAACGGGGAAATAGCCCATCTTGTAAAGAGACATGAGCGATTGAACCAACAATGACAGCAGCGATACCTATACCACTGGCGATCAGACCTCGTTTCCTGCGATCTTGACGATCAATGGTATCAAAAACCCCCTGAGATAAATCATCTACAGAGACAGAACTTTCTGGAATTGGGATGGTGGTAGTTTCTCGTTGAACCCGTAACAGTTGCTTATATAACTGATGGAATTCAGGATCATTGTCAAGCCATTGCTGAACTTGCTTACGTTCTTGGGCTGTTAGTTCTCCATCCATATAGGCACTTAACAACTCAAAACGCTCAAACTGATTATCCATATTACTTGAATCAGTGGGCCAAAGCCCTTGGTTGTGTTCAAAATCAGACATCATGATTAACCTCTCCTAGATCCTCTAAGATCCTTAGTTGCGGAGACGAATGCTCTGACGAGCATGGTCATGACACCCCTCACAGGTGATTATCAAGATAACAATATTCTCAATTAATCAACATATTTTTCTAAAACCGTTTGTAATTTACCCCTCGCCCTAGCGATACGGGATTTCACTGTACCCAGAGAAACCCCAGTCATTTCTGCAATTTCTTCATAGGCTAAACCTTCGATTTCTCTTAAAACAATGGTTGTTCTAAATGCTTCAGGTAAATCAGCGATCGCTACTTTAAGACGATCATAAAATTCACGAGTGGCTAAAGTGTCATCTGGACTAGGATAATCTGAAACAATATCCCATTCTATTTCCCCATCATCAACCCGACGAGGGGCATCTAATGAGATAGGATGACTAACTCGCTTACGTTTACGCAATTCATCGTAAAATAAATTAGTGGCAATACGACTCAACCAACCTCGAAATTTAACCGGTTCATTAAGACGTTTGATGTTACGGTAAACGCGAATCCAAACTTCTTGAGCAAGATCAGCCCGATCTTGCCAATCAGGAGCCAAATGATATAGTATTCTCTCTACATGAGACTGATAACGGTTTAAAAGTTCTGCAAATGCAGCACGATCTGGTTTAGATCCCTCCTGACACCTGACAATCAAATCGTAATTTGAGAGCTTTTCTGGAGACACGACTGACTTCTGTCGCCACGGGCGAAATAGTCTCTCAGGTCCTGTAATTGCTTGACTCATAAGTTTACCTAACGCATAATTCTCCTCACGTTAGCATTCTAGACGCGGAACTTCAAACAAGGGTTCCCTCTGTTTAAATTTTTTCGATGATTCTGGATTTATTTTTATTTGGGCAACCCTCACTACTACTCTTTAAAGTGATAGTAGACTCAATTAGTAACACTCAATGAATCCTTAGTCTTGAATAAAAATTATCAATGCTAAAAATCACGAAAATTACATTAATTGGCTTCACTATATTACTCAGTCATTAATTCTATCTTTGGCTTCATTGATAATTCCGCGTTGCATCATAACGGGATGATCCGAAATTTTATCCTAAGGGTCTAACTATATTATCTTCTAAGATCGGAGAATTCCATCAAATTTTAAATAGTTCATAATATTGTTGGATTTCCTTTCCTTTGACTATTCCTGTAGAGACTTTGGGATAAAATGTCTCTATGTCTGACAGAAGAGGGATATTGACTATTTTCTTACTTGAATAACTTGTAAACTTCCTCCTGCATAAAGGCGTTTTTTACACTTATTAAATCCAACATCTTTTAATTCATCAATTAAGTTGGTTTCTAATAACTTCCAAGCCGTTTTTGTCTCAAATAACCACATGAATGTTGCTAACGATGGCCAGAACAAAATATTAGTGGGTTTGTGTAAATCAATCAAAGTAAAAATTCCTTCAGGTTTTAATACTCGATAAACTTCTCTAAGGATTTCTCTTAACTGTTCTGTTTCCATTTCGTGTAAAGCAACGCTAGTATGAACTAAATCAAATTCTTGATCAGTAAAGGGCATTTTTTCGGCTAAAGCATTTACATAGGTAGCTTCAGGGACTACTTGTTTTGCTCGCTCAATAGCGATAGAAGAAGCATCGAGTCCTGTAACTTGCGAAGATTTTTTAACTAAAAATTCAGTGGTTTGACCACTTCCACAACAGAGGTCTAAAATTTTAGTATTGCAATCAATATTAATACCTTCGATGGATAAACTACGAAATCTCTTTTCTCCACCTACAGCTAGAGAACTTAAACGAGAAATGGTGTTATAGAGCCAAGGATATTGATAACTTAAGGGTCTTAAAAAAGTTGCCATAAAAAAAATTAAAATAATAAAATGTTATATAAACATTTTAACATAAGCTTCTTTTGCATAACAGCTAAGTATTCTTATATAAACAATTGATGAATTATCTTTACAGAAACTTGGCATTATCGTGATAAAATAATTATAAATATTTTATTAAGGGGTTTTTATGTTAGATTTTGACGGAATTAACTTCGATTATTTACTAGAAGAAGAAGTCATCCAAGCTAAAAATCATCCTAAGCTTTCTTTTCAAGAAGAATTATTTGTGAAACTTCTAGAAGGCATTAAAGAGGATCGTATTGGTTACGGCGTGATTCAGACCGATGAAAATGAACAAAAAGGAGTCATTTTATTATTAGATCCTGACACCAATCAACAAATTATTGTTGGCTATCTTTCCAATGAATTACAAACGGTCTAACAATACACTAACTTAAAAATTATAAATAGTGATTAATTCATGAGAGTAGTGAACACATTTCTCCGCTTTTTAGCTATCTTCTTTCCCTTGCTAATTTCAAAATTATTCGTTTTTCTGCACGAGCGATCGTCTGATAAGTTTTTTCAATCGCTTCAGGTTCTACAGAAATAGTGGTAATTCCCCAAGTAATTAATTGTTCTATAATTTGAGCAGAATCCACAGCTATTTGACCGCAAATAGAACTCGGAATTTCTAAGCGATTTGCTTCTTCAATCAACTGTTTTAAAGCCGAAGTGATCGCCGATTGCTCAATAAAAGAAATTTGATTTGAGTACACCTTATTACGTTCTCTGCCGAGTAATAATGGAATTAAGTCGTTAGTACCAATTGCTATGCCCTGTACTCCTGCTTTAACATAATCAGATAATTGGAAAATAATAGAGGGAACTTCTACCATAATCCAGACTTGAAATGACTGCAAAGTTAATAGTTTATAGTCTTCAATTAAGTTTAGACAAAACTGAAATTCATCCACCGTTCTCACAAAAGGTAAAATAATACTAATATTTTGATGCCCTTGCTGTTGAACTTCTGATAAAGCTTGTAATTCTAAGCGAAATAAAGTAGGGTCAATACAGTATCCAGAAGTCCCTCGACGATCTTGGTCGACAGAAAATTTATCATCAAAGGTTCGGTAAAAAATGGGATAAGGATGAAAAACTTCAGCAAATTCACTAATTCGTTGTTTTAGTTGTTCAATAATTTTATCAGATTGAGACTGAGTTAACCACTCCCTTAAAGAATGAGGCGTACATAAGTCTAATAACATTAATTCTGAACGCATCAAACCTAATCCATCCCAGGGTAAATTTGTGATTTTCTCCAAAGAAGTCCTCTGACTTAAATTAACCATTAATTTAGTGCCTATAGGATAATTTAAAAAACTTTGTTTTTCTAAGGGTAGATTAGGTGCTTGAAGGGACATTTTTTGTTGACTCGATAGATTTGCTGTATTCAAAATAATGGTTCCATTATCCCCATCCAAAAGAATAGAATCTCCAGTTTGTAACCAACTTGTAGCCCCAGGAACGCCCACAACAGCAGGAATTCCCAATTCTCTTGCTAAAATAGCTGCGTGACTGGTTGTTCCACCTTCTTCGGTGATAACTCCCAATGCTTGTTTAATAGAAGATAGTTGAAACGGATGAATTTTTTGGGTAACAATAATACTATTAGTTAACTTAACTAAGTTAGAGTTATTATCCTCATTTAGTAAATAAACGGTTCCTTGAATTTGCCCTGGCGCTGCACCAATACCTGTTAGTTGAGATTGAGCTTGAGTTTGATTTATTTGTGTCTCTAATTTTGTACTATCAAGAGATTGATCGTAAGGTAATGAAGTTAGTTGAGCGATCGCTAATTTAGAAGATGAGTTATCATCAGAAGTATAAAATATCCATTCTAGAGAATGCCAAGAA
The DNA here is from genome assembly GCF_000169335.1 of Crocosphaera chwakensis CCY0110. Classification (GTDB taxonomy): domain Bacteria; phylum Cyanobacteriota; class Cyanobacteriia; order Cyanobacteriales; family Microcystaceae; genus Crocosphaera; species Crocosphaera chwakensis. The sequence goes on from NZ_AAXW01000023.1 coordinate 35,498, forward strand.
ATTGCATCATTCTGTAAATTATTAAAAAGTTGAGTGATTTGTGCGATTTCTTCTGAATCTAAACAGTATTGCTCTTGTTTTTCATTACTCAAACAATAGTATTCTAAACATTTTTGAGTTGATAATTTACTTAGTTTTGACTTTTCTTTTAAACGATAAGCACGAGATTGATTCCCTAGTTTGTGTTCTAAAATTTCTCCAGAATTTTTTATGATTTTCCAATAGTCAGGTAAAATTTCTCCTTGAAGAAGACTATAACCTAAACCCCAATTACCCTCTATTTCAAAATATTTAGCTCGATTAATCATCCTCCCAGATGAAGTAGCTGTAACCATTGGTTGTACTAGAATTGCTAAGTTTAATTGATCAATTCCAATGCCTAAGCGTTGCCAATAAAACAAACTTTTTGCCTTTAATAATTGCGCCCAAATTTCTTTAATAGCAGTTTCTAGATGTTCAGGAATATTCCAACAAACTTGAGCAGGAGTTAAACCAGAAATATCTTGATTTAGGAAAAAATCTCCCCCTAAAGAAGTACGTAAAATTAACGTATCAGTTTCTAGTTTTTTTGTAGCTTCTACTAAAATATCTCGCCATTGAGACGGGAATGGTAAGTTGACAATAGATTGACGACTTTGCTGAGCCACTAATTGTAATATGCGAGGATTATCGACATCCAAATGAAGGGATGAGCCAGGAAAATCTGCTAATAATGAATTCACGTTATTCAAATTATCCAGAAATTCTCGAAATACACTTGAACTAATTACAAAACCAGGAAAAACATTATAGCCATTTTGTTTCAGTTGGCTTAAAATCCATGCTTTTTCCCCAACAACGGGACGATCCCGCAAATTAATTTCAGAAAGCCAATAAAGCTTAATCACTACAATAATAAGAATCCAATTAGCAAGAACAATTAAAAAGGTTAAAGAGATTAATTATAATAATTGATTAAAACAAATTTACTACTTTTTTGACCTATATTTCCTTATTTGTCATGATATCATAACAAATTCCTAAACAACAATAGAATGTTGCTAGGAATTTGCAATTAATCGTTAAACTAAACCTGAAAGTTTATAATCTAATCTGACTGTTAAGATTCAATCTTGTCTATTATAACTAATTGTTTTTTTCTATGATTACCTATATTTTTTCAGGTTGGTCAACTATCCTTAAATCGAGAGTGCTACAAGCTGTCATTCTAGGATTTACTACTCTTATGTTAACAATTACATGGACTCCTATAGCAGTAGGACAGATTCCCTGGACGACTTCATCGGGGGATACACAGATAAAAACCCAGACACCTTGGTGGAACCCCAACAAAGCAGAACCTTGCGGAAGATTGTGGTGCAGTAATGTTCATTTGTTGGGTGGTTTAGATAAATTGTTTAAAGTGGCAGTGAATCCCACCACTCTTGAAGAGCCTAATAATGCTGCATTTGTTGTAGAAGAAAGAGCAAAAGAAGTTCAAAGAATTTATGATTCAATTTATGAGCGAGTGCGTAAAGCAGAATCAAAGTTACAAAAAGATCAAGTTAACGCAACAATTAGCGATATTGGGAACTGGAAAGATTTATTTTTTGACAGAGATAATTTATCTACACATCCTGTTACACCAAAAATTGAAATTGGTATTAGAAATAATCAAACCGTTATTTATGTACCAGAGCAACTTGACTTAGGGTTATCAGGACAAACTATTGTTACGGTTAACCAAGCTGATAGTCTTTATTACGGAAAATCCATTGAAGATATTGCTAAAGAATGGCAGTTTTTAATTGTTGAAAGTCTAAATGAAGCACTTTGGGCTTACGAAATTGATCAATATTATCCGTTTGCTAGGTTATTAATGGCCGTTTTAATGATTATTTTGCTCTCTATTCCAATTATTATCTTGTGGGTTATTAGATACATCATTAAAATTTGGAATCGTCGTCTTAGTCGTCAATTACAAGAGTTAGAAAAATCTTTAGCCGTCGATGCAGAAGGATTAACAACTGAAGAAGTTTCCCTATCGGATAATGTAGAAACAAATCCTCCCGATAACCAAGACACTGAATCCAGAGCAAAAGAAAATAAACCCAGGATATTATCTCTTGTTAAAAAGGCTATCAATAATCCTGAAAAAGTGATTTTTAGAGCTAAAAAAGTTGTCAATCATACTGTTCAGAATATAAGTCAGAATTTTTCCCATTTATACCTCAAACAGCAAGGAACTATCAAACGACAACAAAATATTGCTCAATTACTTTTAGGATTATTATTTTGGGTACAAATATTTTTAATTTTACTCGCAGGCGGTTTAATTGTGTTAATTTTTCCAGAAACTCGTCGTTATAGTTACTTCTTTTTGGGTCAATCTTTGACTATTCCATTAGTTTGGATGTCTGTTGGTATTGCCAATAAACTTAGTAACTTATTAATTGACTATTATCTCAATAGATGGGCTAAAAATGCGCAGATAGTTAACCCTAATTCTAATCGTTATACTTTAAGGGTTAGTACCTATTCTAATGCTTTAAAAAGTGGCACAACTTTTCTATTTATTGCCATTGGTATAACTGTTACAGTTATATTATTAGGTATTGATTTAACCGTATTAGCCAGTGTTGGTGGCGTGGCTTTTGTGTTTGCATTTTTATCTAGAAATGTAGTAGAAGATATGTTAAATGGTATTTTGATTTTATGGACAGATCGTTATGCGATTGGTGATGTTATTCAGGTGGGAACTATCGGTGGTTTGGTGGAAAATATGAATATTTATATTACACAAATTAGAGGGGCAGAGGGACGTTTAGTTACCATTCCTAATAGCAAAATTTCTATTGTCGAAAACTTAACAAAAGATTGGTCACGGGTGGAATTTAAAATAGAAATTGCTTATGATGCTGATGTAAGAAAAGCATTAAGTGTTATTAGTGAAGTCAGTGAAAAAATGCAACATGATCTAACTTGGAAAGATAAAATTATTGAACCTGCTGCTATTTTAGGGGTTGATAATATTTCCCATCATGGTATTTTAATTCAAGTATGGATTAAAACCCAAGCTATGCAACAATGGGCTGTAGGAAGAGAGTATAGACTAAGGATAAAAGAAGCCTTTGAAAGAGTAGGAATACCCATCGGAATTCCTCATCAAGAAGTAAGATATCAAGCATCTTTATCAACCAATAATTAATAGTTAGTCATTAAGGATTTAAAAATATAATGATCTTTCACATCACAACTATTGAAGCTTGGGATAAATACAAATTAAATCATGAATATCAGTGCGATTCTCTGAAAAAAGAAGGATTTATTCACTGCTCAACTCAATCCCAAATTATCATTATTGCTAATACATTTTATTCAAACCACGACCAATTGATTGTACTAAAAATAAATCCAGATAAATTATTATCTGAACTAAAATGGGAATCTCCTGTCCATCCTAATCCCAATATGCACCATAACATTAATAATACTGAGAAATTTCCTCATATCTATGGAGTAATTAATTTAGATGCTGTTGAAAAAATTACCTATTTATGTAAAAATAATCGAGGTTTATTTGAATATGTTTTTTAATAATTAAGTAAAATTATATTTTTACAAAAAACTATGGGTCATTTCATTTCTTTATTGGGCTTAATTGTTTTTATTGGATTCGCTTATCTGATTTCTTATGAACGTTTAGCTATACGCTGGAGTACAGTTACTTGGGGATTTGGCTTGCAATTTATTCTTGCATTTTTTATTTTAAAAACTTCTATCGGTTTAGCTATTTTTGAGTGGTTAGGAAATCTGGTAAAAACATTTTTAGATTACTCAGATGTAGGAGCAAAGTTTGTTTTTGGAGACTCTTTTGAAGAGCATTTTCTTGCTTTTAAAGTCTTACCAACTATTATCTTTTTTGCTTCATTTATAGCAATCCTTTACCATTACAAAATTTTACCCCATGTGGTTACTTTTATAAGTCGTATCATGATGCGTACGATGAAAACATCAGGACCCGAAACCTTAAGTTGTGCCTCTAATATTTTTGTAGGTTGTACTGAAGCCCCTTTAATAATTAAACCTTATATAGAATCCCTCACTTTGTCAGAATTACACACTATTATGACCGGCGGATTTGCTACCATTGCCGGGGGTGTAATGGCTGCTTATATTGCTATGGGAATTTCTCCAATTCATTTAATTTCTGCCTCAGTCATGTCTGCGCCGGCTGCCTTAGCTATCTCCAAAATTATGTATCCAGAAACTGATAAATCTGAATGCAAAACAAAGGTAAATCTTCATATAGAAAGCCCTTATGTAAACGCCATTGACGCAGCAACAAACGGAGCGTTAGAAGGGCTAAAATTAGCATTAAATATAGGAGCTATGTTAATCGCTATTTTGGCATTAGTTGCCTTGGTAAATGGTATTTTAGGAGCTATTGGGCAACTGTTAGGACTATCTAACCTATCCCTAGAATTGATTTTTTCTTATGTACTTGCTCCCGTGGCTTGGTTAATGGGAGTTCCTTGGGAAGATTGCTTACAAGTAGGGATTTTATTAGGTAAAAAAACAATCTTAAATGAATTTATTGCTTATCTTGATCTCAAAACATTAATTGACAATCAAACTATTTCCCCCCGTAGTCAAATCATTGCAACCTACGCCTTGTGTGGGTTTTCTAACTTAGGAACCATTGGAATTCAAATCGGAGGAATGAGTGCGATCGCCCCTAACCGTCAACAAGACTTGGCTAAATTAGGTCTAAGAACCATGATAGCTGGCTCACTTGCTTGTTTTATGACCGCTTGTATTGCCGGATTTTTGTTGTAATATTTCTTTAAGTTTTTAAGGTAATCTAAATGTCTTCAGATCACAGCCATTTTCAATAATCTGTGTTATCGTGTTGCACAGTTGGTTTAGTCTTTTTAAATTTAGCTTTTGTATAGTTAGAGGAATAATATTATGGTTCAAGCTAAAGAAAATAAAAAAAGTGAAGTTACTTCTATACCTTTTTCTGTTGCTCATACAGGCGTTGCAGCAACGGAAATGCGTCCTTGGGGTTCCTTTACCACCCTAGAAGAAGGGCCTGGTTATAAGATCAAACGGATTGAAGTTAATCCTGGTCATCGTCTTAGCCTACAAATGCACCACCACCGCAGCGAACACTGGATCGTTGTTTCTGGAACCGCTAAGGTAACTTGTGGGGATAAACAAGAGATTTTAGGAGCGAATCAATCCACTTATGTCCCTCAGTGTACCTCTCACCGTCTGGAAAATCCAGGCGTGATTAAACTTATCCTTATTGAAGTGCAAAACGGTGAATATTTAGGGGAAGATGATATTATTCGCTTCCAGGATGATTATTCCCGTCATAAATAGTGAAATTTTGCTGTCAATTAGTCATACACAATCATAAATTATCTGTCTGATTCGCTAAAATTAATTAGGCAGATTTTTTGTGTTTTTTTATCTAAAAAAGGGTGAGAAAAGGTTTGATTCAACTTGGGCTAGAACCAGCATTAAATAGGGTTTGCTGAATATGAGTGTAACCCTTGTTATCAAAAGGTTACACTCATATTCGATGACAAAAAAAGATCAGCTAGTGCAGCTAAAAACCGCTAAAATTGGTAGGGATACCTTGCAGTTGTTAGTCAAGAACAAATGTATCGAAAAGAGGAGCAGCCTTCACCCGCCCCAGAAAATTTTGAATTGCCCTTCGAGGGAAAATTATCCCCAAGTAATCGTTGGGTAATCATGGCAGAACTAATACCTTGGGATGATTTTGAAGAAGAATATGCTAAACTTTTTTCAGCAGAAAAAGGTGCGCCAGCTAAACCATTTAGAATGGCATTAGGGATATTAATTATTAAGGAAAAGTTAGGAACAAGTGATAGAGAAACAATAGAACAGATTAGAGAAAATCCTTATCTACAATACTTTATAGGTTTAAATTGTTATCAACAAGAGCCACCAGTGGAAGCTTCAATGCTAGTTCATTTTAGGAAAAGGATTGATGTAGATTTGGTGAATAAAATAAATAAAGAAATAGTGAAAAAAGAGAAAGAAAAGCTTGATAAAGAAATAAAAAAAAAGGATTTACCCCAAGAAAAAGGAAAAAAACTAAAAAATCGAGGTAAACTAATACTAGATGAAACTTGTGCGCCGGCCGATATAAAATATCCGACAGATTTAGGAATATTAAATCAAGCTAGAATTGAGACAGAAAGAATAATAGACAATCTTTATAAAGCTTTAAGAGGAAAACTGAGGAAAAAACCGAGAATTTCTAGACACATTGCCAGAAAAGAATATTTAAAGGTAGCTAAAAAAGGAAAAGTTTCTTATCAAGAAAGGAGAAAAGCTATAGAAAAACAGTTGAAATACGTTAAGAACAATCTAGGACATATAGAAGACTTGAATCAAGCTGGGGCTTCCCTCAAAAATCTGAGTAAAAGACAGCAAAATCTTCTAGAAACTATCAAAAAAGTTTATAAACAACAACGAGTAATGTGGGAGAATAAAACCCAGAGTGTTCCCCAAAGAATTGTAAGTTTAACTCAACCCCATATTCGTCCTATAGTCAGAGGAAAAGCAGGAAAACCAATAGAGTTTGGAGCTAAGCTCTCGGTTAGCTGTGTGGATAATTATGTATTTTTAGACCGAATAAGTTGGGAAAACTTAAATGAATCTTGTCATTTAAAAGAACAAGTAGAAAAGTATAGAGAAATGTTTGGCTATTATCCCGAATCTGTTCATGTTGATAAAATTTATAGAACTAGAGAAAATAGAAATTGGTGTAAAGAGAGAGGAATAAGAATTAGTGGTCCGAAGTTAGGAAGACCTCCGAAAAATGTCAGTGAAGAAGAGAAGAAACAAGCTCGCTCAGACGAAAGTTTCCGAAATGCTATTGAGGGAAAATTTGGACAAGCTAAATCTTCGTTTAGCTTGAATCTCGTCATGACTAAACTCCCTGAAACCTCAGAAACTTCTATTGCCATTACCTTTCTAGTTGTCAATCTTTCCAGACTGCTTCGGCAGTTTTTGTCGCTTTATTTGTGGTTATTCATTAATATTAAAACTGATGAACTATTCAACCACAATTATATTAATGAAAATTATATTTATAGCAAATTTATAGAAAGAAAAATTATTAATTGGCAGGGAAATTATCGGCTTTTGGCCGCATAAATTTTGGAGAAACTTTTTCAGCAAACCCTAAATAGATGACATGATGAAGGTCAACTTTTATTACTCATATTCTACACGACAAGACTTAGTAGAGTACAAAGTCCGTTTGGATAGTCTACGTCTAATCGCTACGCTGAAGTAGGCGTAGCGATTAGACGTAGTTTATACAAATTAAAGTTTCACTTCGATTTCCACACCAGCAGGTAAATCTAATTTCATCAAAGCATCAATGGTTTTAGAAGACGGTTGATAAATATCAATAATGCGTCTATGAGTTCTGGTTTCAAAGTGTTCCCGTGAGTCTTTATCAACGTGGGGCGATCGCAGTACACAGTAAATACGTCTTTTTGTCGGTAAAGGAATGGGACCGATAGCCGTTGCGTCGGTACGGTTAGCTGTATCGACAATTTTTTCACAGGAAGTGTCTAATAAACGACGATCAAATGCTTTTAAACGGATGCGGATTTTTTGTTGTGCTAGAGTTGCCATAATGTTTAATTGTCAAGGTTCAGAAATTTACGTCATGGGTTGGGAAAATTAAGTGACCAGTTAAATTTGGCTTAACTGGTCACTTATTCATTGTTTGGTTGTCCTACTTAAGAATTTTAGAAACAACACCGGCACCGATAGTACGGCCACCTTCACGGATAGCAAAACGCATTCCTTGTTCAATGGCAATAGGATTGATTAACTCCACTGTCATTTTAATGCGATCGCCAGGCATGACCATTTCCACTGCGCTACCATCATCAGCAGTGTAGTCTTGGATGGTTCCGGTTACGTCGGTAGTTCTTACATAGAACTGAGGACGATAGTTCTTAAAGAAAGGAGTATGACGACCACCTTCTTCTTTGGTGAGAACGTAAACTTCTCCTTCAAACTGAGTATGAGGGGTGATAGATCCGGGCTTAGCAATAACCATACCCCGTTCAATATCTTCTTTTTTGATACCCCGTAAGAGTATCCCCACGTTATCCCCTGCCATACCTTCGTCAAGGGTTTTCTGGAACATTTCTACCCCGGTGACTGTGGTACTGCGAGTGTCTCGGATACCTACAATCTCGATGGTTTCGCCAACTTTTACTTTACCCCGTTCAATCCGTCCGGTAGCAACTGTACCTCGACCAGAGATGGAGAATACGTCTTCCACTGCCATCAAGAAAGGCTTATCGACTTCCCGTTCAGGTTCAGGGATATTACCATCCACTTCTTCCATGAGTTTGAGGATTTTGTCAGTCCATGGGTTTTCCCCTGGGGCAAGTTTGGGATTTTCTTTAAGCGCTTCTACAGCCATTAAAGCAGATCCGGTCACGATGGGAATATCATCCCCAGGAAAATCGTACTCACTGAGGAGTTCCCGTACTTCGAGTTCAACCAGTTCTAAGAGTTCTTCGTCATCAACTTGGTCTTCTTTATTTAGGAAAACCACCAGACTAGGAACCCCAACCTGTTTGGCTAAGAGAATATGCTCACGGGTTTGAGGCATAGGGCCATCAGCAGCAGATACCACTAAGATACCGCCGTCCATTTGGGCTGCTCCTGTGATCATGTTTTTCACATAGTCAGCGTGGCCAGGACAGTCCACGTGAGCATAGTGACGGTTAGGAGTTTCGTATTCAACGTGAGCGGTATTGATGGTGATACCCCGTGCTTTTTCTTCGGGGGCAGCATCAATGTCTTCGTAGTTACGAGCTTTTGCACTACCGGCTGCTGCTAAAGTCATGGTAATAGCAGCAGTTAAGGTTGTTTTACCATGGTCAACGTGACCGATAGTACCGATGTTAACGTGAGGTTTAGTCCGTTCAAATTTTGCGCGTGCCATGAATTAATTGTTCCTTTTTTTGTCTTCTTTATTCTAAGCAGTGATGTTTTGTGCGTCATCAGTTACCAATAGTCTATTATCCACTATCAATGGGTGACTATGCACTGATTTCTCATATTCATTCACTGTCGTAGGTGTAGGCGTTCCCTGTGTTTTTCAGGACTATCGCTTCTGCGACATTACGGGGGACTTCTGCATAATGGCTAAATTCCATCGAGAAAATCCCTCGTCCTTGGGTTTTTGACCGGATATCGGTCGCGTAACCAAACATTTCTGCTAGCGGAACGTCAGCAGAAATCTTGGCAAGTCCGTCGTCGGTGTTCATCCCCTCGATATTCCCTCGACGAGCGTTGAGATCCCCGATCACATCTCCTAAGAAATCTTCTGGGACTTCTACTTCAACTTTCATCATGGGTTCGAGGAGAACGGGTGAGGCTTTTTTGACCGCGTTGCGAATGGCCATTGAGCCTGCAATTTTAAAGGCCATTTCAGAAGAGTCAACGTCATGGAAAGAACCATCTACTAGGGTGACTTTAACATCAATGAGGGGATAACCTGCAATAATCCCTGAATTACAGGCTTCTTTCATCCCTTGCTCGGCCGGAGAAATAAATTCTTTAGGAATCGTTCCCCCGACAATTTTGGAGATGAATTCAAAACCGCTTCCTGCTTCAGCGGGTTCTAGTTCAATGACCACGTGACCATATTGACCTTTTCCGCCACTTTGACGAATATATTTGCCTTCCGCTTCGCTGGCTTTGCGAATGCTTTCTCGATAAGCCACTTGGGGTTGACCGACGGTGGCTTCGACTTTATATTCTCGCAACATCCGATCCACTAAAATTTCTAAGTGAAGTTCCCCCATTCCTGCGATGACAGTTTGGTTGGTTTCGGGATCAACACTTACTTTGAAGGTGGGATCTTCGTCTGATAAGGCTTGCAAGGCTTTGGAGAGTTTTTCCATGTCTTGCTTGGTTTTGGGTTCAACGGCCACGGAGATCACTGGTTCTGGAATATACAAGGATTCTAGGAGAATGGGATGTTTTTCATCACATAAGGTATCTCCTGTAATGGTATTTCTTAGACCAATGGCAGCCCCTAAGTCTCCTGCTCTTAGTTCGTCTACTTCGATGCGATCATTCGATTTAAGAACAATTAAGCGAGAAATTCGCTCTTTTTGCTCTTGGGTGGCATTATAAACATAATTACCTTTTTCCAAGACACCAGAATAGACTCGCATAAAGGTTAAACGGCCATAGGGATCTGAGGCAATCTTAAAGGCCAAAGCAGAGAAAGGCTCTTCATCGTCTGCTTTTCGGGTATCTTCTGACCCATCTTTTAGTAACCCTGTGATCGGAGGAACATCAAGAGGGGAAGGTAAGTAGTCCACTACCGCATCTAACAATAGTTGGACTCCTTTGTTTTTAAATGCAGAACCGCACAACATGGGGATAATAGTCTTATCTAAGGTTCCTTTTCGGAGTCCCTGTTTAATCTCTGCTTCGGTAATTTCTTCCCCTTCTAGGTACTTTTCTAAGAGGGTTTCATCGATTTCTGCGATCGCTTCGATAAGTTTGGCACGGTATTCTTTTGCCTGTTCTAGGTATTCATCTGGGATTTCTGTATCTTCGATGTTTTTTCCTAAGTCATCTTGATAGATTTTCGCCCGCATCCTCACTAAATCCACAATGCCACGAAATTCGCTTTCTGTGCCAATGGGGATTTGAATGGGGACGGCATTGGCTTTAAGGCGATCGCGGATTTGTTGATACACCTTGAAGAAGTTAGCCCCAGTGCGATCCATTTTATTGACAAAGGCAATACGAGGTACTTGATAACGGTTGGCTTGTCGCCATACCGTCTCTGACTGTGGTTGCACTCCACCCACGGAACAAAATACGGCGATTACACCATCTAATACTCGCATCGAGCGTTCAACTTCGATAGTGAAGTCTACGTGACCAGGAGTATCAATAATGTTGATTCGCTGATCAAGCCAACTGGTACTAATGGCTGCTGCTGTAATGGTGATGCCCCGTTCTTGTTCTTGGGCCATCCAATCCATGGTTGCTGTCCCTTCGTGGACTTCACCGAGTTTGTATGCGATTCCTGTGTAGAAGAGAATGCGTTCTGTGGTCGTTGTTTTGCCCGCATCAATGTGGGCAGCAATGCCAATATTTCGCACCCTCTCTAGGGGGATATTCCGTGCCACAGCTACCTCCTTATGCTTTGCCTGGCTGTTTTTCTGCCTTAAGGCCGTTTATAAGTTTACACTATTTACAATTCTATACTTTTCTTTGCAACAATTGAGCCTAAATCCCTAGAAACCTAGGAAGTTACCTTTAAGTATTGATTCAGATAACCGTCTTATTTTAGTAACGGTAGTGAGCGAAGGCTTTGTTTGCGTCTGCCATACGATGGGTTTCATCCCGTTTCTTCATGGCTGCTCCTGTTTCGTTAGCTGCGTCCATGATTTCGTTGGCAAGCTTACTAGCCATGCTGCGTCCGCCTCTGATGCGAGAATAACGGATTAACCAGCGTAGGGCTAAGGTTGTACCTCTGGCAGGACGGACTTCCATCGGAACTTGATAAGTGGCTCCACCGACCCTCCTGGCTTTGACCTCGACTAAGGGGGTCAAGTTTTTCATCGCTCTTTCAAACACTTCTAGGGGTTCTTCCCCTGTGCGTTCTTTGATCATGGTCATTGCATCATAAACAATGCCAGCAGCTACGGATTTTTTTCCGCTTTTCATGACCCGGCGAATGGTCATATTCAATAAACAACTATTATAAATGGGGTCGGGGGGAACGGGTTTTCTTTTGATGTTTCCTCGGCGAGACATAGTGACTGTTTCCTTTGTACTAAGTTGACATTACAGACTTTACTATTTTGTTTATCAAACCACCACATTCGGGCTGTTTGTAATTTTCAAGGTTCAGAATAATCCCTAAATATTGCTTATTTCAAGTATTGATCTTACTCTTTTGGTTTTTTGGTTCCGTATTTAGAACGGCCTTGTTTGCGATCTTTTACCCCTTGAGCATCTAGGGTTCCCCGAATGATATGATAACGCACTCCAGGTAAATCTTTTACCCTTCCTCCGCGAATTAATACCACAGAGTGTTCTTGCAAGTTATGACCAATTCCAGGGATGTAAGCAGTTACTTCAAATCCTGAAGTTAAACGAACCCTGGCTACTTTTCTTAAAGCTGAGTTGGGTTTTTTCGGGGTAGTAGTATATACTCTCGTGCATACACCGCGACGTTGGGGACACTGCTTGAGGGCAGGAGATTTTGTTTTCTTTTTGGCTTTGGAGCGTTCGCTCCGAATTAATTGTTGGATGGTTGGCATAATTTCACGTATAACAAGACTGTCAGAGCTTTTCGATTCTATAAAATCGCTGACAAATTCTCATCATACCAATATATACTATGCTGTGTCAACATGATTAACCACAGGCTTTAAGTTTCCTTAATGGTAAAGGATAAACCACAACGACAGGAGGTAGTAATTAAGGGGTTATGAAAGCGAAAGCCTCCTCCCATTAAGTCTTCTGCATAGTCTAACCGTAAGTCTGATAAATAGTTTAAACTTTGTTCATCGATCAGTAGGGAAATGTCTTCTATGGTGTGAAGGTGATCGCTACTTTCTTTATTTTCAGATAAATCAAATGTATAATATAGTCCGCCACACCCCCCTGGTTTAACCCCTAAACGAAAGTAACTATTAGGTTTTTGACGACTATTTTGCATTCGTTTGATTTCTTTAATGGCTGCGGATGTTAGTTCGACCATACATACTTTGGCAATGATAATCTATCAAGTATTAATTGTAAGATAACAAGCACACTACTCATCACTCTAACCATATCTAAGATAACTCAAGCTGTTTTTTTGCCCTTTCAATGGCTTGATGAATCTGTTCAAACCCTGTACCACCGTAACTATTACGAGCTGCTACCACTTGTTTAGGGGTGATCGCCTCATAGATATCTGCTTCAAAGTTAGGATGTAAAGCGTGCCATTCTTCTAAGGTTAAATCTTTTAACAATTTTCCTGACGCTAAGCTGGTTTTTACTACTTTTCCTACTAAATTGTAAGCCTCGCGGAAAGGAACTCCTTTTGCTGCTAAATAATCAGCCACATCCGTCGCATTAGAAAAGTCTTCGGCCACTGCTTCACTTAATCTTTCTTTGCGAAACGTGATCCCTTCTCCTAATAACACCGTCATCGCTTCTAAAGATCCTTTAACAGTTTTCACCCCGTCAAAGATAGCTTCTTTGTCTTCCTGGAGGTCTTTATTATAAGCTAGGGGTAATCCTTTCATCAGCACTAACATCCCCTGTAAATGTCCAAAAACACGCCCTGCTTTCCCTCTAACTAACTCAGGGACGTCAGGATTTTTCTTTTGGGGCATAATACTCGATCCAGTGGCACAACTATCGGTTAAACTGATAAAACCGAACTCTTGAGAAGCCCAGAGAATCATCTCTTCGCTCAAACGACTGAGATGCACCATAATTAAACTGGCTGCATTGAGAAATTCGATAGCAAAGTCGCGATCGCTCACTCCGTCTAGACTATTACCATAAACATCGCTGAAGCCTAATAATTCTGCACTATAATGGCGATCAATAGGAAAGGTAGTACCAGCTAAAGCCCCACAGCCTAAAGGAGAAACATTGGTTCTGGTATAGATTTCTCCTAAGCGTTCCCAGTCTCGCTGGGCCATTTGGAAGTAAGCTAAAAGATGGTGAGCAAGACTAATGGGTTGCGCCCGTTGTAGATGGGTATAACCAGGAATCAGCGTTTCAACATTGCCTTGAGCATGGTTTAATAATACTTGTTGAAATGCTTTAATTTGGCTGCGTATTTGTTGAATTTGATCTCTAAGATAGAGACGGATATCAGTTCCTACTTGATCGTTTCGCGATCGCGCCGTGTGCAGTTTTTTACCCACATCGCCGACTAATTCCGTTAAACGTCTTTCTACGGCAAAGTGAACATCTTCTTGATCAATGTCTGGGTTAAAATTGCCATCTCGATGCTCTTGGCGAATTTGTTCTAACCCCTTGACTAATGTTTGTGCTTCTGATTCGCTAATAATGCCTGTTTTAGCCAACATTTTAGCATGGGCAATTGATCCCGTTAAATCATATTCAATCAGTTCAATATCGAAGGTAATACTAGCATTGAATTCAACAATCGCAGGGTGTAAACTACCTTCAAAGCGATCGCTCCAAGTTTTTTTTTGTGTCACGGTTAACCCTTGTCAACAATAAGAATAAACTTAACTTTAATGTCTATTAAGAAGTAAATGTTCGGAAGATATATCCCAAAACAAAACCAATGCCTAAAGCCCAAACTTGACCAGACTCAATAAAATTCCTCCAAGATTTCTGCATTTTTTCGATTATCTGTGGATCTTCTATTTTTTGGGCAAACAAGTGACTAAACTCGATCCAGGAATTATGAAATAATGATAAAGGATCTGATCCCAAAGAGAAATGGAGCCAATTAAAGTGAATTGTAGGTTCAAACAAGAGCATAAAACAGCCTTAGATATTTAATCGTTTAAGACACCCAGACTGGCGGTTTTTTTAGATTTTCTAGTCTCTCATTAAGTTGATTTTACCCGTATCACAATTAAAGTCATATCATCACTGTTATTATGTTCTGAGCCAATAAATGCTTTAATTTGCTGAAACAGGTAATCAAGAATGTCTTGAGGACTATCATAGCGTTGACATCCCTCTTTAAAGACTTTGATAAGATTTTCTTCATCAAAGCGTTGACCTTTCTGATTCATGGCATCGGTGAAGCCATCAGTATAGTATAGGATGGTATCTCCTTCAGCAAGTTTGGTTTGCCCGTCTTCGTATTGAGAATTGGGATCTAATCCGATTAACATCCCATCAGTATCGAGTTTTTCAATGGTTTGGGTTGCTGTTTGCCATAGTAAAGGAGGATTATGTGCTGCATTACTATAGGACAGCATTTTGCTTTGGGGATCGTATTCAGAATAAAATAAGGTAACAAATCGGTGAGAATTATCTAAATCAGCGTACATAACGCGATTGAGATGTTGTAGGATGCGAGCAGGGGAATGACGGTTTAACACTTCTGCTCGTAACATTCCTCTGGTCATAGTCATAATTAAGCCAGCAGGGACGCCTTTTCCCATGACATCTCCGATAACAATACTCCAAGGAACGGAAGTGGCTGGGTCTCCTCGTTTAATTTCTTGATCTTGACGTAATTGATCATAGTTAGTGGGAATAAAATCGTAATAATCTCCTCCCACTCGGTTAGCCGTTTGACAACGGGCGGCCAATTCTATGCCGTCAATGACAGGACATTGACGGGGTAATAACCGTAGCTGAATTTCTGAAGCAATTTCTAGTTCTCGATCTTGTCTTTCTTTTGAACGTAATTCAACTGTCAATTCGTTGTTAGCGATGGCTACTGAGGTTTGATCAGCGACTAATTGCAGCAATTTTCGTCTAGTTTGAGTCCATACATATTCAGGATCATTGCTAAATACATAAATTCGCCCTCTTTCGACGTTTTTAACTAAAATCGGGGTACTATAAAGACGAATTTTCTTTCCTAATGCTTGACGAATTTTCTCATCTAAACAGAGGGATAATTCTGGTGTGGCTTGTTGATTATTGGTTTGATCAATAATACTGTTGATGACTCCTCGAATTTCTTGAGCCATTTGATGATCTTGACAATGCAATTGTTCCAAGGAAACATCGTTTTGATGTTTTGATAACATCAAGGCACTGCCGTCAGCATCGGTGACTCTTGCTGCCATCAACGGGGTCAATTCTAAAAATTGATTGAGATTATTAAAACTTCGTAGAGCAAACCCCAGAGAACTCAATAAGTTTTGAACTTTATTTTGTTCTCGGTACAAACTAGCGACCAGTTCTTTTAAAGCGAATACTGGTGTAGACTCGGTTGATGTTTGACCTATAGTCCCGTGCATTTTAGAGGGAGGCTGTTGTTTAATTGACACAGCAGTCATGATATCAGGAGATGAGGACATTGATTGACAACCAATAATGATTTTCTCTATCCTAGACCCTGAGGTTTTCAAGAGGATTGATCGTTTGCCTATGGTTCAGAGCATAGCAGGTTAGACGGATTGGGGTTAACCAAGTACCAAGTTCCCAGGTTTAAAAATTCCTTACTCGAATCAGGGCTGGTTAATATTAACGTTAATTGGCAAATTTGCCAAGGTATTTCTGTAGAAATTTTATCTTTTCGAGTCAAAAAAATGGAGGCTTGATTTAACTAAGCCTCCATCCACAGAATTTTATGGGCAAATATTTTAAGGAGAAGTCTGCGTTTTAGATACTTCCATCATTTCTTCAATTAGAAAAGGATTGTCTCCATTGCCATTTTCTACGCTAGTATCCTCAAACATATTGTTCCATTCGGTGTCTTTTTCTTGGTCAAATAAGTCAGAGGATTCACTTGTGACATTTTCATCAGCTTGTAATAAGTTTAAAAATTCGTCATCAGGGGTTTCGGTTCCATCCCCTAAAAGTTCAGCGAATGGATCATCGGGATCAGATTGCTCATTTTCCCTATCGGACTCGAAAATATCTGCTAAGGGATCACTATCGTTACTAGCAATGGTTTCGTCTGAAGGATAGGATTGTTCTTCGGAGGTTGGCATCATTTCTAAAAAGTCTTGATCGCCATTGTTTGTTTCTTCTACGAACAAATTATTTAATACTTCAGTTTCTTCATCGTTATTATCATCGAAGATAGAATTTGCAGTATTTTCTTCCAGAAAAGTAGATGATAATTCTACATTTGCATGGTGATTAGTATCGTTAGCAACAGTTTCCTTAAAAGGACTTAATTCTTCTGTCGAATCATCGGTGTTGTCTTCATTTAATTCGTTTAAGAAGTTATCAGTATCATTTTCAAACTGACTTAATTCTTCTGTCGAATCATCGTTGTTGTCTTCATTTAATTCGTTTAAGAAGTTATCAGTATCATCTTCAAACTGACTTAGTTCTTCTGTTGAATCATCGTTGTTGTCTTCATTTAATTCGTTTAAGAAGTTATCAGTATCATCTTCAAACTGACTTAGTTCTTCTGTCGAATCATCGTTGTTGTCTTCATTTAATTCGTTTAAGAAGTTATCAGTATCATCTTCAAACTGACTTAGTTCTTCTGTCGAATCATCGTTGTTGTCTTCATTTAATTCGTTTAAGAAGTTATCAGTATCATCTTCAAACTGACTTAGTTCTTCTGCCGAATCATCGTTACTGTCTTCATTTAATTCGTTTAAGAAGTTATCAGTATCATCTTCAAACTGACTTAGTTCTTCTGCCGAATCATCGTTGTTGTCTTCATTTAATTCGTTTAAGAAGTTATCAGTATCATCTTCAAACTGACTTAGTTCTTCTGTCGAATCATCGTTGTTGTCTTCATTTAATTCGTTTAAGAAGTTGTCAGTATCATCTTCAAACTGACTTAGTTCTCCTATAGTATCTTCTGTATCTGAAGAAAATTCATCAACGTCCAATTTATTGTCAATTACTTCTTCTTCAGAGAATAATTGTTGAGTTTGTTCTTCTTCTATATTAAATTCTTCTTTATTAGGGAATTCGTCAAAAGCAGCTACTCCTATGGCAACGCCATTTAATTCCTCAACTTCTGCGGTAACTGTTTCATCAGTTGTGATCTCAGAAGATGTTGGTACAACTACCTGTTGTTGTAAGACTTGGATCTCTTCTTCATGAGATTGTTGCAGTTCTATAATTTGAGCTTGATAAGCAGATTCAATCTCTTGAATTTGAGTTTGATGAGCTTGTTCTATTTCTTGTTGCTGATGTTGATGAGTGTTTTCTAAATCAGCGATCGCTTGTTGATGACTTTGTTGTAATTCTTGGATTTGCGTTTGATACGCTTGTTCTATTTGTTGAATTTGTTGTTGTGTTTCTTCTAAATTCTGAGAATTAGCAATCTTGTCTTCTAATTCTTGAATTTTAGCTTGATAATTTTGCTCAATTTCTTGAATCTTACCTTGATAAAACTGTTCAGTTTCTTCAATTTTAGTTTCTATCTGTTGGACTTCTTGCACACGAGAGGCTAAAGATTGTAATTCTGCAATTGTTTGGTGAGCTTCGGTTAATTCTTCCTGTTGAGCTAGATTTTTTTCCTCAATATCTTGGAGTTTACTTTGATACATTTGTTCGACTTGTTGAAGTTGAGTCGGAACACCTTGTAATTCTTCTAGTTGTGTTTCTGCTTGTGTTAAAGCGTTTTGTGTCCGTTCTAATTTACTTTCTGTGCTTTGTAGCTTACGCTTAGCCCCAGAAGCGCTTAAAAAATAAGTGGCGATCGCGCCAACCAATAAACTTATAACGATTGCAATACCAATTTCCATAAAATTTATCTCCAAAATTTGGGTTTGGTTATGCTTAATATTCCCAGAAGACCCGCCTTAATTAACAAGGCACTCTAACTTAAGGCTATTCTTGCTTTCTGGCAATCCTGAAACCAAACTTTTCCTGCCTTACCGACTATTTCCATCATCCTCAATTAACTCAACACTATCCCAATTTTGTTAGAAATCTTTTCACAGTTATAAAGAAAGGTTAATGAGATCAAGGGGTTCAACCTTAATAAAACTCAACAATTCGTTAAGATAGAGTTAACAATCTTAATACAATGTTTAGTCTATGAACTTAACCCTGAATCGTTCTAGGTCTTTAAAATCTTCTCTGTTACTGATTGCCCCATTTTTTCTCTGGGGAACTGCAATGGTTGCAATGAAGGGGGTTTTATCCCAAACAACCCCATTTTTTATGGCAGGAATTCGTTTAGTTCCTGCGGGCATTCTCGTGTTACTGGTGTCATGGTTGTTAAAACGGCCTCAGCCACAAGGGATTAAAGCTTGGTTGTGGATTAGTCTTTTTGCTTTATTAGACGGAGCGATGTTTCAGGGATTTTTGGCTGCCGGGTTAACAGAGACAGGGGCTGGTTTAGGGTCGGTTATTATCGATTCACAACCCTTGATAGTTGCTTTACTATCTTGTTGGTTATTTAGTGAAATTATTGGATTTTGGGGCTGGATTGGTTTAGGTTTTGGTATTTTTGGGATCAGTTTAATTGGACTGCCGAAACAGTGGTTTGACGATTTATTGTATAGTCAAACGATTTCTATCACATTTAATGCTTTAGACCTATTGAATAGTGGAGAATTACTAATGTTATTAGCTTCCCTTTCTATGGCAGTAGGAACTGTCTGTATTCGTTATGTGAGTCGTCATGCTGATCCTGTTGTTGCCACCGGTTGGCACATGATTTTAGGAGGAATTCCGTTGTTTTTTATGTCTGGAATTTGGGAGTCTAATCAGTGGGCAAATATTAATTTACAAGGTTGGTTGTCTTTAGGATATTCTACTGTTTTTGGTAGTGCGATCGCTTACGGAATTTTCTTCTATTTAGCGTCTAAAGGAAATTTGACGAGTTTAAGTTCTTTAACTTTTTTGACTCCTGTTTTTGCTTTGAGTTTTGGTAATTTGTTTTTAAATGAAGTTCTTACATCATGGCAATGGATTGGTGTGAGTTTGACATTAATCAGTATTTATTTAATTAACCAAAGGGAAATTATCGGAAAACAATTGCATTATCTTCGTGTCAAGTTTTTAGTGCTTTCTAAAGAACATTAGAAGCAGATATAATCTTGGTTACTCCGTCTTATTTCCATTTGATATTAGAATCGTTTCTCATACCTAACACGAAATTCATTAAAAGCGTAATCATAAGAAACACGAACATAACCTTGATCTTCCACTTCATAGATAGCTTCTAAGAAAGGAACAACGCGAAAATCTGTACTATCTATCGTCTCACTAATAGAAGTTTCTATATCATAAATAAGGGTTTGAAACACCATCGGTAGGGCTAATTGAACAATACCAAATTGGATCAATTGTTCTGTACTTTTTCCTTGTAATGCTTCTGCTAAAACCAAAACTTGTTCACCCAGTAAACGAACAATCTCCCCTTGACTTCTCGGAGGACTACTGGTTAAGTTAATCACAGGATTACCTAAGAGTTGCTCATCAACACTTCCCTGATTAGCTAAAGTTTGTAAACAAGTTCCTACCTTGTCTAAATCTTCTTGGGATAAAGCTGTTTTAGTTTGAATAGGTTTAAGGGGATCTTGAATTTGACAAACTTGATAACCTTCTTGTCCCAAGTTAGGCAGTAATTGAGAAAGAGGTCCATTTAGACCTAAATTAATATCAACCCGTTGCACTTTATTGAGACTATCATCAGGAATTTCTGTTGTCTCTCCTGAACGAAAGTTTTTGCTAGTATCAGGAACTTCTGAAACAATGGTTCTCATGGCTAGGTCAAGGGTAGGATTTAATAATCCTTGATCGGGAGTAAACACGATTTGATTTTCTTTACGACGTTCTATAAAAAAGCGAGTATCCAAGAAATTAACTAACCCTCGGTTCACCATAATTACTCCATCTGGTTCAAGGGCTGTAAGATCGTTAACAGAACCATTAACAGTAACGTTACCACCAAAATCAAACCGAAATAAAGGTAATACTTCAACAAATAAATTGTCTAAATTAACTGCAAAATTTTGTAATTTTGGCATGAAAGGAACGGGTTGATTACTGGCCGTTTGTCTTCGTGTTCTAGGAATTATCCATTGATTGATTTCTGCTACGGTTTCTTCTCTACTTTGTAGTTCGGTGGGAATAAATATCTGACCATTGGCTAATTGTACGTCTCCGCTGACTACTGGTTGAATAGCCGAACCTGTAACGACAATTCTGCCATCAACTAACCCACGATATAATCCTTCTAAGTTAATTTCTCCTCTTTCTATGGCAACAGTGAGGGGATTTTCTAAATTGGTTTGTTGTTGAAATAGGGGTAAAACTCCAGCAATATTGAGGGTACTATCAGCAAAATTCCCTCGTATTTGTTCGACATTAATGCCTTGATCATTGAGGACAACAGTTCCACTGACAGTTAAAGGTTGAGGTAAGGCAGGACTTTGGAAAATCGTTTCATCTAAGGTAATAGTTCCTCCTGCGTTTAAGTTAGAAACTAACAACCCTTGAGATAAGTCTAGTTCTCCTGTTGCTTGGGCGTTAATTTGTCCTTCCCCACCGGTTAAGAAAACTTGTTCACCAGTTAAAACACTGACTAATTGTAAAGCCTCTGTATCTAAATTAAGGTTAACGGCAAAGTTATCATTACCCGTATAAGTGGGAAACGGAATATCAATCGAAGCAGAGGCAATGGAATCTTCAGTGGTGGCCAGTTGAAACCGTTGGCCTTCATAACTAAATTGTCCGGCAAGAGTTACCCCTAATGGTCTTCCTTGAAAGGTGGTATCGACAAAGGCGAATTGTCCCTGGAGTTGGGGCTGAAAGGGACTACCACTAATGGTTCCGGAGGCATTTAAAGCCCCAGTTGCATCCACAGGAACCTCAATAAAATTATTAATAGTGGCGATAGATAAATAGTTAACTTGCCAATTAGCAGCAATTTCCTGTAAGGAAAACTTACCTTCTAATGCTAATCGAGTTCTATCGATTTGAATAGCGGCCGTATCTACTGTTAAAACATTGTCAGTTAAATCAGCCTGCAAGGCAACTTCATTAATGGGAATAACTGACTCATCTCGAATCACTAAGCCCAAGGGTTCAACAATATCAGGATAGGGTTCTTGGGGATGCCATTCCCAGTTTTGACCCCTTAAGGCAATGCTAAGATCGGGTCGATAAATGGTGCCCCCTAAAGCAACATTCAAGTCAAAGTTTCCTCGTAAATCTAATTCTGTTGGCACTCCTCCTTTTTCCCTTTCGTCGGCTAATTCTTTGATTCTTTGCTCAATTACCGCCAATAAGTTAACTTTTTCGGCAATGGTTTCCGCGTCTTCTCCCACAGATTGGGGAGGAATAGCCTCAGCGTTTCTATAGTCGATGGGTTGAATTTGTAGTAAGTCTAGTAACCGTTCCACACTGGACAGTTTTAGGGCAATAAACAGGTCTTGCAAGCGACCATCATCAATGTTTAAACGGCCGTCAAGATCCCCAGATTCTAAGTTGAGTGATCCTTGCACAGCATATAAACTTTGTCCTAACTTGAGAGTGGCGTTTTGTAATCTGGCAATATTATCTTGATAGATGACATCGGCGGTCAGTCGGGTGGCTTCAACAAAACCAATACTCGGTCTATCGATAACTAATCTTCCTCTTCCTTCTAGGGTATAAGGGTTAATAACGATTTCGGTTTGCACTTCCCCAGACAAAAAGCCAGGAATACCAAAGTCTTCCCCTGGGGAAATTTTGAAAAGATCAAGCGGAAATTGTTCAATTCTGGCGACTAATTCATTCCCTTCTAAGCGACCGATCACGACAATGGGATCTTGATCTCCTGCTTCTTGACGCAGTTCAAAGGCCACAGGAAGATAAGGAACCGGACAGTCTTGACGGGTACAGGGTTGTAAGGTGGCAGCGATGACATCTTGGTTTCCCCGTAAGTCAATGGCAATGGTTTGGCCTAGACCTGCGTTCAGTTGGCCGGTTAATAGGGGTTCAAAGGTGCGATCGTTAAAGACAAGGTTCCGTACCGTGACATCACCTCTGAGTCTAATATTACCAGGGGCAGTAGGGGCAGTAATTAGGTTCTGTCCTATCAGGGTTCCGTCAAAGTTTCCGATTCCTTGTAGGTTTAATTCTTCAGGCAGAAAGTCCCGTCGTATCGGCAAGGCAGAAATGAGTTGAGTTAAGGGCAAATCACCCAGATTAGAGGTTGCTTGGACGGCAAGGTTTACCCTAGCATCGGGGTTAGTAAGAGGGTTGGTGATGAAAATGTTACCCCTAGCGTTTAGGCTTTGTCCGTCGGCCTGGACGGTGATGTTATTGGCATTGATGGGTAAAACGGCGTTTTCTTCAAAAAGGCTGGCTAGACTCCCTGAAAGAGAAATTTGAGCATTTAAGTCATTAATATCGGTTTGGGGGACTTGTGGCGCGATTTGGGTCAGAATCAGGTTAGGATTAAGGTTAGATGCAGTGATTTGACTGGTCCATTGATTGTTTTGTAAGCGGGTTAGGGTGTTAACGGTTCCATTAGCGGTTGCAAGTTGCAGGTTAACCCTCGCTTGGGCAGTGCTAAGATCGGGTTGCGGGGACAGCAAGGGAAGCACATTACTTGAAACCACTGCTTGTCCATCCACTAATTGCACATTAACAGGTAAGTTTGGCACAACCCTATCTAAAGATAGACGAGAAAGGTCGACGACACCACGAACTTGACCACTGCCTAAGTTTCCCACCACCTGTACGGGACTTCCTTCTACGGTTAATTTTGCCTCAGCATTAGCTCGAAAACTACTAATATCTGGGGTATTTCCTAGAGAAGAAAGCAAAGAGTTGAGGTTTCCAGTAAGAACGAGATCGCTACTAACTAACGTCGATTGTACGGGTAAATTAGGGATGATGGGGTTAAGATTAATGGTTCCTACATCGGCTACGGTGGTTAAAATACCGTTAGCGACTTCTATATTTGCATTGATGGGACTGCCATCAACCAGTAACTGGGCGTTACCATTAACATTGAGGCGGTTAATGTTTAATTGTCCTTGTTGGAAAATATTATTTAGAGAACCAGACAGATTAATATTACTTCTATTAAGTTGGACGGGGACCGTTAGGTTCGGAATGTAGGGATCGACGGGTAAATTAGAAACTGCAGCCGTTGCGGTGATGTTTCCTTGAGATAAAGCGGTTTCAAGAGCGATCGCACCTTGTCCCACTTGCAGGTTTAAGTTACCTTGGCTTTGAAGACTCTCTAAGCTAAAATCATCCAATTTTCCAGCAATATTAATATTACCATCTCTAAGGGTAATATTTTGGGTTAATACTTCGGGGGGACAGGTAGTAAAAGAACAAGCTAATTCTACAAAGGGATCAAGGGCAAATTGATCAGCAGTAATTAATGTTTGCCATTCTTTTTCCTCTAGATTTCCTAATCCTCTAACGCTAAGATTCCCTTCATCAGAGGTTAACACCGTATCCCGAATTAAGATATCTTTTCCCCCTAAAAGAATTGATCCTCTTCCTGATATATTTTCCCCTGAAACTCTTATCACACCTGGGGCAGACCACTCTATTTTTCCTTTTGGATCTCCTAGGGTTCCGCCTATTTGACCTTGTGCTGTCAGGGTTCCGATACTAATATTTTGAGGAGATTGATAATAGGGTTGGGCGAGTTCATCTCCTGGTACTCTGGCTTCAAATCCCAACGCGACGGGCATTTTTTTCCAGTTAATTTCTTTATTTTCTTCTAGGGCTTTTAATATACCTAATTCGACTTTTCCAGTTGCCGTAATGTTTCCCCCTGTGGTAGGTTGTACTTGCAATTCTTTGAGATTAAATTGATTTAAGTTGGCTTGGAAAACTGTTTTTAAATCTTGGATTCTTGTTTTCTCAATTAATAAAGGTTTGCTATTATTAATCGTCCCTGTGACAACAGGATTTTTGATCTCTCCTGTTAATTTTATTTTCCCTTCAACTTCCCCTGCTAAATTAACGGGTAACTCGAATTTTAAAATATTAGATAAATTTTTTAGTAAAAAGGGGTTAATATCAACATCAATATCATAGCCATCTTGCCAATTCAATGATCCTTTAATATCAGTAACAAACTTCCCTAAACTCAAGCGAGTTTCGTTAAATTGTACGGTCTTATTATTAAAATTTAGTCCTAAATCAAGCTTAATAGGAACTTTTAATGCGTCTAATCCTGCTTGAACATTGGATAGTTGAAAATTTCCGTTTCCCTCTGTTCCTTCAATCTCTTCTAAAGAGGGGACATTAATGTTTAAATTACTCTCAACCAACCCGCTTTTTAAGGTTACAGGTAAATTAGGAATTAAAGCAGCTAACTCAGGTAAAGCTAATTGTGATATCATCAATTCAGCCTGAGTTTGAAAAGATTTTATATTTGTTTCTCCTTTAACAGCAATGGCACTATTTAATAATGAAACATCTAAGTTATAACTAATTTCTTGTTCTTCATTAGATCGATAAGTATAACCTGCGGTTCCCTCTGCATCCACTTCTATCAGTTCTTTAAATCCATTAGGAAGTAGAGCAATATTAGCATTATTTAACTGAATATCAGCATCAATATCAACGGGCAAATTTAATTCTGTATCTTCGATTTGTTCACGTTCTTGAAAACCTAGCCATTTTCCAGACGGATTTTGTTCAACATATAGATTAGGATCGTCTATAGTAATATCAAGATCCAGAGGCTGTCCGATTAACAAAGGTAAGGGATTAAACTGAATCGTTAACCCATCAAGATCAACCCTATCGGGATCATTTTCTGTGGTAGGAATAGAAGTTTGTCCAATACGAATACGATTAAGAGAAAAGCTTTCAACCTCCCCAACTCTTACCTCTCTTTCTAATGCTTTACTTAACTGTTGAGATAGCAAAGGAGATAATTGATTATAAACAAAATAATTCACCCCTCCATAAGCAGCAACCCCCAATGATAATAACACTCCGCCGGCGATCAAAGTCGATGGTTTCTTGATGAAATTATATAATTTTTGCAATATGGGCGTACTACCCTCAGACGGTTCTGGGGGTGGGTTGGGGGGGATATTAGTCATGAGTCCTTACACCACAGGTTCAGTCGATCCATTGACTAACTTAACACAAATTTTTTGTTTCTGAGTTCAGCTTAAATTGCTCGTTGCAAAACCACAACCGTTCCTTTATCTCCTTTATTGATGCGTATTTCCTCATCTGTCTACCCCGAACTTTTTGCAATAACTAACCCCCTATCGTAAAAAAGTATTAGTAAGGATAGGGTGTAGAGGAATTCGTAAATTTATCTATAATTTATCTATGGCAAACTCAAACTCAATGTGAATCTGTTGGAAGACTTCTACTAACTTTAATTCGCGCTCTTGAAAACCAAGAATCCCCACACCCTGTCTCAACTCTAAAATTGGTTGCTGCAAGATATGAGTTAGACTCGGTTCCTTTGATTGTTGAGTATCAACGTTAGCAAGTTGGTTCGAGGGGTATCTCATAAAACTCAAAGGTTTCTTATTTTAAGGAAAACCTCTACCATAGAAAGCAGAAAGGTTACATCGTTACTTATCATTATCATTATGGATACAATTATTGACGCGATCGCTTCGCTGCCTCAAGATACCCTGATTGTTGCTGTATTATATTTAGGGTTAAGTGTTCTCTATCTCTTAGTTATCCCTGGATTCGTCTATTTTTACCTTAATAGTCGTTGGTATGTGGCCAGTTCTTTTGAACGTGCCTTTATGTATTTTCTGATGTTTTTCTTCTTTCCTGGGGTTCTTCTTCTTAGTCCCTTTTTAAACTTCCGTCCCAAACGCCGTCAAGTTAACTCTTAAATCGGTTTAAAATAAAAATACCAACACTCAATAGGCCATCATGAGACGAATTGATGTTATCATCGTTAGCTTAGGAATATTTGTAACAGGAGGTATTATTTACCTCGTATTTCAAGCCATTGGGTTTGATGGCCTATCTGCAGGGGTTTGGAGTCAAGCTTTATTAGTGGTTATTGTTTTAGGTTGGACTTTATCCTACCTCTTTCGAGTGGCAAACAAAGATATGACCTACAATCAACAACTCAAAGACTACGAAGATGCAGTCTTACAAAAACGCCTTGAAGAAATGACCCCCGAAGAACTCGAAAAATTACAACGAGAAATTAAAGAAGAATCATAAGCCGAAGTTGGCATAAATATTAAAAGATCAGCCAATCAAGACCAACTCAGGGTAAATTGAGAAATGGTAATCTAGCTTGAGTCAACAATAATGACATCGGTTTCTCAGTGTTTTCAATCCCTACGCGATCGCGGACAATGCGCCCTCATTCCCTTCATTACCGCAGGTGATCCAGATTTAGACACCACTGCTAAGGCGTTACGGACTCTCGATGCTTCAGGGGCTGATATCATCGAGTTAGGAGTTCCTTATTCTGATCCATTGGCTGATGGACCAGTAATCCAAGCTGCAGCAACTCGTGCTTTACGTAAAGGAGTGAAGTTAGAAGATGTCTTAACCACCGTTAAAGAGGTTCAACCCGATATTAAAGCCCCGATCATCTTATTTACTTACTATAACCCTATTTTCTATCGGGGGGTCGAAGTTTTTTTAAAACAAATTAAATCTGCTGGTGTACAAGGTTTGGTTGTCCCTGACTTACCCCTTGAAGAAGCCCAAACTTTGCTTAAACCGGCTGCTGAGATGGGTATCGAAGTTACCTTATTAGTTGCGCCAACCAGTCCCATAGAACGAATTAAAGCGATCGCTCATCAATCTCAAGGCTTCATTTATCTCGTTAGTGTAACAGGGGTAACGGGGATGAGAACCCAAGTCGCTACTAGAGTCGAAGAGTTACTCAAAAGTCTTCGTAGCACTACCGATAAGCCTATTGGGGTCGGATTTGGTATTTCTGAACCTGAACAGGCTTTACAAGTCAAAAATTGGGGATCTGATGCGGTAATTGTGGGTAGTGCTTGTGTTAAACGCTTGGCAGAAGGAACTCCCGAAGAAGGCTTAAAAGCTGTTGCCGAATTTTGTCAGAGTCTTAAACGAGCGATTAAGTAAAGATTGATAAATCCTGGCCCATAAAAATAAAATATTAAAAGTAATGTTAATAATGAAAATTGATATGATATTCAAAATTTTACAACGCATTTTCATTATGAAACATATATCATTAATGAGAATAAAATAAAAATAAGCAGTTTGTCAATCTCCAAAATTTTTTCTGTTCATATTATAGATAAGGTGCGCTATTAACGCACCTTTAAACTCCTTAAAACTCACCAACTAAAGCAGCATTACACCGTTCACAAATAGTAGGATCATCTTTAAATTCTCCCACTTTTGTAGAATAGTTCCAACAGCGATCGCATTTCTTTCCTTCTGCTTTAATAACACCCACAGAAACTAAGTCGGACTCGCTTTGATAGTCTGCTTGTTTAATGGAGTCTAAACTATCAACTAATTCCACTTGAGATGCTAAGACAAAATAACGTAATTCATCTACATGATTTCCCGTTAAACTATCGGTAGGATTGAATTTTTCCAATTGTTGTCTCAAGTCTTGATCGGGGACATAAAGTAACACTTTAGCATCTAAAGACGAACCGATTTCCTTCTCTTTTCTGGCTAATTCTAGGGCGTTATTGACTTCATTTCTCATTGCCCTGATTTTTGTCCAGGAAACCGATAATTCTGCATTTCCCCACTGTTTTGATGTTTTCACCCATCCAGCTTGAAAAACGGATTTTTCAGAGGTTTCGTAGGGTAAAAATTGCCAAATGTCTTCGGCCATGTGACATAATACAGGAGCGATCGCTTTGGCTAAATTTTCGATGGCCACTGCTAGTACAGTTTGACAACTACGACGACGCATCGAGTCAGGATGAGAAATATAGAGTCTATCTTTAGCAATATCAAGATAGAAATTAGATAAATCTACCACACAGAAATTTTGTACGGTTTGGAAGAAACGGAAGAATTGATAAGTTTCAAACGCATCAGTTACTTCTGTAAAAACTTCAGTGATACGATGCAACATATAACGATCCAATTCGGGTAATTCTTCATAGCTTACTGCATCTCTCTTTGGATCAAAATCGTGTAAGTTACCCAATAAAAATCTTGCTGTATTGCGAATCTTGCGATAGATATCCGATAACTGTTTCAGGATGGTTTTACCCAAAGGTACATCTGAAGAATAATCTACTGATGACACCCATAACCTTAACACATCTGCGCCATAAGGCGGTTCTTGCTTCTGATTTTTACCCCCATTGATGACCACATTAGGATCAACAGTATTTCCCAACGATTTACTCATCTTATATCCTTTTTCATCTAAGATGAAACCATGAGTTAATACTGTCTTATAAGGGGCAATTCCATTTACAGCTACACTGGTTAACAAACTAGACTGAAACCAACCCCGATGTTGATCACTTCCTTCTAAATAAATATCAGCAGGATACTTTAATTCTGGTCGTTGTTTTGCTACTGAAGCCCAAGAAGATCCAGAATCAAACCACACATCCATAGTATCAGTTCCTTTCCGATAGTTGTGAGAATCTGTTTTATATTTCTCTGGCAATAACTCTTCAATAGACATCTCCCACCAAGCATCTGAACCTTTTTCAGCAAAAATCGTTTGAATATGTTTAATAGTTTCTTCTGTTAGTAACGGTTCATTGGTTTCGTTATTATAAAAAACAGGAATCGGTACCCCCCAATTTCGTTGACGAGAAATACACCAATCTGAGCGATCGCTAACCATCGACGTGATTCTATTTTCTCCTTGTGCTGGAATCCATTGTACTGTTTTAATCGCCGTTAATGCAGCCTCTCGAAACCCTTTTACTGAGGCAAACCATTGTTCAGTTGCTCGAAAAATTGTCGGTTTTTTAGTACGCCAATCATAAGGATATTTATGTTGATAGGCTTCTTCTTTTAACAATGAGCCTTTTTCTTTTAACTCATTAATAATGACTTCGTTGGCATTTTTGAGAACATTTAAACCGGCAAATTGTCCAGCTTCTTCGGTAAAATTACCTTTAGCATCTACAGGAGACAAAACTCCTAAACCGTACCGTTGTCCTACCATATAATCTTCTTGTCCATGACCCGGTGCCGTATGAACTAAACCAGTTCCTGACTCAGTGGTAACATAGTCACCGCCGATAAGAATTTCACTCTCTCTATCGTATAAAGGATGGCGATAAATAGTATGTTCTAAAGCTTTTCCTGGGATAGTTGCTTTTACGGTCAACTCGGTTTCAAAGGTCGTTGATAATTTCTCAACTAAATCAACAGCAACAATTAAATACTGATATTTACAAACATCAGAAGTCTGTTCTACCACAGCATAATTAAGATCAGGATTAAGGGCAACGGCTAAGTTTCCGGGAAGTGTCCAAGGGGTGGTTGTCCAGATAGCAACCCCTAAATTATTTAAGAAAGGTTCTAAAATTTCTGCTGCATCTTTTGAGGCATTAATGATAGGAAAGGCAGCAAAAATACTTCTTGATGTATGACCTTCAGGATATTCTAATTCTGCCTCAGCTAAGGCTGTTTGAGAACTGGGACTCCAATGAACGGGTTTAAGTCCCCGATAAATATACCCTTTTAAGACCATTTCCCCAAAAACGCCAATTTGCGCTGCTTCGTATTCTGGGGTTAGGGTTAAATAGGGGTTTTCCCAGTCTCCCCACACCCCGAACCGTTTGAAACCTTTTGCCTGTTCTTCTTGGGTTTTAAGGGCAAAATCACGGGCTTTATGGCGTAATTTGAGAGGGGTTAACCCTTCTCTCTCTTTCGACTTCATACTCTGCAATACTTTGAGTTCGATAGGAAGTCCATGACAGTCCCAACCAGGAACATAGCGAACTTTATAACCTCGCAATAGCTTATATTTATTGATAATATCTTTGAGGGTTTTGTTTAAAGCATGGCCCATGTGTAAAGAACCGTTAGCGTAGGGAGGGCCATCGTGAAGGATAAATACATCTTCGGGGTTTTCTTCGGATAATTTCTCATAAATTTGATTATCCGCCCAAAATTTTTGTAATTCGGGTTCTTTCTTCACCGAATTAGCACGCATACTAAAATCAGTCTTGGGCAAGTTTACCGTATCTTTGTAGCTTTTGGGTTCTGTCACAGTAGTAATTAGAAATTATTGTATATGTTTGCTCTTGACCTTAATTATATGGAATTGGGGGAATGTCTTGAATGAGCTTTGACAAATTAAGTTAAAATGACAGATATAGCATTTCCCATACCCATGAGGTACACTAAGGGAGAAACTATATTATGCGATCGCTTAAAAAATGAGACCTTACTCAATAGACCTAAGAAATAAGATTATAGAAATTTGGAAAAAAGAGAAAATTTCTATAAGAAAACTAGCTCAACACTTTGGAGTATCGAAAAGTTTTATTCAAAAATTAATTAAAAAATATATAGCATTTCCCTGACTCATGAGGTACATTATAGATTGTAATATCTATTACTGATGTACTAAAAAATGAAGCCTTATTCTATAGACTTTAGAGAAAAAATCATAGAAGTGTGGAAAAAAGAAAACCTCTCTATCAGGAATCTAGCTAAGCGTTTTGGAGTAGCGAAAAGCTTTATTCAAAAATTGCTTAAACAATATCAACAAACTGGAGATATTAGACCTTTACCGCAAGGAGGAAGCCCATCTCCTAAGCTTAATAGTGAGCAATTGGTTATTTTAGTGGAAATCATGGAAAAAAATAATGATGCAACTCTCGAAGAATTATGTGAGTTACTCTATAAAGAAACAGGAGTGCAAGTCAAAAAAACCACAATGGGAAGAATCAGCCAAAGATTGAATTATAGTGTCAAAAAAAACTTTATATGCACCTGAAAAAGACAATGAAAAAGTCCATCAAAAAAGAGTGAAGTTTTGGGAAACCATTCGAGATGTAAAGACAAATAATTTAATTTTTATAGACGAATCAGGAGTGAATTTAGCAATGCTGAGACTATACGCTAGGTCGCTAAAAGGCACGAGAGCTAGGGGAGAAAAACCCCAGAAGCGAGGCAAAAATATTTCTATTATTAGTGCATTATTCTTAGATAAAGTTCTGGCAACAAAGAATATTTACGGGTCAGTAGACGGAATTACATTTGAAGCTTTTATCCTCACAGAATTAGTACCAAAGCTATGGAAAGATGCTTGTGTTGTTATGGATAATGCTAGAATTCATCTGGGAGAAATGGTCAAAGAATCTATTGAAAAAGTCGGGGCTAATGTAATTTACCTACCTCCTTATTCTCCTGAATTTTCTCCGATTGAAAATTTCTGGTCAAAAGTCAAAGCTATTTTGAGAAAAATCAAAGCAAGAAACTATAAAGACCTAATAGAAGGTATTACATCAGCTATGTTACAAGTTACCAAACAAGATATTCGTAACTGGTTTACTCATTGCTGCTACTGTACCTCATGACTATGGGAATTGCTATATAAATTATGCCATAAATAAAATTTATGACAGATAAAGGAACAACCACCAAAATCACTGATGGAGGGCGTATTGTTATTCCGGCAGAATATCGTAGGGCTTTAGCCCTCAACACAGGGGATGATGTTATTCTTACCCTCGAAGAAGGAACCATACGTATTTTGCCTCGGACTGAAGCCTTACGTCGCGCTCAGAAAATTGTCACTCGTTACACTAAAAATAAAGAATTAAGCAGCGAATTAATTGAAGAACGTCGTCAAGAAGCTAAAAATGAGTAATTATGTCCTTGATGCTTCTGCTGTACTTGCTCTTCTCAACCAAGAACCAGGAAATAATCGTGTTAGTGAAATTTTAGGTGAGTCTGTTATTAGTGCCATTAACCTCAGTGAAGTCATCGCTAAACTCATAGAAAAAAATGTCTCAAAACCAGACATTAAATTAGTGCTTTCTTATCTCAATCTTGAAGTAATTAGTTTTGATGAACCATTAGCGTTATTTTGCGCCCATCTGCGTCCTCTTACTCGTGATTTAGGCTTATCTTTAGGAGACAGGGCTTGTTTAGGGTTAGCCCAACAATTAAATTTTACCGCTGTCACAACGGATAAAGCTTGGGGCCAATTAAATATGGGCATTTCTATCGAAGTTGTTCGTTAAAATTCTGCTTCAGGTAAATTATCAATCAATGTCACAGAACGAAAAGAACGACCTAATTGATATTGAGCATAATTCCTTAATAAATGCTCGACTTGTAACCAAGGAACAGTAAAATCACTATCAAGAATGTTTGAGGGTAAAATTTTACCTGGATGGGGTAAAAATGATTGATTGAGGTGTTGTAATAAAGTTAATTCTGAGGCTTTTAATCTATGATTAATAACAGGTAAAACAATAGGATTAGGATTATTTTTTTCTTTGTCTCGAATTGCTAAATTAATCAATCCTCCAGCATCAAAACTAAAGCCAACACACCAGCTAGGATCATTGAAATTAGGGCTTAATTCCTCTTGTGTAATACAACAATAATGAACTTGCGGACCAATACCAGCGATCGCCAATAAGTGAAAAACAGCTTGGGCTAAATATCCATATAAACTCTCAGCCAGAGACATCCTTTCTAACCGACGTAAATGCTCATTTAAGAGTTCATATAGTTCTAATTGAGGTTGCTCATCTAAAGCCAAATTAAGCACCAATTCCGCTAAATATTGGGCTGCTGCAAGCTTTCCTAAATCCTTGCTTAACCCTGGATAAGATTCTAAGGTTTCGGCCTGAGTAATTTTATCAAGCGATCGCCCTTTGGCAATAAGTAACTCATTGATAACAAATAATTCACAACGTCCCCTAAGTTTTGATTTTTGCTTTCTTGCGCCAGGAACAATAGCCCGAATTAAGCCATACTCAGGAGATAAAAGGGTCACTAAGCGATCGGCTTCTTGAAAAGGCATTCCTTTTAATATAATGCCTGTGGCTTGATAAATGCGACTCTTCATGATATTCAATCCTAACTGAATTCATTTTTATTATCTTTGGTTACATACGGCCTGCACAGTAAGTTATGGCTTCCACATTTTTCCATGTTTTTCTCCTTTTTTCCATGTTTTTGCTAATAAACTTTTGTATAATCTTAAAATAATTCCATTATTTCTGACCTTGACAAGAAAAGATAGGTTAACTAAAGTTATGCGAGGGTAAACAACCAGCTTGTTCATTCAAGAATCAAGCTAAAACGTATCTTTGTCATCATTATGTCTACTATGCACTATCCTTTTATTGTTTTACGGAATTTGAGAAACCGACTTAACCGAGATCCTTTCTTTGTTTATCTAACTTTTTTTACTCTATTAGGGGTGGGATTGATCCAAAATCCATCTATTGCTTCCCCCAAAAAGAGTCTTCAAAATTTCCTTGATCAAACTACTGTCACCGGAGACATCGGTTCATCTAACTCTATCGATGAGATTTTCTTTGATATTCCTGTCGAAGGGATGTTAGATATTAATTTTTCCTTAATACTGGAAAATGCAGGACTAGCTTCTAGAAATACATTTGGTCTATATGACACTGTTAGTAACAACTACTTTCAAATTTTTGATGGAGAAGCAACAGTAGGAAATCAGCTTTCAGCAACTATAACTTCAGAGAGTCAGCTTTTAATCGGTGGTATGACTTACGATTTAGAAGGTCCAGTTAGTTTTTACCTAAGTCGTAACCTTGAGCAGAAGTCCAAGACTTTCTTGAGCAATGACATTTACAGTGGAATTCCTCAAGCTCTAATGTATCAAGGAGAAGGTGAAGAACTACTCTTAGATGATATCAATATCCCCTTTACAGAAGACGATTATATCATCGGCTTTGAAGATAAGAAAGCCTCACAGAGTGACCGAGACTATAATGATATGGTTGTTCTGGCTCAAACGGTTTTAAGATTACCAGAACCATCCGAACCGGGTATTCCCAGTAACAGTACAGGAGTTCCCGAACCTTCTTTGTTGTCGGGGTTAGGAATGATGGCTATGTTAGCGATCGCCAGAAAAAGAACGTCTGAGAGTTAAAAACAAAGTTAAGGCCAATCTTTATTGGCCTGATTGTCTTCACTTCTAAACTGTAGATAAACCTAACATTGCTCGTAACGTAAAATAAAGTAAAGAAAAGACCCCTATACCCATACCTCCAACGGCGATCGCACTAACAGGATTTTTAAATAAGGGTTTAATCCAGTTAAAAAATACTAAAAACACCCCTAAAGTGAAACTAATCAGATAACGGGGATAACGTGATACATTTTCAAAGAATTCTCCCATTGGTTAACCTCTGTAATTTACAATCATTTCTTATAATATCAATACCTTTGGTAACAGGCATTTACGATTGTGTGACGTTTTCCATACCAACTCTTGAGCCTAATATAAGTTATTCAAGAATTTTTTACCCATTTTGCTAAGTTTGTGATATTTTGTTAAGGAAGACAAAGTTAGTCTTGTGTCTCAACCCTATTATAGTTTTATAGTTTAGTAAAATGACCAAATATTAAATAAATAGACCTATATTTTTGAATCCGACAATTATTGATAAGGAGATTAGTATTATATGGCTGATGAAGTCCTAGTTAAAGTTGACCATGTGTCCAAAAAATTTTGTCGTGATCTTAAACGGTCTCTTTGGTATGGTGTACAGGATATCATGTCAGAAGTGACGGCTCAAAAATATGAACATGAACTTAGAGAGGATGAGTTTTGGTCTGTGAATGATATATCCTTTGAGTTACGTCGAGGAGAATGTCTAGGATTGATTGGACCAAATGGAGCCGGAAAAAGTACCCTATTAAAAATTCTGAATGGACTGATAAAACCCGATAAAGGCAGAATTGAACTACGAGGAAGAATAGGAGCTTTAATTGAATTGAGTGCTGGTTTCAACGCAATTTTAACAGGGAGAGAAAATATCTATAGTCGAGGAGCAGTTTTAGGATTTACCAAAGAAGAAATTGATAAAAAACTGGATGCTATTATTGATTTTTCTGAGCTAGAAGATTTTATTGATACACCAGTTGTTAACTATAGTTCTGGGATGAAAGTTCGCCTCGGTTTTGCCGTTGCTGCTCAAATGGAACCCGATGTGCTTTTATTAGATGAAGTCTTAGCAGTTGGCGATGTGGGGTTTCGAGCAAAGTGTTTTAATAGTATTTATAAGATGATGGAGAATGCAGCGGTTATTTTAGTTTCCCATAGTATGCCCCAAATTAACCGTGTTTGTTCTGACATTTTAGTAATGAATCATGGACAGCCTGTTTTTCAAGGAAAAGATGTTCCTAGAGGAATTGATAAATTTTATACATATTTTGAGAAGGGTGATGAAGGTTTGGTGATGGGCAATGGTAAAGCTGTTATCAACCAAATTGAGCTTGAAAGTAATGGGAAAAAAGAGATAAATTCAATTAAATATTTAGATGAATTAATTTTGCATATTAACTTTACTGTTGATGCCAGCATAGACAAATGTTGTCTAAATGTTGTAATTCTCAATCAAGAATTACAAAATATTGTACAGTGTAATTCTTTATTTCATGATTTTGAGATACCTAATCTTAAACAAGAGATACGAGTCAAATTAAGTTTAGGTGAAATTTCTTTAAATCCAGCCATTTATTCAATAAGTGTTGGTATTAATTCTATTAGTTCTCATAATACAGTAGGCGACGTTTTATACAAAAACTACAGTGTAAAAAAATTCAAAGTTGTTGGCGATTTTTTCGGTTATGCTCCAATGCAGTTACCTGGAAAATGGGAAATTTTATGTTAAATTTATTTAGTCAATTTTCTTTGTTGACTACAGTGACAAGAATTCATAGCAAGAGGTTACTCGTTTGATGAAAAATTTACTAGATAAGCACCGACCTATTTTTATTGTAGGTATGGAACGATCAGGAACAACTTTAATGAGTTCTCTCCTTTCGGCTCATCCCTCCATTGCTATTTGCCCTCAAACTAAATTTATGGTTATTTGGAAAAACAAGTATCCAGGGCTAGATATTAGAAATACTGAGAATTTTCAAGTTTTTTGGCATGAATTTACCAAAGGTCAATTTTCTTTCGCTGGAATCAGTGCTGAAAAAACTTTAGAGCGGATTTTAGCAATGGGCGAGGTTAGTTACCAGACGATATATACCGGAGTCTTGCAAGAATATGCACAGTCAAAAGGTAAAATTCGGTGGGGAGATAAAATATCAGTTTCCAACTCTCAATATATGAATCTGTTGCTTGAATGGTATCCTCAAGCTCGTATTATCTGGATGTTAAGAGATCCTCGTGCTGTGATAGCCTCTGTTCTTTCGACTCCTTGGGGAAAAATGAGATCAATAGAGAATTGTACGATTGCATGGAAAAAAAATATTCACAACTTAATTGAGTGGAGAAAAGATGAACGTATTCTTGTAATACCTTATGAAGAAATCGTTATAAATACTGAAAACATATTGCAAAAAATATCTAATTTTATAGAAGAAAAATATACTGTAAAAATGATTAATAATCGTTCAGAAAAGAATATGCCAATTATTAATCGTGATCAGTGGGGGACAAGTCATTTGAAAT
Source organism: Crocosphaera chwakensis CCY0110 (assembly GCF_000169335.1). GTDB lineage: Bacteria > Cyanobacteriota > Cyanobacteriia > Cyanobacteriales > Microcystaceae > Crocosphaera > Crocosphaera chwakensis. The sequence goes on from NZ_AAXW01000023.1 coordinate 72,690, forward strand.
CTGTACTAAGGCCAATTTCTGATGAAAGTATAAGTAAGTGGAAATCTATACTGTCTAAAAATCAAGTATCCGAAATAGAAATCCTAGCATATCAAGAAATGTCGAACTTTGGTTATGCCTTAACTACTTCAAAATTAGAGAGAACATTATTTACAGGACAAATTTTTTTAAAAAAATTGCTGTCAACAATGACTTCAAGCCAACCTAATAATAAAATTAATATTTAATTGAAAATTTTAGCAAGAAAAAAGATATAGATAAATAGTATTTCTGATTTCTGAGCTAGTTTTTCGTTTTAGGACTATACTATTTACTTAATTGACACCAAACCAACTATATTTAAACATCAAAATAATTGATAAAGACTAATGCAATGATCCCTAATCTTTCTAAGTCACTAGAACTGATAAAACCAATTACCCTATCAAATCTCCCTGATTGGATACAGAAAACTATTAAAAAAGATCTCAACACTTATCAAAAAAACAGCGCTCAATGTCACTGAGTCGATTGATAAGTTGGTTATCTCTAATTTCAAAAAACCTATTTTTATTGTGGGTTCAGGTCGTTCTGGGACAACTTTTTTAGGTTCTTGTATTGGGAAAATCCCAGAAATTTCCTATCACGTAGAACCCATCGTCATTAAAGCTGCTGCGCGATACGTCTACACAAACCAATGGTCAAACCTAAAAGCAAAATGGTTTTATAGGACACTTTATGCTTGGTTAATGCGAATTCATTTTGATACTGATTTACGTTTAGCAGAGAAAACCCCTCGCAATAGTTTTATTATTCCTTTTTTGTATAAAATCTTTCCAGATGCTCAATTTGTACACATTATTAGAGATGGGAGAGATGTAACAGTATCTTTATTAGAAAAACCTTGGTATCGAGCCGATCAAGTTAATTCAGGACAAGTAGAACCAGGGGGATATCCTCATGGCCCTTATGCCCGATTTTGGGTTGAACCTGATCGAATCGAAGAATTTGAAACCACCAGTGACACTCATCGTTGTATTTGGTTATGGCGAAGATATCTGGAGACAATTCTTCAAGCTACCTCTCATCTTCCGAAAAATCAGTATTACGAGTTACGATATGAACAATTAGTGTTCAACACGGCCGATGAAACTGAACGATTACTAGACTTTTTGGAAATTTCTAATTCCAAAAGTAGAAAGCAGTTTCATAAGGCAACAGCGAATGTAAAATCTGATTCAGTAGGTCGATGGAAAAGCGAACTATCAGAAAATCAACTGAAAGAAATTTATCAGGATGCGGGAGAACTTCTTGTACGATTAAACTATTATATATGAATTAGTTTTAGGCAGGATATTGAAAGAAAATTCACCAATTATATATAAGAGTTGTCCTATGATAAATACCAATAAAACTAAAAATCCTATAAAATATCAAGGAAAATTTGAAAAACTGTTGTCTTTTTGTTTTTTTTTAATCTATCAAAAATCAAAAATGTCTGCTCAGAAAACAGAAAATATTTTTAATAAAGTCCTAGAAAAAATTTTCCCTTCTTCTTGGATGGTAAGATATCGCAACTTTGAAAAGAACTGGATAAGTCAAATAAAGATAGAAAATCAGGAAAAATTATTTGAAGAACGCTTAAATTTAAACTATCAGTATGATTTAAAGAGATTTATTACAGCTTCTAGTGCTAGTCTTGGTACCAATCTATCTCCTAATCTTTTAGCAAAAACATCAGAACTAAGCAAAACTAATCTACAAGCCTTGATTACCAAGGATTATCATAGAATAGAAAAAGGTTTAGCACTAAAAGAACCTCGTCTAGGCTTTGGCATTAATACAGTTAATAATTTAATTGCTGCTATCAAAAAATATCAAGAACTTTATGGCTATGATAATTTAGTGCAAATTTCTATTAATACCTTATTAACCTATTATGAATTTAATCGAGAACAAGGTTATAAAGTGCCTCAACTTTATGAAAATATAATTGATCTCAAAAATAAAGCAATCCCTGAAAAGCCAATCCGTGAGGGTGGAACGTTAACTATCAGAAAAGATGAAATCTATGCTAAAGCCAAAAAGATCTGAAAGATTTTTTTATTCCCGACATAGTATTCGTCACTTTGCTGCTGAAATGTGGATATAAATTTAATTAAAGAGGGGATAACAATGGCACAAAAAACACCCTCTGTTTGTAACCGTCAATCCAGTAAAGTTTATGTCTTCAGTAGGGATGAAGATAAACAAAAAATCCTAAGTTATCAAAATGGAAATCGAGGATTTGGAGAGCAAGCAAGCAAAGTTTTAATTGTGACTTCAAACATGGAACATTTTACCTCTATTGGTGAACGAAATCAGTGCTGGATTGATGGTGGAATGTATGCTATGTCTCTCGTGTATGCCTTACACTCTCTAGGGTTAGGGACTTGTTGTTTAAATTGGAGTGTAGAATGTAGGGTTGATAAACAACTCAGAGAGGTGGCAGAAATTAGTGATTCAGAGGCTGTTATTATGATGATTGCTGTCGGCCATCTTACTGATGAATTAAAGGTTGCTCAGTCTCCTCGAAAAAAAATTGAAGATGTGTTAATCATTAAATAATCTTGTATCCTATTAATTAATGTTCCCAGGAGGCTTAATTTTTGAAAGTTGTTATCACAGGAATTACAGGAATGCGTAATCGAGGAGTAGAGGCAATTATTACACCTACAATTGAACAATTACGCAAACGGCAACAAGATATAGAAATTAATATCCTTACTCAAACCCCTGATTACGATCAGATTAGACTGAATCCTTACGGAGTTAACTTACAGTTAGAAAAAAAGCATCTTCAAACCAAAACTACTCCTCCAAGCCGTAAAAAAAGATTACTTTCTAAGTTATTGCCAGGCTACGGATTACCAAAAACAAAACTAATTCCGTCCTCTTCTTTACTGCGTAACGCGTCTGCTGTCATTGCTTCTGGTGGCGATGTATTTAGTCCTGAATACCCGATAACTCCCCATTTAAAACCTTTAAAATTAGCTTTAGATGTAGGAACTCCCGTGATATTTTTAGCCCAGTCTATTAGTCCTTATAAACGGGAAGAAGACGCAGAAGAATGGTTAGAAGTCGCCCGTTATTCTAAACTAATTACAGTACGTGAATATTTAACTTATAATTATTTAACTAAAGATTTAGGGTTATCGACAGATTTGGTTAAATTAACGGCTGATCCTGCTTTTTTACTAACTCCAGCTCCTCAAGATCATATTAATAATTTATTAAAAGGTTACGGCATATCAGGAGAACGTCCTTTAGTTGCTCTAGGGACTAGCCAAGGGATTTGTAACTACACCTCATCAACATTAGATTATGATAAACATCTAAGGTCTTGGCAAAAAATCATTGAAATGATTGTCAACGAATTAGATGCTGAAGTCATTATTATTCCCCATGTACAGGAAATAAGAGCTGGAAATGATGATAGAATTTTAGGCAGTCAATTATTGAGAATTTTAGACTATAATCCAAGAGTTCACTTAGCAGGATGCGACCATACAGCATCCGAATTCAAAGGAATTATTGCTCAATGTGAGTTAGTTATTTCAGAACGGACTCATGCAGCGATTGCTGGTTTATCTAGCGGGGTTTGTACAGTCGCAGTAGGTTATTCTATTAAGTCTAAAGGAATCTCTGCTGAATTAATTGGAGAAGATAAGTTTAAGGAAGGTCTACTCATCTCTGTTGAAGACTTTTTAAATCCTAAAATTGTTTGTGAAGCTGTTAACAATTCTTGGAAAAAAAGAAATCAAATCAAACAAATAATTAAAAAACGATTGCCTAACATTCAGGAAAGGGCTTTTAAAAACTTTGATTTGATTATTAATAATCATTGATAAATAATATTTAATTCACACTAAAGAACTTAAACATAAATTTATGATTCAAGATGCACAAAAACTAAATCGATATATTATTGTTGGACCAGGTAGAAGTGGTACAACAATTACTCATCTTGCTTTGAGAGG
>NZ_AAXW01000022.1 GCF_000169335.1 Crocosphaera chwakensis CCY0110
GTTAAAACCTTCATTGCAGATGTAGAAAAAGCTGCGATCGGTGCAGAAGTTATCTAGAAACTTTTCCCTGTGCAATCAGTATGATTTAAAGCAATCTGATTCTTACGAATTTCTCAAGAGGACACATTAAAAGTGGAATTCAATCAAGCAATGGCTCAGACAATTGCAGAAAATACTGCAACAACAGAAGATGAGAGAAGCCTAATTGTATCATTTACGGAAGTATGTTGTTTTCTCTCAGATAACCCAACATTTTTATCTTGGAGAGGTAAAAAAAAGCCTTCTGTCCTTAATGATGAAGGATTAAATATATTGGCTCAAAAATATTTTGATGGTTATAGAAAGTCCGATTTTCCAGCAATACCACAAACAATCCCTGATGAAATAGTTAGCGTTGTTATGCAAGTGGCTTATGGATATAGCGAAGAACAGTGTAATCAAATTAAACTTCAGCATCAACATTCAATGTGTGCAGAAAACTGTGTTGGTGCGCTTTTGGAAAGATATCTTGACTCGGTACTTCGCTCAAATGGTTGGCATTGGTGTTGTGGAAACTTTGTCAAAGCAATTGATTTTATTCGCCGAAATGATGATGGAACATGGTTACCCTTGCAGATAAAAAACAGAGATAACTCAGAAAACTCTTCGAGTAGTGCTATTCGCAATGGAACTCCAATTCAAAAATGGTTTCGGTCATTTTCTAAAACTGGAAAAACTAATTGGGATAATCTTCCACCATCAATGCAGGGTTATTCTTTGAATGAACAAGGTTTTATAAATTTTGTGAGGCAATATTTAGATGAAGAAAAAAGATACAGAAATTCTCAAAAGTAATGATATTTCTCTAGGAAAAATATAATTTAAACAGTTATAAATTAGAAGATGTACTTTCAAACTTGGTTTGCCATTCTGTATCGCTAGTATTTTTATATCTTGAAAAACTAAAATTAGAATAATCTGGAATATTCTCCTGATTTAAAAGTTTCATTATTAACAAGCCTACTGCTTTCCCCAAACTTATGGGTACAGCATTCCCTATTTGTTTATATTGTTGAATAAGAGGGCCAGCCAATTGCCAGTCATCAGGAAATTCTTGTATTCTTTTATACTCTTCGATAGATAGAGGTCTATTCTCTTGTGGATGAGCTAAATCGGTGGCAGGCATAGCGGGATGAGTTACTAGAGTAGGAGATGGTTTATTCCATGAAAGTCGTCGTAAAAAACCTGTTTTTCCTCCACCTGCATAATAAGATTTTCCTAGTGCTTCTTTTTGTAAATTTTTAGGTAAAGACTTCCAGTTTTGTCCTTCTGAAAGCATTTTGTAATACTTTAATCGCTTTTCAGGAAATGTTAAGTGATGATGCGTACTAATTCCTTTTGTTGCTTGTCTAAATGTTTTCCATTTTTTAAGTCCATATTGTCCCTTTTCTGAGTGAGTCGGTACTAAAAATGGAGGTTTTTCTCCATTTCTTGAACAGATTATGATAACTCGTTCTCTTATTTGAGGTGTTCCAAAATTTGCACTGTTGTACAGATTAAATGAAAATGAATAGCCATTGTTTCTTACAAGGCTAAGAACAAAATTTAAAGCACCACCTGGAAGCTCGTCAAAAGTTAAATTAGGAAACTCTGTCCCTCTCATATTATGAGGTCTATGTTTTAGGGGACAAGATAATAGTCCACGGACATTTTCAATGACAAAATATTTGGGTCGAATATCGAAAATAATAGTTAGGTAAGTGAGAAATATATTTCCTCTATTATCGTTTAATCCATTTCTTTTTCCTGCGGTGCTAAATGCTTGACAAGGAGGACCTCCAACAATTAAATCAATATCATCTGAACGAGTTAACCCTGCATATGAAAGAATATCATCTGCTGAATAACTATTTATATCTCCAACTAAAGCTATATTAGGCTTATTTAAGGTAATAGTTTGACGACAATATTTATCAATTTCACAAGCTAATTTTATATCAAAACCTGTTTGTTCTATTCCTAGATCCAAACCCATTGCCCCAGAAAAAAAGCTAATTGCAATGGGTCTACTTTTTTTATTGTTATAAATTGGATGATCTTCTGCAACGTAGTGTGCTGTCCTTAGCCCATACTGCAACATACTTTCTTCTTCAATAAGCCACATTCTTCCAATCTTTTGAGATTGAAGTAGCCTATTTCGGCAAAGAGTCCGAACACGCTGTTCAGTAAGTTTTAAGATAGACGCTGCTTCTCGAACTGTAATTTTGGTACTCATGTTAAGTTTCCTTCTCGAAACTCCTGATTAGTACCATTATAATAATTTTCAAGAACTTACAACTTCAATCCAGTACAATTGAAACAGTTGCCAACTAATCAATTATCATAACCTAACACCACAAAAGCCTTATGTTTGATGCTCTCGCCGATCGCTTAGAAGACGCTTGGAAAAAATTACGGGGTCAAGATAAGATCACCGAAGCCAATATGCAAGACGCTTTAAAAGAGGTGCGTCGGGCCCTCTTAGAAGCAGACGTTAATTTGCAAGTCGTTAAAACCTTCATTGCAGATGTAGAAAAAGCTGCGATCGGTGCAGAAGTTATTGCCGGGGTGAACCCTGGCCAACAACTGATCAAAATTGTTTATGATGAATTAGTCAAAGTGATGGGGGAAAGTAACGTTCCTCTCGCCCAAGCAGAAAACGCCCCCACCGTCATTTTAATGGCCGGGTTGCAAGGCACAGGTAAAACCACCGCCACAGCGAAATTAGCCCTATATCTGCGTAAACAACAGCGTAGTGCTTTGATGGTAGCAACGGATATCTATCGTCCGGCAGCTATTGACCAATTAATCACCCTGGGAGAACAAATAGATGTTCCCGTTTTTGAACTCGGAAACCAGGCAAACCCCGTCGATATTGCCACCCAAGGGGTCGAAAAAGCCAAAGAAATGGGCATCGATACCGTCATTATTGACACCGCCGGACGACTGCAAATAGATGAAGAGATGATGTTAGAATTATCTCGCGTCAAAAAAGCAGTTAACCCTGATGATACCTTGCTTGTAGTTGATGCTATGACGGGGCAAGAAGCAGCAAATTTAACCCGTACTTTTCACGACCAAATTGGGGTAACAGGAGCCATTTTAACCAAAATGGACGGGGATACCAGAGGGGGTGCTGCCCTTTCTGTACGGCAAATATCGGGGCAACCCATTAAATTTGTGGGGGTTGGGGAAAAAGTTGAAGCATTACAACCTTTTTATCCCGATCGCATGGCTTCCCGTATTTTGAGTATGGGGGATGTTTTAACGTTAGTTGAAAAAGCACAAGAAGAGATTGATCTATCCGATGTCGAACAGATGCAGTCTAAAATTTTAGAAGCAAAATTCGACTTTAACGACTTCCTCAAACAAATGCGTCTGATGAAAAACATGGGGTCATTTGGCAGCATTTTAAAAATGATTCCGGGGATGAATAAACTGAGTACCAAGGACATCGAAAAAGGTGAAGGGGAACTGAAACGCACTGAAGCTATGATCAGTTCTATGACCCTAGAAGAACGGAAAAACCCTGATTTATTGGCAAAATCTCCTAATCGTCGCCGTCGTATTGCCAAGGGTTCTGGGCATCCTGAAACGGAAGTTAGTAAACTAATTAAGAATTTTACCCGTATGCGCGGAATGATGCAGCAAATGGGACAAGGAGGAATGCCTGCAATGCCAGGAATGGGCGGTGGAATGCCAGGAATGGGTGGTGGAATGCCAGGAATGGGCGGTATGTTTGGTCAAAGCGCGCCTCCAGGATTTCGCGGTCATGGTGGAGGCAAGAAGAAAAAAGCCAAGAAAAAGAAAAAGAAAGGCTTTGGCAATTTATAGGTTAATCTTCTTGACGGGTTTAAAATAGCCAAGAAAAGGGTCGTATGGTGGCCCCCTTAAAATGATTAGGGATTGGTGGTAAAAAAGAATCTCGCGCCGGCGGTGACAATAGCACCCCCCAAAAGGACGATCAATGCCCAAACCTGATTTTTTTGGGTTCCTTCAACAACCTTTAATCGGTTATCCATACCCTCGACTTTCTCAGTTAACTTTGCTTGTCCTACTTCTAAATTGGTAAGGCGTTCTGACATCTTGTCTAATTTCTGATTAACATCCTTGTGATTGCTGTCTAACTTGTCCTCAATGCGTTGAAGAATGTCTGCGGTGGGATAAGTAACGGTAGATGGCTCATTCATGAGTTAAACTCCTAAGTAATACTATTTTTTTGATGTCCCCCGGCGGCCACCGAGGAGACTGCTTTCATTTTATTCCTCTATCTCCTGAACAAAAAAGAATAATTGATCCTTTTAGATACGGTTTAAATAGTTATTTCGTATGACCAAAAGGGAATGATAAGGATGTCATACACTTAAACAACATTACTATGTTTGATGATTTATTTAAAAGTCTGCAAGACGCGGTAGCTTCTAAAGTACAAGAAACCGTCAAGGATATAGAAAAACTATTCAGTGTTCCTGAAGCGGAAGAACCGTTTATTCCTATTCACCGATTCACAGTTAACGATCCAACTGTAGAAAAAGATGGAATTACACTTATCGACGAGACTGGTTGGCGAATCGAAGCCTATGGTAATAAATCTGATTTCTTAACCATCAATGAACCCTTGCGGAAAGCTGTTTTGTTTGAAGTTGCTGAGCCAATGGTTCCAGAGTGCATTTTGGCTTGTCGATTTCAAGCAAGAGCGTTAAAAACGAAAGATAACATTACGGTCAAATTAGGCCGAAGTGAGAAAAGTCCACTCGGAACGACCATTCGATACTGGTCAACCAGTATTTCTCCTAACGAAGATTTTTGTACCTTTGAAGTGCGCGCCCATTTCAAAAAAAATACTAACCCTGCTGTAGCGCAGATAATGATTGAATTTAAAAGCAATGGTATGCTGGAAATCAAAGATATCGAATTACTACAAGCATTTGTAAAAAATAATTCCTAAACAACAAAAATATAGTATAAGCAATCTACAAAATATCCTCAAGGCAAAGATTGACTTATCATTTTTAAGAATTTTGTACATAACCGACAATGCCTAAACTTATGGCGATCGCAGATTATTTCAAAATTCTTTCACAAACGAGTCAACTATAGATTTTAAGTTGGTTAAAGGACAGTTCTATTTAATCTAAAAATATAGTAAAAAACAAAGATTAAAAAAAAAAGTTAAGTTAAGGTTCTAGTAATATTTAGCTAATCACTCCTAACCACACCTCATGAGCCTCAAAACCCTTCCAGGCGAAAGTTATCCCCTCGGTGCAACAGTCGAAAACGATGGAAAAAATGGGGTTAATTTTTGTATTTTCTCAAAACAAGCAACATTTATAGAATTATTATTATTTGACGGACAAAATGATCCTCAACCCTCCCACGTTGTTCCTTTAGATCCTAAGCTAAATCGTACCCATTATTATTGGCATATTTTTATTGAGGGACTTGAAGCAGGACAAGTTTATGCTTATCGGGTACACGGTCCTTACGATCTTAGTCAAGGCCATCGCTGCAACCCTGAAAAAGTCTTACTTGACCCTTACGCTAAAGCCATTGTTGGATCTTCGATTTATAATCGAGATGCGGCCACTCATCCAGGGGATAATTGCCCTCAAGCGTTACGTAGCGTTGTGGTAGATACAGAAACCTATGATTGGGAAGGAGACTGGGACGAAACCCCCCGCTTAAGAATTCCTTATTCTAAGAGTGTGATCTATGAAATGCACGTAGGTGGGTTTACCCGTCATCCCAGTTCGGGAGTATCTGCTGAAAAACGGGGAACCTTTGCCGGACTGATCGAAAAAATTCCTTATTTAAAAAGTTTAGGCATCACCACGGTTGAACTGTTACCCGTCCATTACTTTGATGTCAAAGATGTTAGACCGGGACTTACCAATTATTGGGGATACAGTACCATTGGATTTTTTGCCCCCCATCGTCCCTATAGTTCGGATCAAAGTCCCATTGGACCGGTTAATGAGTTTCGGGACATGGTTAAAGCATTACACAAAGCAGGCATCGAAGTGATTTTAGATGTAGTCTTTAACCATACCGCAGAATCAGACGAACACGGTCCTACTTTGAATTTTAGAGGGATTGATAACTCTACTTATTATATTTTAGAAGACGATCATTCTCAGTACAAAAACTATAGCGGTTGCGGTAATACGTTACGGGGTAATCATCCCATTGTTGGTCGTTTAATTTTGGAATGTCTGCATTATTGGGTCACAGAAATGCACGTGGATGGATTTCGCTTTGACCTCGCTTCTATTTTATCGCGAGATTCTTCTGGAACCCCTTTAGAAGAGTTGCGAGGCACAACCCCCGATATTTTATGGATTATCGAATCTGACCCTATTTTAGCAGGGACAAAACTGATTGCAGAAGCTTGGGACGCAGCCGGATTATATGATGTCGGAAGGTTTGTGGAGTTAGCAGATTGGTTTGCTGAGTGGAATGGACCGTTTCGGGATGATGTCCGTCGCTTTGTCAAAGGAGATAGCGGGATGGTTCCCCATGTGGCTAATCGTATTTTGGGAAGTCCTGATATTTATCACCGCCAAGATATCGATATCAATCGTAGTATTAATTTTGTCACTTGTCATGATGGTTTTACCCTCAATGATTTAGTGTCTTACGATGAAAAACATAACGAAGGGAATGGAGAAGATAATCGAGATGGAGAAAATCATAATAATAGTTGGAACTGTGGAGTAGAAGGGGAAACCGATGATCCCGCGATCGATGCAATACGATTACAACAAATTAAAAATTTCTTCACCATTCTCTTTTTATCCCAAGGAACTCCAATGATGTTAATGGGGGATGAAATACGACGTACTCAAAGAGGTAATAATAATGTTTATTGTCAAGATAATGAATTAAGTTGGTTCAATTGGGATAACGTAGAAAAAGAATATGATTTATGGTGTTTTGTTCGACGTTTAGTTCACTTTACCCAAGGATTAGAATTATTTAATCAAGAGGAACGTTTAGAGGTTGCCTATAATAGTCCTAACCATCCTCATATTAGTTGGCACGGCGTAAAATTAGGAGAACCCGATTGGTCAGATTATTCTCGTACTTTAGCCTTTAGTTTACGTCATCCTCAGAAAAACGAGTATCTTCACGTCATGCTCAATGCTTTTTGGGAACCCTTAGAATTTGAGTTACCCTGGTTAGAAGGAGGCGAAAGTTGGTATCGTGTTCTTGATACTTCTTTACCTTTAAATAAAACCTTTTGTGAATTAGAAGTAGCCGTTGAAATAACGACCCAAAATTACACAACCAATGGTCGATCTTGTATCGTTTTAATGGCAAAGTCTAATTCATAATCCCTCTAATTATTGTCAATTAAAAATAACTTATATTCCCTTAATTGACTCTATTAATTTTCATTAAAATTTTGTCGTTTCTCTAGAGAAAAAACCATGAATGAACATTCTGAACACAACACCACTCATTCCGAGGATGAGTATCAGCAACGCCAACAGCAGATGCAATTAGAACAAGAAGAACTAAGATTAGAACAAGAAGAACATCGTATAGAACAAGCTAGGCGCAATCTTATTGTTAATCGCTTATTAAAAGGAATGTTTTTCTTAGTCAGCGCTTTAGAAACTTTGCTAGTTTTACGATTTCTTTTAAAGTTTGCTGGGGCTAATCCTGATAGTTTATTTTCTCAAGTAATTTATGGCTGGTCAAGTCCTTTTGTGGCACCATTCATGAATCTTTTTAATGATATAAATGTCGGTAACAGTGTCATTGAAATTAATACCATTACTGCAATGATTATTTATGGACTGCTAGCAATGTTAGCAGCAAGATTAGTTGAAATTGTCGCAGGAAGATAAACAATTAACAATTAATTGAGTATAAACATGAAGGGAGGAAATGATACTAGATCCGCTTTAGATAGTATAGTATTAACTTTCGGAGCAGAGAGCAGGGAGCAGGGAGTGGGGAGAAAAAACGTTACTCTACTAAAATAAGCGGATTTGGTATGATTCAACATAGTATATAGCTGATTGTTAATGACATTTCTAAACCATAAACTATGTGTTTTTCTCCCAATTTTCCAGATTAACTTAACGTGAGTTCGACGGAGGGAGATTAGTTTTATTAGACATTTTTTGTTCTGGTACAGCTTTCGATAAAATTTTGTTTTGTTGAACGATACCAATTTGATTAAAAATAATTCCTAAGACAATCACTAAACCGCCTAAATATTGCGCTGTCGTTGGTATTTCTCCTAAAATCAAAAAAGCAGCTAATACACCAGCAATAGGATTAAAAGCGTTAGCTAAGGATACTTCAGATGCACTGGTGCGTTTTAAACCGGCAAACCAACATAATTGTCCCACCACCACGATAATAGTTCCATAGACTATCATCCATTTCCACAGTAAAGGGGAAGATATGTCCATAAAATGCTCTTTACCATATAAAAGTAGTGCTATCACAAAGAAGATAACCGTACCAAGAGCCGTTTTTATCACGTTAAAAAAACCTAGGGATATATTTTGTAAACTGACTTTACTAATAATGTTAGCGATCGCTGAAGAAACTGCACCTCCTGCGGCCATTAACTCTCCAATTCCTAATTGAAATCCTGACATCTCGATCATATCCCCTTGTGGCGGTTGTAAAACAACGGTAAGGATAACCCCTAATGTTGATACAATTGCACCACTAACAACCCAACGATTAACTCGCGCTCCCAAAAATACAACCGATAAACCTAAAATCAGAGGGGGTTCGATGCGACTGACTAAAATAACGTTATTAACTGCTGTTCTTTCTAATGCACTAAAAAATAAAGCCGGTGCTAAAGCTCCAGATAGTAAAGCAACTAGGAGCAAATAGCCCCAATTTCGTAATGATAGATTTTTAAAAGCTGTTTTTTTCAGTTGAGGATAATAAACCCCCAATAAAGCTACCAAAGCACACAAATTACCAACAAATAAAACGTTACAAAAAGAAATAGGGTTTCGGCCATCAATGAGATTTTGCGCTCCTATTTCTGTTAATTTGCGAGTTACAGAATTAGCAACAGCAAAGATCATCACTCCGACTAATAGATAGAAACGACCTGACATTTAATTAAACCAAAATAACATAAGAAAAATGACCCATTAAAATCGTTTTTCAAACTGAATACTACCACGATTATCATCAGAAAAGTTACTCGATCCTCGAATGGTTGTACTATCATTAATACGGTATTGTAGTCCTAATCTGGGAGGGCGATCGCTATTAACAATAGTTTGAATGGATAAGGAAAAATCTTCGGTTAAATCGAGACCGGCTTCGGCTGCAACTCCAATATTGGAAGTATCAAGGGCATCATCTTGGTTAATTAAAGGAGTAGGAAAAATGCGAAATTCACTCAATCCTAAGGCTTCTCCGATTGCTCCTTGAACGGGACCTAAAACGGCGGTTCCTGCTAAATTCGCTAATCCTAATGTCGTTTCTCCTGTTCCTAATGTATTTAAAAAGGTTCCTCCTAATAGGGTAATAATTTGCTGTTGACTTCGTTTAGGTTGACTGCTTAAGTCAATACTTTTAGTAATGTTACTGGCAAATCCTTCAACGCTGGCTTTAATTCTAACTGTTTCTAAACTGTTTTTATTGGCTTTAAAGGTTTCTGGAACTTCTGCGGAATTAGGATTAATATTGATTGTGTTTTGTGTGGTTTCGGTAGCAGAAGCGAATAGTTGAATATTCAAATAAGGATCAAATCCTTTTTCGGGTAAAAATTGGGCTGTATTATTTTTTCCACCAGCTAATCTTAATTGACTAGCGAAGAGATTAACTAAACCATTTTCTAAGGTAATTAATCCTTCTGGTTCTGGTTTCTCTAAGGTTCCATTTAAGGCTAAATTTCCTGTGGTTGAAAAGGTTAAAATAGGAAGACGATTGATAGTAATTTTATCTCTTAAATTTAATTGTAAATTGTTTAATCGGGTACTGGCAAGCAGTGGATTTTTACTCTTGGGTTTCTTCCCTTTTTCTCCTAAGAAAATTTGACCATTAAACAGATTAACTTCTCCTCCAATTTCGGGCTTTAATATACTTCCTGCAATGTTTAAGTTGCCTTGAACACCTCCTTGATAAATTTGCGGAAGGTTAAGGGCTAAATTATTTAACTGAATGGTCAAAGATGGGTCATTTTCTGTTAGTTTTAATAGAGGTAAAGACCCTGTAACTGCAACTTGACCACCACTAAATTGTCCCGTAAAATTATCAAAGGCAATGGTATCTAAATCAAAGAAAATTTTGCCCTGAATTTGTTTAAAAGGACTTTGAGGAAGCATTTTTGTGGCAATGATGCCATTTTTAACCTGAGCTAAACCATCGGCCTGTAGTTCGTAGGGAATACCCCGTTTAGGATCAACTTTTCCTGATAAGTTTAATTGTACTGATCCTGTTCCTCCTAACCAAGCAACTTGTCCTTGACTCAGAATATTAAGTAAGGTTAACCCTTCATTTTTAGCCTGGAATTTTAAGGATAGGCGATCGCTTTTTGGTTGAACTTGGGTTAAAGGGAAAACGTAGGGAAAACTTCCTTCAATGGTCAAAGGTTCACTTTGGCGATCAAGAATACTACTAGCGATAAAATTAAATTGACCCCCTTCGTAGGTAAACTGTCCCTGAGATGAATCTAAAAGGGTTTGATTAATTTTAGGTTGATTAATGGCCACTTTTCCTGATGCTTGAGGGTTGTTACGGGTTCCTTGGAGGTTTATTTGTCCGTTAAGCTGTCCCCCCAGGGTGACGACGGAGGGAAGGTTAACCCATTGCGAGAGGGTGTCTAAGGGAATATTGACGACTTTCAGGTTTCCCTGTTGGGTAGTTTGTCCAATGTGACCAGCAAATTGGATGACGCTATCTTTTAATTGTAGGTTAAAGGGTTCTAGGGTTAAATTTCCTTTATTCCAGTTACCTCGGGCCTGAAACTGGGTGAGTTGGTATTGTCCCCATTCCCATTTTTGTCCGATCAGATCAAAGTTGAGTTTTAATCCTGTTTTTGGGGTCATATTTAGGGCAATTTTACCGTTAAAATCTCCTTTTAATGTGTCTAAATCAGGTAAACTCTGAGCATCTTCTTTTTTCTCTTCCTTTTTTCCTAACCAAGCGGTAATTTGATTTAGGGTTTCCATGCGATCGCCGAGAGACTGTTTAGTGGTTTCCACTTTAAACAGAGGTGTCTGGAAATTAGAATTATTTTCGTACAGATCGGCTGCTTTTGCGTATTTCGGCGGTTTTAATCCTCGTTTTAAGTCTTCTAATTCAAAAATTTGTAAAGTTTCTAAAATATCCTGTAATTTACCCTGATTAACGTTCACATTGGCTGTTATTTCTGGACCGTTGGAGGTTTGAGTAAATTGTCCATTGAGGTCATATTGACTATTATGGGTGAATATTTTAGTGTTTTGCAGGGATAGGCTTTGGTTAGCGTAGTGAAAGTTTCCTTTAACTTGTTTTGCTTGAATTGTGCCTACAATGGGGTTAAGAATAGCAACATTTTGACCTGCGATCGTCTTATTTTTTGAGTCTAGGATAAATTGACCGGATAATTTTCCTGTCATGGGTTGGAAAAGTAAAGGATTATCTTTGTACTGTTTTTGAGCAATCTTTTGAATAATAGGCAAGGAAAAGGAGTTTACAGCAATCTTCCATTGATTTTCTTTCTTATTAGCCGTTAAATCTATGGTTTCCTGTTTAACTGCTAGGGTGAGGGGATTCAGTTGGGGGTCAAGTTGCAGATGTAATTGATCGTTTGTCCCTTCTAAAGTTAATTTTAGTCCTTTTTCTTCATTTTTAAGTATATTTCCACTAATAACAGGCTCAAATTCAACATCACCTATGTTTAAATTAATTAATGCCATTTCTCCTTCAATATTAGGAGTCTTTGGTGTACCGGAGATCCCCCCTTTAAAGTCTAATTTTCCTGAATATTCTAAGTCTTCGATAGGTAAAGATAAAGGAAAAGTAGCTAAATCGAAGTTTTTTCCATCAATATCTAAAGAAAATGCTTTAATTACTTCTAATTTATTTTTCTTGTTTGTTAAATCTACATCTAACCATCCTTTTGCGGTTAAATCGGATGCAGTGACTTGATCTAACGTTAAGCGTTGTCCATCCCATTGTATAGCTGTGTGAGAAAACGATTGATATAGGGTAATCCTTGACTAAATTGTAAGTTTCCTTTAGCTTGTAAATATTCTGGGGATATTTTGTTTAATTTTCCTGCAATTTCTAAGTTTCCTGATAAATTCCCCGTCAATTGAGAAGCGATCACTTTCAAGGGAATAGCCTCTGGTATTAGGGTGGTGTTAAAGTTACCTTGAGTAATGGTGAGATCCTTCGCTGCGATTGTTCCTTGGGATAACATTAATTTAGCGTTACCTTTTCCTTCTATACTCTCTAAGAAAGTTTCTGGACTAACATTTCCCACCAGGGTTAAGTTACTATTTAATTTCCCTGCTAATTGTTCAGGAACTTTATTGGTTAAACTATTAACATTGACATTTTTACCTATTATCTCACTTGACCATTTACCTTCACTTAAAAATAGATTATTCGCAACAATTTGACCGCCACCTACAGTTAAACTTCCTTGTCCCTTAGCTTGAATATTATTAAGATTAGGATTCAAATCTCCTGCAATATAAAGGCTTCCTTGTATTTTTCCTTCTAAATCTGTTTTTGGTAATAGTTGATTTATATTTGCATTATTTACTTGCAAGTTAGCTTGCCAGTTTCCTTGAGACAATTGAATATTCTGAGCATTAATCCATCCATTATCAACTTTTATTTTAAGTTCTCCTATTCCCTTTAAACTCTCTTTAATAGGTTTTCTAATATTACCAGAAGCTTGAAAACTTCCTTGTAATATACCTTTGTTAAGGGGTAAATCAAAGCTATCTAAATTAATTCCCAAAGCTAGAATATTACTCTGCCAATTTCCATTAGCATAAGTAATATGCTCAGCTTTTACTGTACCTTCTGCTACTTGAAAATTAGCCTTTCCTATCGCTTTAAAACTTTCAGGTTCTTTTAAATTTCCTGATAAATTAACTTGAGTTGAAACTTGTTTTATGTAATTAGGAATATGAGTTTTATAGAGATTTCCTAAACTAGCCGTAGGTAAACTTTTTCCTTCGAGATTAATAGAATATAAAGGAGAAGATGGACTTATATTTATATTTCCTTTGCCTATAACTTCTCCTCCCACTGTAGGAATAGCTTCAAATTGATTAATTTTTATTTGCTTTTTATTTAAAGTTAGATGAGTTTTAATATTCTGAAAATCTACTCGGTCAATTTTGATCGTATCTTTATTATTTAAAGCAATCAACACATCAGGATTATTGAGAGAACCTATAATTTTTAAATTCCCTTGAACTTTTCCTATTATGGGTATAGTTTTCGGTTCTTGTTTAATCGTTTTGAAAATATTTCTAATTGGAATTACTTGAGTTTTCGCAGATAAATTAAATCCTTTATCTAAATCAAGATAACCCTTAACGACTCCTCTAATTTCTCCAAATTGAGTTATCACCTCATCAAAATTTATTTTTTTTCCTTTAAACTGCAATTGTCCATGAGTTTTTAAGCGTTGAGGTAAACCTTCAACGTTTGTGTCTACATGGGTTAACTTAGCTATTCCCTGGAAATTAGTTAATTTTTTATTAGCGAGTGAAACCTCTAAGTTAGCATCAATTTTTCCCGCTTCTAATTCTATTGGAAGGGGTAAAACTTGACTAATTATCTCAGCATTAAGTTGATGTCCTCTAATTAACAAGTTTGTTGATCTATTTTCTTGGTTAAATATTCCAGCAATATTGAAATTTCCCTTATTATCACTATTAACAAAATTAGACTTAACTTGAAACTTGATTTCACTATTGTTATTAATCGGTTGAATAATTCCTGATAAATTTTCTATATTTATAGGAGTTTCTTTTTCACCATCCTTAGAACGAGATACAATAATAGCCTCACCTTTTTGTATGCCTAAATTTTTTAAGCGAATGGGACTATTAGGATTTAATGTATTAAATTGAGTCAGTAACCAATTCCCATCTTTTCCCTGTTCTATATAAGCAGAAGGTTCAATAGCTATGACTTCAATTTCTAATTTTCTGTCTATAATATATTTAAGAGGATTATAAGCAATCTTTAACCCCGACATAGACACATTAGCTGGATCAGTCGGTGTCGTTAAAAGCTCCGTCTGTCCAAAGCGAATATAATTGAAAGAAAATCCTTCTAATTCACCTAATTCTACAGGACGATTAAGAAAGGTGCGTAACTGCTCCTCTACTACAGGAGTTAAGTTGCGTTGCACTAAAAAACCCCCACCTAGGGTTCCTCCCGCTAATCCTAACAAAACAACGCTGATACTCCAACCAATAAAAGAATGATGTCTTCTTTTGGAGTCCCTTTTGTGAAGACATTGTAAGTTATTTTCCCGTTGCTTGGGAGAACGGTTTCTGATCATAATACTTATTCACACCACCACAGCTTTAACTGATGACTAATCACCATTGTCTGCATCTATTATAGTTGCTAGAGAAATATTCGGAGGATGTCAATAAGTAAAACCTTAAATTGTTATGGTTAATACCAAACAAAAGCACTGCTTAACCTTTACAAAAAGAAATTTTTTCACAATATTAAGATTTATGTAATATTCAGTCATAAATCTCTTGAATTTCCCATAAAATTGACTTCTGAGAACCTAAAATTATCATAAAAGTCGTTACCATAGAGGAAATCGTTTATAACATAGAAGCAATATCTGTCGTCAATCAATATATAAAAATCAGGTGGCCATGAAACTTAATTGGTATTTATCGATTATTGTAGTTGGGATTCTTTGTCCCAATCTTGCTTTATCCCAAGAAATAGAACAAAAACAAACATCCTTTCTAAAAGGAAATATTACCCTAGAAACTACTCCTAAAGCTGATAAATCTTTTGAAATTGCTGATTTATCTAATAATAACCCTGAAGAAAGTAACAACACTGTTTCTGAGTCAAGTTTTACTGATACAACAGAAGAAAAACCTCAATCGCAACCAGTGGAAACAACCACTTCTAATACAACAGAAACCCCAACTTTAGAAGCAACTGAGGACGCAACAACCGCAATTATTGATAGTTGTGAAGCTGCTCCTCCGCAAGTGGAACATCCCTTAATTACTCCTGTACAAGTTGCTGAAAACGAAACAGAAAACTCGACTGATAATGCAGAAGCTCTATCCTTAGAAAAGCCACCAGAAGTTGAAGAAAAAACGACAGAAAATCAAGAGAGAAAAGAAGAAGAGGAAGACACAATATTAAATATTTCTCAAGCTGAAATAACAGAATATCCTACCCTTGCTAAAGCAGATCACTTTTATAATTGTGGTGAAACTTTATTAGCGGAAAGATTCTATCGAGAGGTAAAAGAACCCTTTGGAAATGAAGGAGAGTTAAACCGAGAAATTCTAGCTCAAGCGGTTTACGAACCAGAATACTTATTACCAGGTGGTGCAGTTTACTGGCGATTGTATCAAGAAAGTTTGAACGAAAGTGAAGTCTTCAAAAGTAAGCGAATTGCCCCATTACAACTATTATCTCAAGACTATCCAGAATTTATTCCTGGACATATCAAATATGCCGAAATCTTGAGAAAAGATGAGCAAGATGAAGAAGCATTACAAGTGTTAGAAAATGCGGTGAGTTTGTATCCAAATGAAGCCCCTCTAGTTAAAGCTAAAATTGAAGCAGATGAACGAGCCGGAAATTGGTTAGCTGCTTCTTTAACAGCCCGTCAATTTTCTGTATTTAATCAAGATCATTTCTTACAGGATGAATTTAAAGAATTAGCGGATAAAAATTTAGACCGCTATCAAGGGGATCTGCAAGAACAAATGACGTGGAATGTGGTAGGAAATGCGGTGATGGGGGGCGTTGGTGCTGCTTTAATGGGGAATGTTTTTGCTCCCCTTTCCACCTTACAAACAAGCTATCTTTTACTACAAGGAGAATCAGCTATTGGCGAAAGTTATGCCGATGGATTTAAAAATCGTCTCACCTTAATTGAAGATCCCGAAGTAACAGGATATATCAATGAAATTGGCCATAAATTAGCCAAAGTTGCTGGAAGAGATGAATTTGAATATGAATTTTTCGTGGTAATGGACGAAAATCTTAACGCCTTTGCCTTACCTGGGGGTAAAATCTTTATCAATGCCGGGGCGATCGCAAAAACTTCCTCAGAAGCAGAAATCGCCGGATTACTCGCCCACGAATTAGCCCATTCCGTCCTTTCTCACGGCTTCCAACAAATGACCCAAGGGGCTTTAACTAGCAGTGTGATCGATTATATTCCCTATGTCGGGGGGATCGCTAGTAATTTAGCTATCTTAAGCTACAGTCGCGGTATGGAAGAACAAGCGGACTTATTTGGTACAAGATTACTAGCTGCGACTGGTTACGCTGCTGATGGGGTTCGCAACCTAATGGTAGTGATGGACGACGAACACAAAAACAGTCCCCCAGCTTGGTTATCCACTCACCCCGATACCAGTGATCGCGTTAAATATATTGAGACAGAAATTGTCAGAAATAATTTTAACCGTTTCGCCTATGAAGGAGTAGAAAGACATCAAGGAATTCGCAAAAAGGTTGTTCAACTATTAGAACAACACGAAGCCAAAGAAAACGGAGAAGAAATTGAAGAAACTCCCAAAAAAGATGACAGCGAATTAAACAAGGAAACCGAATAATCTTCCCCCTAGTTTTTAGTAGAGATATTTTACAAAGCGTCTCTACTAAACTAGAGAATAAAGTAAAGAAATCAAGTCAAAGAAATGAGAAAATGACAAATAATCTTTACGAAACTGATTATGAACAATGGTTAGAAAACCAAACTATTGCTTTAAAAGAAAAGAATCCTGATCTATTAGATTGGGATAATTTACTTGAACTATTAGAAATGGGGAATCCCAAAGACACCATTGAAAGTAATTTGGTTATCTTAATTGCTCATTTACTCAAACTTTATGTCCAAACCGATGCCCCCGACTGGATGACATTAAGCTGGTATCGCTCAATTGATGAGCATAGAAACCGTATTTTAAAAGCAAAAAGTAAGTATAAATCGATTAGTAAATTTCTACCCTTAGCTGTTGAAAGTGCCTATCCTGATGCGCGAAAATTAGCGATTAAAGAAAGCAAATTTGCCGATGGACGCAAAGTAAAATTAAGAGATGAATCAGAATATCCATCTTCTTGCCCTTTTTCTCTCTCCCAAATTCTTGATGATAATTGGTATCCGAATCATGACTTATAAAATCTTCTTATTTTGATTCAAACCAATCTAAAATACGATTCCAAGCCCACCAGCGATCGCTATCTCCATATTCACGCTGACAATTTTTATTACTAATATAACCCACATGACCACCGTATTGAGTAACCCTCAAATCGATGTAAGAATTATCCTTACAAGCAGCTTTTAAATCAGGGATAATAGAAGGATCAAATAAGGGATCATCAGCAGCATAAAAAATTAAAGTTGGTTTCGATAAATTGGGTAATAAAGGTAACGGACTACTCGCCTGATAATACTCTTCTACCGAAGAAAAACCCAGTCTTTTAATCACTAATTCATCATCAAATCCCCAAATACTATTAGCCCGACGAATCGCCTCTGGATCAAGATTTTCTGGATGGGCTTTATAAATTTTCCAAGCTAATTTTTTCAACTGTTTAGCGATTCTTTTTTCAATATATTGACCCCACGGACTACTAACCAAAGAAGAAAGCGATCGATTAGAATCTAAGTTAGGACAAATAACGGCACCACCAGCAATATCTGACGCTTCTATCGGAAGATTTTGACCCCAACTTGCCAGGGTTTGAGCTGATTTTATTCCCCATAATGCCAACTGTCCCCCCAAAGAAAACCCTGTTAACCAAAACGGCGCGGGACACCCCATAGTCTTCGCTTCGGCTGCAATACGCACATAATCTTCACCCTCATAGATACCATCTGACGTTAAAGTAGGAGATAGTTCGGCTGTTTTTCCGTGAGCGCGCCAATCAAAAATTACCACCGCATAACCAGCAGCATAAGCTTTTCTAGCTAATACCCGTAAATACCATTGATTATCGAGATCCCCTACAATACCATAAGTTCCTACAATGGTACCCCTTGGATTTTTAGGGATGGCTACTAAACCAAAAATTGGGGTTTCTTGCGCCCCAGTAAAAATTTTTTCTTCATAAGTAGGTTCGGAAAATTGGATATTTTTTTCCCAGTTTTTCCCTGCAAATATACCAGAATAAACGCTCATTGATAAACCGTTTTTCAGTCCCCAAGGAGGCGTATAAGAAGTAGAGTTCATAAAAATATTAATATTAAGTAATTATAAGTTATTATATCAGCAATCAAACAGTAAGGTGCGTTAGACAGCGATAATTTAAGAAATAATGAGTATCTCAAAATCCATCGTAACCTACCATTTTAATTAATTCAAAGAAGATTTAATATTTTATTTACTCCATCCCCTAAGATAATCAGCTAATATACAACAACACACATTTTATTGATCTAATTATTAAAGATTATGGAGAATAATCTATCCACTACTGAAACAAAAACCCCAGAAATTCAGCAAGAGACAGGCATTATTAAAGTTCGTGGGGTGGATCATTATTATGAGTGGATACGACAGCCAGGAATGATAAAAAAGCCGGTTATGGTGTTTGTTCATGGTTGGGGTGGCTCGGCAAGATATTGGCGCAGTATCGCAGAAGCTTTAAGTGATAATTATGATTGTTTATTATACGATTTACGGGGTTTTGGTCGTTCTAAATTACCTGAAAATCAGTTAACTTTGACTTACGAATTAGAAGAATATGCAGAAGATTTAAAAGCATTATTAGATGGATTAGAACTTGATAAAGTTTATATGAATAGTCATTCGATGGGTGCTTCTGTAGCGGCTTTATTTAGTACCATGTACCCAGAAAAGTTAGAGCGTTCTATTCTCACGTGTAATGGTATTTTTGAGTATAATAAGTTAGCGTTTGATACATTTCATCTGTTTGGTGGTTATGTGGTTAAGTTTCGTTATAACTGGTTCTTAAAAGTACCGTTTGCGCCTCGTTTATTTATGTCTCGGTTTTTACATCGTCCTATTGATAAGTTAGAAAAAGTTGCTTTTTTAGAGGATTTTATTTTAGCAGATTATGACGCAGCATTAGGAACCATTTATACATCGGTAAGTAAAAAAGCAGTAGAAATTATGCCGAAAAAATTTGCAGAAATTTCTGTCCCGACTTTGTTAGTTTCTGGGGAAAAAGATATTATTATTCCTGCTGCAATGGGACGAGAGGCAGCAAAATTAAATGATAATATTGAATATGTAGAAATAGCGAAAACGGCTCATTTTCCCATGTTAGAAGATAAAGAAACATATTTAACAAAAGTTAGGGAGTTTCTTGATTATTAATAACAGCTATTACTCAAGTTCTATGTATTCTTCGGGAATATCATCAATAAACTGACTTATTTCTTTAGTGTAACCCTTTTTATCTTTCAAATAACTTGAGAGATATAAGGATTTTTTTGCTCTTGTCATAGCAACGTAAAATAAGCGTTTTTCTTCTTCTATTTTTCCGTCTTTTATGCTATAGTAATTAGGAAATTCTCCTTGAGATAATCCAGCAACAAAAACAGTATCAAATTCTAATCCTTTCGACTGATGAATTGTGATCAATAAAACTTGATTATTGTCTTTAGAAATGTGATCAATATTTTTAGATAACGCTGTATATTCTAAAATATTACGTAGTGAAACATAGGAATTAAGGGTTTTATCGTCTTTGTTTTTAAACATTTTTACTAATTTTTGAAGATTTTCTGTTCTATTTTCTCCATCTTTTTCATAGTAACGATAAAGTTCTGATTCTACTAATATTTTACCTAATAAATCAGCAGGACGTAAACGATATATATCATTTTTCCACATTTCAATCTGTTGCGCTAAAGCTTCAAAGTTTTGACCATATTTAGATACTACTTCTTGGCGTTTTTGACTATGTTGTTTAATTTTAGGGATCAATAAATCTAATAATTCTACTGTTGTATTAGTATCATCAAGCGCACGATGAGTAGGTGAGTTAGAGAGATTTAATTGATTGGCTAAAAACTCCAAACTATAACGTTCTGCTTGGATAAGTCGTAATACTCTCGATTTATGGCTAAAAAGAGAACAAGAAACAGGAGACTTCAAAGCGATCGCCAAGAAATATTTGCTCCATTAACTTTTGAGGGGTCGTGTAATCGAGATTTATTTGAAACATGGCTGGAAAAAAGTTTGATTCCTCAACTTCAACCAGGGGATATAATTATTATTGATAACGCTACTTTCCACCAAGGACAAAGTATTAAAGAAACAGTCGAAAAGGTAGGATGTGAAATTTGGTATCTACCTCCTTATTCTCCCGATTTAAACAAGATAGAACGTTGGTGGTCTGTTCTCAAAACTTGGATGAAACAGAGAGTTAAAGAATTTGAGACTGTTAGAGAATGTGTTGATACAGCTTTCAAAAAATGTCCTAACGTGTATCCGTAAGGCTATACTATAAAGAAGAAAGCACCCCAGATGAATCTAGAGTGCCGACAAAACGTTAAATAAAAAAGGTGAATATTATGCCTTACACCTATAATAGCTCATTTGAGCTACTTCAAAACCTGCTTGACCGTTCTGATTCTGTGACTGAATTTACCCAGTTTGTGCAGGTATCAACCGAGTTTATGACCATCATGAGTCAAGAAGAGAAACGGAAACAAGATGAAGACAGAAGAGGATATCTAATGCAAGAGATATTCCAAAACGCTGATAAACTTGGATGTCCTAATGAACTTCCACCATTGAAGTCCAAGACAGTTCCCCAACTTGAAGAGTTAAATCAGAGGCTGTTAAAAGAATTATCTAACAGCAATTTACGCCTAGTCAGCTAACCTTGTAGGGTGGGCAATGCCCACCTTACGATATATTAAATCATTTTTTCTACAGATAATTCAATCTCAGGAAAAGCAAGACTTGATATCATCCCTGTTGTATAAGTTTCCTCCTGTTGATAATCTCCATTTAATACATTTTTGAACACTTTTAACTCTCTTTTTTCTACATCAATAACCCAATATTCTCTAATTTCTGCTTCAGCATAAATTAACCGTTTTTGATGTAAATCTTTGCTTAACGTTTTATCCGAAATTTCGATTAACCAATAAATATCTTCGGGATAGGGATGATGATTATCATACAAAGAAACAGGTAATCTAATAATAGCAATATCCGATTCAGGTTCCGAAGCTGAAAGGGTAATAGGATGCGCTTCATAAACCTTTGCATAACCCTTTAATTTTTCCCGTAAATAGTCAGCAACAGCATCACATTTCTTGCGATATAATGGCTCTTCTGGAGACATTTCTATAATATTTCCTTCTAATAGTTCAACAGGGCGATCATTTAAAATACCTGTTTTAATAATTTTATGATAATCTTCTACTGACCATTTAGCAATTGTAATCATAATAAACTTAATTATTGGAAAGTTAACTAAAAGTTGGAGTAAAAGACAACCCAACTTTTAAAATAAATAACAACTAACGTTGTGCTGGTGGATCACCATCATACCTTTCAAATGTGGTATCTTTAGGATCGACTACTCTAATTCTGCTTCCACTTTCCTTAATTTGACCAATTTGAGAATTTTTCCAAGATAGTGAAGCTTTATCCTCAGACTTAGAGTTACTTTCAGGGTTATTATTAGACATGACTGATAAAATTAATGACTATAATGATGATAATTTAACTTCGGCAGAAAGATCAACAAATGCCGATTTAATCTATAGTTATACAGAGGAATTTCTTAAATTACAACGAGAAAGTTTAAACAGATTAGATACAAAAATGAGTGTTTTTCTGGCATTTACTGGAGTTTTAGTCAGATTTACCAGCGAATTATCAGAAAAAGTAATTATTGAAGATTTTACTTGTTACTCTTGTCTACTATTACAAATAATAACATATATAGCTTTAGGGAGTTCAGCTTTAGTATTATGTCTTGGATTAACAACAAAATTAAGAGGTAGTGTTATTTCTCCGAAAGCATTGATGAAAGATTGATGGTATTTTGCTGATAAAAATGATATTTCAGACTATATAATTAGTGGTTGGGTTCAAGCTGAAGAAGAATATGAGAAACTAGGCTTTGATAAAGGGAGAAAACTAAATATAGCTGTCTGGTTGATTGCTTTATCTTTAATTTGCATTACACTTAATATTTTAATAAAAATCTTATGGAAAAACTGATTTTATCATTAACTTATATGATAAGGTGGGCATTGCCCACCCTACAATTATTCGGGTTCCATTCCCACCCCAACAGGGGCGATCGCATCTAAATTCAACTCAGGATGATCCACTTTCACCTGTTGCAAACCCCATTCATTCTTAAACAGTAAAACGGGACGACCCCAGTTATCTTTCACGGTAATGGTGTTAAAAATACGGCCAGCTTTTTCTAAAGCACTCCAGCCACCTTTTACCCAACGGGCTAAACTGTAAGGTAAGGGTTCTAAACTGGTTTCTACCCCATACTCACTTAACATCCGAAACTGTACCACTTCAAATTGTAATTGACCTACCGCAGCTAAAATAGGGTCCCGTTTGAAGTCATCGGTAGAATACATAATTTGTATTGCACCCTCTTCTCTTAACTCTTTTATTCCTTTTTGAAACTGCTTAAATTTTGAGGGGTTTGGGTTTTTAATGTAGGAAAACATCTCAGGAGAAAAACAAGGAATTCCTTCATATTCCAACTTTTGACCATTATAAATGGTGTCCCCAATAGCAAACACACCGGGGTTATTTAACCCAATAACGTCCCCTCCATACGCCTCTTCAATGGAAGCGCGATCTTGAGCAAAAAGCTTCTGAGGGCGGGATAAACGGACAGTTTTACCAGTTCTTGCATGACTGACCGTCATATCCTTCTCAAACTTCCCCGTACATACCCGAACAAACGCCACGCGATCGCGGTGTTTAGGGTCCATATTAGCTTGTAATTTGAAGACAAACCCACTAAACTCAGGATGAGTGGGATCAAGCACCCCAACAGATGAGTTACGGCCTTCTGGTCTTAATGCGTATTCTAAGAACGCTTCTAAGAACAGTTGCACCCCGAAGTTGGTCATGGCTGAACCGAAAAAGATGGGGGTCATTTTTCCGGCATGGACTTCCTCTAAGTCAAGATCATCTCCTAACTCTTCGAGAATTTCTAAGTCCTCTTTAAATTGATAATAAAGCTCTTCTTCGAGATATTCTTCAATTTTGGGGTCGCCGAGCTTAATAATATCTTCTTGAGCCTGTTGGGAGCCGTGGGAACGACGTTCAAACAAGTGTATAGCCTTTTGACGACGACTGTACACCCCTTTAAAGCGATCGCCCATCCCAATGGGCCAGTTAACTGCGTAGGTTTTCAGTCCTAATTCCTGTTCAATCTCATCTAATAATTCTAAAGGTTCCCGTCCGGGACGATCCATTTTATTGACAAAGGTAAAGATAGGAAGTCCCCTGAGACGACACACCTCAAATAGTTTACGAGTTTGGGGTTCTAAACCTTTCGCTGCATCGATGAGCATAACTGCGTTATCTGCTGCTGCAAGGGTGCGATAGGTATCTTCACTAAAATCTTGGTGTCCGGGGGTATCTAATAGGTTAATTTGGAAGTCGCGATATTCAAATTGAAGCACGGTAGAGGTGATAGAAATTCCTCTTTGTTTTTCCATTTCCATCCAGTCAGAGGTGGCTTTACGCTGATCTCGTCTGGCTTTGACGGCACCGGCTTGATGGATCGCTCCTCCATAAAGTAACAATTTTTCGGTGAGGGTGGTTTTTCCTGCATCGGGGTGAGAGATGATAGCAAAGTTGCGTCTTTTTTGAACCGCTTCTTGTATTTCTCTTTCTATTTCACTTGGCATAGACAATAAGGTTATGATTTTTACATATTTAGCTTGAATGTTCTTTAATTATAGCTAATTTGCTTCTCTAATTTTTGTTAGAATTAATTCATAATATTAATTACAAAATCCCAACCTAATTATGACTAGCTTAAATGATCATTCTCATGTTGATACTAATGAGTTATCCTTAGAAGAACTCAACGCTAAATGGGATGCTCTCGAAAATGACCCCGAATTTGAGAAAAAGCCTTTTTGGCAGCGGATAGTAGAAATTGGTAAATTTGTCCCTGCATCAGAATGGGATAAACAGCTTCCGAGAGATTTTGCCCGTAATGCTGAGCATTATATGTATGGCGCACTGAGGGAAGATGAGGAAGAATGAGACAGATTTTTTTAGATACATTTTACTTACAAGCTTTAGCAGATACCCAAGATAATGCTCATTAGTTTGCTATCACTATAACAGCAAAACTAGGTAATTTTAGGGGTGTTACTAGCGAAATGGTTTTGACAGAATTACTCAATGCTTTATGTAGTCGAGGACAATTTTTGAGTCAATCAGCTATTCGCTTAACCCGTGATTTACGCAATTATAGTAAGACCCTCATTATTCCTCAAACTAGCGAACAATTTGAACAGGCATTTTACTTTTATCAAAGGCGATTGGATAAAGGATATAGTTTAACGGATTCTGCTTCAATGGAAAGAATGAGACAATTAGAAATAGTTGAAATATTAACCTTTGATAAGCATTTTCAACGAGAAGGATTTAGAGCTTTATTGAAAGAATAATTATTCATTATTCATTACTAATTATTAATTACTGAGCATCTTGTATAATTTGCTGCCCAGTGGGAGACGTTGCATAACCTAAAAAGGCTTTTACTGCTTCAGAAGGGGGATTTTTATAGGCATAATATAACGTTCTGGTGTAGGGATAATTAGTCGCTTCGGGGGTTAACCCATCAATAGGAACTATTCTTACCGTTTGCTGATCAGCCACTTGCGTATAAGTTGCATAACTAATGCCGTTAGTTCCTAACTGTTGTAAAATCGGTGTGGTTGCGTCCCTGTCCATAGTAGTGATATTAGAGGTATTACCGAAATTTTTTGAATTTAGGGCTAATTCTGCAAAAATTTCCCTTGTTCCACTCACAGAAGGACGATTAATCACGTTTATGGGTTCGGATGCTCCCCCTACCTCAGACCAGTTTTGGATCTTGCCTTGGAAAATATCTTTAACTTGCGGTGAGGTGAGACTTTTACGAAAACTATTGTCAACGCTTACCACAACAGCGATCGCATCATTGGTAACAGGGATGGCTACTAACCCTTGTTCTTGTTCTTCGACGGTTAAGGGACGGGAGATAGCTGCAATATCAATTTTATCTTCTAATAAAGCCTGAATCCCCTTTGTTGAGCCTTGAGCATTAGTGGAGACTTGAACCCCAGGAAATTGCTGTTCAAAACGATTTTTTAGAGCTTGATTCACTAATACGAGGCTGGTTGACCCATCAATTTTAACAGTTGTTCCTTGGGGGACTGTTTTCGGGGGACTAAACGCAGTGACTGAAGTAGGGGAGGGAGGGGAAGGTAACGTGGTATTGGAACTGAGGGGTTGATTATTAGGGGAAGAAATTAGATTGTTAGGGTTATCTTTAGTTTGCCGAGTAAATAACCAATAGCCTCCGCCTAAAATACTAAGGGTAATGATCAGAGAAAGAACCGTTATTAGGGTTTCTTTTTTTGCATTCATAACAGTGCCAGATAAGCTTACTTTATTTTAGTCTTTTCTCTCGCTATCTTAGGAAGAATATCTATTTTTTAAGAATTAAATCACAGATATACTATTTTAGTTATGAAAGAATAGTACGTATAATGCGATCTCAAAAGTCTTAATGAATATCTTAAAATCCTTGGGATTCGTGGTTAAAGAAGCTAACAATTGAGAAGAAGGGTCAAACTTTGGGAAACACGGCAACCTTACTGGATCGGGAGCGATTTAGTAATGCCAGTTATAGATGGGGATCAATCTACTCAAATTATTCGTACTAAAATGAAAGAATTAGCATTGACCAAAACGACTAACATTATTGCTTTAACTATCAGTAGTTTTAGTGAAAATTGAGAAGCAGTTTTAAACATTGATTGTGATAATTTTGTCAGCAAACCGTTTTCTAAGACCAGGGATCTTTGCAAAACTTGCCGAATATCTAGCAGTTCGATATATTTATAATAGTTCCCTAACTGCTACCATCACTCAAGAGAAGACAACATAAAAAGCAATTAAAACAACTTAAAAAGCAATTAAAACAACTTAAAACAAGGCTAAAAGCCCTATCTAAATTTTTGTATAAACTAACTCCAGCAAAAAGCAGCAGTAGCGCATGGAGAATGTACATTACAATTCCTCGATGAATTACCATCGGAGTATACAGATTTATTTCAAAGGATAGCAGACTTAGTGGAAAATTACAGTTTTGATCAGATAATGGAAATTACCAAGGAATAATTGTTCTCAAATCACACTTAAATTACTCATTACGGCAAAAATGTAATAGCATAAATTATTGTATTCATGATTAATCCTTATACCTCGCAACCCTCGGCGAATATTCTAATTGTTGATGATAAACCCCCAAACCTTCGTATTTTATCGACCATGTTAGTTAAAGCAGGGTATAAAGTTCGGGCGGTGACCAGTGGCAATATGGCATTAACAGCAGCTAAAACCATGCCTCCAGATATCATACTCTTAGATATCAAAATGCCTGATATAGATGGTTATCAGGTTTGTCAAGAACTCAAACAGTTCCCAGAAACCGCAGAGATTCCTGTCATTTTTCTCAGTGCTTTGCAAGACGTGGAAGATAAAGTCAAAGCCTTTGAAGCAGGGGGAGTCGATTACATTATTAAACCCTTTCAGTTTGAAGAAGTTCGCGCTAGAGTCTCTCTTCATTTGACCTTTAGACAAACCCGTTATCAACTGCAACAATTAAACCAAGAACTGGAAAAACGAGTTGAAGAACGTAGCACAGATTTACTTAAGGCTCAAGAAGAACTGCTATTTCATGCCCGTCACGATAGTTTAACGGAATTAGCTAACCGTCTCTTATTTTTAGAACGGGTTGATTTAGCTCTGAAACGGGTTCACGAAGAGAATAATTATACTTTTGCTGTCTTAGTCATTGATCTTGATCGTTTTAAAAGAATTAACGATAGTGAGGGTCATATCGTAGGCGATCGCTTGTTAGTCGAGGTCAGTCGTAGCCTAGAAACGTTAGTCAGTCCGGCTGATACTGTAGCCCGCTTAGGGGGAGATGAATTTGCCATTTTACTCGATCCCATTGATGATGTTAATGAAGCTCTCAAAGTCGCCCAACAGGTCAAAACAACCTTAACTACTTCGTTTTTTATCCAAGATAAAGAAGTGTTTACCAGTCCCAGTATTGGTTTAAGCATCAGTCACCGTAAATATCAATCCGCTATCGAAATTTTACAGGATGCCGATATTGCTATGGGACAAGCTAAAGAAAAGGGACGGGGAAGATATGAAATTTTTAATCAAAAAATGCACGCCCAAGCATTAAAATTATTAACTTTAGAAACGGATTTACGTCACGGAATCGATAAAGAGGAATTTAAAGTTTATTATCAACCTATTATGCAATTAAACCCCATTGAATTAGTGGGGTTTGAAGCTTTAATTCGTTGGCAACATCCCTACAAAGGTTTTATTTCCCCTGGAGAATTTATTCCGGTTGCTGAAAATACAGGATTAATTATTCCCCTTGGCACAATCGTTTTAGAAAAGGTATGTCATCAGATAAAAATCTGGAACAAAAAATATCCTCACGCAACGAGTTTAAAAGTTGCTGTTAATTTTTCTAGTAAACAATTTAATGATGTCAATCTTGTCAAAAACATTGACGAAGTTTTAGAAAAAATGAACTTAAATTCTAATAATTTAAAAATAGAAATCACAGAAACCTCTTTGATTGAACATTCTTTGAAAACCATCAAATTAGTTAAAGAATTAAAAAAACGTAATTTAGAAATTTGTCTTGATGATTTTGGTACAGGTTATTCTTCTTTAAGTTATTTGCATCGTTTTCCGGTTGATATCTTAAAAATTGATCGTTCTTTTATCAATAGTATTGGGCAACCCGAAGAAAATTTAGAAATTATTCAATCTATTATTACTTTAGCTCATAACTTAGGAATGAAAGTAGTGGCAGAAGGTATTGAAACTGAAGAACAACTCATTTATTTACAACAATTAAACTGTGATTTTGGTCAAGGATACTTTTTTAATCGACCTTTACCACCCGCAGAAGTAGAAAAATTATTAGAAACTAATTAATAATTATTTAATTAGGTTGAATTGATTATTTTTCATGGATCATTGATAATAAATAAAGACCGATTGATCATGATATAAGGGATAGAATGCTCAAAGCTGGAATCGTTGGACTACCTAACGTCGGTAAATCGACTTTATTTAATGCTCTTGTTGCTAATGCCAAAGCAGACGCAGCTAATTTCCCCTTTTGTACCATTGAACCGAATGTAGGCGTTGTGTCGGTTCCTGATGAACGATTAACGGTTTTAGCTGAACTTTCCCAGTCTGATAAAGTTGTCCCCACTCGTATGGAATTTGTGGACATTGCAGGCTTAGTCAAAGGAGCTTCCCAAGGAGAAGGACTTGGTAACCAATTCTTAGCAAATATACGCGAAGTCGATGCCATTGTTCACGTGGTACGCTGTTTTGATGACGATGATATTATTCATGTTTCGGGTTCCGTTGACCCGGCTAGGGATATTGAAGTGATTAATCTAGAATTGGCTTTAGCCGACCTCAGTCAGATGGAAAAACGTCTAGAACGGGTACAAAAGCAAGTCAAGGGTAAAAAAGAAGGTCAAGAGGAAATTGTCGCCTTAGAGAAGATTATTGCTGCGCTCAATGAAGGAACAGGAGCGCGTCATGTCGAGTTAAGCAAAGAAGAAGAAGTGTTAATCAAACCCTTGGGACTATTGACCCGTAAACCCATTATTTATGCAGCTAATGTGTCAGAAGATGACTTAGCCACGGGAAATGATTGGGTTGAAGAGGTGAGAAAGATTGCTGAAGCTGACAATGCAAAGGTCGTAATTGTTTCTGCTCAAGTCGAATCGGAATTAATTGAGATTTCTGAAGAGGAAAAAGCAGACTATTTAGACGCTTTAGGGGTTAAAGAGGGAGGTTTACAATCATTAATTAAAGCCACTTATGAATTATTAGGACTGAGAACTTATTTAACCACTGGCCCCCAGGAAACTCGCGCTTGGACTATTTTTGCTGGAATGAAAGCACCCCAAGCAGCAGGGGTTATTCATACCGACTTTGAACGGGGATTTATCCGCGCTGAGACGATTTCCTATGAAGATTTAGTGGCGTGTAAAACCATGACAGTGGCTAAAGAAAAGGGATTGGTTCGTAGTGAAGGAAAAGACTATGTGGTAAAGGAAGGGGATGTGATGTTATTTAGGTTCAATGTTTAATTATCCACCTTTCATTTTTATTAACAGGTAAATAGGAAAAACAGTCCAGAAAAGTCCTGGACTGCCATTAAGAGCTGCCGATGAAGCGTAAAACATCAAAAAAACGGCTAACTCTTGTTACGGAGACACTTTTAAAGTTTGAATAGATAACAGTATATTAAACTTGTTGTTTATTGTAACTTAAGTGACCCGTAATATTGGGTTTTGTTCCCAGAGTTTAACTAACTAAATGATGATCTAAGGCGAAACGGACTAATTCTGCACGGTTGCTCGTGTCAGTTTTCCGCAGCAGACTACTAACATACTTTTCAATGGTACGAGGACTTAAATGGAGTCTCTGACCAATTTCCCCGTTAGATAGTCCAGTGGTTAATAAATCAAGCACTTCGCTTTCTCTTCGAGTTAAGTCTAAAAATTCCATTTCTGCTTGGATGGAAATTTTAGCAGCTTCTTGTTGTTGTTGGAGATTTTTTTGAGTCTGGGACTGTTCTTGAGAAAACCGCCATTCTGACTGAATGATTTGCGATCGCTCCAACAAATTACGGATCACTGCCTTTAATTCCTCCATTTCAAAGGGTTTGGGTAAATAGACATCACAACCAACTTGATACCCTTGAATACGCTCTTCTGTTGTATCGCACTCGGTCAAGAAGACTACAGGAAGCAAACGAAACTCAGGGAGTTGTCGCAGTTCTTTGACTAAGGTATAACCGTCTTTGTATGGCATTTTAATATCCGATACCAACAAATGGGGACGATAAGTTTGAACTAGGGAAAAAGCATCTTCTCCATTTTGGGCGGTTATCGCTGCATAACCGTGCATTTCTAAGTAGTCTTTAACGGCGACACGAATTCCTAGGTCGTCATCGGCGACTAAAATCAGTAATGGCATAAGTGAGGATTCTTGTCTCTACTTCAAGCATAGCATTTTTTTATTCTCTTAATGTAATGTCGTACCGAAGCGTTATCCGTTAATTACAGTATTTTGCTGAGGACTTTGATAAAATTGTGTTGTGAAATGCGATCGCCCTATTAAGTAAAGCAAAATTATGGCAGAAGAGACAAAACCCAAAGCAAAAAAAGAAAAGCCTCCCGCTATTGAGGAGAAACCTTTCACGGAGTTTATGGAGGAACATTTTACGCCGACTCTTAAAGAAAGTCTCATCAACCAAGGACTTGATGATATCGAGTTATCTTTTACTAAAGCGGATATATCCATCGCCGGAGCAACGTCTGATGAACCCTGCTGGCAAGTCATTGGTACCTGGAACCAAGGACAACGCCAATTTAAACTTTATTTTCTTGAAGAAGATATCAAAGGTCAAAAAGCTTTTTCCTATGCCGTTAATGGGAAGCCTCCGAGTACCATTGAATCCTTTATGATTGATGAACGTAAGATTAACTTAGATTTGATGGTGTTATATACTCTACAACGCCTAAATGGACAAAAATGGTTAACCCGAAATTAATTAATTGATGAAAAGGTCGGAAGTATAGGAAGACGCTTAATATTTTCTTCCTCTGCTTCCCCTGTTTATGCTTTAAAGAGTAGAAAACTCTCCTAAAATTTTAACCTCTGGTTCAAGCAGTAAAGACCAATGAGCCTGGACTTTTTCTTGAACATGATGAATGAGTCGAAAAATATCTTCTGCTTTAGCCTGACCGCAATTTAAGATAAAATTAGCGTGACGCTGGGAAACCTCTGCATCTCCTACTCGATATCCTTTTAAGCCTAACTGTTCGATCAACCAACCAGCAGCATAGGGAGTAGGATTACGGAATACACTGCCACAACTAGGTTTATCGTAGGGTTGAGAGCTTTTACGCTGCCAAAGATTGTCTTGTGTGGTGGCGGTAACAACTTCACGGCTAAACCCTGGTTGTAGTTGAAAGGTAGCTTCTATAACTAACCGTTGTCCCCCTTGTAAAGCAGAGGTACGATAACTGTAGTTTAAGTCTTCGGGAGTTAACGTTTCAACCTTACCATCTGGAGACACCACCACAGCACTAACTAAACAGTCTGCAGCACATTGATTATGCGCCCCTGCATTCATGACCACCGCCCCGCCAACGGTTCCAGGAATACCCACAGCCCATTCTAAGCCTCTCCAGCCTCGTTTTGCTGCTTGCCAAGCCACACTGACAATGGGTTGTCCGGCTGCTACGGTAATACGTCCTGTTTCTTCGTCGAACTGACGGTGACGAAGATAACGGGTACTTAAGACTAACCCATCAATTCCGCGATCGCTAATTAATAGATTTGAGCCGGCTCCCAATAACATCAAGGGAATATCTTGTTTTTGGAACCATTCAAAGATTCCTTGTAACTCATCCCAGTTACGAGGGGCAGCATACCATCGGGCTTGTCCCCCAACTCGATAGGAGGTATGGGGGGCAAGGGAGAAGTTAGGATAAATTTTTCCTGTGGTTCCCGATAGTTCAATAGGCTTAGATGAAGGGGAAAAAGCGGTGGTCATGGTTCCTTACTACTTAATGAGGGTAATCTGAGAAAGACGACTATAGGTTAAACTAATTGTTCCTAAATCTTGTTAAAAATTGAGGATAATTAGCTCTTTTTTGACCTATTATGCTTGGTTTCAGCAATCAATATATCGGTGATCACTGAGTAATTGAATTCCTGATTTTTGTTTCAGATTTCGCTGTTAGTTGTTGACTTAATTCAGTCGTTTCATACTGAGTAATTACTTGAGGAATAATCTGATTGAGATTTCCTGCACCCAAAAACATCACTAAATCACCAGATTGTAAAAAATCAGGCAATACTTGATGTAAATGCTTGAGGGAGGGTTCGTAAATTACATGAGAATGATTATGTTTTATTGCTTCGGCTAAATCTTGACCACTAATATTGTGGAGATTAACTTCTCCTGCACTGTAGATGTCAGTCAAAATAACTAAGTCTGCATCCTTAAAACAAGCAGCAAATTCTTTTAAAAAGGTGGCTGTTCGACTGTAGCGATGGGGTTGAAAAATAGCGACCACACGAGAAATATTTTCGCCATCAACTTTACAACGAGCAGCCGATAGGGTGGCTTCAATTTCACTAGGATGATGGGCATAATCATCAATGAAGGTAATACCGTTACAATGGCCACGGTGTTCAAACCGTCGTTTTGCTCCTGCAAAAGTGAAAAGGGCATCTGCAATAACCCCAAAATCTAATCCTAATTTTCGTCCTACTGCGATCGCTGCTAAGGCATTACTAACATTGTGGCTTCCTGGAATGGTGAGACGCATCTCTCCTAAATAGCGACCCTTTTCCCAAACCTCGGCCGTAGTTCCTTTGTGGTTGCTAACGATATTTTTAACGGTGTAATCTGCCCCTTTTGTCGAGTCTAAGCTATAAGTGATCGAAGGAGTTAATTGAGTCGCTACCGTTTCACAGTCTAAACACCCAATCAATAGATCACACTGGGTTTCAAAAATTTGGAAGGTTTTGACCACATCATCGAGGGTTTGATAATGGTCAGGGTGATCCAGTTCAATATTGGTAACAATGCCAATATTAGGATAATGCTTAGTCAAAGAACCATCGGACTCATCTGCTTCTGCTACGAGATAACCGCCTTTAGCCCCGATGCGAGCATTTCCTTCCCAAGCATCGACTTCTCCCCCCACAATAATCGTCGGATCAACCCCTGCTTTGAGTAGCATATAGCCAATTAAACTGCTGGTGGTTGTTTTGCCGTGGGTTCCAGCAACCGCAATACTTTGATAATCACGAATTAAAGCAGCCAAGACATCGGAACGATGAAAGATAGGACATCCTTTTTCTTTGGCTGCAGCATACTCAGAGTTACTATGAGCAATAGCAGTTGAACAGATGACTTGAGGTAACGTTTCGTTAAATAATAAATCATTGGGGTCAGCCAAAGTTTTACTATTACCATTGGAGTAGGATGGCTGACTCCCATTAACCGCCACTGATACCGTTTCTAATACTTGTTCTCGACAACCACTAAATAATTCTAAATTAGTGGCCTCCTGACGACTAAAAATATGAGCCCCAACTCCTTGTAATCGCTCAGTAATATGGGTTGAGCGCAAATCCGACCCCGATACGGGTAATTGCCGTTTAGCCAAGACATAGGCTAAGGCGGACATTCCGATGCCACCAATGCCAATAAAATGAAAAGGCCGTCCACTAAAATCTACGGTTTTCACCATTACCTCTCCTCACATACCACACAACAAATAGTTAAATCAATAAATTATGATTTTACGGGCTATGATATCAAAAACTGACTCATTGGTCATTAAGACTTATCTGTTCAGTATGTACCACATCACATTATTCTGAACCCACTTTATTATAAAGAGTTCCCTAACTCGGAAATTCAGACACCGTAAATGGATCATATTTTATATTAGTACACACAAAATTGTTAAAAAACTATCAAAAGGATGACAAACTGCAATAAGTAAAGATTTACTTAAAAATGTTCTTAGACTAAATATTTTATTGTTTTTGCGGTCAATTAAGAATCTTAATACGGAAAATTTAAACTATATTGATGGTGATGAGAACAAACTGAGACAAGTTTTAATTAACATATTAAGCAATGGGATTAATTTTTCTGAAACAGGAACCCTAATCCTACAAGCTGAAAATATGATAAATAATGAATTTTTCTTATGTTTCACTCATCTGATCTGCAAACAAATTTTAGCATTATGATCATTGATGATCAGGTTAGTAATTTAGAACTACTATCGTTGATGCTAGATCAGCAAGGGTATGAAGTGAGCCAATTCCTTAATGGCTTAACGGCTTTGAAATCTATAGAATTATCGCTTCCTGACTTAATTTTACTTGATATTAGAATGCCAGAAATCGATGGTTATACTGTTTGTCGAAAGTTGAAAGAAAATCATAAAAGTCGGGATATTCCCGTGATCTTTATTAGTGCTAATGATAGAGCTTTAGATAAAGTGCAAGCTTTTTCTGTGGGAGGATGTGATTATATTAGTAAACCATTTAATGTAGCTGAAGTGTTGGCGAGAGTCGAAAATCATCTAAAAGTCAAACAACTACAAAAAGCATTAAAAGAAAGAAATAAACATTTAGAAAGTGTAGTGAAAGCCTTAGAAGAAGCCAACAAAAAACTAGAAGATATTTCTCGTCTTGATGCTTTAACCCAGATTAGCAACCGACTTCATTTTAATGATTGTCTAGAGAGAGAATGGAAAAGGGCAATGAGAGAAAAAGAGCCATTAGGACTGATTTTATGTGATATTGATGACTTTAAACGATACAATGATACTTATGGTCATTTGCAAGGCGATCGCTGTCTTCATGACGTTGCCCAAGGGTTAAACAAGGCTGTTTTGAGAGGGACGGATCTCGTTTGTCGTTACGGGGGAGAAGAATTTGCCATTATTCTCCCTAATACGGATTTTTCAGGAGCCGAACCTATCTGTCAAAGAATTGTTAAACAAATCAGAGACTTAAAAATTCTTCATTCTGCTTCTTCTGTTTGTAATTACGTTTCGGTTAGTGTAGGGTTTGCTAGTTTAGTCCCTTCGATTCACTCCACGTCAGATAAATTAATTTGTTTAAGTGATAAGGCTCTCTATAGAGCTAAAAAAGAAGGGAAGAATAGATTTCAAATCTTCCCAGACAAACACTGATAATTAGTTAACTAAAAGCCAAGATCATCTGAGTTAGGAGTGACGATTTATTTCAAGCTAGAGTCTGATGATCTCAAGATGATAATGGGAAAAATTACCCACATAAGAAAAAAAGTTGAGCCAGGGTATCGAAAAAGATCAGGGTTTGGGGTATGATTGGGGTCATTAATAATGTTTTAATCTATTGAAGTAAAACACAGAGGGTAAGACGCAAGTGATTAGAGTAGCAATCAACGGGTTCGGACGTATTGGACGCAACTTTTTACGGTGTTGGTTAGGTCGGGAAAATACCAATTTAGAAGTAGTCGGTATTAATGATACTTCTGATCCCAGAACTAATGCTCACCTGCTAAGATACGATTCTATGCTCGGTATATTAGATGCTGACATTGAGGCAGATGAGAACTCTCTAACGGTTAATGGCAAAACCATTAAGTGTGTTTCCGATCGTAACCCCTTAAACCTACCTTGGACAGAATGGAATGTCGATTTAGTGGTTGAGTCTACTGGGGTTTTTGTTACGGAAGAGGGTGCATCTAAACACCTCGTTGCTGGTGCCAAAAAGGTTTTAATTACTGCTCCAGGAAAAGGCGGTAATGTGGGAACTTACGTTGTTGGAGTTAACCACCAAGACTATGACCATGACAAACATAATGTAATTAGTAACGCTAGTTGTACCACCAACTGTTTAGCCCCAGTGGTAAAAGTCCTTAATGATAACTTTAATATCATCAAAGGCACCATGACCACTACCCACAGTTACACTGGAGAT
The DNA here is from genome assembly GCF_000169335.1 of Crocosphaera chwakensis CCY0110. Taxonomy (GTDB): domain Bacteria; phylum Cyanobacteriota; class Cyanobacteriia; order Cyanobacteriales; family Microcystaceae; genus Crocosphaera; species Crocosphaera chwakensis. Next base: position 36,024 of record NZ_AAXW01000022.1, read on the forward strand.
CAGCGGATTTTAGATGCTTCTCACCGTGATCTTCGTCGGGCGCGGGCTGCAGCCGTCAACATCGTTCCTACCTCCACTGGAGCAGCTAAAGCAGTAGCTTTAGTGATTCCTGAAATGAAAGGTAAGCTAAACGGTATTGCTATGCGAGTCCCTACTCCTAATGTTTCTGTGGTTGACTTAGTGGCACAAGTAGAAAAAAGCACCATTGCAGAACAAGTTAATGAAGTCATGAAGAGTGCTTCAGAAGGCTCGATGAAGGGTATTATTGGCTATAATGATTTACCTCTAGTATCTTGCGACTATCGAGGTACAGATGTATCTTCTATCGTTGATGCTAGCTTAACAATGGTTATGGGTGGCGATATGGTTAAAGTCGTTGCTTGGTACGATAACGAGTGGGGTTATTCTCAACGAGTTGTTGACTTAGCTGAAGTTGTTGCTAATAAGTGGAAATAATTCCACCAAACCACTCAACTTAATGTAATTTATCATTAATGAAAGAATTTCACCCTCCGACTTATATTCGGGGGGTTTTTTGAGTAAATTTGTATCTTGCACCTTCAATAAAATTAACCAGTGAGAAGACGCAAGAGAATTTTATGCTTTGTCTATTATTAGTAAGACTTAGCAAGTAAAGGATAGTAGTTAATAGGATTTTATAGTCAATATCTATGATTGAGTTGAAAAATCTTCTAAATAAGAATGACTCAAGTATATATTTAACACAAATAGTCTTTTTTGTCTTAAGCTCCATCATAAGGGTTTTTCAACCATTGTCGACCCTCATCAATTTTCTGATATCACCTTAAGTTTACTTATAAGTTTCAAGAAATTATTGATCTTACTTGCTAAAATCACAAAACTTAGTATAAAGTATATTGAAATCAATTCTCAATAACCTAATTATAGCTATCTATAATGATGTCTCTTACAAACTTTTTTGTCTCTGGTGGTATTGTTGCCTGGCCACTACTCATTTTTTCTCTATTGGGAGTCGCCCTAATAATTGAACGAGCAATCTTTTGGTATCGCATCAAATCCCGTCAACATAAGATTGTCACCACTGTCTTAAAACTGTATCGAGTGGATCAACGGGTTGCAGCGATCGCTAAACTTAAGCAAAACCTCGATCTTCCTATCTGTCGTATTTTCCTCGAAGCGTTAGCCTTAGAAAATGCGACCCCTACAGAGTTTCGCTTAGCTTTGGAAACAGCCACTCAAGCAGAATTACCGCTTTTTAAACGGTTTAATACTTTATTTCAAACCATTATCGCTGTGTCCCCTTTATTGGGATTGTTAGGGACAATTTTAGGATTAATGCAGTCTTTTGCATCTTTGGACATTGGTAATGTAGCCGGAACCAATGCTGCTGGAGTAACAGGAGGTATCTCCGAAGCCCTAACTTCTACGGTAATGGGGTTAGTGGTGGCTATTTTTACTCTTTTATTTGCTAACTCGTTTCGCTCATTTTATCTACGACAACTGGCTTTAATTCAAGAATACGGTGGTCAGTTAGAACTTTTGTATCGTCTTTTTTATGAGAAAGGAGGAAAAACCTATGCGACTTCCCGATGAAACCGAACCCACGGCAGAAATTAATATTGTGCCAATGATTGACGTTATTTTCTCAATTTTGGCCTTTGTCATCATTTCTACCATGTTTTTGACTCGTTCTGAGGGATTACCTATTAATTTGCCCTCGGCCAAAACGGCTGAACCCCAAGAAACCAAACAAATTAACGTTACCATTGAGCCTGATGGAGACATCTTTGTTGATCGCCAGCCTGTTCAGGTTAATAGTCTCAAAAGCTCGATTACAGGTTTAATTGGAGAAAATAAGCAAGGTTTAGTTATTATTAACGCGGATAAACAAGTTGATCATGGCCGTGTTGTCACGGTGATGGATATGGTTCGCCAAGTTCAAGGGGCTAAGTTGGCGATCGCAGCGACTAAAAAATGATCCCAAGTGTAGGGAGAGTAGAAAGAATATAAACAGTTTCCTCCCCCTGCTTCTTGTTCTTTTTTTTTCTTAAAATTTTTTGTCCTCTTATTAAGATATTTTTTTAATAAAAAAATAAAATTATTGGAGATTTAACCAACACATTCCTAAGAATTAATCTAAGACAAAGCTTGTCCTTAACTCTGTTTAAGGGCAATATTTCCTATGAGTTTATTAATTAAAATTAGAAATTTTTTTGCCTAAAAAATATTTGACAAAAATTATCATTATCAATTACTGTAATTTATTAAGAAAGATTCTTAATAAAGCCTTGAGTATTTAATCGTTAATTTTGTGGTGTGAAATGAAATTAAATAATGTCGTTTCTGGAGTGTTATGCAGTTCGATCGCTGTATGTATCGCGCCTTCAGTACAAGCGCAGATCAGTATTACCAATATCCAAATCAACCCAACAGACAGAGGGATAGAGATCATCTTAGAAACCCCACCAGGAGCAGATCCTCCCATTTTTTCAGGAAGTTTCGGGACGACTTTTTTTGCCGAAATATCTGATGCTCAATTGAACCTATTAACAGGGGGAAACTTTCTGCAAGAGAACCCCGCAGAAGGAATTGAAAGTATTAGGGTGACACAACTACCGAATAATGTAGTGGAGATAACTGTCATTGGTAGGGAAACCTTACCGATAGTAAATCTCAATAGAGAAGACGGAGGACTGGTATTGAGTTTAGATACAAGCGAACCAACCCCAGACACCGAAACAGAAGAAACCCAAGAAGGGGAAGATGACGAAGCGATCGAACTGGTAGTAACGGATGATGATCGCGAAGACGACTACTATCAACCCGACGAAGGGGGTAGTACCGCCGTAGGAACCGATACCCCGTTAAGAGATATTCCCTTTTCTGTTCAGACAGTTCCCGAAGAAGTGATACGGGATCAGCAGGTGATCCGTCTTGATGATGCGTTGAGGAATGTTAGTGGGGTACAGCAAAACTCAAGAGATCCCAGGGGTCAACGGTTCCAAATTCGGGGGTTTGACAGTTCAAGTGTGTTGCGAGATGGATTTCGCCAAACCTTTGGACGTTTTGGAAACAGTGGGTTTCAAGACTTAACCAACGTCGAACGAGTCACCGTGTTAAAAGGGCCAGCTTCTATTTTGTACGGTGCATCCGAACCTGGGGGGGTAATCAATATTGTGACTAAACAACCTCAAGAAGAAGCCTTTTATGAAGTGCAGTTTCAAGCTGGAAATCGAGGCTTTTTGAGTCCTACCATTGATTTGAATAGTCCCCTCAATGCAGATAAAACCCTACTTTATCGGATCAATTTCTCCTATCGCAACGAAGAAAGTTTTCGAGACTTTGATACTTATATGGAGCGGAAATTCATTGCTCCTAGTTTAACTTGGAAACCTAGCGATCAAACCAATTTAACCCTAAATTTGGAATATTCCGATGACGATCGCCCTGCGGATTTTGGGGTGATTGCCATTGGCGATCAGGTAATTGATACGCCGAATGCTCGTGTTTTTGGAGAACCTCAAGACTTTCTAAGAGGGGAAACTTTGCGAGTTGGCTATAAATTTGAACACGAATTTAGCGACAACTTTAAGTTTGAGAATGCTTTTACCTATTTACGGTATGACACGAGATTTGTTAATGCCTTTAGTCTATTTTTTGATGAAAACACAGATACCCTTTTTCGTAGCTTTATCGAACTGGATCAACCGAGTACCAACTATGAAATGAAAACAAAATTAATTAGTAACTTCAATACTTGGTCAATCAAACATAAATTTTTAGTGGGTCTTGATCTCAACCGGCGGGAACAATTAGGTAATATTGGAAGAGGAAGTTTTACGCCATCTGCCTCTATTCCTTTAAATGTTTTTGATCCAGTTTATGGAACGGTTCCGTATCCTGATTTTAATCAACAACCCATTTTTACTTTTAGTGATACACAACAGGATCGCTTAGGGGTTTCGGTACAAGATCAAATCGAATTGTTTGAAAATTTAAAAGTAGTAGCAGGCTTTCGTTATGACAGTACAGAACAAGAAAATTTGAATAGAAATAATCCTAATGCGGAGGAAAATGTACAGTATGAGGACGCAGTTTCTCCGAGGGTTGGTATTGTTTATCAACCCATAGAAGAAGTTTCTTTGTATGGAAGTTATAGTGAATCTTTCTATCCTAATCCTGATCAAACTGTTAACCTTGAATTTCTTGATCCAGAACAATCTGAACAATATGAAATCGGCATTCGGGCCGAACTTTTGAATAAAAAATTATCAATTAACCTAGCTTATTTTGATATTACTAAAAATAATGTCGCTGTGGCTGATCCTCTCTTTCCTACTTTTTCAGTGGCAGTTGGAGAACAAAATAGTCGAGGGGTTGAATTAGATATTATTGGTGAAATTATTCCAGGTTTAAATGTCGTCTTCAACTATGCTAACATTACCGCAGAAATCACCGAAGATAATGACATAACTCTCATCGGAAATCGTTTAGTTAATGTACCTGAACACAGTGCAAATTTATGGCTAACTTATCAAATACAAGATGGATTTTTTGAGGGGTTAGGATTTGGCGGTGGTTTTAACTATGTAGATGATCGCTTTGGGGATCTTGACAATAGTTTTCGTCTCGAAAGTTATACCCTAGGGAATGCAGCTATTTTCTATGAAAGAGATAATTGGCGTTTAGCTTTGAATATCAGAAATGTTTTTGATAGAAACTATATTCAAGGGTCAGAAAATAGCCGTACTGATGAAATTTATCCAGGGGAACCTTTTACAGCTATTGGCTCTTTAACTATTCGATTTTAACTAAATTGGGGGTTAACAACCGTTAATCCCTACTTGTTTTCTTATTTTACTTAAATAGCTTATGTTAACCATTTCTAGAATCATCAAATTAATCTTTTTGAATCTTATTACCTCCTTAGTAATTATTGCTTGTAGTTCCTCGGATACAACGGTTCAACAAACCCCTAATACCAATCAATCAAATAACGATTGTCGAACCATTGAACACGCTTTAGATACCACAAAAATTTGTGGCCAACCAGAGAAAATAGTTGTTCTAAGTCCCCATCATCTTGACTTACTTTTATCCTTGGGTTATCAACCGACTGCTTATGGTTTTTCCTACGCCATGCCGGGGACTCCTCAACCAGAAAATAAATTTGATAACCCGTCTCAACAAATTCCCTATTTAGGGGAACAAGTGACCACACAACCGATTAACTTAGGGTTAGGAAGTGAACCCTCTTTAGAAAAATTGGCCGCCTTGAAACCCGATGTAATTTTTGGAGAAATTAGAAATAAAGGCAGTTACGATCTCCTCAAACAAATCGCCCCTACTTTTATTTGGGATGTTCGTACTATGGGGGGACAATGGCAAGAAACCATTAAAGATATGGCCAAAATTTTAGGAGAAGAAGAAAAGGCCGAACAGGCGATCGCTACTCATCAAAAAGCCATTGATAACGCCCGAAAAGATTTAGCTTCAGTAGTAGAAAAACACCCTAACTTATTACTTTTGGGCATGAGTAATTTACAAAACCAAGTGGCTGTTATTCAACCGAATACTTATCTAGGAGAAGTGATACAAGGGGTTGGTTTTGAGATGGTTTCTTTACCCTCTGTCGAGGGTAAAGGACCGAGTGTTCCTATTTCTATTGAGGCATTACCCCAATTAAATGAAGCGGATATTATTATCGTTTTGGGTTACAGTGCAGACATAGAAGAAACCCTCGAAACTTCATCAGAAAAGTCGCTTAATTCTTTTGTTCAAATCAGTCAATCAAAACCCGCTCAACAAGCTTGGCAAAGTAACAAAATTGCTAACTCTCTTAAAGCCAGTCAAAATGACAGAGTTTATTTTACAACCTATTATCTTTGGAATGGGCTAAATGGCCCGAATGGGACTCAATTAATTCTAGAACAACTGCGAGACTTTTTACTCTAATTATGGTCACTTTTTTTATTATTTGGTTGGGTCAACTAGCTTCTTTAATTGGCTCAGAAATGACCAATTTTGCTGTTACCATTTGGGCTTGGGAAACCACAGAACAAGCAACCCCTTTATCCTTACTTCTTTTCTTCTCTCAAACCCCTAAAATTGTGGCTGCTTTATTTGCTGGTGTCATTGTTGATCGCTTTAATCGCAAACAATTATTAATCATTGGTGATGGCGTAGCAGGACTATCTACTATCATTATTTTATTACTTTTTCTGACTAATAATTTACAAATTTGGCATCTTTACTTAACTGGCGCAATTAATGGATTATTTAGCCAAATTCAAACCCTAGCTTTTCTCCCATTAATCTCTTTAATGGTTCCTAAAAAACACTATACAAGGGCGAGTGTTATGAATGGGGTACAGCAAGGAATTGCCTATACAGTTGCTCCCATATCAGCCGGATTTCTCTATGCTTATATTGGATTTTCAGGGGTTCTTACTGCTGATTTAATTACGTTTATTATTGCCATTGGAACAATTATTTACGTTACGATTCCTCAAAGTTATACTTCTGAAAATAAAACTCAAAAAATTCCTAGCTGGGAAGCTTTTTCTAAAGAGCTAATGTTTGGTTTTAATTATTTAAGTCAACGACCTAGTTTAGTTGCTTTACTTTGTATTTTTTTGATTCATATTTTTATTTTAAACACCAATACATCTATCTTAGCTCCGATGGTTTTAGCAAGGAGTGGAACACAAGAAGAAATCTTAGGAACGGTTATGATGACTTTTGGTATTGGTAATATGTTGAGTGCTGTTTTTATGACCATTTGGGGAAGCACAAAAAACCGTGTTAATAACCTATTATTAGGTCGAGGGTTACAATTAGGTAGTTTAATGATGTTAGGATTATTTCTTTATCCCATTGTTTGGATAATTTTTGCTTTTAGTGGTGGATTTTTTGCTCTTTTTCCAGGTAGTTTTTATCAAAGCATTTGGTTATCTAAAGTAGAAGCTTCTGTGCAAGGAAAAGTGTTTGCAACTCGCTCTTTAATTAGTCAAATTGTGTTAACGTTGGCTTTAATAATCGGTGGGCCAATGGCGGATTATATTTTTGAACCTGCTATGGAAAAAGGAACGGTTTTTGCTAACCTACTAGGGGGTCTTTTTGGTACGGGAAATGGTGCAGGGATGGCTTTACAATGCGCTTTATTATCAGCGATTGGAGTGTTACTTTGTTTACTCGGTTATCGTCTTCCTCTTCTACAAAACTTAGAGGAAAATTTGCCTGATTGTGATTATAATTCCTTGAAAAAACGACCGTAGAAGCTTAATATTCTTAAGCCCCTACATCATTAAGAATTTCTAAAAATATCCTAAATTTTTGTTATGTCTTCTCATAAACCTTCAATTGAATCAAAGAAGCGACTCAAAAATATTCATAGAAATGTCTGGATTTTGGGCTTAGTTAGTCTATTTACAGATTTTGGAACCAAAGCCATTCAATCGGTTTTACCTTTGTTTTTAGTGTCTGTTTTAGGGGCTAATTTAAGTGTAATTGGACTGATTGAAGGAATCGCTGAGTCCACTGCCTCGATTTTTAAACTGTTTTCAGGAGCATTAAGTGATTATTGGGGACGACGCAAAGAACTAGCAATCTTTGGATACGGACTCTCAGCAGCCATTATTCCTTTATTTGCCCTAGCTAATAGTCCATTTTGGGTATTAGTGGCGCGATTTGGCGATCGCCTGGGGAAAGGGATTCGGGTAGCTCCCCGTAACGCTTTAGTTGCAGATGTGACCCCAACAGAGCAACGGGGGACAGCTTACGGGTTACGCCAAACCCTCGATACCATTGGTGCATTTTCTGGTCCGTTGGCAGTCACTCTCATCCTCTTAATCTCTGGGCAAAATTTTCGTCTGGTGTTTTGGGTTGCTCTTGTGTCAGGAATTATATCTGTGTGTTTACTGGTTAAAGGGATTCAAGAAACCCCTTCCTCTGAGAAAACGCAAAGCAAGCTGATACAATGGAACACTTTTCGACAATTAGGGCGCAATTATTGGGTCTTAGTTTTGGCGGCTACATTATTTAATGTAGGTAATTTTAGCGATGCCTTTTTATTGTTGAAAGCGCAAGCAATAGGCATTGCTGATACTTGGATTCCTTTATCAATGATTGTAATGAATTTCTCTTATATGTTAAGTGCCTATCCTTTGGGCTTATTATCAGATCGTATAGGTCGCAAGCAACTTCTAGTCGTAGCATTTTGGTTATTTTCTTTCGTTTCTTTGGGTTTTGCTTGGGTGGAACAACCTCAACAAATCTGGTTACTGTTCGCTTTATATGGCGTTTATTTAGGCATGAGTCAAGGAATTTTGTTGGCTTTGGTGGCAGATATTACTCCTCCAGGGTTACGGGGGACAGGATTTGGTGTTATTAATTTAGTTATCGGTATCGTCTTGTTGCCTAGCAATTTATTGGCAGGATTTTTGTGGCAAACGGCTAATTCTCAAACTCCTTTTTTATTAGGAAGTTTGTTAGCGATCTCAGCTAGTTTTATATTACTATTAGGAATCCGTCATCGATAAAAAATTATCCTACTGTTTCAACAATCTCGTCCCATTTAGAGACGTGATACTGTTTAGTTAAAATAGGTTCTTTACCTGAACTTGTAACCGTTTCTACTTCTCCAGAAACCTCTACCTTTGCATGATAAATATATTTAACTTTATTGTCTGGTCGAATCGCTTCTAAAGAAAGTTCAATCCATTCAATATCGTCTAAGTTATCTTGAGGATATTGTTTTAAAATTTGTTCAGATTTTTTGTAATCTAGCCACGGCCAACTCCATTTCATCCATAGTTCTCGTTCAACTATTTGACCATATTGACTTAATCCTGTCCACCCTCGATAAAAAGGACGAAGTTCTTCTATATTTCCTCTTCTATAAATCAAATTATCTAGAATCTCTGCTTCTAAATGTCCCCAGACTTGACCAATAGGAAAGTCAATTAAAGTAGGGGCAAATCGATGACCTCCAAAATGAGAACAACGCCAGACACGCAGGTTATCATTGTTTATTGTATATTGTTTTTTGATGCGATCGTAAATAGGAAAACCAAAACGAGAACAAGCTAAATCAACGTTTCCGTGAGTACAAACTAATATATCTCGAATATGATTAGTTGACTGTTTATAAGCATCAAATTGAGTTAAGTTATTTGAGTCTATTAATAAGGCTGTTATTAAAGAAACAATCTGTTGTTGAGGTAATAAAAACTCCTGTTTTTCGTAAGCAGAAAATGATATTTTATGATGGATTGTATTACGAGGAATTTGATAATATAAGACACGAGTCTTATTATTAACAGAGTAGTGGGTATCAGGAGCAATTAATAGAGATTGTATATTAATTCTTTGTTCTTGTTTACATTGTTGAATTAAAGGAAAAATTTTTTCTATCAATGGATTACTCATTAAATCTTCTATAATCCAAGGTTGTGGCCATTCAATTATTAACCATCTGTGACAATATTTTGCTGTTCCGATGGGGTCTTCTCCATTACTTTTAGAAACAACAGAACACAATTGACAATCCACTAAATCTTTAACATTCATAGTAATATTTACCTAAAATACAGACACACAAATGGCACGAAAACGCAAATTGAGAAATACTATTAATATACTATTTATTCTTAAAGAACCCCTTTTGGATAAGTCTTATCAATAAAAATATTTTTATTGATTATCTTTCTAATTAGATTTTTATCGGTTTGGTGAGTCATGATCGGTAAATGAGTATGAGGACAAACCCCTATTGCTATCCTATACTTAGTTTTAAGGAGCGATCGCTTTTTACTGACTAGCATTAGCTTGTAGTTAATTAAGAAATATTCTTAATAACTCTTGCAAAAAGCATATATTTATATTACATTAAACTAAATTTTACTGCATATAGTTATCATTAATCGGTAAAGCTTATCTCCTGCTTATTGCGTGGGTTCTGCGATGCCATTGGGATAAGAGATGTATAAGTAAGCATATTTTGCGGCCATGACTCTGACTAACCTTTGTAACGAACAACGTCATCAAGAAAAACAAACTCTCAGAAAGCTGATTCTCTATGGACTTGGAGGCTCTGTTATTTTACACGTCGGTATCATTGTCAGTCTAAGCTTACTGCCAAAACCGGAGACAGTGACAGCAGAACCCATTGAATTGATTTTTGTTGAAGAACCAGAACCCGAAAAAATTGAACCCGAACCCGAACCAGAAATAGAAACAAAATTAACCCCTGACTCCTTACCAGAACTCGAACAAGCTCAAGAAACGCAACAATCTGCCCCAAGTTCTCAAGCTTCCTCTAGTGCCTCAAGCCAACCTCAACCTCCTGCACCCATACAGCCAGAAGTGGCTCAGATGACCCCACCACCGCCTTCACCGAGTGTCATCCCTCCTGAGCCGGTATCGGAACCAGAACCGAAACCCCAACCAGAACCTACGGTTTCGGAACCCATTGCTAATCTACCTCCAACCCCTGTCCCTGAACCTCTGCAAGAAGAAACACAGCCCGAACAAGAAACTCCCTCACCCACAGAAACAGTGACAGAACCCAACATCAGCCGTTCTGTCCCTGAGCGTCCTACAGCTACCTCTAACCCCTTAACCAGTGAAACCACCAGCGACTTGGGAAACCGCATGAGGGGAAACCCATCCTCTACTAATTCGTCGCCCGAAAGTAGCAACCCACAAGGCAATCCTGGCAACCCTGGCGGTGTTTCTCCCAATCGTTCTAAACCCTCTGGTGGGGGGAGTTCTACCCAAGCTCTCAACTCATCTGCATCCAGAGGCGTAGGACAACTCAGAGAAGGGTTACAAGGTGGCAGTGGTAATACACCTGGTCAAGGAAGTAGTACAGGCAATAACCCTGGCAACCCTGGCAGTGGCGCGGTGGCCGCTAATCGAGGAGTTCCCTCGAAACCGGCACAAAGTCTCCCTGGTGAGAGTACCTCCGGAGCCGGTTGTACCCCCCCTGGAGAGCCTGATTTTCCCTCATCTTTAGCCAACCAAGGCATTGAAGCAAGACCAGTGGTAGAAGTTGTTACCAACAGTAATGGCAGTGTGACAAGTGCCAATATCAAGTCATCTAGTGGTTATCCGGCTTTGGACAAAATCGCCATTGATACCGCCAGGAATATTCGTTGTCCGTCTGGTAATAGACGACGGTTACAGTTAGCCATTACTTTTGCTCAAGAAGGCAGTAGCTTTGAGGAAGAAGCAAGACGCAGACAAGAAGAAATCGAGCGTCAGCGAGCCGAAAGAGAGCGTCAAGCTGAAATGGAAGCTCAACGGCAACGGGAAGAAGAAGAAGCCAAGCGTCAAGCTGAAATGGAGGCTCAACGGCAACGGGAAGAAGAAGAAGCCAAGCGTCAAGCTGAAATGGAGGCTCAACGGCAACGGGAAGCAGAAGAGGCTAAGCGTCAAGCTGAAATGGAGGCTCAACAACAAGAAGCACAAGAAGTTGCACCCGAACCTTCTTTACCTCCCTTAGAACCTCTCCCGTCATCAGAATAGCTATTGTTTTCCTGTTTCCTATTCTCTCTAAAAACATTAATTCGGAGCTTTCATCATGAATAAAATTACATTTAAACAAGTTACTTTCGCTGTTTTAATGGCTGCTATTTTTGAAATAACAGGTTATATTAATCCTTCATTAATGGCTCAAGCTGCAATGATAACTTTACCCGATGGAGGGAAGTGCGAAGGCACCATGACGGACGGAAAACTGAATGGTGAAGTGGTTTGTGATTATGCCAACGGAGATAAGTATGAAGGCAATTTTACCGATGGCAAAAAAGACGGTCAAGGAAAATATACTTTTGCTGATGGGGGAAGTTATGAAGGAGAATTTAAAGACGGCAATATTAGCGGAGAAGGGGTAAGAATTTTTGCAAATGGGGATAAATACGAAGGAGAATTTGAGCAAGGAAAACCCAATGGTCAAGGGGTTTATATTATTAGTGATGGTGGACAATATGAAGGAGAATTTGTTGATGGGAATCCCAGTGGAGAAGGAACTTTTGTTTTTGCTAATGGTAACGAATGTTCTGGAGAAGTTAGTAACGGAACTATTAATGGTCAAGGAACCTGTGAATATGAAAATGGGAACCGTTATGAAGGACAATTAAAAGAAGCTCAACCTCACGGAGAAGGTAAATATATTTTTGCTGATAGCGGTAACTATGAAGGGGAATTTCAGAATGGTCAATTTCATGGTCAAGGGGTAAGAACTTATGACAATGGTAATGTTTATAAAGGTGAATTTGTTCAGGGGAAACCTGAAGGAGAAGGAACTTATACGTTTGCTAATGGTAATACTTATGAAGGTCAATTACAAGACGGTCAATTTGATGGTCAAGGAACTTATTCTTTTGCCAATGGCAATACTTATAAAGGGGAGTTTAAACAAGGAAAGTTTAACGGCGAAGGCGTTTATTCCTTTACTAATGGCGATCGCTGTGAAGGAGAATTTCAAGCAGGTGAATTAAATGGGCAAGGAATGTGTGACTATGCCGATGGCGATAAATATAAAGGTCAATTTAAAAATGGTGAACAACATGGATCAGGGGTTTATATCTTCTCTGATGGTACACAAGTGGAAGGAAATTGGGAAAATGGACAAATGAAATAAATTATTTTTTGAGGTTATTTAATCATGAAAACCTTACAGCGATCACCTTCATTTTTATTCCCAGGTTTAATGATAGCTCTGGGGTTATTAATAATATGTTTTTTTATTAATATTGCCTTGGGAGTAGCTGATATTTCTTTGCCTCAAATTTATCAAGCAGTTTTTTCTTTTAATGGTTCAACGGAACATTTAATTATTAGAACCGTAAGAATTCCGCGATCGCTTGTTGCATTATCAGTTGGGGCTGCTTTAGCAATTTCGGGAACATTAATGCAGGGAATCACTCAAAATCCGTTAGCGTCTCCTAGTATTTTAGGGATTAATGCAGGGGCTTCTTTTTTGGTGGTTTTAGCCACATCAATAATCGGTAATAATTCGTTAAATGTCTATGCTATTTTTGCTTTTTTAGGTGCAGGAATAACTGCGACAATTGTTTATGGCATTGCTGCATTAGGAAAAGGAGGTATTACTCCCTTAAATTTAACTTTAGCAGGGGCTGCTTTAACCGCTTTTATGGGTTCTTTAACCAGTGGAATTTTAATTATTAATCAAAGTGCTTTAAGTGAAATTCGTTTTTGGTTAGCTGGTTCTGTAGGAGGGAAAAATATAGAATTATTGTCACAAATTTTTCCTTATTTGCTAATAGGATTATTACTGGCTTTTGCTTTAGGAAAACATATTACTATCCTCAGTTTCGGGGACGATATGGCTTTAGGGTTAGGTCAAGAAACAGCTTGGATAAAAGTGATGGCTGCTATCAGTATTATCTTATTAGCAGGGGGAAGTGTCGCCCTTGCTGGTCCCATTGGATTTATTGGTTTAATTATTCCTCATATTGTCCGTTTTTTGGTGGGAATTGATTACCGTTGGATACTGCCTTATAGTGCTATTTTAGGAGCTATTTTATTGTTAATTACTGATACAATTGCTCGTCTTATTTTACAACCTCAAGAAATTCCTGTTGGTTTAATTATGCCTTTGATCGGTAGTCCCTTTTTAATTTATTTAATTCGTAAAAAAGTCAAATCAGTTTAATCAAAAAATGAACACTTGGTTAACCTTTCGTTCTTCAAAAATACCTTTATCATTTCGTTTAGATAAACGAGTTCCTATTGTTTTGGGTAGTTTATTAATTATTACCTTATTTGTAATTATTATTAGTCTCTCTCAAGGTGAAACGTTCATCCATCCCATAGAAGTTAGCAAAATTATTTTAGGAATTAAAAATAATAATGTAGAAGATACTTTTATAATTAAAACATTGCGATTACCAAGAATATTAGTTGCTTGGTTGGTAGGAGTAGGTTTAGCGATCGCAGGAACAATTACCCAAGGAATTACTCGTAATCCTTTAGCTGCTCCTAGTATTATAGGAGTTAATGCAGGAGCGGTTTTTGCTGCAGTAACATTATTAATTTTTGTCCCTTCTTTTGCTATGGAAATATTACCCATTGCTGCTTTTTTGGGGGGATTAATTGTTTCCGTTCTCATCTATTTTGTTGCTTGGCAAAATGGTAGTTCTCCTGTGAGATTAATTTTAGTAGGAATTAGCTTCAATTTAATTATTACTGCTTTGATTAATCTGATGATTACCTTTGGAGAAATCAATAGTGTTTCTCAAGCCTTATTATGGTTAATAGGTAGTGTTTATGGGCGGACTTGGGAACATTTTATGATCCTATTTCCTTGGATTATTTTTAGTAGTGTATTAGCTTTTTTAATGGCTTCTGACTTAAATACTTTACAGTTAGGAGATGATGTCGCTAAAGGATTAGGAAGCACCATAGAATGGCAGCGAGGCACATTATTATTGATTTGTGTTGCTTTAGCTGGTGCTTCTGTGGCAACTGCCGGAGCAGTTGGTTTCGTAGGTTTTATGACACCCCATCTATCTCGTCGTTTAGTAGGAGTGTCTCATCAAGGGTTATTACCAACCGCAGCATTAATGGGAGGATTAATGGTAATGTTAGCAGATTTATTAGGTCGATTATTATTTGCACCCATTGAAATTCCATGTGGTGTTATTACCGCTATTATCGGCGCACCTTACTTTATTTTTTTACTCATTAGTCAGCGATAGAACTATATTTTAAAATCATTAAATTATGGATTACCCGAACTTAAATAATACCCGATTAGAAGCTCATAAAATAACGTTAGCTTATGATAATAAAAAAATCATCACTGATCTTAGTTTAGCTATTCCTTCAGAAAAAATAACTATTTTAATTGGAGCCAATGGTTGTGGAAAATCCACTCTATTGAAAGGCTTATCCAGAATACTTAAACCCGAACATGGCACTGTTTACTTAGACGGTAAAGCTATCTCTAAACTATCTAGTAAAAAAATAGCGCAAACATTAGGAATATTGCCCCAAAATCCTACCTCTCCTGAAGGCTTAACTGTTAAAGAATTAGTCGCCCAAGGACGCTATCCTTATCAAAACTGGTGGCAACAATGGTCAAAAGAAGATGAAATCTTAGTTAACCAAGCATTAATGAGTACCGATTTAATTTCATTCGCTGATCGTCCTTTAGATACCTTATCAGGGGGACAAAGGCAACGAGCTTGGATTGCCATGAGTTTAGCTCAAAATACAGATATTTTACTATTAGATGAACCGACAACTTTTTTAGATTTAGCCCATCAAATCGAAATTTTAGATTTGCTTCGCCAACTCAATAAAACTCGTCATAAAACCTTAGTTATTGTTTTACACGATCTTAATTTAGCGAGTCGTTATGCCGATTATTTAGTAGCCGTAAAACAAGGCAAAATTTATGCACAAGGAACCCCAGAAATAGTAATGAGTGAAGAAGTAATCAAAGCTGTCTTTAACTTAGAAAGTCATATTTTACCCGATCCAGTTACTCAAAAACCCATGTGTATTCCTATTAAGAAGTTAACCTAGTTAATAATACTTTCTATATTCAATTTACTAAACGAAAAAATTATGTATTTGAGGTTTTAAATCAAGCTTCTATTATTGAAAACAAATCAAGGGAATTCGTGAAAAACGGAATTAAACCGATGGATGCTTTACATTTAGCATCAGCAATTATCGCAGAAGCTGATTATTTTTGTACTGTAGAAAATAATATATCATAATCCTTTTAATTGATTTATTTTACTAATTTACCGATCTTACAAACTATATTTATTCTGTTAAGTAGTTACTTTAACAGATTGTTGAAAACAATCTTCTTGAGATAAACTTCTACATAATTCATCGGCTATTATTTTCACTTCTTTTTTAAAGTTCTCACCGTGAATCCATCCTACATATCCAGAATATATCGTCTGATGATTATTATTAAATATATAAATATGATCAACTCCAAATAAATCGGAAACAAGAGATATTTTTCCACTGAAGTCTTTAAATTCTGCTGATAATGAAATTTTGCATCCCATTGGTTTATCCAAATTATTATCATCTGTCATTCCTGGAATATCTTGTAACCGATTGATAGCTTCTTGAGTTAAAGTTTTCGGTTTATTTTTAGTGACACTATCAACAATGATTTTAGCAACTTCATTAGATTCAAGATAATAACTATGAGCCTTAACTGAATTGAGGACAACAGATGCTAATTCTACCGAAGCTAAAATATCATTATTCATTTTAATATAATGATCGTTAACAGTAATTTTTGAAGAATTACCTAATTTTTTAAACAAGGAACCAATAGGATAGGCAATAATGTCGTAAGAATTAATAATGTTATTCCAAGTAAAAGCTCTATCTTGATACTCTTCTAAAAAGTCTTGTATTTGTTTTTCGTCTACATCCAAAGTCAAATTAAGAAATGGAATAGGAGATCCCATTGTCGTTACTCCAGAAAGAGAGATTTTCCCATATTTTTTCCCAATTAAAGAACGAATTGTATGTACAGGATCAGAGGGAGGAAAGCGATCACAAAATAAAATATCCCAAAGAATTACTGATCCCAATGAATGAGCAACAATATGTAATTCTTTTTCTTCGGGATGATGGTTAACAAAATCTCTTAATTGATTAGCAATAATTTTACGAATTTTTATTCCCGTATCAAAACTCAAATAACTAAAAGTATCTCCAATAAAATAGGAAAAATATTCTTTTCTAAAATTCTGATAACGAAAAGCTTGTTCAGGATTAAACTGACTATCTTGCTGTTTTTGATTGTCTAATTCTTGATCGATATCTCGCCATAATTTATCAGTTCCTTTGAGAACATTACCCCAAAAACCTGCATAACAATGAGGGGGTTCCTGAGTTTGATATTTACATTTTTCGTTGATAAGTTTAATTAAGTTTTTAGCATAATCCGCGTCTTTTGTAGCTACCCCATGAATAAAGTAAATGAGCATGAGCAGAAAACCAATATAGAATATATTAATAATATGCCCAAAACTATTCGAGAATTTAACACATTAATTAAACTTCTGACGTCTGACTTCATTCAAGCTTCTCCCCCAATAACGACATCTTTAATTCTTAAACTCGGTCCCCCACAACCTACTGCTAAACCACTTTGCCCACCTTTACCACAACCCCCAGATTCATCCCAATAAAAATCATCTCCTATTCCTTCAATATTTGCTAAAGTTTTAAACACATTCCCCGACAAAGTAACATCTCGAACCGGTTCGCAAATCTCACCATTTCTTATCATCCATGCTTCGCCGGCACTAAAGGTAAACATCTCTCCATTGGTCATTCCCCCTAACCAATTCTTAGCATAAACCCCTTCTTTTATCCCTGAAAATAACTCTTTGACTGCTGTATTTCCCCGTTCAATCCAAGTATTTGTCATGCGAACCAAAGGAGGAAAATGGTAATTTAAACAACGGGCATTTCCTGTGGGTTTTTCCTCTAATTTTCCAGCCGTTTCACGGGAATGCAAACGCCCCACCATGACACCATCTTTGATTAATTGGGTGGTAGTTGCTGGTACACCTTCATCATCATAATAATAACTGCCTCGATGACCTTCTGGGGCTGCCCCGTCAAAAATTTGTAGGGTGTCTGGGCCAAATTTTCGCCCGAAACTCATTACCTCCAACAGATCAGGATTTTCATATAACATATCGGCTTCTGAAAGGTGGCCAAACGCCTCATGAACAAACAAACCCGTTAATATGGGGTCGATCACTACGGTATAGCGATCGCCCTTTACAGGAGGCAAAATCAGGGCATTGACGGCACGTTTGGCTGCCCCTTCTACCTGTTCCTCCAATCCCAACAAATCATCATAACCGCGCCGTGATCCAGTGGTTTCTCGTCCCGTTTGTACCATGTCTCCATTTCTGGCAGTAGCGGAAAAACGCATTTCAATATCTGCCCAAGATTGTTCGATTAATGTGCCTTCTGAGGTGGCTAAAATGATACTTTGATTGCTGTCTCCGTAGCGGACTACGGTGGTGGTAATTTGCTTGTTTAAATCCCGTAGAATGTCGTTATAGTGGTCACACAAGCCCTTTTTTTCCGCAAGAGGGACTTGTCTGGGATCACGACTGGTTAAGGGTAAATGACAACTGGTTTGGATAGGTGCAATGTCGGCTAATATAGTTTCATCATCCCCCACCAGTTTAGCTGAGGCGATCGCCTCTTCAATGCGTTGAGGTAAGGTGGATAACTGGTTAAATGTGGCAAACCCCCATCCTCCTTTGTAACACGCTCTCACTTGTCCACCAGTTGATATACCTTCGCTGAGGGTGTCCACTTTATCTCCTCGTAGCATGATACTGGTTCCTTGGGAGGTTTCGAGACGAATGGCTAAATAGTCCACGCGATCACGGTTTTTTGCGATTAAATCAGTCAAAATGTTTTTATACTCAGCAAGATTAGTCATGGTTTGGGGTTAAAATTTACTTGTGGGATGATTAAAATATTAATTAATAATGACTCGAAAAGAAAAACTTATCAAACGCCTTTGGACTCGGCCAAAAGATTTTACTTGGGAAGAGATGAGGAAGTTATTAGCTGCATTAGGTTTTGAAGAAGTCAAAACTGGGAAAACAAGTGGCTCAAGACGGCGTTTTGTTAATTCATCAGGGGTCATTATTAGCCTTCATAAACCTCATCCTCAGAATATTTTAAAGATGTATCAAATTGAGCAGTTAATTAATATTTTAAATCAGGAGGGACTGTTATGAAAAACATGATGGAATATCAAGGATATTTCGGGTCAGTTAATTATGATGATCAAGAACAAATTTTTTATGGCAAAGTAGAGTATATTCGTAGTCTCATTAGTTATGAAGGGTATGATGTAAAGTCTCTCAGAACAAGTTTTATTGAAGCAGTGGATGATTATCTTGAAATCTGTGAAAATAAAGGGATAGAACCGGAACAATCCTTTGCTGGAAACTTAACAATAAAACCGGGTTCAGAATTACATAAACGTGCTGCTATTGTTGCACAACAGCGAGGCATTGCTCTTGATAAGTTAATTCAAGAAGCACTTGAGCAATACTTAAAATCTTAGCACTAATCAGAACTTTGTAAGGTTTGTAAATCTTCTATTCCGTAGTGAATGGGAATTTTACGATCGCCTAAGATGCGTTGAAATTCCAGTTGATTCATTTCGGCAAATTGACTAGCTGCTCCTAATGTTATTTTTTCTTGTTGAAAGAGAATAATCGCAATTTCGAGTCTTAATTCTCCTTCGGAAATGTTAGCGTTTTTTAAGAATTCATTGGGAATGGTTAAACTCATGGGGTTACAATTGAGATAATAACGGGAGCTTACTGGTTATTATTATGCTTCTAACAACACAAGATTTACAAGAAATACAGTCAGCCTATCCTGATTATCGTCTAGAATTAGAGGATGGGGAAATTATTGTTATGAGTCCTTCTGGATATGCGTCTGATGAGGTAGCAACTGAGTTTGCTAGACAATTAGCTAACTGGGTTAAACCGAAAAAATTAGGCCGTGTTACTGCTTCAAGTGCCGAATTTAACTCACCTGATTCTAATACACGATCGCCCGATGTTTCTTTTGTCAAAGCAGAAAGATTGAAACAAAGTCCACGATCATTTGCTGATTTAGCTCCTGATTTAATGGTAGAAGTTAAGTCTCCTACTGATAGTTTAATCAAAACCAGAAAGAAGATTCAAAACTTTTTAAAGGTAGGAACTCAAGTTGGTATTTTAGTTAATCCTGATGAACGCATTGTTGAAGTTTATCGCAATAATTATCCTGTACAAATTCTACAAGATGGTGATAGTTTAACCCTTCCTCAATTATTGCCAGGTTGGACATTATTGGTATCAGAATTATAGCCAGTTGAGTTTGATTAGTAATACAAAATTTATCATGATTATTGTCGCAAGATAAGGAGGATTTTCTATGAATCGTACATTAAATATTTTCAATACAGTTAGATTTTTCCTATTAGTATTTCGGACGACATTTATCATTTTTTGGATTTTAGGAAAAGATAAAGATATCAAAGTTACATTTGATGACTCTCTTGAAATACGCCTTAACGAAGAAAATATAAATGATCTTAATGATTACCTGACATTAGAAACAATTCAAAATAAAAGTGAAATAACCGAAGCAACAATTAATGAACTTGCTGATGAAATTGACTCAGCAGTTTGGGAAACCTTAAAATCTAAATATATTAAGGAATAAACTGTGTCTAAGTATCAATCCATTATTATTGACAGTAATATATTTTTTTCTGCTCTTCTCAGCAAAAATAATAAATTTTCACGAATCATTGTCTTTCGAGATTATAATTTTTTTGCTAATGAACAACTGTTAGTGGAAATTTTCAAATATAAAGAAAAAATCTTGAACCGTAGTAAGCTATCAGAACATGATTTAATAAAAGCTTATGAAATATTAATCAAGAGAATTAACTTATATAAAGAAGAACTTATTTCGTCTGAAAATCGGCAAACTGCATATTGCCTTTGTAAAGATGTTGATGAAAATGATACACCTCATGTTGCTTTAACTTTAGAATTAAATGGATTATTATGGACAGGGGATAAAAAACTTAAACAGGGATTAATTCATAAGGGTTTCACTAAATTTTTCACTGTAGATTAGTTGAAGGATAATCCAATATTATTTTTTGTAAATATAAGTAAAATTTATTCTAGTTTAAATAGGATAAAATAAGAAGTTAGCCGAAAACTTCTAGATTAATGCAGACATAATCAGCTATTCTAACAAAGGGAATGTATAGAACAGGGTGATATTGTCCGTGTTAGACCTTAAACAGATACGAGAAACGCCAGACACCATACAAGCATTACTCAACCGTCGTAGTGCTTCTTCTGAATATGATCTTACTCCTATTTTAGACCGCGATCGCACCACTAGGGAATTAGAATCGGTTCGTACTGAATTACAGGCGCGGAGTAATGAAATTGGTAAGTTAATTGGACAGAAAATTAAAGGGGGAGTTGATCCCAAAGGAGAAGAAATTCAAGCTTTAAAAGAAGAAGGAAATACCGTTAAAACAAAACTCAATGAACTCGAACCCCAAGAAAAACAATTAAAAGCAGAAATTGAAGCCTTATTATTGCAATTACCTAATCTTCCTAGTGAGTCTACACCTATAGGAAAAGATGAAACAGAAAACGTAGAAATTCGGAAATGGGGAGATGAATTTTTACCCAAAATAGAAGTATTACCTCATTGGGAAATTGCAGAAAGATTAGGTATTCTTGAAGTTGAAAGAGCAGTAAAAATTGCTCAAAGTCGTTTTATTGCTTTAATCGGTGCTGGTGCAGCTTTAGAAAGAGCCTTGATTAATTTCATGTTAGATCAACAGATTGCTGCGGGATATTTAGAAGTGATGCCACCCGTATTAATTAATAGTTCAGCTTTACAAGGAACGGGACAATTACCGAAATTTGCAGAAGAAAGTTTTAAAGTTCCTGATGATGATTTATGGTTAGCACCGACTGCTGAAGTTCCTGTTACTAATCTGTACAGTGGTGAAATTTTAGAAGCAGAAACCTTACCTATTAAGCACTGTGCATTTACTCCATGTTTTCGACGAGAAGCTGGTAGTTATGGTAAGGATACAAGAGGACTAATTCGACTGCATCAATTCAATAAAGTAGAATTAGTTAAATTAGTTCATCCTGAAACGTCAGAAGTAGCACATCAACAATTAGTTAACGATGCAGAAGCTATTTTACAAGCGTTAAAATTGCCTTATCGAGTCTTAGAATTGTGTACAGGGGATTTAGGATTTGGGGCAACAAAATGTTACGATTTAGAAGTTTGGTTGCCTTCTTCTAATAGTTATCGAGAAATTTCTAGTTGTTCTAATTGTTGGGATTTCCAAGCAAGACGGGCTAATATTCGCTTTAAAGAAAAGGGACAAAAAGGCACTCAATATGTCCATACTTTGAACGGTTCCGGCTTAGCAATTGGTAGAACAATGGCTGCTATTTTAGAGAACTATCAACAAGGAGATGGAACGGTAAAAATTCCCGATGTTTTGCAACCTTATTTAAAGCGAGATATCCTGTAATATATAGGGTGGGCAATGCTCACCTTCTCGGTTATCAATGAAATTGCTGCTTAAAAGTTAGAAAAAAATAGGATAATTGTATCCCTTGAAAGTTTTTGCAACGGAACCGTCAGATAAGCGTTGAGCCAAGATATTTATTAAAACAAATTCTTGGCTCAACTTTATTAAAACAACTTGGGATATGACTTAACCGCGTCTCTTAACGAAAGAACTTACCCCAAGAGTGGCTAATAAGAATAAACCTAACTTAGAAGTTGGCTCAGGTGTACTGACAGGTGTTTCTTGCGGTGCATCAATTAATAGGGCAGAGGTTGAAGCCGTATCTTGGATGTCCACAATGCCAATACCCAAAGTGTGAACGCCAGCACTTAAAGGAGTTGA
The DNA here is from genome assembly GCF_000169335.1 of Crocosphaera chwakensis CCY0110. GTDB lineage: Bacteria > Cyanobacteriota > Cyanobacteriia > Cyanobacteriales > Microcystaceae > Crocosphaera > Crocosphaera chwakensis. The sequence continues at coordinate 58,528 of NZ_AAXW01000022.1, forward strand.
CGTAAAGGTTTGGAATCCTGTTTCTCGGCTGAAAATGGTACTTGAAGAAGATAGCAAAGGTGAACTGGTATCAGCAAGGGGAGTAATGATCGTGCCATCTAGCACAATAAAAGCATAATCTCTGGGACTTCCAGGGGTAAACGGAGAATCAGAATCAGAATCATTGGTCAAAAAATTCCAACTAAAACTAATCGTCTCTCCTTCTTCGACGGTAAAGCTTTGAACAATAGCAGATCCTTCAAAGCTTTGTAAAAACGGAGACATATCTAATGCACCTGCTGATAATCCTAGTGCCGTTTCTAGGGTTGAAGGAGAACCTGTTGAAACAGCAGGATTTCCTGAAAAATTGAATGTTCCAGAAGGAGAGGGAAAATCATCTTGTTCTAAGGAAGCTGTTGTTAGCAAGGCCTGAGAATTACCAAATAAAGGCCCACTACCAAGGATTCCAGTATCTAGGCTAACATCTCCAGTGGCTGTCCAATTCCCTAAACCATTTTCAAAACCAGGATTAAGGATAGCAGCTTGAGCGGACGGAGGAGATATCATTAAACCACTCCAAGTCAGAATGGGGAGTATGCCTGCTGATACTTTCAACGCAACAGTATTGGTCAAAAATTGAAGGGTTTGATTGGTCATTACCATAATCTCCGAGAAAATAAGTTGAGTAAAAGGGGTTAATTAGGAACTGAAAACGAGGAAAAGTGACCCATGAATAATGAGTCACTTAATGAAGGTTTAACTGAAGACAAAGTTATTAGGATCATCGAGGGTATTTTGATCAACGTCTATTCCCTGTACAACCGCTAAAGTTCTGACGTAACTATTAGAACCTGCCGAACCATCCACATCAATACCAATTGTAGTAAAGCCCGCTAAAGAACCGATTTGTACATAACCTAGATCGAGAGGATTTTGACTGTTAGAAGTAAAATTCGTGTCGTTATTGAGAAGTTCGACCAGATTAATCACATCTAGACCCAGTTCAAAATCAGTAATGATATCTAAGCCATCATTAATACTCTGGAAAACAAACTCATCATTACCTCCCATACCCGTCAGAACATCATAGCCTTTAAATCCAGTGATAATTTCACTTTCTGCAGTTCCAATGAGATTATCTCGACCTGGAGTTCCATTAATTTCTACAGGGCCTGAAGGAATATCATCCTGTTCAATGGTTCCTACACCTTGAGTATCACTCAAAGTAACATCACGGCCATTGGCATTGAGATTAAACAAGTTAACGAAGAACTCTTCATCAGGTTCAACAATGGTTTCTCCTGTCACCTCAACGGTAATGGTTTCAACTTCCCCTGCATTCCCTGTAAAGTTAAGGGTTCCACTATTGGCAGTGTAGTCATTATCAGCAACAGTTGCCGTTCCATCTGCTGTGTCAAAGTCAAGAGATAATCCTGTGTCAACTTCATTATCTAAGATGACATCAAAGGTATAAGCAGTGGTGCCACTATCTCCTTCAACTTGACTAACATTGTTGATACTAATAGACGAGCTATCATCGTTGGTAATGGTTCCTGTTCCCTGTCCGTCAACAATATTAGCCCCTATCGCATTAGAAAGGTTAACCGAGAGGGTTTCATTGAGTTCAACCTTGTTATCCCCATTCACTTCAACCGTAATGGTTTGGACTTCTCCTGCATTACCAGTAAAGTTGAGGGTGCCACTGGTAGCCGTATAGTCATTATCGGCTGTGGTAGCCGTGCCATCAGCGGTGTCAAAGTCCACACTTGCCCCACCACTAACCGCATTATTGAGGGTGACATCAAAGGTTAAGGTTTGGGTTCCACTATCTCCTTCAGTTACGGTTGCGTTACTGATAGAAAAAACAGCATCGACTGGGGGGGTATCATCATTTTCAATGGTTCCTGTCCCTTGAGTATCATCAATGTTGACATTACGACCATTAGCATTAAGGTTAGTTAAATTAACCAAGAAGTCTTCATCAGGTTCAACAATGGTTTCTCCTGTCACCTCAACGGTAATGGTTTCAACTTCCCCTGCATTCCCTGTAAAGTTAAGGGTTCCACTATTGGCAGTGTAGTCATTATCAGCAACAGTTGCCGTATCATCGGCCGTGTCAAACTCAACAGATAATCCTGTGTCAACTTCGTTATCTAAGGTGACATCAAAGGTATAAGCAGTGGTGCCACTATCTCCTTCAACTTGGCTGACATTATTGATACTGATAGAGGCACTATCATCGTTGGTAATGGTGCCAACCCCTTGTCCATCAACAATATTAGCCCCTATCGCATTAGAAAGGTTAACCGAGAGGGTTTCATTGAGTTCAACCTTGTTATCCCCATTAACTTCAACGGTAATGGTTTGGACTTCTCCTGCGTTACCAGTAAAGTTTAAGGTGCCACTGGTAGCCGTATAATCCCCATCTGCTGTGGTAGCCGTTCCATTAGCTGTATCAAAGTCTACACTTGCACCACCACTGACCGCATTATTGAGGGTGACATCAAAGGTTAAGGTTTGGGTTCCACTATCTCCTTCTGTTACGGTTGCGTTACTGATAGAGAAGCCTGCCCCATCATCATTTTCGATGGTTCCAATGCCTTGAGTATCACTAATGCTGACATTACGACCATTAGCATTGAGGTTAGAGAGGTTAACGAAGAAATCTTCATCAGGTTCAACGGTGGTATCTCCTACCACATCAACCGTAATGGTTTGAGTTTCTCCTGCGTTCCCTGTAAAGTTTAAGGTTCCACTGTTGGCAGTGTAGTCATTATTAGCAACAGTTGCCGTATCATCGGCCGTGTCAAAGTCAAGAGATAATCCTGTGTCAACTTCGTTATCTAAGGTGACATCAAAGGTATAAGCAGTGGTGCCACTATCTCCTTCAACTTGGCTAACATTGTTGATACTAATAGAGGCACTGTCGTCGTTGGTAATAGTTCCAACTCCTTGTCCGTCAGTAACGATGACATTACGACCACTATCTTGCACATTGGAAAGGTTAACAAAGAAAGTTTCATCCAATTCAACCTTATTATCCCCATTCACTTCAACGGTAATGGTTTGGGTTTCCCCTGCATTCCCTGTAAAGTTTAAGGTTCCACTGGTAGCCGTATAGTCATTATCTACTGTACTAGCTGTACCATTAGCCGTTGCATAATCAACAGTAAACCCTGTATCAACCGCTTCATCAAGGGTTACGGTAAAGGTGAATAGTTGGGTTCCATTATTACCTTCTACTAGGGTGACATCACTAATACTTAAACTAGCACTATCATCATTAACAATGGTTCCTGTTCCCTGTCCGTCAGCAATAGTTGCACCTGACGCATTAGAGAGGTTAACAAAAAAGGTTTCATTGAGTTCTACTTCCGTGTCGCCATTAACATTAACCGTAATGGTTTGAGTTTCCCCTGCATTCCCGACAAAGTTGAGGGTGCCACTGGTAGCACTATAGTCATTATCGGCGGTGGTAGCTGTTCCATTAGCTGTGTCAAAATCGACACTTGCGCCTCCGCTAATGTTGTTACTGAGGGTAACGCTAAAGACAAACTGTTGAGTTCCATTATCTCCTTCGGCGAGGGTGACATTGTTAATGGAAAGATTAGCACCATCGTCATTTTGGATAGTCCCGATACCTACAGAGTCGCTAAACGTAACGTTACGACCACTCGCTTGAATATTGCTGAGATTGACGGCGAAGGTTTGATCAGGTTCAACGGTGGTATCGCCATTAACATCAACCGTAATGGTTTGGGTTTCTCCTGCATTCCCTGTAAAGTTGAGGGTTCCATTGGTCGCTTGATAATCATTATTGGCAACAGTGGCTGAACCATTGGCGGTACCAAAGTCAACTGATAAACCTGTATCGACTTCGTTGTTGAGGGTAACAGTAAAGGTAAAAGGCGTTGTGCCAGTATTTCCCTCACTTTGGGTCACATTATCAATACTGATGTTGGCATTATCGTCATTATTAATCGTGCCAGTACCAGAGACGAGAACAGGTAACGTTCCACTTCCTTGAAGGTTGCTGAGGACAACATCAAAGGATTCAGCGAGTTCAACCTTATTATCTCCGTTAACACTTACGGTAATGGTTTGACTCTCTCCGTCCGTTCCACTAAAGTTTAGTGTACCATTGGTCGCAAGATAGTCTCCGTCAGCAACAGTCGCCGTCCCATCAACCGTATCATAATCAACGCTAAAGGCATCAGTATCCCCATTAAGGCTAACGGTAAAGGTAAAGTTCGTTGTGCCGTTATCCCCTTCTGACAGGATGACATCACTCACAGACAAAGCAGCCGTTTCTACTACCACCAGGCTTAAGTCATTGGTATTGAAGACAGGGGCAAATGCTAATCCTCCACCAATATCTAACCCGCTAAAGGAGAGATTTGTGGCAATATCGGGGGCAGAGTCAAAGGTAATAATTTCAAAGGTTTGACCCAGGAGAGGGGTAAAACTATTGACTAAACTGACGTTGATAGTGCCATCAAAGGTGGCTGTCCCGTCAATATCTAGAATATCGAAATTAGTGAGGCCACCGATTTCAATATCAATGTTCGATAAATCAGTTTCAGTATAGTCCCCTGTGATATTTAACGTAGCTATATCCCCCACAGATAATCCAGGGGTAATGGTTCCGGCATCGTTATCAAGATCCCCATCAACACTACCAAAACCAGAAACATTTCCTGCATTGATATTCAGGGCGTTGGAAAAACCAGTGGATCTAATAATACCGCCGTTTAAAATGGTATTTCCTGCTGTTTGAGTGTAATTGTCGCTATTAAAGGACAGAATACCTGAGCGTACCTCTACGGTATTACTGTTATCAAACTCTACTCCAATGGTAGTGACATCAGTATTACTACTATTCTGTTTACGGAATACTCCCTGGTTGGTAAACAGAGGGGTTGGGGCGGTACTCAGATCAGAAAAACCACTGGCTAAAATAAAACTAGAACTATTTCCTTCCGCAATAAAGGTTCCAGTGCTGGTATTAACAATTTGTCCTGAACCAATTTCTGTTCCCGTTGGATTCAGATTGATTGTACCCCCTGTCCAGGTCAGGGTATTTTCGTTTCGGAGTATCCGTCCACTATCAAAACCAATGGTACCTGTAATGGTGGTAGGCCCTTCTAAAATGGTTGTGCCAGCATCCTGCTGACGACCTCCACTGAGACTAGCATTACCTGTTACTGTGAGGTCTCCTGTTACCGCTAAAACCCCCCCACTCTGAACAAAGGTTCCTGTGGTGGCTGCACTGTTAATATTCAGTATGCCAATACTAGATAGTTCCGTTGTTCCAGCAAAATTATAGGGAATATCAACATTAACTGTCCCACTACTAACGTTGACCGTTCCATTTCCTGTGATGGTTGCTCCACTATTGAGGTCGTGAGTCCCTCCATTAAAGTTTAGTTCGGCATCACTATCAATTTCAAAGTCCCCGGTGTGAGTTCCCCCATCGCTCAGTCGGAGAATACCGGAGAGAACTTCTACGGTGTTGCTGTTATCAAACTCCACTGAAATGATAGTGACATCAGTATTACTACTATTCTGTTTACGGAATACCCCTTGGTTGGTAAACAGAGGGGTTGGGGCGGTACTCAGATCAGAAAAACCACTGGCTAAAATAAAGCTAGGACTATTTCCTTCCGCAATAAAGGTTCCAGTGCTGGTATTAACAATTTGTCCTGAACCAATTTCTGTTCCCGTTGGATTCAGATTGATTGTACCCCCTGTCCAGGTCAGGGTATTTTCGTTTCGGAGTATCCGTCCACTATCAAAACCAATGGTACCTGTAATGGTGGTAGGCCCTTCTAAAATGGTTGTGCCAGCATCCTGCTGACGACCTCCACTGAGACTAGCATTACCTGTTACTGTGAGGTCTCCTGTTACCGCTAAAACCCCCCCACTCTGAACAAAGGTTCCTGTGGTGGCTGCACTGTTAATATTCAGTATGCCAATACTAGATAGTTCCGTTGTTCCAGCAAAATTATAGGGAATATCAACATTAACTGTCCCACTACTAACGTTGACCGTTCCATTTCCTGTGATGGTTGCTCCACTATTGAGGTCGTGAGTCCCTCCATTAAAGTTTAGTTCGGCATCACTATCAATTTCAAAGTCCCCGGTGTGAGTTCCCCCATCGCTCAGTCGGAGAATACCGGAGAGAACTTCTACGGTGTTGCTGTTATCAAACTCCACTGAAATGGTAGTGACATCAGTATCATTACTATTCTGTTTACGGAATACCCCTTGGTTAGTAAATAGAGGGGTTGGAGCAGTACCAATATCGGCAAAACCACTGGCCGTGATAGAGGTGGCACTATTCCCTTCAGCGATAAAGGTTCCGGTACTGGTATTGAGAATTTGTCCTGAACCAATTTCTGTTCCCGTTGGATTCAGATTGATTGTACCCCCTGTCCAGGTCAGGGTATTTTCGTTCTGGAGTACCCGTCCACTATCAAAACCAATGGTACCTGTAATGCTTGTAGGCCCTTCTAAGATGGTTGTGCCTGCATCTTGCTGACGACCTCCTCCACCGAGACTGGTATTGCCTGTTACCGTGAGGTCTCCTGTTACCGCTAAAACCCCCCCACTCTGGATAAAAGTTGCTGTGGTGACTGCATTATTGAGATTCAGTACACCACCACCAGATAGTTCCGTTGTTCCAGCAAAATTATAGGGAATATCAACATTAACTGTCCCACTACTAACGTTGACCGTTCCATTTCCTGTGATGGTTGCTCCACTATTGAGGTCGTGAGTCCCTCCATTAAAGTTTAGTTCGGCATCACTATCAATTTCAAAGTCCCCGGTGTGAGTTCCCCCATCGCTCAGTCGGAGAATACCGGAGAGGACTTCTACTGTATTACTGTTATCAAACTCCACTGAAATGGTAGTGACATCAGTATCATTACTATTCTGTTTACGGAATACCCCTTGGTTAGTAAATAGAGGGGTTGGAGCAGTACCAATATCGGCAAAACCACTGGCCGTGATAGAGGTGGCACTATTCCCTTCAGCGATAAAGGTTCCGGTACTGGTATTGAGAATTTGTCCTGAACCAATTTCTGTTCCTGAAGCATTAAGATTAATCGTACTGCCATTCCAGGTTACAGTTCCTTCATTCTGTAGGACTCGTCCACTATCAAGGGAAAGGTTACTTAGGGTTGTGTTTCCTTCTAAGATGGTGGTTCCTGCATCTCGCTGAGTCCCCCCAGTGATGATGGCATTGCCTGTCACCGTAAGATCACCTGTTCCTTGTAACGTGCCACCAGACTGGGTAAAAGTATCAACGGTACTGATACCATTAAGCTCAAGAACGCTACTACCGCTAAGACTTAGGTCATCATTGACCTCGAAGGTACTCGTCGCTATCAGAGTTCCCGCAGTTACCTCTAAAGAACTATTGGACTCTAATGTTCCAATGGTTAAAGAATTTAAAGGATTTTGACCATTAAAAACAGTACCAGCAAGGGTGTTACCAATGAAAATGTCATCATTATCGACGGGCAGGATATTGTTATCCCAATTTAAGGAATCAAACCAAAATCTGGAAATGCCTCCGCCACCATCCCATGTTCTAAGTGCCATTGTTAACTCCTGTCACACTATATTACTGAAATTCATTGAACAAATGCAGCTTCACGTGAAGCTGTTTTAGATACGCTAAATTTGGATTAAGGTGGCAACAAATCATAATTAATTGTCACCTTTATTATTTAAAAAAGTCTTCAACTAGAAAACTTCATATTCGATTCTACAGAGTCGATGTTAGTTTTAATGTATAAGTTGTTTGCTTTAATGTATAAGTTGCTTACGTACTTAACAAAATTTAAAAAAGGAACTTTGCTCATACATCTGAACTAAAAAAGGCTAGAATCCTAACTATAAAAAGCTTTGAATCGACCAGGATTTATGGGCGACTCATTTTCGCTATATCTAGTCATGTGTATAGACAGAGTTTTTTAATAGGAATTTACCACAGGCTGTCCTTATTCAACAGTTTTATCGAGTGCCAACGAACCTTGAGGACAAATAATATCAGCCCAAATATCTTGTAAACTTTCAGGAGAAACTCGTAAAGGAATAAATATTTTTCCAAATTTATAGGTAAAATCTCCTTCCTCAAAAAGTTATTTAGTGGACAATGACTTAACAAGTTATCCGCGTAAAATATTTCCACTTAACTCACCCGAAGCAAACAGTTAAATTTGTAATTCTTGTAATTTGTTTAATACTTTTTCTGCATGATTTTTCACTCTAATATTTCGCCAAATATAAGCAATATTTCCCTGTTGATTAATAATAAAAGTTGAGCGAATAATTCCCATATAATCTTTTCCCATAAACTTCTTTAATCCCCAAACACCATAAGCTTCAGCAACTTTATGATCAGGATCACAAAGTAATTCTATAGATAAATTATACTTGTCAATAAACTTATAATGGGACTTTTCTGAATCAGGACTAATACCGATAATTTTTGCGCCAATTTTCTCAAATTCTGGGTTTAATGTTGTAAAGTCTTGTGCTTCTGTTGTACAACCTGGTGTATTATCCTTAGGATAGAAATATAACACCAACCATTTTCCTAATATATCTTCTAACTTAATCCTTTCACCCTTCTGGTTATTAAGGGCGAAAGAAGGCGTATTTTGTCCAATTTCTAATAAATTACTCATAATTAATTCAAACAATAAAAGTTAACTGTTCAGAGTTGTTATTATCAATAACTAATAACTGAAAAAACTGATAACTGATAATTGAAAAAGCTTTCCGTAATTTTACTCCTGACAAATTCTCTTATACTCCGTTATTTTAGAGAAAAATAAGGAGATTAAAAATATGATTGATTTAATTATACCTAGTGTCATTGGTTTAGGATTAGGTGGTTTTTTGGGTAATGATTTAGCTAAAAAAGGAATTACTGCAGAAAATGCCCTAGAAAAACATCAACAAACAGCTAGAATCATTTTTATTAGTTTAGCAGGTATTTTAACCTTATTGATTGTCATTGATCGCTCAAACATATCTTATTTTCTTCCTCCCCTGTTTCCTCATATTTTTTCCCTTTATATGCAAGCAACTTTTGATAATGTATTACTGTGCTTTGGCTTTTTTATTTTTGGATTATTATTTTTGTTAGAATTATCAGGATGGTCATCTAGTAAGCGCAGAAATCAATTATTAATAGGATTAGGAGTAATCAGTTTCTGTTTATGCTTATTATTTTATTGGTTTTCTCCTATTGTGAATGATGTAGAAGAATTAAGGGTTGTCGATGGAGTCGTATTACAATCTACTACTGTAACTTGTTCACCGGCAAGCATTGCAACATTAGCAAGATTGAGTGGAAAACATCCAGAAATTGATGAAAAAAAAGTTGTAAAACTAACTAATACTAATCGCTTAGGAACTAATACATTAGCCGAAATTGCAGCAATGGAAAAGTTGGGATTAAATCCAGAGTATTATCATGATTTAACTTTAGAAGACTTATTAAATCGTAAACAATTGGCTTTACTTCATGTTAAACAGAGGTGGTTAAGTCAACAGTTTCCCCATGCAGTTGTTTTAATGGGTGTTGACACCGAAAAAGAAGAACTAATCATAGGAAATCCACTTTTTGGTACAGAAACTAAACCCTTTAGTGAATTAAAAGATTACTGGTTTGGTGAGGCAATTTTTATCAGTTAATACTAATTTTAAAAAGTTATTCAAAATTGCTCTAAGGGGATAATGGTTATTATGATTATCCCCTTAATTTCTATTAGTTTTTTCTGGTTTCAACGTTCATTAAGCAGCGAAAGCAAAGCTGAAAAATGCAAAACCGATTCCACTAATAGCTAACCCAATCATTCGTAAAATAAAAGTAGCTTTATCCTGAAACTTTTTGCTAATAACAATAGCCACGCCAAAAGCAGAAAAAGCGCATAATAATTGTATTATAGCAAAGCCAGCTAAATAAGCAATGATCGGACTCATTTCAGCACCAATAACTGCCTCTCCGTAAGCGTAACCATGAAAAATCCCTGCAATTATAGCTATAGTTGCAATGATAATAGTAGAAATACTAGAGGCAAAAAAATCACTTTTTTCTTTAGCTAATAAACTTCCGAAAGCTATCACAGAACTAGCAATAATAATCTCAGGATAGGGTAAATCAATTGTTTGTAAATGGATACCTGTTCCTATCATTGTAGCCATAACAAAAGTAATTGGAATTAAAAACCCTTGCTTAAATTTTGCCCCTAGTAAACCTACAGCAAGAATAAATGCAAAATGATCTAAACCAATGATAGGATGACCTAAACCTGATAAAAATCCTTCAAAAAAATTACTAGGGGTTTCTCCTCCAAAAGGGTGATGTGCTTTAGCTGATTGTGCTATTATCAATACAGTTAAAACTGTTAAAATAATACTAGCTTTTAGACGTAATTGATCCTTAATTGACGAAAATCTCATCCGTACCTCGCAGATAGAGTTAAAAAATAATTAGTTAAATCATCATACTTATGATCATTTAACTGATAACCATAGCTAAGTTATCGGCAGGTATTCTGACTTAGAAACTAATACTTTAGACTTCATCACAGTTGCGGGACAGTGTCGGACTTACACCAATCTTTCCCTATTACTTTTAGTGACTGTTCCCCACTAAAACCGATAGCTTGATTATTATAGTCGCGTTGAGTAAATTTCGTCAAATATTATTAAGGATAAATAAGTTAATTAAATGTTCATCAATCATTAAGTCAACACCATCGTTTAGCAAAAGTTGATTATAATACAAACATTAGTTAATGATGACAGATTAAAATGAATCAAAATTTTATTTTAACGGAAGTTATTTTAAGTTATAATCATCAATGCTTAGGAAAGCTTAAGTTAAATTGGAATCCCCAAAAAAGCAATTATTTAGAATTAGAAGGAACAATATACACTATCTTAGAATATCATCATCATTATCATTATCAAGTAGGTGGTTATCAATTAAAAAAAATATCTCTTTATGTACAAAAAGTGGAAGATAGTCAAGAGAAAAATCTAGTTGATGGTCGTTGGGTTTTAGGAGATATTAATTGTCATTTTAATGCTAATTCCGAGATAATAATCTGTGCAGTTAATCCTCAAGGTTCTTGTCAGAATTGTCAATTTTTTGAACCCAAAAAAGACAATAAAATTCATAATTAACCTAATATTTCTCCTACTTTTAGATGGCTTCCATTAACCAAATCCCAACCAGACTGGGGACGTTTACCGGATGGTTGAACATTTGATAGTAATAGTAATCCTTCTCCTGTTTGAATCACTGGACCAAATTTTTTAATTAAACTGATAACTTCCCCAGGATTCCCTGTCATCTTATCTAAGGATTCAATGTGTTTTTTTAGCCCATCAAAATTATCATCTAATGCTTGTAAATAATTATCATTAATCGGAATAGTTGCCGTAATTTTTAATTTATTATCTCGAAACGATGTAAAACAATTGGGATAAAATCCTCTAATTTGATTATGAATCGCGATCGCCGATTTATTCCAGTCAATAATAAAATCATCTTTATTAATTAAAGAAGCGTAAGTTGCTTCATCATCATTCTGAGGAATAGGTTTCATTTGATTATTGTCTAATTTTTCTAAGGTTTCAATTAATAAATCTGCCCCTTGATTAGCTAATTTTTCGGCAATTTCATGAGCATTATCAAATAAATTTATATCAGTATAAGCCTTTAATAACATATCCCCTGTATCCATTCCTTCATCCATTAACATGGTGGTAATTCCTGTTTTGCGATCGCCATTATAAAGACACCATTGAATTGGGGCAGCACCGCGATATTGAGGTAAAATAGAACCATGAACATTAACACATCCCAGTTTAGGCATTTGTAAAATTTCTGATGATAAAATCTGTCCATAAGCTACAACTACAAACACATCAGCTTCACTATTTCGTAGCTGTATAAGGGTATCTTGATCTTTTTTGATTCTCTTAGGTTGCCAAACAGTAATATTATGATCTAAGGCTACTTTTTTAACGGCTGAAGGAATTATTTTTTTACCTCTTCCTCTTCTTTTATCTGGTTGTGTTACTACCCCAATAACATTAAATTGAGGATGATTTAATAATTTTTGTAATGTGGGAACAGCAAATTGAGGAGTTCCAAAAAAGATAACTTGCATCATATTTTTTAGTAGAGATCAATCCTATTTTAATGTAAGCTGGCAATTAATTAACGGACTTTTAAAATTAATCTAAAAATTAATACAAAGAGGTACACCTAAAATTTAATTCTTAACTCCTGACTACTCAAACTAGAAAACTTTTTACCTTACAAGTATGGGAACTGCTATATTACTATTTTTATAGAAGAAGACTCTTTATTTTAAAAAGCAACAACATAGATAAATGTTTTATTAAACAATAACTTATCATCTCTATAACAACGATAGACTAATTCCCATTACTAAAAATCCTTAATACTATCTAAATAAATCCCCACAGACCTGTAAGATTGTTTTAATACTTGCCGTTATGTAAATTTAGGAATAACTCACACATGACAGTTGCTAGCGCAATACCCGCATTTTGTCAAGGAATTCAACATTTTGGTGAAAATTTACCGAACTACGAACAATATACTGCAGAAGCAGCCATAAAATTAGGCGATACAGCTATTGCCTCAGCCAACGACCCTAATGCCGTTTTTCAAACCCTTCTAGCAGCCGACGCATTACGCTACTTAACCCTGCAAACTGCTGCCACCAAACAATCAGGTCATCCTGGAGGCTTTGCAAGTATCGCCGACACCATTGCAGCTTTGGTGATGCTAGGTCATAAGAACATTATCACTGAAGTAGGTCATCATGCTCCAGGTTTCTACAGTAATATGTTTTTAGACCGTTCCTTAGAAGATATGGGCATCACCACCGTGCAACAGATGGGAGAACGGTTTAGGGAAATGCACGGACTTTTAGGACATCTTTCTGGGCAAATACCAGGACTTTTAAACCCCGCAGGACCATTAGGACAAGGACAACATTTTGCCATGGCCGGTGCTAAATTACATCCTGGTACATTGTTTCCTGTCACTATTGGGGATGGTGGGTTAGGGGAACCCTATATTATGAGTAGCTTTGCTCACTTTAATACTTCTTTTCCCGATATCACTAACTTCTTACCTATTTTGGTGTGGAATGGTTATTCCCAAGAACATCATAGTATGGTTTCTACCAAGACCAATGAAGAAATGGTGGCTTATTGGCAAGGAAACGGGTTCGCTGAGGTCATTTTAGTCAACGCTAAAGACTACGATGACAGTAACCAAGAAGGGGAATATGTTGACAGTACCCAGTTTTCTCTGGCCAAACGGATAGCTTTTACCCAAGCTATTTTAGAAGCTACCGATAAAGCGAGCAAGTCTGCTTTAAGCGGTACTTTAACCGTTCTCATCGTTAAACAACTCAAAGGAGCCGGGGTTCATAAACGGGGCGCAAAATCTCATAATTTATATCCTGGGGATACCTTAGAAAAAGATTATATTATCAGTGCTTTAAAAGAACGGGCTTTATCCCCTGAAGCGTGGCAACTGGTTCGTACTAATTTTGAACGTTCTGCTGGTGGGCCAGCATCCCATAACGTTGTCACAGAACAAGTCTTACCCTTGCCAGAGTTAGGAGAGTTACCCTTAACCGAATACGAGGTACATGGGGAGAAAAAAGTGGCTACTACTGCTATGGGTGAGTTAGTGGTTCATGTGGGACAAAAAGACCCTAACTTTGTGGTCGCTAATGCCGATGGAAATGCAGCCTCTGGCATTAATAATATCAATATTGGTTTAAAAATCGTTCATCCTACTGTTGATGACCTTTATTTTCAAGGTCCGGGGGGACAAGTTTATGAACCTTTAAGTGAGGATGCTTGCGCTGGTTTAGCTGCAGGTTTGGCTTTATTTGGGTCAAGGACTTTGTGGTGTTCTTATGAGTCTTTTGCTATCAATGGTTTACCTATCTGGCAAACGGTAACTCAAGCCATGGCCGAATTACGTCGTCCTACTCCTTCTACGATTACTTTATTCACTGCTGGTGCATTAGAACAAGGCCGTAATGGTTGGACTCATCAACGACCCGAAATTGAAAATTATTTTGCGGGAATGATGCGTAATGGTAACATTTTTCCTCTGTTTCCTTGTGATGCCAATAGTATTCAAATTTGTTACGAATGGGCTGTTAAAACCAGTAATAAAGGGATAACTATTACTGCTAGTAAATCACCTTTACCTGTACGTACAAGTTTAGAGCAGACCCGTCAAGGTTTACAAGATGGGGGCATTATTTTACACGAGAGTGAAGGGAAGAAAAAAGTTGTGTTTGCTGTCATTGGCGACATGACTTTGATTCCTGTGTTTGATGCTGCTTTACACTTAGAAAATGAAGGCATCGGTGTTAAAATTGTTTCGGTTGTTAGTCCCCGTCGTTTATATCGTCCCCATGACGTTGCTTGGCAAACTTGCAGCGAAAAAGATAGTCATTTCTTAGATGATGAAGGCTTTGAAAAATTATTCGGTGGCGACGTTTTAATAGGGGTCACTGGCGGAACTTCTGCTATGTTAGAACCGATTATGTTACGTAGTAATAGTAAGCGTGATACCTTTGCTTGGAAGCGTGGGGAAACCGCATCGAGTGCTGGACAAATTATGGAATTTAATGGTTTAACTGCAGAAGCTTTAAGTAAGCGGGCAAACGAGTTATTGAGTTAATTCTTTGCTTATATCCTCAAGGATATATCTATACAAACATAGTCCGAGAAAATCGGTTACCCTATCAATATCATTTAAGCTGCGAAAGCAGCTTTTGTTTTTCTAACTTCAGGTTTGGTTCTATAGCAAAAGTGTTGACAGCTATCCAATTTCTCGCTGAAATTTATATTGATTAATATCATACTAAATCGGATTGTGAAAACCCACTTATATTGATAATTGCTAAACTAAATCAAGTCAAATTATTAAGGATGAGCAAAATTATGACCCAAACTGCCCAAGAAACAGCTATTATTGCTCAAGATGTAGAAAAATGGTATGACAATAACTTTCATGTTTTACAGGGGGTTAGTCTTACGGTTAATCAAGGGGAAGTTGTTGTGATTATGGGGCCATCTGGTTCAGGAAAATCTACTTTTATTCGGACATTTAACGCTTTAGAACCCTATCAAAAAGGGAGTATTATCATTGATGGCATTAAACTATCTCATGACCTTAAAAATATTGAAGCCATTAGAAGAGAAGTGGGAATGGTATTCCAACAATTTAATTTATTTCCCCATTTAACCGTCTTAAATAATGTTACTTTAGCTCCTATTTGGGTACGACATTGGAAAAAACAAAAAGCTGAAGCCAAAGCCATGCAACTATTAGAAAAAGTGGGGATTTTGGAACAAGCTAATAAGTATCCTGGCCAATTATCTGGAGGACAACAGCAACGGGTGGCTATTGCTCGCGCATTAGCCATGGAACCGAAAATTATGTTATTTGATGAACCCACTTCGGCCCTTGACCCAGAGATGATTAAAGAAGTCTTAGATACAATGCGTAGTTTAGCCGATGGGGGAATGACAATGGTATGTGTCACCCATGAGGTAGGGTTCGCCAGAGAAGTTGCCGATAGGGTGGTATTTATGGATGGAGGGAAAATAGTAGAAATAGCTACCCCCGAAGACTTTTTTAATAACCCACAAGAAGAAAGAAGTCAGAAATTTTTATCACAAATTTTGTAAAAGAGTTACAGTAACATGATGCTCATTGAACATAATAGGTTCAATATAAAAAATATTAGTTTAAATAATGAACAAATTTATGAACTTTGTCAAGTAAATGATCAATGCTGAAGTTTAGACTAATTACCTTAAACATTATGCTAGGCTGTACAGTTTAATCTAAATTCCAGATTTATTCAACTGAGGTTTCATCATTCTCATCACTCTCATTTGACGGCATAACATCATTTTCTTCTTCTAAAGGTTCATTTACCGTAGGAGGTTGTCGTCTGAGATGAATTTGTTTTAATCGCGGCCCTTCAGAATCAACAATAGTAAACGATAAATTTTCATAATTAAGACTTTCACCTTCACTAGGTATTTTTTGCCACTGATACAATAAAAAGCCCCCCAGTGTTTGATATTCATCCGTTAAGGGTAAATCTAACCCTAAAACATTATTTAACTCTTCAAGATTAAGTTGGGCTTCTATCAAGAAATTATGTTCATCGATCATTTTTAGGGTATCTTCTTCTTCAATAATTCCTTCAATATCGTTACCTAAAATCTCTCCAATGACATCTTGTATAGTAATTAAGCCGGATGTTCCCCCAAATTCATCCACCACCATGACCATTTTTAATTGCGATCGCTGCATCAAGGCTAATAATTCATCTAAAGCCATTGATTCTGAGACAAATTTAACCGGTTTAATCCAAGACTGAACCTGAGAGGTTGGGATCAACTCCCCTTGTCCTAAGGGTTGTGCTAAATCTTTAAAATCAATAATCCCTAAAATATCATCAAGGGAGTCTCCCTTAACAGGGTAACGAGAATGTCCAGTTTGCGTTACTTCTTGCAAAAATTCTTCAAAGGTAGCTGTTTCAGCGATCGCCACTAACTGAGTTCGGGGAACCATCACTTCTACAGCCGTCACGGCACTAAATTCAAAAACATTTTTGAGTAATGCCCGTTCTTGCGCTTCTAACCCAGTTGATTCTCCTTCGGTGGCAATAATCAATTGTAATTCTTCTGGAGTCACTTGACTATAACCGCCGTTGGTGTTGTATTTGATCCCAACACTCCGTAATAAATAACGGGTAGACTGATTTAAAATCCAAATGAAGGGATTAAAGACTTGGGCAATTACGCCAATTGAAGGCCCTAAAAAACGGGCTAATTCTTCTGAATAAATCAAAGCCACTGATTTAGGACATAATTCCCCTAAGACAATTTGTAAATAGGCTAAGGCTAAAAACGCAATAGGAATGGCAATACTGTGAGATATACTGTTAGCTACAAGGGGAGGTAATGGTAATTTGGACAATACCTCCATCACCAATTTAGCCATGGTACTTTCTCCTATCCAACCCAAGGCTAAACTCGACAGAGTAATGCCTAATTGGGTTGTGGATAAGAGGCGATCAAGACTACGTTGTAACGATTGTACCGTTTGGGCTTGAATATCTCCTGCTTTGACTAATTGACTGACCCGCGATCGCCTTACGGAAACCATAGCAAATTCTGCGGTAACAAAAAAGGCGTTAATGGCTATCAATAACAGAATTGATAAGGCCCGTATCAAAATATCTTGGGTGGTCATATTTAGAGTTTGACAATCACAAGGATTATCGAGTAACAGGAATTTGGGCGATATTAAGTTTCAATTTTTGATCGGGATAATCGGTAAGATTCAAGGATAAACTCTGACTATCATCCACTAAAGCACTGGGAATTTTTACTTTACCCATAAAACTCTCACTGTTAGCCGGTAATTCTTCGGGAAGTCCTTCTGTAATGGCACTTAAGGAACGACCTTGATTATCCTTTACTTCTAAAAAACTATAAAGGAATTTCACTGGGGTTGCACCTTCATTTTGTAAATTTACTTTTAATGATAGAGTCGTTCCCTCGTTGGTGGCTTCATTTACTTCTAACTTTACCCCTTGATCTGTCACTTGTAAGGGTAAATTGGCAACTGCTGGGGAGGGTTCAATATCATTAGGAGTCTCTTCAGTTGATTGGCTAGTTTTTTCTTCAGTTTTGCTATTTTCTTCCTTTTGCTCTTTTCCAGAAGCTGCTGCTTTATTTTTTTGATGGGTATGGTTATAAACTTTAATTAAGATAGTTTTTTCGTCAATAGGCTTAAATTCGGTGGGTTCAGTGGATTTTTTTTCTCCCTCTGTTAGTTTCTTGGTGGGGTTATTTTCTGGTTGACTGACCCCTTTTAAGGCTTGGGTTCCGGCTTGGTAACCTAAAAAAGCACTAGCGGTTCCGGCTCCTGACATGAGTAATAATAGTAGTATGGTTAGCTTCAGGGTTGAATTAATTTTCATTGTAATAAGGGTAAACTTAAAAATTCTCTTTAATTATATTTAATTATGATAATTAGTAAACTATCGGTCATAGAGCGTTTACTTCAATGACAGTATATCTACGCTCAAAGTTTCGAGAAAACTTTGCCTATCCCCCTATTACTTATCGACTCAAGAAATAGCATTCAATCACACCCTTAATTTTTATTCGTAGCCTTAAGGGTATTTTGACTAATTGTGTTATCGTGTTGGCTACAGACAGTCTATAATGAGTTACAAAAATTTTTTGTTCTTTGTTTTTTCATCTTCGTAAATCTGTTTCCGACTTAAATAGACTAGCGACACTTAGATTGTAAGAGTAACAAAGTGAAAACTCTTTTTTATTTTTTATCTTTTATAGTTTTTTAAAATCTCAATATTTTTCGGCTAATTTTAGTTACTAAAATCAGAGAGAGAAGACCCTCTTATTTTAAGGTATAAAGCTATTGAAATAGGGCTTAAGTTTTTATCAACAAACAATCAGTACACAGTTGAACTCTATTTTTTAAGCCCGTTTATCTTCAATATATCTCATGTTTGCCATTTCCTCTGGCTAACACTCTATTTCTTAACCAAGGATAATTAGGGTTAAGATA
>NZ_AAXW01000021.1 GCF_000169335.1 Crocosphaera chwakensis CCY0110
TTATTGATAATCCTAGATTTCTCAAACAATCACAGGATAAAATCAACAAAACAGCAAAGAAATCTAGAAAGAAACGTGCAGGAAAAAAGGGAGTAAAAGGGTCTAGAAGATGGAAAAAAGCTGTTAGAAAAATCGGTAAGATTCAATCTTTAGTTGGTCGTCAAAGACAAAACTGGCATCATCAAGTTTCCACACAAATAGTTAGCTGTAATAGCTTGGTGGCAACTGAGAAATTAAACCTAAAAGGAATGACCAAAAAAGCTAAAAGAGGTAGCAAAAGAAAACGTCAAAAGACTGGATTAAATCGGTCAATTCTTGACGTTGGAATTGGTAACTTAAAATCATTAATAAAAAGCAAAGTTACCGAAGCAGGTGGGTTTTACATTGAGGTTCCTACTCGAAAAGTTAAGCCATCTCAGACTTGTCCTAATTGTGGTCATCAAAAGAAAAAGACATTAGCAGAACGCCAGCACAACTGCGAAAAGTGCCTTTATAGTTGCGACAGAGATGTTGCATCAGCCCAGGTGTGTTTAAACTGGGCAAGGGGGCAGGAACTGTCCTCTTTAGACGTAGAGTCGCCTAGCTCTACTTTATGCGGAAGCATGAGGCAACTAGGGGCGAAAAAGCACAACAATGCAAAGAAGCGTCAGAAACATCTAGCTCAACAAAGTGGCTAGATGTAGTTCATCAAGCTGCCATGGCCGCCGACCCCGAAGAACAAGGGGTTTTATTTTCGCAATTTGAACAAGTTATGGACACTCCTATGAGTCGCCCTAACTTAGAGGCAATGGTGGCTATGAACGTTGATGCCGATTTAGCTAAAGTTCGTCAACCTATTCCTTCTTCACCCTTGACTTGTCAAGATATTGAAAAGTTGTTTACGCAGTCTCACATATTGAAAAGTAAAGGTACAGAATTTAGGAAAATAGATAATAATATTTGGGAAGTCCTTTATCAACACCAAACTTATCAAGTAACATTCTATCCTGATAATTTTGATGAATTTCCTTCTTTGAGGTTAATGACTTGGGGTGAACCTCTATTTGAAAAATATGTTATTTAATAACTTGACTAAACAATTGCTCCCAATCAATGACAGGTGGTCTTACTCCTGAATTAATAATATCCATAGCTTTATTAATTGGGGTAGTTCATGGGGGTTCTTTGGGCTTTTTTGACGAAGAACTACTTAAAATACATAAATACATATAATATAATGTAATATTTATATTAGTATTTTTAATATAAACAGACAAAAGACGGGAAACGTTGACTACATAGGAATTTCGGAAGATTTTCTATTTTACAGCGATCGCCTACATTCTGTACAGAGGATGTTATAATCGATTCAACACAGGGCATTAACGCCGACTCAAAGTGTTGGTAGCACTAGGAGCCGACTTGCCCACTTACTGAACACACCAGCAAGAGAACCAAAGAATATGTTAGCACATAGAAAAGCGTCCCCTTTGAGCCGCGCCTATCCAGAGTATGGATATTCAGAGAAAATTGACTATCCCCATTATTTGAAAGCAAAAGAGATGAGCGGGATAGAGTTTATCCGAAAACTCTATGAAATCGATAAACTACCTCCCAATGTGAGGAAACTATACGAAGCACAAGAAGATTTTAACAGAGAAACCAGACAGGTACTGGTTAAATTATTAAAAGTCACTGATAAGACTGTAAGGTCTTGGGGAAAAGAATATAACCGGATGCCAAAATGTTACCGGTTGACCCTAGGATATGTTTACCGAAGTCTTTGTCTTCAGAAAGAGATACACCTTAAAGCCCTTAAAAACAAGGATTGTCAAGGAGATTTGAGAGCAGTGTAGGAATCTATTCGGCCTGATGGAACGCTTTTGCAAAAACAGAGGCGTCCTTCGGGTCTAATTGAACGCACCTATCCCTTCAATACACTAAAATTCGTTGACCAAATACTCGTTGAGTATAAAACAGGACGATTAATAGTGGCATGAGGGAACGGGGAAAAGCCAAGCAAAGCCTCTCCCTAAATCCAAATATCTATTCAATGATAACAAATCACTACACGGATAACCACCTTATTGGTTTGAAGAATTCTTCACTCCATTTCATTCCGCTACATTCAGTGCAAAAATACTAAGAATTGAGAACATAAACATGGCTAATATTTTCAGACCCACGAAGAAGGGTTTATCCTGCCCTATTTGCGGAGACACCACTGGGGATTGCCGAATTTTACCCGACGACAGTGTGTTATGCCACGAAGCCGCCTATGAAACCGACTTAGTTGTTGACAATTATAAATTTATTAGAACTGTAGATCCTGCGCCTTGGGGATACTTCGTCAAGCAAGATGAGTGCGCTCGTGATGCAAGACAGTTAGAGCGATTTCTGAGGCGAACTAAGACTGAGAAGAAGAAAAAAGATCAACGACAGCTAAAGAATGCCCTCGGCAGTAAGGACTTTGATAAGATTTTCAAATCCCTGAGAAATACCACTGAACTAGATAAAGACCATCGCCAGAATCTTCTGGATCGTGGGCTATCAGAAGCAGACATAGAAAGCTTTGGCTTTTTCTCCTTAGAAAAAAATCAAGATACCGTAGTTAATGTACATTGGACATTTCCAGGAGTTTATAAGAATAAGTTTAGCCTGAGAGATAGAGGATACAGTGTACCGGCCTTTACCAAAGAGGGGCTAGTCCAAGGATATCAAATCCGTCGAGATCCAACTCAAGAGGAGACGAAAGGGGCTAAGTACGTTTGGCCAAAAACTGCACTGAGTAGTCACGTGGTGGTTAATAAGGAATTAGAATTACCGTTAACCTACGTTGATTATTACGGAAAGGGTGGTGATATTGTAATTCTCGTCGAGGGATTTCTAAAAGCGATTATTGCCTCAAAGATTACAGGGTATCCCGTAATAGGTGCAACAGGGGGAGCCTTTGCCTCAAGTCCCAATCAGCTAAAAGCTTTGTTGTATGACTTTGAAGAAGTTTGGGTATGTCCTGATGGGGGAGACGCCATTAATCCTCGTGTTTTTGGACGAATGGTATCCCAGTTCAATAAAATCGGCCAGATTCAATCGAATATCAAAGTAAAATGGTGGGGGCAAGTTACTAAAACAGACGGAGATGTCGATGAAATTAGCAAAGAGACATTCGATAACGCAGAAATACTGACACCGCAAGACTTCATCCGTCTTTGTAACCGCGAACAACGTAAACATCTACTCAAAGAAGAACAAAAAGCACTGAGACAGCTTAGCCTCAAACCTTTTAAAACAATAGACGAACGTTACTTGCCTAATCTAGAAACCCTAATACCAGAGTTGAAAGGTATTGTTGCCCTGAAAAGTCCCAAAGGAACAGGGAAATCCTATCAAATCAACAAAGTTATTGAACGAGCTAAGTTAGAAGGACGCAAAATCCTGACCATTACGCCGCGTATTGCCCTAGGACGAGAGCAAGCCATTAAATGGGATGTTGAGTGGATCGGGGATCTTAAAGGAAATACACGAACACTACTATGGGAAGATATCACAGATTTAGGGTTGTGTTGGGATAGCTTGTGGAAGTTGAGTGAAAGTCAGTGGTCAAACACATTGATTATTATCGATGAAGCGGAACTTGCCATGAATCATTTCTTGCTTAGTTCAACTTGTAGTGAACGTCGCGCTCAAATTTTAGCTACCCTAGAAACTTTAATACCAGAATGCCTAAAACAGGGAGGATGCCTGTTGGTAGCTGATGCAGATTTAACCGATCTTTCCTTAAACTATTTTAGGACGTTAGCGCCTGGTACTGACACCAAACTAATCGTCAATAAAGGCTCAAAAGTACCGACCTGGGATATCTTGTTTTGGAAAGGAGGTAGCAAAGATGTCATTGTCCAACAAATTTTTGACCGGTTAAAAACACCTATCCAAGAAGAAAGTGGACCTCGCCAAAGACGTCTTGCAGTCGCTTGTGACAGTCAAGCAGAAGCAGAAGCCATTGAGAAAGCGGTATTAGCAGATGATCCCACTATTAACGTAGTGCGGATTGACCGAAAAACGACAGAAACCGACTTCGGTAAAGCGTTCATGGAGAACCCCAACGAATCCATCAAAGACCTTAGACCGACATTGTTCCTATTCACCCCTTCGATGGGTGCAGGTGTCAGTATCGATGTGGACTGGTTTGATGAGATGTATGGGTTATTTTTTGGAACGTTAGTGCCGAGTCAAAGTCGTCAGATGTTAGGAAGAATACGAACACCGATTCCTCGGTATATCTGGTGTAAAAATAGGGGTATCATCAATCATGGTGTTATTCAAAACGAAGCTTTAGTAATGACCTCCGAAATTAAGTCCCATTTATTTGAGTTTAATAAAACAACTGGATTACTAATTGATGTCTCAAAAGTTGTGGCAGGGGAAACCGCAGAAGATGCTGAATTAATGAAGACTCTACTTACCAAGTTATGGGATGAGAAGAATGGGACTTGGGACAATGTTCATATCGAGTATTATGCCAAAATTATTGCTAGAAATAACTGGGATAAAAAGCAGTTAGCCGATACATTAATCCGAGAGTTGAAAGAAGAAGGACATCGCCTTGAAATTGTCGAGAAAGGGGGTAAAACCGACAAAGGAGAACAAGTGAGAGAGGCAAAAAAGCAACTTCCTGGCTTAGAGGCAGAAGCCATCATGAATGCTAAGACGATCACCTTTGAAGAAGCTCAGATGCTTGAGAATAAGCTCACAACGACTGAAGAAGAAAGGTTACAGATAACGAAGGCGTATCTTATGCAAGAATTACCTGGATTACCTTTAACCAAAGAGTTTATCCAAAAAGCAATCACAGAAAACAGGAGAAAGTGGCTTAATGCTCATAAAATGTGGTGGTATTGCACCCATCCTCAAGATACCGTCGAACGAGATTTAGCAATCTGGAAAAGCCATTTACACAGCTTCACTCAAGGGGTCGCCTTTTTGCCTGATATCAAAACCCTGAGTCTTCAAATCAAAGTATTGAACAACATCGGCATTATTAAGTTAGTTAAGCACTTGATTGATAACCCTCAAGAAGCTTTATCAAAAGACTCTCCTATGCTTTTAGAAATCCTTGCTAAAGCAAGAAGGAGTAAAAACCTAAAAACAGCCTATTCCGTAACCGTAACGAAAAAGTCCCAAGCCATTCGCACCATAAATAAGTTCTTAGAAAAAGTCGGAATGAAACTTAAATTTTTCAAAGAAGGGTTAGACAAAGTTAGGTTGTATCAATTAGACAGAAGCTTAATTGATGATCCTGACCGGCAAGCTGTCTTAGCCAGTTTAGACGAAAGAAAACGGTTACGAGAAGAAGCTAAAAGAGAAAGGGAGAACGAAAATCTCCGAATCATCTTCGGAGAAGTGAAGCCAGAAAAGAAAGCGCCTGTTTACACGACTTCCCTGAACACCATAGCTCAGAAGCTCATCGAGTCTATGGTAGAGGTGGCTAATGCTCCAAAAGAATTAAGAGGGTTACTACGAAAAGCGATCGCATTGATTAAAGATGAGCATAGTAGTATAAATATTTTACAATTTTGGAATACTATTCCACAAACTTTAAAGATTGTTCTCAAAGCAAGTTGTAAAAAAGAAATGGCTTCACTCAAAGATGCTATCCAGCACGCTAGAAGAACTTCAACCAATCTATCGTATCGTCCTGTTTAAGAGCTTTAAGAGCCGTTAGCACGGCATCAACCTAGATATAGCTTCGTCGAATTTGATTGCTTTTATAGAAAGTTTTACAGCGAAGAAGCACTTTGTACACTGACCAACTAAGACTATGGCATTTAACTCTGGAAAGAAACGTAACAAAACCATTGACACCTCAGCTTTTGACGGGCTAAAAGAGTTTGAAACTCGTGATAATTCGACAGCTTATTGTCAATTAGTTAATCCCGAAAGATTATCCTCTGAGAAGAAAATCCGTGACAGTAACTGTCCTTATGGGGTTTTCATCCCTTTAGAACAAGCAGAACGAGTATCATTTACTCCTACTGAATGGTTTGAGGAAATCACATTGACATTCAATGAAGATTCTCCCAATCCAGCAACAGTAGAAGGCTATATTACTAAGCGAATGCGCTGTTGTATCATTCATCAGTCTGACACTATCGAACTTCAGGAGAAAACACCGAGGGGATGGTTTTACAAAGGACCTGCATATAAATACGGGAAGCCGACTAAGTATAAAGAACTTCTCGATGGCGATCGCGACAACTACCGTATGCGAACCCGATACTTACTATTGTTTGTAGACGAAGATAACAACCCATTGCACGAAGTTCCCTTACAGTTGGGACTAGGTGCAGGAACAGGGGGTGCTATCGGCTCAGAAGTCAGTAATTTGAGAGACGAGTTTAACCAAGCTTATTCGGAAGCGACTGGTAATAAAGGCGT
Source organism: Crocosphaera chwakensis CCY0110 (assembly GCF_000169335.1). Classification (GTDB taxonomy): domain Bacteria; phylum Cyanobacteriota; class Cyanobacteriia; order Cyanobacteriales; family Microcystaceae; genus Crocosphaera; species Crocosphaera chwakensis. The sequence continues at coordinate 6,415 of NZ_AAXW01000021.1, forward strand.
GGCTCTTGAAGATGAAGTTCATTCGTTGACTGTCTTAGACATGGAATTAGATTTCCACAAAAGCCAGGGTAAATCACCTTTTGTCGTACCGGTGAAACGGCTACACCCGGTAACAAAAGCCGAGCTAATTGACGTTGAACACGAAAAAGAGAATAAAGGTCGAGTGGTTACATTGATTGGAGAGCCTTTCAATAACATTTTAATCCCCAAAGGATCTAAAGCTGGTGAGCTAATCTTCTCTCTAAGAGAAACTTATAGCGATTTTCCTATTCCTAATGGGGGTGCTGAGGAAGATGACACTTCATCCAAATCCTCTGACTCAGAGAATCAAGAAAACGACACCGCTTCTTGGGAGAATGATCCAGATTTCTTCGAGAAGTGTACCCCTACTCCACAACCTCAAGAGAAACAATTAACTAAGCGTCCGAAGCCAGTATCAAAGGTTGACGAAACTGAGGTTGAAACTGAAGAAGCCGACGATCCTATCCCCTTTTAAGTAAATGCGAGTAGTCCTTTTGGGCTACTCCTTTTTTAGTTCAATTATTAAACGAGGTTTAATTATGGCAAAAAATGTATTAGTAATCGAAGCACCAGGAAAACGTAAAAAATTAGAAAAATTCCTAGGAGCAGACTGGACGGTGATCGCAACAGGTGGACATATCAGAGAGTTTGACAAGTCAGGGAGTCATAATCTTGGGTTTGAGCTAACACCCAAGGGCACAGTCATACCAAAGTTTGTACCTCGCTCTGAGCGTAGCAAAAAGGTGATTCGACAATTACAAGTGACAGCTAAAAGGACAAACAGTGAACGGATCTTTATCGCCACCGACCCTGACAGAGAAGGGGAGTGTATTGGGTGGCACGCCGCTCAAGTCATGGGAATCAAAAATCCTCAACGCATTGTGTACTCCGAAATTTCAGAGAAAGCAGTCAGGAAGGCGATCGCTAATCCTCGCTTACTCGACACTAACCTTGTGGCATCCGCTCTCGGACGTTCTACATTAGATAAACTGATCGGGTACACCGGTTCACCTTTGTTGTGGGATTATGTAGAAGGAGCCAAAAGCATGGGGAGGGTTCAAACCCCAGTATTGACACTGATTTGTGAACGGGAAGAAACTATCCAAAACTTTAAACCAAAAACCTACTATTCTGTATGGAGTTCATATAAAGAGGGATTCAAAGCCTTTTATGCAGGAGAAAGCAACGAAAATTCCGAAGATACTGATGAAGAAAGAGATGATAGCCAAACTCCGAAAGAGACACAAAAAGAGTCCTTGCGGGTAACAAGCGAAGTAGAGGCTAATCGTCTTGTGGCGATCGCACGGAACAACTCTCACAAAGTGGTCTCCCTTCAAACCAAGAAAAGTAAGAAGTCACCTCCTGCACCGTTTACAACGAGTAATCTACAACAAGCAGCAGGAGCCAGACTAAAGCTTTCGCCAGATATGACAATGAAATTAGCCCAGAAATTATACGAAGCGGGAGTGATTACCTATCACCGAACTGACTCAACGGTAATTTCCGACGATTTCTGTGAAGTCATACGGCAGTATCTTAAAGTAAATGACCCTGAGAACCTTCCTAAGTCAGCCGTGAAACATCGACAACCGAAAAATGCCCAAGAAGCTCACGAAGCGATACGGCCAGTTGATTTAGCCAAAACCGAATCAGACATCGCTGCGGAACTAGGAGATGCGGCAGGAAAGCTATACCAACTGATTTGGTTTAGAACTGTGGCTAGTCAATGTAAACCCGCCGAGTTAGATAAAACCACCATCACCACCCAATCCGATACTGTGTTCTGGAAAGCAAATGGGCAAGTCGTAACCTTCCCTGGCTATCTTCGCTACTGGAGAGACTTAGGGGCTGATTCTGAGTTGCCTTTGGTGGCAGAAAACCAAGCACTAAGTTTAACCGATGCTCAGGCTGAAAAGAAACAGACTAAGCCACCCTCTCGCTATACCGAAGCACAAATGGTCAAAGTAATGGAAAAGAAAGGAATTGGACGACCTAGCACGTTTTCACCGACAATCCAAACGCTCAAAGATAGAAACTACGTTGCGGTTGAGAAGCGAATGCTAAAACCAACACAGGTAGGGCTCAAAGTGTACCACTTCGTCAAAGAGCATTTAACGGAACTAGGAACAGTTGAATTTACTGCTCAGATGGAGTCTCACCTCGATGCGATCGCCAAAGGGGATGAAAAATGGCAACCCTATGTATGTCAGTTCCATTTTGACCATTGGCAACCAACCCTGACTAAGATAGCGCAAAACCTAGGTAAGCCCGTAGTTCAATCGTTTAACGGTAATGGTAAATCCTTAGAAAAGTCGAGAACAAAGTGTCCCAAATGCAACATTGCCATGAGCAAAATTCCGTCTAAGTCCAAGAAGTTACACCGGCCTTATTTCCTCAAATGTGAGGGCTGTGAAACAGTCATGTTCTACAACAAAGACCGTAAGCAATGGGAATCACTAGGAACCAAATCGCCGACGCAAGAAACCAAGGCCAGTTGTCCAAAGTGTCAAAAGCCACTGCATTTAAGAGAATATCGTAGCAAGAAAGACGGAAAGCAAAAGAAGTTATTGAAGTGTCTTGATTGCGAAGACGTAGTTTTCTTTGAGTCACGAGGATGCTTTTGGTCTAAGCAATTTGGCGAAATAAATCTTTAGATAAAGTTTACGGCTCGTTAGAAATGTCTACGAGTCGTAGACTTAATTTGATCTGCTAGCGCATTTTAGCAAAAAGTTGTAATGAGGTTTTAACAATGGCTACAAAACAACTGACCTTGGTGTTAGCCGATACTGATGGATCTTCAAAAGACAAGCTTGGAATTGATCTAACTAACCTAGACTCACTTTTAGAGAAATATAGTAAGAATTTGACCCCTTACCCGAATGCCGACTATAAAATTATCAAAGACGATGAGAGTTTAGTCACTGCGCTAAAAGAGCTAGAGACTCACACTGTAGTCGGATTAGACATAGAAACTACTGGACTTGACCCCCACACATCAGAAATTAGCCTAATCCAGATAGCCGCACCAAACCGCCCGGTTATCCTTATCGAGTTCAGAAGTATCACTCATAAGGAATCACTCAGACGGTTTATTGAACACCATAAAATTCCGAAAGTAGGGCATAACCTAGCCTTTGAGATTCAATTTCTGACAAAGCATCTGGGTATCAATCCCGTAAAAACAGCGTGGATTGACACAATGCTAATGGCTCAATTATTAGCAGCTGGGCTACCACCTACCCTTGAAGATGATATAAAAGCAGGTGTACTACCAATTCCGAATCTGAATCAGTCGATCAAGAACAAGAAAAAGCTCAAACAAGAACTCAATCGTAACCTACCTGGCAGTTACAGTCTGATGAGAGTAGCAGCAAGAGAGCTAGGCTACAGCTTGGATAAATCACTACAAGTTTCTGATTGGGGAAAGCCATTAACCCAAGAACAATTACAATATGCTGCCAATGATGCTGCTGTGGTACTCCCTCTAAGAGACACATTCCGAAGTAAAATCATTGAAAATCAATTAGCAGATGCCATTCAAGTAGAACTAGGAGCATTAGCTAGAGTTGCTCAAATGGGGCTTATGGGGATGGGTCTTGATTTGGATCGATGGGGTGAATTAGCCAAAGAAATAGAAACAAGGAGAGAGGATGCTGCTAAGATCGCTTGTGAGGTTTTAAAACCAGACCACGCGCAGTTGAACTTATTTGGAGGAGAAGCGTCAATTAATCTTGATTCTAACGAACAGGTGATCGCTGCGTTAGCTCGGTTAGGAATCCATACGAATAGTACCAGTAAAGACACCCTCGATAAACTCTCGGAAAATCATCCAGAAGTATTCACCATTATTGAGTATCGACATTGGTCGAAAGCTCACAGTAGCTTTGGAGAAAAACTACCTACTTTTGTCAACCCTGTGACCCATCGTATTCACCCGAATGTAAACCAGATGCGAGCTGCTAGTGGACGGTTTTCGTTCTCTAACCCTAACCTACAGCAAATTCCTAGAGAACGACAGTATCGTAGCTGCTTTGTCCCTGCCTCAGGCTATAAACTGATAATTGCTGATTATTCCCAGATTGAATTGAGGATAGCTGCTGAGATTGCCAATGATTCGGTGATGATTGATGCGTATTGTAACGAGAAAGACTTACATCGACTTACAGCCGCTTTGGTATCGGGGAAACCGCTTGATGAAGTAACCAAGCAAGAACGGCAACTAGGAAAAGCTGTCAATTTCGGTCTTATCTACGGCATGGGTGCTACTAAATTGAGGATTTATGCTGAAACTAACTATGGCGTGAAGATGAGCATAGAAGAAGCGCAGCGCTTTAGAGATAACTTCTTCAAAGGCTACCCAGGACTTCATCAATGGCATCAAGATACTGCGTTTAAGTTACGGACTACGAAAGTAAAAGACATACGCACTCTGAGCGGACGGCTACGACGATGGAAAGATGAACCTCCGTTAACCTCTCTGTTAAACACCCCCGTTCAAGGAACCAGTGCCGATATCACAAAGCTGGCATTACATAAATTGAATACGGATCTTGATGAGTTAGGGGGCTTTCCTATTGTGGTCGTTCACGATGAAATTGTCCTTGAAGTTCCAGAGGTTCACGTCGCCGAAGGAAGTACCATGCTTGAAGAAGCTATGATTTCAGCGGGGAAACGATTTCTCAAATCGGTTCCTGTTGTCGTCGAAGCAACGATCGCCGATACTTGGGCAGAAAAGTAATCCAACCAATTCCTAGCATTTGGCTAGGTTTTTTTCGTGTAGAATGACAATAAAGTTGGAAACTTCCTGTAATTCTTTCACTGACTAAACTATAGGCAATTATCTTATGCCGAACTCAGGTGATCAGGCTTTGCCTGTTATTCCTTTGTGGTTGGATAGAATTTATCTTAAAATGTAGTCAAAAAACGCTAGAGATGAGCTTAACACTCATCTCTAAGAGTGGCACGCAAATCGATTAACGCAACCTAGGATTGTGTTGAATCAAACTCATAAACTCCTGACGGGTTTTAGCATCATTAGCAAATTCCCCTCTAAGCGCACTGGTGGAAGTCCAAGAACCAGGTTTTTGCACCCCTCGCATTACCATACACATATGAGTTGCCTCTACAACCACAGCCACTCCTTTCGGTTGCAATAATCCTTGAAGTGCATCTGCAATCTGTGCGGTAAGGCGTTCCTGTACCTGCAAACGTCGTCCGTACATTTCACAAATACGAGCAATTTTTGAGAGTCCAATAACCTTACCATCGGGAATATAAGCAACATGAGCGCGGCCGAGAATGGGTAAGATATGATGTTCACAGGAACTAAATAGGTCAATATCACGAACTAAGACCATTTCATTAGCATTTTCATGAAAAACTGCCCCATTTAGCAGTTCGTCTAACGATTGATGATAGCCAGAAGTCAAAAATTTAAGGGCTTTGACCACTCGTTTTGGCGTATCTTTCAAACCTTCGCGATCAGGATCTTCTCCTAATCCTAACAGTAAAGTCCTTACCGCTTGGCGCATCTCCTCCTCAGAGACAGGAGGCTGTTGTGTGGTCGTTAATGACGGCAATTTATTATCGATTTTATTAACTGGATTGGGTTCGGACTGAGCTAAGGTCATAGTGTTGAGTTAAATTAAAGGGTAACAGAGGTAGCTAAGCAGTTATTTAGCTGTTGGCGGAGTTTATCGGCATCTAAATGACGACCGATAAAGACTAGCTGGTTCACAGGAGTATTAGACCAGGGTTCGGACTTGATATCGTTGCGCTGTCCGCAGAGTTGGAAAATGTGACGTAATTGGCTTCCTGCAAACCAAACAATTCCTTTGGCACGAAATACTTCTAGGGGAAGTCCTTCGTTTAAAAACTTTTGAAATTTATAAACATCAAAGGGTTTGTCGCTTTGAAAAGACAGGGACATAAAGCCATCTGTTTTGAGGTGATGAGAATGATGGTGATGGTGTTGTTCTTGAAAGCTATCTGTGTTAGTTAAACTCACATCCAAGATTAAAGGTAACGGGACTTGGGCGTATTGGGTATGGATAATTCTGGGATTCTTTTTAACAGAGGCAATGTAGCTTTCTAATGCGGTTAGTTGTTCGTTATTTGCTAAATCAGTTTTATTCAATAAGAGAATATCTCCATAGGCAATTTGTTTAAACGCTACCTCACTATCAAAGTGTTCTGGGGTAAAGGTTTCTGCATCAATCAAGGTAATAACTGCGTCTAAGCGCGTAAAATACCGAAAATCTGAACCAATAAAAGTCAAAATAATCGGTAAAGGGTCAGCTACCCCCGTCGTTTCGATAATCAAACGATCTACTTTTTCTTTCCTGGCTAAGATTCGTTTTACGGCTTCTACCAAACCGTCATTGATAGTACAGCAAATACAACCATTGCTCAACTCCACCATATCATCCTCGTAAGAAACTAAAAGTTGACCATCAATATTGATGTCACCAAACTCGTTAACCAAGACTGCAACTTTTTGATCAAGGTCATTTTGCAGAATTTGATTGAGTAAGGTGGTTTTTCCACTACCGAGAAAGCCGATAATGATGGTAACTGGTAATCCTTGCTGGTTAATCTCTGACATGACGAAGAGAAGCAATTGCCTTTACAAAAGTTAATTATACTATAACGATAATCGTTCTTAAATTTTTCAGAATTTTAAGTTTCTCATGCTGGCTATTCTTCCTGAAACTGGAGTAGACTTCAGGAAAAGTATGTCAAGGGAGTAAATTAAGTAAACTAAATCGATGTGGAATATCTACCTTGACTAAGCATTCATTAAGCTGTTGTTCAATTAATGATTTATCTAAATTACGCCCGATGAAGACAAGTTCGTTTTTTGGATGGGTTGTCCAATCATCCGCTTGGAGATCATAGCGAGGTCCACTCAATTGAAAAATATGTCGAGCCGGACTTTCTAGAAACCAGAGTATCCCCTTAGCGCGAAATATATTATTGGGTAATTGTTCAGATAAAAAATGTTCAAATTTCTCAATTTCAAAAGGGCGATCGCTTTGAAAAGAAATAAAATTAAAGCCATCGGTTTCTAAATGATTATTAAAAGCAGATTTGTTACGTCTAAACTCAGAAATCTCAGTTTTATAGGTATCTGTTTGAGTTAAACCAATATCTAAAATTAAGGGTAAAGGAACTCTACCATATTGGCTTGGTAAAATTCTAAATCCTGGTTTAATATCTTCAATAAATGCTTTTAATTCATTAAGTTTATCTTCAGTTGCTAAGTCAATTTTATTTAAAATACCCATATCACCGTATCTAATTTGGCTTAAAGCAGCATCACTATCAAAATGGTTGGCATCAAAAGCCGCTGCATCAACAACTGTGATGATAGCATCAAGACGAGTTAAAAACTTTAATTCTGTTCCTAAAAAAGTCAAAATAATCGGTAATGGATCTGCCAATCCTGTTGTTTCAATAACTAAATAATCTACTTTTTCTTCTCTTTCTAAAACTCGATAGACAGCATTAACTAAACCATCATTAATAGTGCAACAAATACACCCATTATCTAATTCTATCATATCTGAATCCACTGAGATGAGCAGTTGTTCATCAATATTAATATCCCCAAATTCATTAACTAATACTGCTATTTTCAAGTTGTCTTTATTCTGTAAAATTTGATTGAGTAAAGTCGTTTTGCCACTCCCTAAGAAACCAGTAATGATAGTGACTGGCATTCCACTTTTCGGTAAGGCTGGCAAAGCATCGGACAGGGTGAAGTTTAGACGAGTCATAGTCTTAAGTTAATTCGTTTCGGGATATTTTGATAATGATTATCAATTTACGCTATTATGATAATGATTATTATTACAATAACTTACCAGTGGTCAGCCAATTAACTCAATCTCCCTTACAAATCGCCAACCCAGAACAATTAGAACGCATTCGTCACACTTGCGCCCACGTTATGGCAATGGCAGTACAAATCTTATTTCCAGAGACAAAAGTTACCATTGGTCCCACGACAAATACGGGTTTTTATTACGATTTTGATCGCCCCGAACCGTTTGCCCCTGAAGATTTGAAAAAAATTACCAAGCAAATGCGCTTTATTATCAAAGCTAATTTGCCGATTATTCGTGAAGAGATTACTAGAGAAGAAATTAAAGCCGAAATCGAACAGTTAGGGGAACCTTATAAACTAGAGATTTTAGATAGCATTCCTGCAGGAGAAACCATTACTCGTTACTATATTGGCAGTCCCGACGGTGGTAGATTGCCCAATGTAGGAGAAAAGCTCAAAGGTGCTTTACCAGAACCTTCTTTGATTAAACCTGTCAAAATTCCTGCTACAGTATCTTGGTGGGATCTCTGTGCCGGACCTCATATTAACTATACAGGGGAGATAAACCCCAATGCTTTCGCCCTAGAAAGCGTAGCAGGGGCATACTGGCGTGGAGATGAAACCAAAGCCCAATTACAACGTATCTATGGGACAGCTTGGGAAACCCCCGAACAATTAGACGCTTATTTAAAGCAACAGGAAGAAGCTAAACGCCGAGATCATCGCAAACTAGGAAAAGAGTTAAAACTGTTTAGCATTCAAGAAGGTGCGGGTGGCGGTTTGGTATTTTGGCATCCTCGTGGTGCAACCATGCGCTACATCATTGAAGATTATTGGCGTAAAGCTCATTTAGATGGAGGTTACGAACTCCTCTATACCCCCCACGTTGCTAATTTAGAATTGTGGAAAACATCGGGACATTTTGACTTTTATCGGGAAAATATGTTTGATTCGATGGATATCGAGGAACAAGCTTATCAAATCAAACCGATGAACTGTCCCTTTCACGTTTTAACTTATAAAAATGACCTCCATTCCTATCGAGAATTCCCATTGCGTTGGGCAGAATTAGGGACAGTCTATCGCTACGAACGTTCTGGGGTTCTACATGGTTTAATGCGAGTACGGGGTTTTACTCAAGATGATGCTCATATTTTCTGTTTACCCACACAAATTGCCGCAGAAATTCTGGGTGTACTCAATTTAACAGAAAAGATTCTTTCGGATTTTGGGTTTAAAGACTATGAAGTTAATCTTTCTACTCGCCCAGAGAAGTCAGTGGGGACAGATGAAGGTTGGGAATTGGCAACTCAAGCTTTAGTAGAAGCGTTAAATAGCAAAAGTTGGGAATATATTGAAGATAAGGGAGGCGGTGCTTTCTATGGTCCTAAAATCGATATCAAAATTAAAGATGCCATTGGACGTACTTGGCAATGCTCTACGATCCAGGTAGATTTTAACTTACCAGAACGCTTTGACATGGAATATGTCGCAGCCGATGGTTCTCGTCAACGTCCGATTATGATTCATCGGGCAATTTTTGGGTCTTTAGAGCGTTTTTACGGAATTTTAATCGAAAACTATGCAGGGGATTTTCCTTTATGGTTAGCACCTATCCAATTACGTTTGTTACCAGTTAGTGAAGCACAAAGAGAATATGGGGAAACTGTCGTTGCTACGCTAAAAGAGGCTGGTTATCGGGTAGAAATAGACTGCACCGGTGAACGTTTGGGCAAACAAATACGTAAGGCCGAACTAGAAAAAATTCCTGTGGTAGCCATCGTTGGAAACAAGGAAGTTGAAACTCAAAGTTTGAGCATTCGTACTCGCCAACAGGGAGATATTGGTACAATGGATTTGACTGAGTTGAAAAAGAGTTTAGATGATGCGATCGCTAATAAGGCTAATATGTAATAGGCGTTTGATAAGTTCGTTAAACTGAGAATCAGCTTGTCAAGATGAAGGAGAAACAGTTGGTGAAAAGGCTCAAGTTAAAAGATGTCTGTCAAGTTAAATGTGTTAATACCGATTTAGTCGCTGAAGTCGCTCAAATATTACCCAATGAGTCAATTTTAGAGGAAGCTTCTATCTTATTCTCAGCTTTATCGGATCAATCTAGGTTAAAGATTCTTTATGCTTTGAGTAACACTCCTGAACTTTGCGTCTGTGATATAGCAGCTTTGCTTAATGTGAAAGTTGCATCAGCTTCTCATCATTTGCGAAAATTACGGGATCTTAAGATTCTTAAATATCGAAATGACGGAAAATTGGCTTATTATTCCCTAAGAGATCAGCGTTTAGCGAGTATTCTTCATCATAGTCTTCAAGAAATTGTTCCCTAGCCCTGATGATTACATAGTTTAACATTTGCTTGATCGTTTGAATGTTTTACATTAACATTCTAATATTCATTTGAATGTTAGAGTTGTGACTGAGAGGTTAAAGAAAATGGGAGATTGTTGTCAACAGAAGGGGTGCGAGTTAGCACAACTGAGAAAAAGCCAGAGTAAAGTGCTTTGGAGCGTTCTCGTTATCAATGCGGTTATGTTCATCGTAGAATTAGGGGGTGGAATTCGAGCAAATTCTCTCTCTTTGACGGGAGATTCGCTGGATATGTTGGGCGATGCCTTAGTTTATGCGAGTAGCTTGTATGTTCTTCATCGCAGTCGTCAAGCCCAAGCCCAAGCAGCCTTTCTCAAAGGAAGTATTATGTTCTTATCCGCAGTTATTGTCTTTGCGAGAGCGAGTTACGAACTTTTTACCAGAGTCCCCCCAGAACCAAAATTAATGACTATTGTTGGAATTGCAGCTTTAATTGCTAATTTAATCTGCCTTTGGTTATTAACTAAGCATCGTCGTGATAACCTCAATATGTCTTCTGTTTGGCTTTGTTCTCGTAATGACATTATTGCTAATACCTCGGTTTTAGGCGCATCAGCGTTAGTCGCTTTAACAGGTTCTTTTATTCCTGATTTTCTGGTAGGACTGCTAATTACCTTTGTTTTTGCCCAATCAGCCAGCAAAGTTTTATCCCAATCATGGAGAGCATTACAGGCAGAAAATGTTGAATTTTGAGTTATTATGATAGATGATCATTGTTGAGATTGATTTAGAGTTGTAATGATTTCAGCGAACGGCTATACAAAGTGAAATATGTTATTGTCTTTATGGAAAATCTATTAGATTATTATTTCCAAGCTGACAATGATAATTATAATTCTTGCCAAGATTTGATATAATTACCTCTTGTTAAATTTAGATGTCCCCTAAGTAAAAATGTTAACTATTGGAACACAAAAAAGCGATCGCATCACCACAATTACTAATACAACTTGGGCTGAATATATTAGTTTAAATTTGCCCAGTAAACGAGTTTCATTTCGCAATGGAGTTATTACTATTGTGTCCCCAGGACGTAACCATGAATTAATTGGTGATTATGTTAGGTTGATTATTTTGGCGTATTGTCGTAAAAACAATATGGCACTGTTTTCTTACAATCAAACGACTCTTAAGGAAGAAGGAAAAGAAGGGAAAGAACCTGACGTGGCTTACTGTTTTGAGATAGACAAGGATAAGCCAGATTTGGCAGTAGAAATAAATCTAACATCAGGGAGTATCGACGATTTAACTAAATATCAATACTTAAAAATTCCTGAAGTTTGGCTATGGGAAAACAATAAAATTAGATTCTTTGTCTATCATGATTCAGGATATTTAGAATTAACGATAAGTAAGTTTCTGTCTAAGTTAAACAGCGATCAGGTTACAACAATTGTCAATAGTTGTTTTGGTAAAAGTGTTTTAGAAGTCGAAAAATATTTCTCTTAAAACTTATTTTAAAAACAACAAAAATGAACCATAATGAATCTTTACTCCCCTTAAAAATTGCCGTGCTAACCGTTTCTGACACAAGAACAGAAGCAGATGATAAATCGGGAAAAATATTAGTGGATAATTTAACTACCACAGGTCATTTGTTAGTAGAAAAAACTATCGTTCCCGATAACATTTATCAAATTCGTGCCGTAGTATCTAGATGGGTTGCACATGAATCGGTTCAAGTTATTTTAACCACTGGTGGGACAGGAGTTACGGGACGGGATGGAACGCCAGAAGCTATTAAACCACTCTTAGACAAAGAAATTGAGGGGTTTGGTGAGATATTTCGCATGATTTCCTATCAAGAAATTAAAACCTCTACCATTCAGTCTCGAAGTTTGGCTGGCGTAGCTAATGGGACTTATATCTTTTGTTTGCCTGGTTCTAGCGGTGCTTGTCAAACAGCATGGAGTATTATCAAAGAGCAACTGGATTCTCGTAATCGTCCTTGTAATTTAGCTCAGTTGATTCCCAGATTGACTGAAAATTAGAGATAAGAAAGTGAGAGCTTGAGGATAGTCGAGATATTTCTTGTTTTTTTATTCTCAAATCCCTTTTTGCTCTCATCGTAGACTGTCTTAAACAATAACGAATTCTGATTCTGGAGTTGATTCAACCACAGGTTGTTGTCCCCTCAGTACAGAGTTACCACTGTGCAGATGACGTTGATCAATGGGGGAGGAATTTAACCAATCACTCTCTTTAATTTGTCCACTTTGTCCATAAGCCGTTAGAGCATTTTGATAGCAAACAGCTTTAATATGGTCTTCGGGAATGCCTTCTTGTTGCATTAATTGGGCAGTTTTTGGGACAGCTAAAGGATCACTTATGCCCCAATCTGCACTACTATCGACAATAATGCGATCGCAACCATAATTCCGCACCACCTCAACCATTCTTTTATTACCCATTTTTGTGTGGGGATAAAGGGTAAAAGCTGCCCAAAATCCTCGATCTAAGACTTCTTTAACGGTTTCCTCGTTGTTATGGTCAACAATCACCATCGATGGTTCTAAACCATGTTCTAGACAGACATCCATACTGCGAGATGTGCCAGATTTTTTATCCCGATGGGGAGTATGAATCATCACCGGTAAATCTAATTCTTTGGCTAATTCTAACTGGAGACGAAAGTATTTATCTTCGGCCGGAGTCATATCGTCATAACCAATTTCTCCAATAGCTACCACTCCTTCTTTACAAGCATAAAGGGGTAATATTTCCATTACGCCTTCTGCTAATGCTTCATTGTTGGCTTCTTTGGAGTTTAAACCCATAGTACAGTAGTGTTTGATGCCAAACTGACTAGCGCGAAATCTCTCCCAACCAATTAGAGAACTGAGATAATCTTTATAAGTCTCAGCACTGGTACGTGGTTGCCCCAACCAAAAAGCCGGCTCAATAACTGCCACGATTCCGGCTTTAGCCATTGCTTGATAGTCATCAGTGGTTCTCGAACTCATGTGGATGTGTGGGTCGATAAACATCATGTTGTTTTTTAGCATTTGTTGATCTGATTATTAACTAGGAAAGTTAAAATGATAACAATAATCATTATCATTGTACATATTTTGTCAAAAAAGATCCCCAATGGGTTGTATTATGCGGTAATTGCGGAAATAAGGCTCTAAAAGATAAATGATGTTGTTTAATATTCTATCTCCATAGTTACAAGTGATGAAGCAGTCCCTAATCTTTGATTATCAAATCCGTGCTATCTTACGTCGCAAGCATCATAATCCTCCAATCTGGACAGAGAACCATTGGCATGATTTTCAAGTTACGTTACATCTTCGGGCCCAACGTAATCCCTCTGATATGTATGGATTAGATATGGTCGAGATGGAACAGCGATTACAGGAATGGGGAGAACGTTTACCGATAATTGTCAACGATTGTCCTCTATGTCCTGGAGGAACGACTGAAGAACTCTGTTGCTATTTTGCTTCTATTCCTTTAGAGAATCATGTGACGTTAATTGGAGTTTCTGTCGCTGAAAATTCAGAACGACTCACTTATCTATCCATTAGCTAGGTATATTAATACTACCCTAATTCCTGCTGGCCAATCCTCCATTTTTAAGGGGAGTCTGAATAGGTACGGACTGGCGATGATTTCCCTTAGATTGACTAGCAGGGGGAACGGGGAAACTTTTAGAGGAAGAAACGGGACAGGTAGGATGAAAATTGTACTCCGGCTCTGGAGTTCTTATTTCACTTTGAAGGGCAATAAAATCATGAGAAACTGCATCATATTCTAGCACTTCACCACTTTCAATATGATAAACCCAACCGTGAAGCGTTAAGTTTCTTTGATGTAAACGAGATCGAATAATGGGGTAGGTTTGTAAGTTTTCGAGTTGAGTTAAAACATTTTCAGCAACGGTGACTTCTAATAGCTCTTCTCCTTCCAAATTACCATAATTATCTCTCATCACTTGTCGAGTGGCTTCTGCGTGTTTTAACCAATTAGAAACCAAGGGCATTGTGTCTTCCAAACTACTCAAGTTTAACAATCCTTTCATGGCACCACAATGGGAATGACCACAGACAATTACCTGCTTAATATCAAGAGCGGCAATAGCATATTCAATGGCTGCTCCTTCCCCACCGTTAGCTGCTCCAAAAGGAGGAATAATATTACCTGCGTTGCGAATAACAAAGAGTTCTCCTACTTCAGCTTGGGTAATTAAGTTAGGATCGACGCGAGAATCAGAACAGGTAATAAACAGGATACGGGGATGTTGTCCGTGGGACAATTCTTCAAATAGTTGGCGATGAGAACTAAAGTAACCCGTTTGAAACTGTTGCAGTCCATCAATTAATTTTTTCATGGAAGGAATGGGGCGACTAGATTAAAAATTCCATCTACTCTTTATTATCCTTGAAATTTGTGATTTTGTATAGACTTATTCGCCTAAAAGACATCAAGATACTATAACTATAGTTATAGTAGAATGCCGCTAAGTTATTCTATGATCGCTCCGAACGGAAAAAGCCGAAAATCTCTGCTATACCTGGGTTTGAGACAAGTTTCCCTTAACTAGATTTATGGCCATAAGTCCTCACCCAACCCAAGTTTTGATACAACAGTTTACAAGTGGCATCGGACTTCCATTTCAAAAGCTATTAAAAAGTGAAATAATTGAAGACATTTTAAAAGAAATGGGAGTAAAATATAAAAGTAGAATTTATAATCCCATTGTGATAATATGGTCGTTTCTTTCTCAAGTCTTAGATCCTGACCATAGTTGCCAAAATGCTGTCAGCAGAATTATCTCATATTTGGCATCCGAAGGAATAGAAACTCCATCAGAAAACACAAGTGCTTATTGCCAAGCAAGGAAAAAATTACCGGAAGAATTATTAAAAAAGCTGTTAGAAATTAGTGCTAAAGGTAATGAGGAAAAAGTCGACAAAAAACATTTATGGCATGGTCGTTGTGTGAAAAGTATTGATGGCTCCACTGTGTCAATGCCTGACTCGTTGAAAAACCAAGAAGCCTACCCACAGCATGGTTCTCAGAAAAAAGGTTGTGGTTTCCCTTTGGCAAAAATTGGGGTATTATTTAGTTACGCTACTGGGTCAGTTGTGGGGATAGTCATTGATATTTTTAAGACTCATGACATCAAATTAGCTAGAAAGTTAACTGATTATTTAGACGCAGGTGATATTCTTTTAGGCGATAGGGCTTTTTGTAGTTATATAGACATTTATTCCTGGAAAAAGAAAGGAATAGATAGTGTTATGAGATTACACCAAGGACGCTTACAAAAAGGGAAGAAAAGACCAAAATATACAGTAAGTCCTCCTTTTAAAAAGAAAAAGAAAACAAGAAAGTGTCCACATGATCGCTTAATATTGTGGGAAAAGCCAAAGCGTAAACCTAAAGATATATCAAAAGAAGATTTTTATTCTCTCCCCAAAGATTTAGTATTAAGAGAAGTTCATTGCTACATTTGTATTCCAGGTTTTAGAACCAAAGAAATTATTGTCGTAACAACTTTAATAGATGCAATTGAATATCCATCGAGTGATATTTTAGACCTTTATGATCAAAGGTGGCAAGCTGAGGTTAACTTGAGAAATATTAAGACAACCTTGGGCATGGATATTTTGACTTGTCAAACTCCAGAAATGGTACGAAAAGAAATTTACGTTTATTTATTAGCTTATAATTTCTTAAGGTCAATTATGTACGATGCAGGGGATATTTTTAACCATAAACCTATCCGTCTGTCTTTACAAGCTACTAGACAACACCTAAATAATTTTAGCACTAAATGGGTTTATAAACCCAGAAAAGGAGTCAAGAAAATCTATAAAACAATGTTGAAAAAGATAGCTGATAGTTATGAAAAGAGGAGAGTTGGCAGAGTTGAACCAAGAGTGCGAAAACGCCGTCCGAAAGCCTACCCATTAATGCAAGAACCTCGGTCAGTTCTTCGGGCTAAAATGAAATTCGCTTGAAATCCGCCTTGGATCAGCGATCGCCGAATAACTTAGCGGCATTCAGTTATAGTATCTTGATGTCTAAATCTAAAGTTAGTCAGATAGCTAGAAATAAAAAGCTGAGTCGTAAATTTCTCTACGAACAAAAAAAATATTGCTCAAAACAATGGCTACTCTTGGGCGTTTCTTTTTGTCCAAATCCCAAAAAGACTCACTGTGATAATGCCAAATAAAACCCCTGGTTCAGGAACAGATGTAGGTGAACTGGCAAAACCAAAGAAAATGACTCCCGGATTCGTTCCTACTAATTCCCAAGTACCATCGGTGAGATTATATTGAGCAATTCCTCCCAATCGCTCAGAAGGGGTACCAGGATCATTATCCG
Organism: Crocosphaera chwakensis CCY0110; assembly: GCF_000169335.1. Classification (GTDB taxonomy): domain Bacteria; phylum Cyanobacteriota; class Cyanobacteriia; order Cyanobacteriales; family Microcystaceae; genus Crocosphaera; species Crocosphaera chwakensis. Next base: position 22,982 of record NZ_AAXW01000021.1, read on the forward strand.
AGTCAATAAAATTAACATTGCCAAATAACGCATCAAAAGACCCATCTTGATTCGTATCCACCCCAGTCAGTGCCGCAAATCCACTATAGATAGAGCGATCGCCAGAAGTTACCGTTCCTACCGAACCGATAACGCCCGCCTCTCCCGTATCAGGATTAAAGTGAATTAAGCTATCGGTATCGAGCTCGAGACCGTACAGTTGATTTTCAACCGAACCAAGGCTAATAAGGAAAGGTTCTGCTGTTCCTAGTGCCGTTCCTCGCGTTTCATCGATCGCATCTCCAACCTCTGTCGTACTTCCTTTAGGAGTTGCCATCCCCCTGGCTAAATCAAGGGCATAAATTTGCTGTGTGTTGAAGTTGCTATCAAAAGGAATAAGAAATCCACGCTGATCGTCGAGAATGTCAAAACCGGTGCTAGTGAGTCCATTTGCATTACCAATCGGGGTTAAATTGGCTGTTAGCGGATCGATTTCTACCAATTGTCCTCCGGACGCAAAACCAAGCAACCGTTGATCCAGCGTTCCGGCAAGGGCTGAAGGAAGACCGGTTGTTTCAGGGGATACCGGGGTAGCGATCCCTGTATTAGAGTCAATGGCATAGATAGAGTTTGCTTATAAAGGATAGAACAGTTAATCCATCAAGGTTACAGACTAATCTATCTCCCGAAAAGTGCAACAAAAAAGCCGCCAAAGTTGCCCGAAAAGCTCTAAAATTGGTAAAAGTCCCTTGCACCTGGTTGACTAAAACAAATGTACCGTAAGAAACAGCACTCGCCAATCACCCCAGAAAAATTTGAACTACTACCAGGAACAAAGTTATCATTAGAAAATCGTTGGGTGATCATGGCCGAGTTGATACCTTGGGATGAGTTTGAAGAAGAATATGCAAAACAGTTTAAAATAGAAAAAGGTGCGCCAGCTAAGCCATTTAGGATGGCATTAGGAGCGTTAATAATCAAAGAACAGTTAGGAATAAGCGATAGGGAAACAGTAGAACAAATAAGAGAAAATCCGTATCTACAATACTTTATAGGATTAGAAGCCTATACATTTGAAGCTCCCTTTGAAGCCTCAATGATGGTGCATTTTAGACAGAGGATAAATGTAGAAATGGTGAATAAAATTAATGAAGAGATGGTCAAAACGGGAAGAGAGAAGACAGAACAAAAAGAAGAAAAGTCAAGCTCAGACTCTGAAGAAATAGGAGAGAGGGAAAATAAAGGTAAACTGATATTAGATGCCACCTGCGCCCCTGGTGATATCAAATATCCGACAGATTTAGAAATATTAAATCAAGGAAGAAAAGCTACAGAACAGATAATAGACAGTCTTTATAAATCCATAAAAAGAAGACTCAAGAAAAAACCAAGAACGTATCGAAATATAGCAAGAATTGAGTATTTAAGAATAGCGAAAAAGCGTCGTTCTACTAAAAAAGAGGGAAGAGAAGCGATTAGAAAACAACTTAAGTATATTAAAAAGAATCTAGTCAGTATAGAGAAACTTATCTTAGAGGGGGCTACCCTAGATAGCCTAAATAAAAGACAAAGAAATCTTCTAGAAGTTGTCAAAAAAGTTTATGAACAGCAACAACAGATGTGGGAAAAAGAAACTCAAAGTGTTTCCCAAAGAATTGTCAGTATAAATCAACCGCATATTCGACCTATCGTGAGAGGAAAAGCAGGGAAACCCACAGAGTTTGGAGCTAAACTTTCAGTAAGTTATGTAGATAACTATATATTTTTAGATAGAATAAGTTGGGAAAATTTTAATGAATCTGGAGACTTACAAGGACAAGTAGAAAAGTTTAAACAGACTTATGGTTGCTATCCATCCTCAGTTCATGCAGATAGAATTTATCGAAGTAAAGCTAATAAAGATTGGTGTAAGCAAAGAGGAATTAGATTAAGTGGAATCGGACTAGGAAGACCCCCTAAGAATATCAGTCAAGAAGAAAAAAGGCAAACCAAAATAGATGAGGGATTTCGCAATAGAATTGAAGGAAAGTTTGGACAAGCGAAGAGAAAATTTAGTCTAGATTTGGTTAAAACTAAGCTTAAAGAAACATCAGAAACTGCTATTGCTATTACATTTTTAGTAATCAACCTTTCTCAACTTCTTCGGCAGTTATTATTACTTCTTTTGTCATTTTCTGTTACCAGTAAAACACTTGAACTAAACAAGCAAAAAATGATAACAAAAACTGATTTTTTAAATTCTTTTATAGCAGTTAAAGTTATTAATTTAGAGGCAAATTACTGGCTTTTGGCCGCATAAATTTTTGAGTGACTTTTTCAGCAAAGCCTAGATAAAGTTTTCCCGAATATCATCATGCTCACCAGGTACCGCAGGAATGAAACGCTGTCCTGAAGCATAAATTGTGACAGCTTGAGCTTGACCGACCGACAAAAGTAATCCGAACGCCATGAGGACACAATCATTGACTGTCCGTTTGCTAAAAATCTGATTGATCACTGTTTAACCTCTTCTAATTAAACCTTTACATTTTCCTAGTCCCACCAGTGAAACCAATCCTAGTCCTAAAAGACTTGTCGGTTCAGGTACTTGACTGGCAATCATTCGTTGTCCGAATTCATCCCCTGCTGTTGGGTCATCTAATAATTCGGCAGTGGTTCGGGTAAAGAATGCCACATCTAAATGACTACGAAAACCAATTTCTAAATCGGGAAAATCATTGCCTCGGTCGGTTAAATGAACGTGAGGAATCGCAACACCGTCTGACCCGATGGGTGCAGCCGACCAAAAATTTAACCCCTCAGCTTCGTCTTCGTCAGTTAACGTAAACTCCCCAATATCAATACCATTAGGTTCGTCAAAAGAACCATCCTGTAAAATTGTTCTCGTTGTTGTGTCGAAATTGAAATTAAAGTCGGGATAGGTCAAATGATTATCGATAAATTCTTTGATGAGATTGCCCTCTGGGTCAAAAAAGGCAATGTCAAAGGATTCAAGGTCATCCTTTCTAACAATGCCATTCTCATAATCTTTGGTCTCATCATAGCTAAATGAACCCTCAGCTTGATAACCAAGGATTTGCCCAGTCCATGAAAGTTTGAAGGTGACAGCTTGGGCTGGACTTTCTGCCAAAAAAACTAGACTTGTCAAAGCTCCAAAGACTGATACCGTAATACTTTGCTGAAAATCGAACATCTTCTCTTCTCCTACAAAAAAATAAGAATAATAATCATTCTCATTTTAGACATAAAAATTATGGTTGTTTGAACTATGATTGTAAAAAAAATCTAAAGCTTTAATCGTTGGACGAGAAACTGCTATGAGCTATAAACCATGCTGGTTTCCCCATTAGGGTGATCGATTAGAGTAATTCCCTTTTGTTGTAATTGTTCCCTAATGCGATCGCTTTGGGCATAATCTTTGACTTTTCTGGCTGCATTCCGTTGTTGAATCAGTCTGGTAATTTTTGCCTCATCGAAGTTCTGGGTATCCTCTAAATTGGCTTTCGGTTTAGCTTCTAATCCTAAAATCCCTGCTAAATGAACTAAAGTTTGCCATTGTCGTTGTAAATTGTCCGAATCAGTAGGGGTTTTACCTTCATGGGTTAACAGATTTCCTTCCCGACGGAGATTTTTAGCGAGTTCAAACAAAACTGCCAATCCCCCAGGAGAGTTAAAATCATCATCCATTGCTGCATTAAATTGTTCTATTACAGCAGAATCGAGTTCTTGGTTTTTCTGCCAACCCAATCTATTGCCATATTTTTCCCCAAAGCGTAAACCTTGCTGTAAAGTCTGCCAACCATTGGTTGCTGAACTAATGGCCTCTTCAGTAAAATCTAAAGGCTTGCGGTAATGTGCCTGTAAAACAAACAATCTAATTACCATTGGATCGAGGGGACGATTTAATAACTCGCGAATTGTTGTAAAGTTCCCCAAAGACTTAGACATTTTTTCCCCATTCACCGTTACCATGCCATTATGCACCCAGTATTTAGCCAGGGGCTTACCATTGGCTGCTTCTGACTGGGCAATTTCATTCTCATGATGGGGAAACACCAAATCCCCCCCACCACCATGAATATCGATGGTTTCTCCTAACAATCCCCTCACCATAGCAGAACATTCAATATGCCAACCAGGACGACCCTCACCCCAAGGAGAATTCCAAGCCGGTTCTTCTGGTTTTGCACTTTTCCAGAGGGCAAAATCTGAAGGATGTTTTTTATGGCTATTTGCAGGATCGCTCATTGCTACTCTACCACTAGCCCCCGCTTGCATCATTGACTGACTACGTCCAGAGAGTTTGCCATATTCGCCAAAAGCTTCTACATGAAAGTAAACATCTCCATCGACGGCGTAAGCATAGTTTTTTTCCAGCAATACCTGAATTAATTGTTGAATTCCAGAAATATTATCGGTGACGCGGGGATATTCATCGGCATCCATAACATTTAAGGGACGAATATCTGTAAAATAAGCTTCGATAAAACGTTCAGAAATATCCACCATCGATACCCCTTCCTGTTGGGCGCGACGGAGAATCTTATCATCGATATCGGTAAAATTCTGCACGTAGGTCACTTCATATCCCCGCCATTGCAGATAGCGACGTACCATATCCCAGATAATATAGGAACGGGCATGACCTAAATGGCAATAATCGTAGACAGTTACGCCACAGCAATACATCGTTACTCGACCTGGGAGAAGCGTTATAAAGGGTTCGAGGCGACGGGTTTGGGTATTGTAAATTTTTAAAGTCATCGATTTTATTATCTTTAAAGGGGTAAAGGCGGAATACGGGCTAAAATGCCTTTTTGTAAGATTTCTGGACGGTCTTGACGTTTTATGAGTCCATCTTTGCTAGTAAAGTATTGTTCGGCAAATTGCAATATAGAAGAGGGACTGGTCATCGGTGGCAAATCACCGAACATCAGAGTCGTTTTATGGGGTGCAGCAAAAGCCACAGTACAGGGGCGATTACAAGCACTCAAACAACTCACTTCTTGGATGATAAATTGATCTTTATATTGCCAGGTTGCTTGTAATTCTTTTAATTGAGTTAATAAATGCTTACCGCCTCTTTGTCCTAAATAATCTTTTTGTTGAGAAGAAAAGGCGCAGGAACGACAGATAAATATCGTGTGTTTGCTCATCTTAATTACAGTTTGATATTTGACTATTTATTGTTTAATCAATTGTTCGATATCTGCTCTATCTATTTCATTAATCGATTTATGAATTTTGTATTGTTTTGTCGGTTTTTCCATGATTACAATCGCTGTTTCAATGGGCGGACAATCTTCTTCATGACAGGTTAATTGATTTAAAGAAATTGCTATTTCTTCGTCTATCTTTAAGATTTCAGATATCCAGATTTTTACTTGTTTTACTTTTGCTGGATCTGCTTTTAAATGAGTTCGATAAAATAAATCCATGAGGTTCACGAGGGTAAATTGGGGAGACTAAATTCCTTGTTAATGACTAAATCAACTAAACAATCTTTAAGCTGTTGTTTAATTAAAGATTTATCCAAATTACGCCCGATGAATACAAGTTCGTTTTTTGGCTGAGTTGTCCAATCATCAGCTTGGAGATCGTAGCGAGGTCCACTCAGTTGAAAAATATGGCGAGAGGGACTTTCTTGAAACCAAAGTATCCCCTTAGCACGAAATACATTACTGGATAATTGTTCAGATAAAAAATGTTCAAGTTTTTCAAGTTGAAAAGGGAGATCGCTTTCAAAAGAAACAAAGTTAAAGCCATCAGTTTCTAAATGATTGTTAAAAGCCGATTTGTTACGTCGAAACTCGGAAATATCAGTTTGATAATTATCTGTTTGAGTTAAACCAATGTCTAAAATTAAAGGCAAAGGAACTTGTCCATATTCACTCTCTAAAATTCTAAATCCTGGTTTAGTATCTTCAATAAATGCTTTTAATTCGCTAATTTTATTTTTAGTTGCTAAATCAATTTTATTTAAAAGAACCAGATCACCGTATCTAATTTGGCTTAGAGCAGCATCACTATCAAAATGTTCAGCATCAAAAGCGGCTGCATCCACAACGGTAATAATAGAATCAAGACGAGTTAAAAATTTTAATTCTGTACTAAGAAAAGTCAAGATAATCGGTAAGGGATCTGCTAATCCTGTTGTTTCAACAACTAAATAATCTACTTTTTCTTCTCTTTCTAACACTTGATAGACCGTATTAACAAAACCATCATTAATGGTGCAACAAATACAACCATTCCCTAAGTCTATCATATCTGAATCGACTGAAATTAAAAGTTTCTCATCAATATTAATGTCACCAAACTCATTGACTAATACTGCTATTTTCAGCTTATCTTTATTCTGTAAAATTTGATTGAGTAAAGTGGTTTTGCCACTCCCTAAGAAACCAGTAATTATAGTGACTGGCATTCCACTTTTAGGTAAGGATGGCAGAGCATCGGACAGGTTGAAGTTTAGACGAGTCATAGTATTGAATTAATTCGTCCTATTAATAAGGTTTTAGCTGATCAAGGATATCGAGGGAAGCGACCTCAACAGATTAGGCTTGCTTTTTGAGTTTAGTCGCAAATCCTAACCCACCAATGGCGAAAAGACCAAGAATAGTTCCAGGTTCTGGTACGGAGTTGATCTTGATCGAAAGGTCGTCAACAAAAAAGGAACTCGATAGACCCGGCGAGTTAAATGTTGTGTTATCGAAAATGTGAAAAATCTCAACTTGTACTAGCTCCGTAGCAGGATTATCAAAAGTTTCGGAACCGATGAAGGAGCCGTCTACGAAAGCATTCGAGGTTTGTGTTTGGAAATCCAGAACCAACTTAAGGTCAATCCACCTGTCGGTCTCAATATCCGCCACTCCGCCCCCAAATTCTACGCGATTACCATCGCGGACGGCGAGTTGTGAAACGAAGCCATTCTCACCAATTAAGGCCATTGGTGAAAGGAATGTGGAAGGGGAAGCCCATCCGTCCGTCCCGTCGAGATAAATTGAGTGCTTCACTGACACCATTGGAGCAGATGTCGAATAAGGCCCGGCTCGAAATGTCAGGCCAAAGGGGTTTTCACCTACAGCTTGACGTACTTCCAGCGATTGGGAACCAGTGCGTGCGAAACCCGACGTGACCACAGGATCAATATCAAAACTGTTAAGCCAACCTTCTTGCCCGCTGAGCGCACCCACTGAGTAGTCTGGTGCTTCATAGCTCGTCGAATAGAGGACACCAGCGTATGCCTTAGCATCAAAGCAAACGACCGAGGTCATTCCGCAAAACAGTGGAACTATGAACATTCGGGCAGTTCTAATTTCCATAATTCATTCTCCCGTAACTAGGCGGTGAAGGTTTCTGAAACTTGTTTGTATCTGCATATCCTGTGCAATCATACCATTGTTTTGAGAATGATTATTATTCTTACAGTAAACATAACATAAAAATACTTTGTATTTATTTACAATTGTGTCGGGTTAGGGGTATCACCATAAACCGCTTTGGGATCAAATGTTTTCTCGGTTTCAGTAAAAGTCAATTGTAGTGGTTGTTGGGAAGAAACAGCACTTTTTCCTGTAGGAATACGGCGATAAAAACAAGAACGATAACCCACGTGACAACTAGCCCCCGAACCAGCTATGATAACCTGCATCCAAAGACAATCTTGGTCATCATCAATGGTTAACTGTGCTACTTTTTGCACCAGTCCACTGGATTGACCTTTATGCCATAGTTGCTGACGACTGCGACTGTAATAGTGAGCTTCTCCCGTTTCAATGGTTTTAACTAAGGCTTCTTCGTTCATATAAGCGTGCATCAGCACTTCACCCGTGTTGAAATCGGTGGTAACGACTGGAATCAAACCATTGCAGTCGAATTTGGGAGCAAGGAACAAACCTTCTTCTACTTGTTCGACTGAAGTTCTGGCAGTAAATAGGGGATTCATCTTAGTTCAACTGTTCAATTTTGATAATCATTATCATAGTAAAAGGAATGATCTTTAGCTAATTAACAGTCCACCCCAGGCGAGTAATAAAGAAAAAATGATCGCAGCGATCGCCTGTTTACCTAGCAGCAATAAGGAAAATCGATAAGACTTTTCCTGCATAATGGTTAACAGAGTAACTAAACAAGGCAGCAATACTCCTGCTAGATAAACCCCAGTCAAAACTTGTAATGGGGTCAACATAGCCAAGGTTTCCGGTTCGGCAAACAGCAGTAATCCGTCTTTACGAATAGAAGCTAAAACAATAGGCAATGACGCTTCAGGGGGTAGATTAAACCATCCCATTAAAGGATTGATAATATTGGCTAAAGTGGCAATCACGCCTAACCAATTCAAGACAGAAGCAATAATCGTAATCATTAAAAAGATGGGAATCGCATTGAACAAAAATTGCTGAATCGTTGACTTAGCTTCGCGCCAAATTGCAGACCAACGGGGAAATTCTAAAAAGGCTCTTCCTTCAATTACCAGAGAATTTTGAGTCGATTTGGCTGTAGAAGAAGAAATGATGCGAGTATATATTAAAGTCGTTGTGCTTAGGTAAAGTAAGTAAGGAATTACCAAATAAGTTAACTTAGCAGCACTAAACACCCCTAAAGTTGCGCCAAACTGATAAGAACAAGCTGAACCAAAAGCGATCGCCGAAATACAAGTTCCTCTAGAACAACTAGAACAGCCACGAGTGTTAATTACCGCAGGAACATTACAGCCAAACCCCATAATTACCCGCACTAAATCCCTTCCTGATAACCCGAACTTACGCAGTAAAGGATCAAGAGTAATCGTAATCCTTTCTACCAAACCACTCGCTTTATATGCGCCCAAAAATAAAGCATAAAGAACCACCGTCGGCATTGCCCAAATAAACAGCAACGGCCCCATCGTTACCAGTCCATATTGCCCTATCAGTATTTCTCTTAACCCGATGGGGAGTTGTGATAATGGTTCAATTAAATAAGCGACGGCAGCTTGCATTACGGGGTCTACTAAAGTTGCAAAGGAGTTAGCCCCCCAAACAGCAATTATGGCAGGAATCAGTAATAGGGCGATCGCGACTAACCAGCCCAGGTTCGGATGTTCTAGCAGTGTCGGTTGCGGTTGAATGTGCCAGCCAGCCCTTTGAGGAATCCATTTTATGGAAAAAGTATGAGGTTGTTGTAGAGCATCTACAATCAAGTTTTGTTGTTCTGCTGTCAGGTAACGAGCATCTACCGTTACAATGCTCAGGTTAGAATTTTTACTCCACTCTCGCACTACTTGTTGATTGTTGGTTATGGAGGAGAGCTTATCCCAAAAAGTAATCACCACAATACCCCGTTTATCTGCTACCAAGGGTAATAAATCTGCTAAATCTCGATCTACGTCAGTCGCCTTGACTACTAATAGTACGGTGTCATTCTCTTGCAACTGTCTCAAAGCTTGCCTAGTGGTTACGCTGTCGGAACGATAAAGAATTCCAGGGGTATCAATAAAAGTATAGGCTTCAGAGTCATAAGTTTCGCAAGCTATGGTAGAGCCACGAAAATTGTCACTATATGCAGATTTACCCGTCAGAGAAGCAATTAGTTGTGACTTGCCCGTATTTTCTTTGCCAATGACAACAACACAATCTCGTTCTATTTTTGAGGGTGTAAAGATATTCATTTTCTTTTTTAACAAACACAATCGTTATCGCAGCAAGAAAGGTCATCTAAAAACAAGCCTTCTCGACGATAGACTTGCAAGGGAGTCGTATCGATGTCCAGACGTTGAGCAATCGCATTAACGACCACAGCAAATCGCTGCCGAAATTTGTAAATAAAGCAAAAAATTAACTCGCCGTGACGTACCGAAGGCCCCACGACAAATAATCCTGGCGTTAGGGTAGACTCATCTTCTTGAGTCAGTGCTGCATAGCCGTTTGACCAATCAAACATGGGAGCAATCTGTTTTAAACTGCTATCAAACCCGGTACAGAGAATGGGTGGTGTAGAACTAAACCACTTTTCATACTCACTTTCTACTACATATCCATTTTTCACAGCCTTAACTTCTTCGATTTGTTTTTCCCCAATTAGCTCGACTCGACCTAGAGAATAAGCTATTTCAAGACGTTTTAGGCTATAGGGAGATAAGGAAATACTAGGGTCTGGGTCTAAGTTTGCCCAGCTACTATTGCGGTCTAATAACTTGACTTTTTTCCCTAATGCTGCCAAATTTGACGCTGCATCGACACCGCTTTCATAGCCCCCGATCACCACAAATTCATCTCCTTCAAGATCAGACCAAGAACGGACTTGAGAATTATGAATACATAAATTTGCACCGAGAAAGGGATTTAAACGAGGATATTGAAATTCTCCTGCTGCCCAAATGACAAACTGCGATCGCAACTCACCTCTATTGGTTTGAATAACAAACCCTTTGCATTGACGTAAAGCTGTAATTGTTTCTACATCCGTCTCGGTTTTTATGGGAAGTTGAAAATACTCAGTAATAGTCTCTAAATATAAGGCATACTCTTTCCCCGAAAGATGTTCCTGTCCAAATGTGAGGGCGGGAGAAGTTTTTAAAGCTACTGAATTGAGATCCAGGAGTCCAAAACCATGACTGGGAAACGATGGCGTAATGAAGCGCATTTCTTCAGGCCAACGGCTAAAAGAAGCTCCCACTTGATGCCGTTCTAAAATAACAAAGTTTTCAATTCCTAAATCTTTTAAGACCACCCCACAACCAATTCCAGCCGCCCCAGCCCCGACAATAACAACATCAAATTGGGGATTCTTGGTATTCATCGGCAGACAACCTCGAGATACTTTCTTTGCTAAAATGATAATCATTATCATTTTAGCAGTTAATGAGCTAATATAAAAAAGAATGTATATCAACCGATAGAGTTAATCTACCTGTTGGTTGTTTTCTTGCCCATAAGTTAACTACAGGAAAAATTATGCAAATAGTGGATAAACAGTCAGGAAACAATGACACAATGGATGCACCCAAACGGGGGATACCTGTAACAGTTATTACTGGGTTTCTCGGAAGTGGAAAAACAACACTTCTCAACCATATTTTAACCAATCAAGAAGGAATAAAAACAGCCGTTTTAGTGAATGAGTTTGGGGAAATTGGTATTGATAATGAGTTGATTGTTAGCACTGAAGATAATATAGTAGAACTCAACAATGGCTGCGTCTGTTGCACAATTAATCAAGATTTAGTTAAAGCAGTTCATAAAGTTTTAGAGCGTCCTGAAAAAGTAGATTATCTAATTGTTGAAACCACAGGGTTAGCTGATCCGCTTCCAGTTGCTTTAACGTTTTTGGGAACAGAATTAAGAGACATGACTCGTCTAGATTCTATCGTTAGTATGGTAGATTGTGCTAATTTCAGCCTCGATTTATTTAAGTCAGAAGCGGCTCGAAGTCAGATTGCTTATGGAGATATTATTGTTTTAAATAAGACTGACTTAGTAGATGAAAAGGAGGTTGATGCTTTAGAAAATAGAATTAGAGATGTAAAAGGTTCTGCTAGAATTTTGCGCACTAAAAAATCTCAAGTTTCCTTACCTTTAATTCTGAGTGTGGGATTATTTGAATCTGATAAGTATTTTGAGCAGCAAGAGGTTGAACATCACCACGATCACGACCATGATCACCATCACCATCACCATCACCATGATCATGACCACGATCATCATCACCATGATCACCATTCCCATCATTTAGAAAATGATGGTTTTACCTCCGTTTCTTTTGAAAGCGATAAACCTTTTTCTCTTCGGAAATTTCAATATTTTCTAGATAACCAAATCCCCAAAAATGTTTTTCGAGCTAAAGGTATTTTATGGTTCAATGAAAGTAGCGATCGCCACATTTTTCATCTCAGTGGTAAACGGTTTACTTTAGAAGATGATCAATGGAAAGGGACACCCAAAAATCAATTGGTTTTAATTGGACAAAATTTGGATAAGAACACATTATATGAACAGATCGAGCATTGTTTGTCTGTTCCTACCACAACCACAGGCCAAGAATTGAATTAATTTGATTTAATTACCAAAACCCTTTTTTTCCCCATAGTAAACTGTCTTAAACTCCAGGCGATCGCTATTGGGACTATAAAGGGTATAGGTAGCCTTTCCAGGTTCTCTACCGACATTTCCTACTCCGACAACCCTTCTTTTGGTTGCCGTCATGGTTTGCATGGGTTGCTGGCGATCTAAAGTCATCACCGAACTATTAACCGAACCCCCTTGTAGTACATATTCAAACACTTGACCGGAACGACCACAAAAAAGAGAATTGGCCTCAACTCTTTGCAAACGGTCGAGCATTTGCCAGGGTGGGGTTTCGGGGGTTAACTCATCGCTGGCACTAACGGTGCTACCATGAATTAACAAACAATCTAATTCCAAGAAACCAAAATGACAGTTGCGTAACCATTGTACCGTTTCACGAGATACAGAGTCCCAAAGAAGTTGTACGGTTTCCATTCCAAAGCGATCAATTAATTCTGTGGGTTCTGCTGTTGAACCGACAGCGTGTAAAGCAAAGCATTGTTCCTCCCACCAACCGACACAGACTTGGGGTTGTAATTCTCCAGGTAAAGGGTTTTGAATTCGTCTGATTACTTTTTCGCTATTGGGGTTGGCTGCTATGACATCCCCTAAAATATACAATGCTTCTACTGGAATGCGTTGGCGTTTGATATCTGCCAATATTGCTGAGTAAGCTGCGATATTTCCTTCAATTCCACTTAAAATTGCCCACATTGATTTTCTATTCTTTATATTTAAGTAATTTAAGTTACCTTTCGCAAACATGAGTCGGATCGTCCGCTTTTTCGGCAAATTCTAAACCCCTAGCCAAACGCCAAGCAAAAATCGGTGGTAAACCAGCATCTAAAATGGCAGCACAGGTTATTTTATAGTCATACTCCACTTCTCGTAAGTTTACCTCTTGTGTCTCCGTATCATAGATAACATAGGTAGCATTAGGACGACCATGACGGGGTTCCCCAACCGAACCAACATTGATAATACGTTTGAGAGGAGTATTAAAACTAACAGTAGGTTGTTCCTTTTTATTAGGTTGATGAACGCTTACCTGTAATTGTCCAGCATCTAGGGTGCGAACGTAGGGAACATGGGTATGTCCACAAAATAATATCTCTGCATCACTGGAAAGGACTCTTTCTAAAGCAGTAAAAGCATCCATTTCCGGTAACAAATATTCGTGGTTGCTATGAGGACTCCCATGTGCGAAACAGAGATTCCCTTCTTTATAAGTCTGGGGGAGTTGGGCTAAATATTCCCGAACTTCTGGATTAACGTGCTTATTTGTCCATTCGTGGGCGATTACCCCTCTTTTTTCTGCTAACAGAGAAGGATAACTACATTCACAGGAGTTGAGTCCTTCCACAATATCGTCATCCCAACAACCCTGTACAGTGGGAATGTCTAAAGAGCGAATTTGTGCGGTAACAGCATTGGGAAAAGGACCATAACCCACTAGATCCCCAAGACAATAGATTTTTTCGGCTTTTTGTTGGTCGATATCCAGTAAAACTGCATCTAAAGCTGCATAATTACCATGAATATCGGATATTACTGCTATTTTCATACTGCCTCTACTTCTAATTCAGTTGCTAAAGCTTCTTTTACTTGTTGTTGATAATAATTAATAGCATCTTCGGGAACACAGCAATCTTGGACAGTCTGAACAATTTCAGCTTTATCTAAATTACTACCCACTATTTCAAAACCACTAAAACGATCTGGTCTACCATCTAACCAACGGGGTAAATTTAAGGGTTTGAATTCTAATTCTGCTTTCCCTGATGTAAAGTCACCATAATAAATTTGTCCGTCTGCTAAATCAAAGATTCCCTTGGCCCGAACTACCTCACCGTAAGCACCTTGGGTAAGTTCCAGCCAAAAAGTAGCTAAACTATCAAAATCTAGGATTTCTCCCGTCAAAACGCCCCGATGAATCTGTAAAGCTGTGGTTTGATTAGTGATGTTAGTTCCTGGAATAATTTCATCTGCCCAACTCTTTAATTCTGTACTGTCTGTATCATCTGGAATCATAGCGACTCGATGGGAATTAACAGTTTGCAGTAACGGTTCAATTCCTGCTAAATCTAAATACCAGGGAATTTCAACATAAGTGATGGTGTCAGTTAATGCTGCTTCTTCTCCTGTCTGATAAAACTTCAATTGAGGATATTTACTTTGGAGATAAATTGCATCAATGGGGATAGAATCAGTTTCAGGGCTGAAATAGCCTACCGATGTATTGGTTTGGGGGATTTGTTGGTGAATCCACTGGGTTTTGCCCGCACCTGGGGGACTAGCGACAGCAATAATCATAGAAGGATATTTCAATAATGATAATCATTATAGCCAAAAATTTAAAGTCTGTTGCAAGGAAAATTTTGAGGATTTAAAGGATCTTTAGCGCAACATCAAAGCGACTTGTTTGGCAAAATAAGTCAGAATCAAATCTGCCCCTGCCCGTTTCATACTGGTAAGGGTTTCTAAAATTACTTGCTTTTCATCAATCCAACCTTGCTCGGCAGCCGCTTTAACCATTGCATATTCACCACTGACGTTATAAGCAGCAACAGGTAAGTTAGTATATTCTTTAATGCGACCAATAATATCGAGATAAGCTAAAGCTGGTTTAACCATTACGATATCCGCTCCTTCAGCAATATCCAAAGCCACTTCTTTAATGGCTTCTCGACTATTAGCAGGGTTCATTTGATAGGTTTGTTTGTCACCAAATTGGGGAGCAGATTCTAAAGCATCGCGGAAAGGTCCATAATAGGCTGAGGCATATTTTGCTGAATAAGCCAGGATTCCTACCTCAAAATAACCAGCAGCATCTAAACCTTGACGAATTGCCCCTATTCTCCCATCCATCATATCGGAAGGGGCTACGATGTCGGCTCCGGCTTCCGCTTGAGAAATGGCTTGTTTTACTAATACTTCTACTGTTTCATCGTTGAGAATTTTGCCATCTTTGACGATGCCATCATGACCGTAGCTAGAAAAAGGATCAAGTGCTACATCAGTAATGACAGTCATTTCAGGAATTTCTTGTTTAATGGCTTTGATAGTATGCTGTACTAAACCATCGGGGTTATAGCTTTCTGTTCCTGCGTTATCTTTCTTTTCTGTAGGAATGAGGGGAAAAAGTGCGATCGCATTGATCCCTAAATTAGCAGCATCGGCTATTTCTTTGAGCAGTAAATCGAGGGTATAACGATAGATTTCTGGCATGGAAGGGATTTCTTGTTGTTGGTTTTCTCCTTCCATAACAAACACGGGATAAATCAGATCATTAACTGTTAATTGGGTTTCACGTACCATACGGCGTAAGGAGGAGGTACGACGAAGGCGACGAGGACGATGGAGTAAGGAAAGATATTCAGTGGTAGAACTCATAACCTCTAGTGGCGAACTGGTTCATCAAAATGATAATCACTATTATACAACGAGAATGATTATTATTATTTATTATTTGACACGACGAGTTAAAGAAATTCCCCCTAAAATACCTAACCCAATCAATGAAAATAGACCACTTGGCTCAGGAACAGGAGCATAGTTAAACTGACTATTGAAAGTCACAGATTCTCCTGCATTTAGGTTAAAATCCCATTGAAAAGCGAAGGCATTATCACTCGGAGGAATCGGAAAAGGAACATTCAGAGGGGGATTATCGGGTAACGTTGTGGGACCATCAAGATCATTAAAAAACTTATTGTAAAGCGTCACAAAATCAGCAATTTCATAGTGAGATGGAGTGGGACTGACTTGGGTAAGAATTGATAGGGGTTTTGTCGCGCTATTCAGAATAATTGTCCCAAAATCTAATGCGATCGCCTGATCCTTTTGATTTGCCTGGTCAAACTTAATATCAAAATCACTGTAGTCAAAAAGGTGAAAATCTAGATTTTGCCCGGAAAGATTAGTTAAAGTAACAGATTTATCAATAAAAGAGCGGCTACTCCCTAAATCTCCTCCCAATAACTCATAATTCACTACAGCTTGTAACTCCGTTCCTGTATAAGTCAATTCCAGTTGATTGCCTGTTGGTTGAGTCACCGTTGGGGTTCCCAATCCGTCAAAAAAGGGAGATTCGTTTCCTGTTGGTCCAATTCGATAGTAATAATTGGAAAGAAACACATTATCAGGACTTCCATCCACATACCAAATAGTAATTCCGTTTCTATCATCCACCCTAATTTCACTGTTATTATCCGTCAAATCAAACGAAGCCGCTTGAGCGGAGACAAGGGGGAGTGTTAACAGCAAAAGCGATATTATGGGCGTTTTCATCTGATTTTTACCTCTAATGACTTTAATAAGATTAAGTTGATAGACACAATTAAAATAATAATGATTATCATTTTAATTGTGTGATAATCATTATTATTTTTTTAGAAAGTCAAATTACCTGACTATATAGACCTAGCGATATTTGAGATCCCCGCTGTTCATCACCCTGAGCCAAATCCCCATCAATTAAGAACTTTTGTCCAACATCAGCATGATGAATGATTAGTTTTAATTGCTCAATTAGAATGTAAACGTGGTACGAATTGTACCAATCACTAACGCTTCATTTCGATCATCAAAATCAGGCTCAGTAATAACAATAATGCCAGGGGTAATTACAATGTTGTCATTAATAGGATATTGATAAATGGCTTCAATATGAAAAGAACTATCTTGATCCGTTCTTCTTACATCGTCAGGAAAATTAATATCGGCTTTAGAAACCCACGGCTCCATACCCACAATAATAGCTCCCGTATCCCCTTCTTTAAACGCATCAGGAAAGGCTAAGGTTGCCGCCCAATTCCAAATATCTAACTTACCTCGTTGAATCACATCAAACTCGTCACCAGCATCAATAGCATTTAGGGTTCTCGTGCTAGTAAAACCGCCCCAACCTCCTAATACAAACCGATCAAAAATACGCCAAGTAAATTCCACCCCGTAGGAGTTATTAACCGTATTTACAGACTCTTCAAATTCTTCTTCGACAAAGGTTTGAAAATTGGAGCGAAGAGTCCCTGTTCCCGAATCTAAATTATTGTAACCATGAACATAGGTAAACGCGACTTTTAATCGGTCACTGGGCTCATAGGCAAATTGTCCTATTAACCCATAAGGACCATTAAACATCCCTGCACCCAAAGAGGGGTCATTACCATCAGTTGCTAAATAACCCCCACTCCACTCAAACACCTCAAACAAACGACCCTGAAAGCCAATTCCTGGACCTTCACCCATATAATAAAGAGGATTACGACTACCAAAGGCAGAAATCGCCCCAAAAGCTCCGTCACCGTCCAAAAAGTTGACTGTTGGTACAAAGTCATCAAACGCACCCCCAACCGGTTCAACAAACATCCTGATATTTTCAGCCAGGTCAAACTCGTAAATAATCAGTTCTACGGCGAGATCACTGTCGTCAGGTTGCGAAAAGCCTAATTCTCCTTCAAACGTCCCTGTGATGTCAGAATAGGCGGGTACAGTGCCTGTTGCGAGACGGGTATAGAGCAAATCATTACCATCAAAGGTGGTATTTAATTCCAGTCGTCCCCTGTAACCGAAGTTAGTAATTTTGTTAATTTCTTCAGTTCCTCCGTTTCTTTCTCCACTGGTAATACCCGTTAAACCGACCACAAACTCTCCAGTTAACTTAGTCGTGGTTGAAAATTGATGATCTTCAAGATAAGCGACCCGTTCCTCTAAATTGCTCAACCTTGCGCCCAAAGCGATCAATTCTTGTTCAAATTCCTGTGCCAACCGTTTCAATTTTTCGATGTCTTCCCGTAAAACGGCAACATTTTCCTGGATTAATCGTTCCATGGTATTGAGACAGGCATTTAAGCCGGCAGCGAATTCGTAACGGGATAACGCCCTATTGCCTCGGAAGGTACGGTCAGGATATCCCACAATACAGCCATAGCGTTCTACAAGACTGCGTAAAGCTTCATAAGCCCAGTCAGTGGGTGATATGTCTTGTAACTCAGACACACTGGTTACTTGACTCATGGAGCGTTGCTGACGACTACCAGGGTTCAAAAAGCCATCCCGAGATTGTCTTAGATGAAAATCTCGATCAATTTTCGGTAACTGAGGCAAGGGGGATGTTTCTTCTTTTTCTAAAGACACTGTACCCTGACGACGCAAAAAGTCACCACGAGACTCTTTTAAAGACAAGTCTTGAGTAGGTAAAGCTTGACTGGGAGACGTAGAAAACAGAATCATTCCTAAAACTAGGATTACATTATTAAAGAAAAAACAGCGATTAATCATTCAATTCCTCACACTGACTCAAAAATGATAATGATTCTCATTGTACTTGATTGTCTTGACATTGAGGGCATCGCCCAAAAAATTCTAAAGTATGATAGTAGACTTGGAAGTGATAAGTCTGCTCTAATCGTTCTTCTAAGTCATGGACAGGACACTCATTAATCACGAAAGATTGACCACAACTAACACAATTTATGTGGTGATGATCGTGAGAAATTAAACTGTAAAGTGCTTCCCCACTGGTTAAAATTCGTGCTTTCACAGTTCCTTGAGTTTTTAAAGCTTCCAAGGCACGGTAAACTGTTGCTAGTCCTAAAGGCTGATCTCGATCTTTGAGTTCTGCATATAAGTTCTGGGCGGAAATAGCATAATTTAACGACTTGAGTACCTGAACTTCAGTGCGTCAGTCCCTAGTCTCAGCGTAGCGGACTAGGGAAGGAAAGCACGACAATTTGAGGACTCAATGTCCGAAAAATTGTCAAATTAACTTTTCGGAGCATCTTGGTTCTTGATATATTCTTTTAACTTTTCAATAGGTGCGCCACCAGAAGAAGTGACATAATAAGACTTAGACCAAAAAGAAACTTTGTCTTTATAAAACTTAGTTACTTGTTCAGGAAAGTCTTTTTTCATGACTCTAGCTGTCGAACTTTTAAGACACCCTGCAACTGTAGAAATAGAGTTTTTAGGATGGAAATCTAATAAGATATGGACATGATCCATTTCACCCGAAAACTCTAGTAACTCACAATCCATTTTGCGAGATACTTGCCAAATCATTTCTCTTAATCGCTCTAGCATTAGGGCGGTTATTACTTTGCGTCTATAGTGAGTAACAAAAACAAAGTGTAACCGCACACTAAAAACACTATGTGACCCTTTTCTTGGTTTCATCTTGACACCCTACAGGTAATTAGACTAAAATCATCATATCAGTTCTGTTGAGGTCGGCAACATGGCTACTAAAAGAATCACGTTTAGACTTTACCCAAATAAAGAACAAAATGAGAAACTTCATTATTGGAGACGTTTACACAAAGATTTATACAATGCTTGTGTAGTTAATCGAAAAACTCAATACAAAAAGTTTGGTAAATCCATTAATTACTTTGACCAACAAAACTCATTACCTGAGTTTAAAAAAGATTGGCCAGAATACAAAGACCTTGGTAGCCATGCCCTTCAAGCAACTGTAAAACGGGTTGATTTTGCTTTCCAACGTTTTTTCAAGATTAAATCAGGTTATCCGAAACTAAAGTCTTCAAGAAGATATAAAGGGTGGACTTATCCTGATAAAGCTGGTTGGGAAAATAGACAGTAATGGACATCATGGAAAGTTGACACTTTCTAATTTTGGAACAATAAAGATGAGGGGTAAAGCAAGAGATTGGGGAACACCAAATACTTGCACTATCATCTTTAAACAAGGAAAATGGTACGCTTCTGTTACTGTTAGTTGTGATCCAAAACGAGAAACAGGTAAAGAGGCTTGTGGTATCGATTTTGGGACTCATCATGCACTTGCTTTTGACGATGGCACTGTTATTGATAATCCTAGATTTCTCAAACAATCACAGGATAAAATCAACAAAACAGCAAAGAAATCTAGAAAGAAACGTGCAGGAAAAAAGGGAGTAAAAGGGTCTAGAAGATGGAAAAAAGCTGTTAGAAAAATCGGTAAGATTCAATCTTTAGTTGGTCGTCAAAGACAAAACTGGCATCATCAAGTTTCCACACAAATAGTTAGCTGTAATAGCTTGGTGGCAACTGAGAAATTAAACCTAAAAGGAATGACCAAAAAAGCTAAAAGAGGTAGCAAAAGAAAACGTCAAAAGACTGGATTAAATCGGTCAATTCTTGACGTTGGAATTGGTAACTTAAAATCATTAATAAAAAGCAAAGTTACCGAAGCAGGTGGGTTTTACATTGAGGTTCCTACTCGAAAAGTTAAGCCATCTCAGACTTGTCCTAATTGTGGTCATCAAAAGAAAAAGACATTAGCAGAACGCCAGCACAACTGCGAAAAGTGCCTTTATAGTTGCGACAGAGATGTTGCATCAGCCCAGGTGTGTTTAAACTGGGCAAGGGGGCAGGAACTGTCCTCTTTAGACGTAGAGTCGCCTAGCTCTACTTTATGCGGAAGCATGAGGCAACTAGGGGCGAAAAAGCACAACAATGCAAAGAAGCGTCAGAAACATCTAGCTCAACAAAGTGGCTAGATGTAGTTCATTAATTTGCGCTTGAGAACGAGTATATTTAGCTTTCATGATATTTTTACTTTCTAAGCAACGTGAGTTAGAAACTTTGGTAGTAACTAAAGGAACAATAGCTAGTAACTTGAGGCTAATTTTATTTATTAGGATTCTGTAGAATAATAATCATTATCATTATATCCCGTTTGGGTTTGGGGTTTGGGGTTTGAGTAGTAAGTATGCTCTTCTACACTGTTAAAATATTTGCGGTCTCGCTGTTCGAGTGCAGAGCAACGCTGTCCCCGCTAAACCTATCTGAAATGACAAGCCTCAAACCCTTATAAATTTAGGTAGTGTATCATAAGTAGTGAAAATTTAATTTTTGCCTAAGTTTCTATTAAAATAAGGGGAAGGAGTGCAGGCTATCCGTCTATATGGTAGGGTTATTCAAGAGCAATAATAGAATCATTTAACCCTGCTGACACCATAAAGCCACTGCCAAAAACCCAAACAACTGAACCAAAACAATACTAGGACCACTCGGTAGATCGATCGCACCAGAAATAACCATTCCCATTACCCCACTAAACGCACCCATACCAGCAGCAGTGGCTAAAAATGGTACAAACTGCTGACAAATTAATCTGGCAGTTGCAGCAGGAATAACTAAAAAACCATTAACCAATAAAATACCAACGGCACGAATCGTTAGGGCGATCGTAATGGCTAAAAGCACGATAAAAAAATAACGATGGCTGCGAACGGGTACACCTTTTACTAAAGCTAAATCGCTATTAAGGGTAAGTAATATTTGCTCTGGTAAACTAATAAGAATCCAGGCTATCGTTACAGCTAAAATTAATAATAATAAAATCAAATCGGTATTGCTAATAGCTAAAATATCCCCAAATAAAATCGATAATAAATTACCCCGATATCCCTTTAAATAACTAAAACCAATGGTGCCTAAAGCGATGGAACCTGATAAGGAAATACACAATACTGTATCGCTACCGAGATCAGTTCTGTCAATCAAATAAATAACTCCTAAACCAAAAGCAACGGTAAAACCCATTAACGTCCAAGTGGCAGGAAGTTCTAATAACGCAGCTAAAACCACTCCCAACATTGCCGAATGTCCCACGGTATCGCCGAATAGAGAAAGACGACGCAGGATTAAAAAGCTACCCAAAATTCCCCCTAAAATACCAAGCAGTACGCCACCCAGTATCGCCCGTTGCATAAAGGGTAGACTAAAAAGACTCAGGAAGTTTACTAGGTTCATGATGATGACAAGTAGGACTAATTAAAGCACCGTATACGTGCAAGAGATTTTCGGGGGTGAGAGTGGTTTGAGGGGAACCTTGATAAAGTAAGCGACGGTTTAAACACATTACCGAGTCACAATAGCGACTAACTAAATCTAAATCGTGGGAAACTTCCAAAATCGTCCAATTTTGTTCTTGTTTGAGATTATTGAGTAAAGCAGCAAATTCCATCTCTCCCGTAGCATCTACCCCTGCTAACGCTTCATCGAGAATTAAAAGACGACGAGGAACCACTAAACAATAAGCTAATAAAACTCGCTTTAATTCTCCTCCACTAAGAGTGCCGATTTTTTGATTTGCTTGTTTGGTTAGATGAACTTGTTCTAACGCTTGATGGATAATCTCTCGTTTTCGTTGGCGATCGCACCACCAATGTTGGCTATTTAAGCCTAAACCCACTAACTCCGATACGATTAAGGGGAAAGTGCGTTCAAAGGGAAACTTTTGGGGAATATAGCCAATTTCCTGTTTTAATCGCTTTGAACGTTTACCATTCCCATCAAACAAGGTAATTTCCCCTGACTGCGCTTCAACTAAACCTAAAATAGATTTAATTAAGGTACTTTTCCCTGCACCATTTGGACCAATAATGGCTGTATGAGTCCCTGGCAATAATTCAAAAGAAACATTATCGACTGCTAGATATTCCCCACGCATTACCGATAAATCTTTCACTTTAATGATGGGTTGGGTAATAGATAGGTTTTGGTACATTCAATTTACTAATTTGATTCAAAAGAGCCGCAAAACAAGAAAAGCTATCACTTATTAAGTATTTTGACAGGCTCTTGACAATGCCTCCAAATTACTCCGCATTACTTGAAAATAATATTGGGGATCGGTTTCCCCTGCCTCAAGAGGGTTAATCGCTTCAAGAGATAGATTTAAGTCACTGGATATTTGCTCAATGCGCTTGTCTTCAATTCCTGGTTCAGTTAATAAAGCTTTAACAGAATGTTCCTCAGTTATTTGTTTTATTCGTTGGATATCTTGGGGAGTCATGCTCTCTTCAGGAATTTCTACTATTGCTTCTTGTTCGAGTCCGTAGCGTTGCGCTAGATAGGGAAAAGCATCGTGAAAAGTAATAAAGTTACAACCTTGAACGGGGGCTAATTTTTCTTTAAATTCATTATCTAGCTGTTGTAGTTGTTCAATATAAGCTTGAGCATTGCTACGATAGCTATCTGCATTACTGGGGTCAATTTCAATTAACCTATCTCTAATATTAGCGACCTGTTGTTGCGCTAAAACAGGATCTAACCAGACGTGAGGATTTCCTTCTGGATGGTGATGTCCGTGTCCATGTTCATCATGTTTGTGTTCGTCATGTCCATGTTCATCATGTTTGTGTTCATCATGTCCATGTTCCCCTTCCATTGCTTCTATTCCTTCACTAGCATCAATTTGTTGAAGTTCAGAATTACCTGCATTGGCAACTAAATCTGATAGAAACGCTTCCATCCCCAAACCATTTTCTACTAAAACATCTGCTTGTGCTAACAGTTTTGCATCGTCTGGGGTAGCTTGATAGTCGTGAACTTCTGCACCAGGGGAAATCAAAATATCGACTTGTCCGGTATCTCCAACTACAGCTTTAGTAAACAAATGAACCGGTAAGAAAGTAGTAACAATCTTGGGACCTGAACTTGTTTCGGGTGTGGAATCAGAACTGCTTGGAGGTGTGGGTTCTGTTCCACAAGCGAGCGCCATTAAACCAGTGACAGCAGTAATTACAAAGCGTTGTAAAGATGCCTTGGGACGAAGACGATCGAGTACATAGAGAGATTCAGCAGTAAAACTCATGATGTTTAGTGGAGAACTGGTTCATTAAAATGATAACCATTATTATACAATGAGAATGATTATCGTTAATTTTAATTAATCCGCAGTGGCACTACCTAATTATATAGACCTAGCAATTGTTGGGGCAGGAGTTCAGGCTCTAACGTTAACCACCCATCTCTTACAAAAACGTGCAAAGTATTATCATAAATTTTTAGCTTTTGATCCCAGTCAAACTTGGCTGAGTCAATGGCAGCAACAATTTGCAGCTCAACAAATTCCTTGTTTAAGATCCCCTGCGGTTCATCACCCAGATCCTAATCCCCATCAATTAAGAACCTTTGCTGAACATCGGCATCATGAACTGTTCCCTCCCTATGATAGACCAGGTACGAAGCTATTTCATGATTTTTGTGATGAAGTTATTCGTCGCTGGAAGTTAGAAGATAAAGTTTATCGGGGCAAAGTCGTAGACATTTTACCCATTAAACGTGCTTTGCATCCTCGGTTTCAATTGGTTTTAGATACGGAAGAAACCATTATGACTCGTAGAGTGGTATTGGCTACGGGAAGTGGGAAAATGCAGTTTCCTGACTGGGTAGAGAAGATTCCGCTCAATTATCCTTCAGAGACATTGTGTCATTCTCAACAGGTAAATCTCAACCAACTTAAGTTAACAGGAGAAAGGATATTAATTGTTGGTGGTGGTTTAAGTAGCGGACATTTAGCTAAAGGTGCAATAAATTTAGGTGCAACTGTTACTTTGATGACGAGAAAGCAGTTACAAGAAAAAATTTTTGATGCTGATCCTGGTTGGTTAGGGCCAAAATATCTTAAAGACTTTCACGCTGAAACTGATTGGTATGTTCGTTATCAGCAAATACAGCAAGCACGTAATGGTGGTTCAATGACTCCTGAAATGATGCTGCAATTAAGAAAGGCATCTCATGAAGGTAAAATACAAATTGAAGAATGCTGTCAAGTTAGAGAGGCACATTGGCAAAATAATCTTTGGCAGGTTGGTTGTCACGATGGAAACAAGCATCAGTTTGATCGTATTTGGTTAGCTACTGGTACAACATTCAACACAAAAGAGCATCCCCTATTGCAAAACGTACTGGAGACTTATCCGACAGAAATCGTTAACGGTTTGCCGGTACTAGATGAACATTTACGTCTGCCTAAGTCCAACTTTTTTATTATGGGTGGTTTAACTGCTTTACAAATTGGCCCTGTTGCTAGAAATATTCATGGTGGGAAAATGGCTTGTCGACGTATTGTACCAGCCATTATTAAACCTAGTTTGGCCATTGGATGATTTTTTCCTTGAAGATGCGATTCTGAGTCTAGTCCACTCCACTCTTCAATATAGACTCCCCCATAGAGTTATTCGATTTGATCTATAAATAACAGATTCTGAGAAGCTGAAACTTCTCTCATTTTCTATTGATATTCTAACCCATCGTCTTTTGTCCAAATTCCTTGAGTTTTTTCTAACAAAGCCTCAAAATCTTCTGATGTAGCTTCATTTTCTTCTTTAGTAACTTCAATATTAATTGTCAATTTAGTTCCTTTCTTAAAAGGTAAATTCTCAAGAACAATTTGCTGAGATTCATCTAAAGTTAGTTGAGTTTGATAAGAAGTCATTTTTTCTAATTTATAAGGATATTTAAACAATATTTGAGAATCAGTCCAGTTAAACTTCCAATCCTAATTTGTTTTGCTTAATTTGTTCCTCCTTCTTATTATAGCCCATCATTAGGTTTTGATTCTGTTCCAACAAACCTACCAATTTTCTTTTCAACAAATAGCTTAACAAAGCAATAATCGGTTACTCATGGCTAGCGCCGATAAGGTGAAAGCTATAGAGGTAACATTATATGAACACCGAACAGATGTCTTTATTCGGGTTGGTAGAATCCACTGCACCGACCCAGAAACCAAAGAAAGCCTCTCATAAAAGACGAAAACCTACGAAGCCTTCCTCTCATAAAAGTTCTTCACTCACCCAAGGTTCATTATTCAGTGGTCTATCTTTGGGTAGTCCAGTGATTGGGACAGGAACCTTACTAACTGTAGCCGAGAAGCTGCTTTCTTACCTGTCGATTAATCAGAAAATAACCTCAAGTCTCCTCAAACAAACCATGAACGAAGCTTTTGGCGGTACAGATAGCCAAGGGCGTTGGAACTGGAAACAAGCCTATAATGCTGTGGAATTATCCTTAGTCTTGTGGGTGAGAAAATACCACGGAACGCTCGCTGAACACCCAATGGTAGCCGTCAAAGAACTTATTGAGTTACAAACCCTATTACCGACTCATACTCTACGCTCTGAAGAATCGGTAAAACTTCAACAGTTCAGTACCCCTTTACCTTTAGCGTATTTAGTGGGTGAAGCTGCTCAAATCACCTCTAAAGATGTAGTGTTAGAGCCAAGTGCAGGAACCGGCCTACTCGCTATTTGGCCTGAGATTAAAGGGGCATCGCTGATTCTCAATGAAATTAGCGAAGATCGAATCGAATGCCTAAAGCAAGGCTTTTCACACAAAGTCTATAACTACAATGCAGAGCAAATCGACAATCTGCTCCCAACTCAGCATAAACCGACTGTCGTAGTTATGAACCCACCGTTTACCACCCATCTCCATAGCAAGAAGAAGGGGTGTAGTGCAGCTTTAGCTCACATTCGTTCAGCATTGCACAGATTAAGTGCAGGAGGACGATTAGTTACACTAAGTTCTGATTCGTTCTCACCCAATAGCACAACATGGGGCGACGCGATCGCAGCGTTACCCGGTAAAGTCGTTTTCAGTGTTGGTATCGAAGGTAAGACCTACTACAAACATGGCACAACTATTGATACCAGACTTACGGTAATTGATAAAGTTGACGAGGCAGACTCTTACATTGTCGACAAATGCTTAAATCTCGATGAAATCGCTGACTTGATTGACACTAAAATCCCACCTCGACAAAAGGTTAAGAAGCATCAGTCATCAGTCGTAGTTCCTATCACAAAACCTAGCAAAAAGACTAAGAAAGTCAAAGAAGATACAAGGCCACAAGCAAAAGTATCTTTCGATGATGTCATTACCGTTGATTACAACGTTATTGATTGGCGAGATGAGGGTGAGTACCTCAACGATGATGGGATCTATGAGCGTTATATGCCTCAAACCATCAATATCAAAGCAGCTAAAGTTCATCCAACTAAACTCGTTGAATCAGCCGCAATGGCAGCGATCGCACCACCCACACCAACCTACAAACCTAAGCTACCAAAGGCGGTGATTGAGCAAGGCTTACTCTCTGATGCTCAATTAGAAAGTGTCATTTATGCAGGGAATAGCCATGAGCAATTCTTACCTGATTGGTTTATGTATGATGCTGACCACGACACTTTAGAACGAGTCCCTGAAGGAACCAAAGAAGCTAAGCATTACCGCAAAGCATGGTTTAACGGAGACGGTACAGGGGTAGGAAAAGGACGCCAGTGTGCCGGGATTATCCTCGATAATTGGCTAAAAGGTCGCAGGAAAGCGGTGTGGATTTCCAAGAGTAACGCTTTACTTGAAGATGCTCGGAGAGACTGGAAAGCCCTTGGTGGTGATCCTGCTCAGGTAGTACCTCTATCCAAGTTCAAGCAAGGAGATCCCGTTGTTCTCAACGAAGGAATCCTCTTCTTGACCTATGCCACATTGAGAAGTCCCGCAAAAGCAAACAAATGTTCTCGTGTTGAGCAAATTATAGAGTGGCTTGGCGAAGACAGTGATAACGTTATTGTCTTTGATGAGTCTCATGCTATGGCCAATGCGGTAGCAGAATACGGCGAACGAGGTCTCAAAGCAGCCTCTCAACAGGGATTGGCAGGGTTACGTCTTCAACGAGTCTTAGCCAATGCGAGGTTTGTCTTTGTATCAGCTACAGGCGCCAGTAAGTTAGAGAATCTTAGTTACTTAGAACGGTTAGGGCTCTGGAACTCAGAGATTTTGCCCTTTATCAACCGAGAAGATTTCTTATCCCAAGTAGCCGAGGGTGGGATTGCTGCTTTAGAAGTAGTAGCCCGCGACCTTAAGGCTATGGGTCTCTACTTAGCTCGTAGTGTGAGTTTTGATGGTGTTGAGTACGAAATCATTGAACACGAACTCAACGAGGCTCAAGTGGCGATGTACAACCGGTATGCCGACGCTTACCAGATTATCTATCAGAACATTGAGAAAGCCCTTGAGCTTACGGGAATCAGCAGCAAGTTCGGTAGTACAAATGGCAGGGCAAAATCCTCCGTCTATTCTCGGTTTGAAAGCACTAAACAACGATTCTTCGGTCATCTGATTACCTCGATTAAATGTCCGACTCTACTCAAACAGATAGAAGCGGATATGAAAGAGGGGAAAGCAGCCGTGATTCAACTGATTTCAACCGATGAAGCCCTTTTGAACAGACGACTAGACGAAATTCCAGTCAGTCAATGGAATGATATCAACGTTGATATTACTCCACGAGAATACCTCTTTGATTATCTGATCAACGGATTCCCAATACATCAATATGAGAGCTTCACAGATGATAACGGCAATGAGCGTAGTCAACTTATGACCGATTCACTGGATAATCCTATACCCTGTCAAGAAGCATTACGTCAAAGGGATGCTCTCATCGAAGAACTCTCCTTGTTACCACCTTTGCCATCAGCATTAGACCAAATCATTAACCATTTTGGGTATGAAGCGGTGGCTGAAGTGACAGGACGCTCAAAGCGAATCATCCGAGTCACGAAAGAGGGTAGCGATCGCATGATGGTCGATAAACGGTCGAGCTCTGCAAACTTAGCAGAATCCCAGTTGTTCATGGATGACGAGAAGCAGATTCTTGTCTTCTCCCAGGCAGGAGGAACAGGTAGGTCGTACCACGCCAATAGAAGTTGCCAGAATCAACGCCCACGGGTGCATTATCTCTTAGAAGGCGGCTGGCAAGCTGATGTCGCTATACAGGGACTTGGGAGAACCAACCGCAGTAACCAAGCTCAACCTCCCTTATATCGTGTGATTTGCACCGACATCAAAGGGGAGAAACGCTTCACCAGCACTATCGCCAGACGGTTAGCTAGTTTAGGAGCGTTGACCAAAGGTGAACGCAAAACAGGCAATCAGGGACTCTTCCGAGAAGAGGATAACCTAGAGTCTGTTTATGCTAAACAGGCGTTACGGACATTGTACTTCAGCCTCTATAAAGGACTAGTTGAAGGTATGACTTTA
Organism: Crocosphaera chwakensis CCY0110; assembly: GCF_000169335.1. Taxonomy (GTDB): domain Bacteria; phylum Cyanobacteriota; class Cyanobacteriia; order Cyanobacteriales; family Microcystaceae; genus Crocosphaera; species Crocosphaera chwakensis. The sequence continues at coordinate 51,847 of NZ_AAXW01000021.1, forward strand.
GCGGAATTCGAGAGAATTTCAGGGTTAAATCTCCTAACCAAAGAAGGAGATTTCAAAGCTGAACTTCCTCCCATGAAAACCTTCCTCAATCGAGTCTTAGCGATGCGGTTAGAGGATCAAGAAATCCTGTTTACCACGTTGGAGATGTGCATTAGTTCTGCCATTGAGAAAGCTAAGGAAGCAGGGATCTATGAAATGGGTGTCGAGACTATCAAAGCTGAAAAGCTAGAAGTGGTAAACCGACAACAACTCTATCAAGACCCTGTGACTGGAGGAACCAGTTACGCGGTTGAAATCCAGAAAACTGAACTGAATCGGATACTCAGCTTAGACGAGGCCATTAGATTAGGCAGTTATAGTGACACCTTCTTCGCTAAGAACCAAATGTCAAATCAAGTAGCAGTTGTCACTTCAACCACCAGCGTAGTTAACAAAGATGGTATTAGCGAACCGAGATTCAGCTTAACTCGTCCTTGTAACACTACCAAAATGAGACGTTGGGAATTCGACAACTCCTTATGGACTAAGGTTGATGCTGAAACATTCAAACAAGGGTGGGAACAACAGATTGCCCAAGAACCTGAATTCATCGAATCCACTTTCTACCTGATTACGGGTGTCCTCTTACCGATTTGGAAAAGGCTTGACAATAACCAGATGCGAATATACCGCATTCACACCGAAGATGGTGAGCGGTTACTAGGTCGTGCTGTCAGCGAAAGCGCCATGACTTACATTGCCAGAAGCTTTGAATTGAGCCATGAACGGACAATCGAGGATATCTACGAATCGGTGATGAACCAGGGAACAAAAGAATCCCTAACTGAGAAACTAGAGCTAAGAAAAGTGTTAGTCCGAGGGGATTACCGGCTAGAAATTGTAGGACATAACTCGACCATTGAATTGCAATGGCTCAAACAATTGGGAGTTCAAAGCGAATACGTTAGCCATAAACTCCGTGCCTTTGTACCTCTAGAAAACGCTATTGCCGTTCTCAAAACTATTCAAGAATCCTATCAAAGAAGCGATCCGCAAAGCGGATCTCGCCAAAGGCGAGCGCGCTTTTCTTGATAGCTAAGAACAGGCTACTTCGGTAGTCCCTGTTCTCTTTCTTTTTGCTAGCGCAAAGCTGTTTCAGAAAATCTAGTTTACCCAAAAATCATGGATATATCTTGCATTCCCACCGGGCTAATCAAAGCCTTAAGCCTAGCTAATAAAGTGATTCCTCATAACCCAACCCACCTAATCCTACTCAATGTAATCCTCAAAGCTGAACCCGAAATCCTCAAAGTAGAGGCATTTAATGGGCAGATAGCAATGAGTTGGACAGTGAGAGATGCTAATATCAACACCCCTGGCGAAGTGGCGGTAAATTGCAAAGATTTCCTCACCCTACTTAACACGCTTAAAGACGAGGTAGCGATTACACTGTCCGCTGACGAAGAATATCTTCACTTGAAAAGTCAACAAGGAAAGGAGGCAAAATTTGCTAAAGGGGATATCGAAGAAATGCCTTGGATTGACTCCCTGACAGAAGAAGAAATCGAACAAGTCTCCATAGAAGCTGATGATCTAATCCAAGCAGTTGAAGAAACCAAATATGCTGTAGCAACCGAGATGGCCAAGGCTATTTTATGCGGTGTCTGTCTGAACTTCGATACCGACGAAGAAAACACGGTAGAATTTGCGGCGACGGATGGGCATCGATTAGCTAGAACAAGGGTATTGTACGAGCCTTCGGAGAATAATCCAGAAAATAAACTCGTCATGCCAACCGAAACCCTTACCTTAACAGCTTACGCGCTGAAACAGATGGAAACGAGTGAAGAAATTGCAGAGATGGTTACAATCAGCTTTGATGAAAATAAAATTCAAGTGGATTTTTCAGAAGGGTTTATCCGAAGTCGTAAATTAGACGGGAAGTACCCAGACTACGAAATGTTGATCAACGGTGATGATTTTAGCCTGGACTGTACCTTTAACCGCAAGCAACTCCTTGAGGCTCTGAAGTTCATTGATACGTTCGCAGTTGGTAAAGATTCCTTATGTTTCATCGATTTCGACCCAGAAGAGAAGAAATGCACCCTTCGCTCAAAGGAAAACACGACGGGGAGTGCCGAAGATACATTAGAAGTAGAAGATATCAATGGGCAAGCACAGTCTTTAGGCTTTAACTCTAACTACCTGAAACAGTGCCTCAAAGCGATGCCCGGAGATACTGTAACTATGGAAATCACGGAAACAACGGGCGATCAACCAGGTCCAGTGTTCATATCGCCCTTAGAGGAATACAAAACCTTTGGGTTAGTCATGCCAATCCAAATTAACGAAAGCTAGAAATAATACGCTACTCCTTTGCAGGGGTAGCTTCGCCACTCAGGAGAAAAAAATGTTCGACAATTTAAGCGAAAAACAGTGCGACCTGATAATATCGGGTATAGTGTCTATTGCCATATTGACATTGATTACTGTAAGCACCATAAAGGCGAATGAACGAGAAAAACGGCTTAAAAATGAATCCTATATGATAGATCTGCCAGAAAAAACGTTGCTGATTAACGGACTGCAAAAAGAAGAAATTGATCAGTTAAACAGCGATGCTTTGTTAGGTTTAGGACCGACGGGGATAATTATATCATGTGGTTCACAAGAATTCCGATTCGGACGAGCTACAGACTACTATCTCCAAAAAGTTCCATCCAATTATCAGATACCAAACAATGTAATCGATTGTCGTTGATCTTCGTTACATCGAGCGTAGCTACTCCTTCGAGGGGTAGCTCTTTTTTTTTCTTTTATAATGTTAATGTCTTTTTCACTTAACCCATATAAATTATACATAATCTTATCTATTTCGCTCTCTAGAAATTAAGCAACAGCTTCTACTAAAATATTCATTGCTTACTGCTGATAACCTAAAGTAAATAAGACAATACTTTCCAGTTGATTAATAGTGTTTAAACTTAATTTTCCCAATTTACGGCGTAAACGAGTTTTATCTAAGACTCTTAATTGATGACATAAAGCAACTGAATCTTGATTTAAACCCCCTTCATTTTGAGGAATGAATAAACAACTAGGTAAAGAACTTCGTCTTAAATTAGTAGTTAAAGGAATGCTAATAATGGTTGTTGTAAATTGAGAGATGGTATTCTCTTGAAAGATAATTACTGGACGTATTCCTGCTTGTTCAGATCCTTGTGTGGGGTCAAGAGTAGCGACCCAAATTTCTCCTCGTTCAATCTTCATCGTTGATCTTCTTGGTTTAATAAGTCAGCATATTCATTGATTCCTGCTTCAGCAAGTTGACGGTCTTCTTCAGCAAATTCTTGATAAAGTTTGGCTATATTATCTATATTCTTTAGAGGTTTAGTTAAATTTTCTCTGAATTTTAGAAAGGTAATGAAATCAGCAACTTGGTTAAGTTGTTCTTGGTTTAGGTGATTAAGTTGTTGGTTTATTTGTTCTTGAGTAGCCATGATTTTTAGTGAGTGAAATTAAATGAGAGTTAATTTATTTCCGTTGGTTGGTTTCTTCAATTATAGCAATCTCCTCCTCACTCAACCCATATAATTGATACACTATTTCATCTATTTCTCTCTCTAAGTCCCTAGTATCTGCATTGGGGTTTTGACGTTTTATTGCTCGTATTTCTTATATTCTAGGGCTTTATAGCTTATCGAGACAAGCAAATGCTCGTCTCTTTCTTTTTTTTCGCCATGCTAGCGCATCTTGACTGAAACTATCAATCAACCTTCAGTTAATATGCACTTCACTGGCAAAAGTCTTAGCAAAGAACACATCGAATTGGCAGGGATTGACCTGCCTCATATATCAGATTGTCTTCTCAAAGAAATCCGTTCAGAAATCAGAGCAAAACTAAAACGAGCCTCGATAACCAACGAAGAAGACTTCCAGGAAATTGTCACGGCAACGGTAGCAGAAATAATGCCCCTGTGGGTTTACGAGGACTAAGCTCGAAGCTAGCTCGATATTATTGCAGAATTTTACTCAGTAACGCTTATGAGATACTTAATACCAACTATCCTCTCTTTTTGGATAGGAGCGATAATAACTCTTCTTATCGGAGTTATTACCAAGGCAATATTTGATTACACCCTTTTATGGTTCGACTTTATACTCCTTGGTGGCATTTTAGCCTCGACTATGTTAACTGCCTACCTGCTTTACTTCGACAATCCAGTAGCCTCTCAACTCAATGCTGTTAGTAAAATTATGGTAGATCACGGCTTTAACTACTCAGATTGGTGCAAGGTTGAAAAACAAATAAAAGAACGCAATCTTATCGACGCGATTGTAGCCTTGCCTCATTCGGATTCATCAAAGCTCCAAAATAATAGGGCGCAAATCACATTGTTATTAAGCCAAAACTATTCAGATTTTCAGTTTACTCTCACTTTTCCAACGAAAGTGGCTCTTCTTCGATTAAAACGAAAAACCTAGCCAGTAATATAAGCACCTTCACGGTGCTATTTTTTTGTTAAAGTCAGAATAAAAACTTTATGGAAAATAGCTTAATTCTAGAAATCAACGAAGAAAACGCCTACGTCAAAATCACAGAAAGTTATTCAGCAGCCTACATCAATGTGAATCGACACACCATACGACTGAATCTCTCTACTGCTGATTTTGAAGTAGGGGCTATAGTCAGAAGGGCTGGCCCTAATTCAACAATTATCGGGAGTTCAAAGATCGATTTCTTCTTAGCAGATAGTGGGGCTTTACTCGTCGGGAATGGCGGCGATAACAATTTGCAAGTAGCGGGGAATGGAGCCGAAAATTGCATCATTCTCGGTGGAACGGGGAACGACACCATCAAAGCACTCTCCACAGCAAAAACGACTGTGCCTTCCTGTGTTCTTAGCGGGGGTGAAGGCAGTGATACTTTTTTCGCAGTTGGCATGAAAATATTAGTGACAGATTTCGAGAAAGGCGATCGCATTTCCATTGGAGACCCCAATGTACGGCAATTTCTCAACGACCAGGGTTTAATAATCAAGACTGAACAAACCGAGGCATTAATTTTAGAACGATTCGAGCCTCTTACTTTTGTGGAAGGAACCTATTTAGGTTTCTAGGTTGTAGGGCTAGCGCCATTTATTTTGAGAGATTCTCTCACACAAAATAACCTACAAAACAGTATGAATTTACAAATTACAAGCCTCAATGAAGGTGTGTTTACCCCAGTTTTAGGTACTTGGGAGACGATTGAAGTTGATGCCAGAGGGCTGACGAGCTACTACGAGTTCGGCAACGCCAATGTCGGGGTTCAGACACGCGTTCCTAACGCCGGTCGTTTCTCCTACTTAGGAGGGAGTAACGCCAGAGACATCTTATCGGGACAAGAGGGTTCGTGGATTCTCGGTCGTGATGGCGATGATGTCCTCACTACTTATTCGGCACCTGATGATAGTCCAATTCGTTCTGCCTTATACGGTGGAGATGGCAACGACCAAATGACCGCACTGTTCACCGATGCTGTGTTTACTGGAGGTACTGGCTCAGACCAGTTCAGAGTCTTAAACGCCGATGTTGTCATTACTGACTTCGCCGACAACGAAGATAGCCTCTGGGTATTGGGTAGTAACCAAGTATCACAGATTCAAACTGATTTCGGGTTAGTCCTGGATAATGGAGCTTCCCAGATTCAACTATTAGGAGTTACCGATTACCTTACTCAAGTACAGAGTGGCGGTAGCAGCGTATTTGTCTAAGATAGCTTAGCTACCAAAGGCTTTTACCTTCTCAGGTAAAAGCCTCTGTCTTTAGAGAATAAACTACAAGTAATTTGAGGAGAAAAAGTCATGAACACCCAAGGCTGCTTAGTACCTGCTCTATTTATGCTTTTAGGGTTTGGCTGGCTTATTCTAAATGACTTGGCTAAAGATCAAACGGTCTTACTTGTGAGTATCGAACAGTATCCAGACCAAACCTTCACGCTATCCGAGTATTCTCTAGATCAATTAGAGGAAAAAGGTTCATTAAAGATTAAGTGTGGCAAAACGATATTCAATGTCAAAGCCAACGAGGTATCGAAGATTAAGGGAGACTTTGAACTGACTGAAAACGAAGTAACTTCATGCGATCGCTTTTAGAAGTTAAGGAGGTAATCTTATGCCCCACACCTTATGGCAAAGCCACAACTGGCAAAATGCTTCAATTGAAGCAGTTATCACTGCATTATTCGATGTCCCTGAGTTTATTGACCCATGCGATATGGCGAAGATTCAACAATATCACCCTACGGCAATTCGAGAATATCAGAAGATATTTTATCGAGGGGACATTCCTGATTATGCGGCGAAGCCAAAACAGTAGAAGACGAGAGGACAGGGTTCTACCTTGTCTTTTTTTCTTGTCTACGGTTCGTAGACACTCTCGTGCTAGCGCAAATTAATTACGACAATTCTTCGTAAAATAATCATGTCATATCAATGGATCAATCGCTTACTTTATTTCGCTGTTTTTTTTCCTGTGTGATAGGAATCTCTATAGTAAAAGATGTGACAACAAATCAATTCGGAGACATTGCAGCACACATAGCGATAATTATCTTTGCCTTTTCTTGGTGGGCACTTCACGTCCTGATAACGATTCCACTGTGCCAAAAACTGATTAGGAAGCATTCTGCTCCTAACGAAAAGTAATGCCACAAAAGAGATATTATAAAATATCTCTTTTTTTTCTAGCTGCTTCGATAAAATAGGCGTAATGCTAGCGCAATTCCTGATGATTGACCTTTAGGGAGCAAGCATCGATGCCAACAGTTAATCTCAAAAACTTCATCATTATTTCTCTTGCAGATACTGCAAGACGAGCCGGATTCGGCGATATGCCGGCTACGACAGATTATCAAAAGAAGAAACAGTCCCTTCAGGAACGTAACATATTAAAACGCTTACTAGAGATGGTTAAAAATCGTAAGCCAAGCAAGATAGTTGAGGTAAACGACCTTTATCTATCCCCGCAATTTACCATGTTAATTGCGGATGTTTATAGTCAGATAGAAGGATACAGCAACGATGTCTATTTCTGTCAGAACCTCGCTGAATGCGAAAACCGACTTTCCTTTAATGGAGACATAGAGGCTCTATATAAACAGGTTCTAATCCACCTGTAAACCTTACTAGACATGGATTTGCACTACCCGCAGCAACTACTATTTTGGTTATAAATTATAGCCCCTGCTGCGGATCGATAACTGGTGTTTTCTACTCTTACATTTATTATAATGTTCTCAAGCATTATTTTGAATTATGAAACTATGGACTATTATTAAACGCTTTTTACATCTAGAACCCTGCAAGGTTCTAGATGATAAGGAAGATACTTCGTATTTAGCTCTGTACCATCGAGGAGTAACCCTCTTTGAATCAGAAAGCTACAAAGAAGCCCTTGAGATTTTCAACACCCTTCTTGAAACTTATCCTAACGAAGAAAGAATCTGGTTTAGCAAAGCCCTTACCCTTTACGAATTAGAAAACTACGAAGAAAGCATACTTGCTTACGATGCCTTGCTGAACATCAACCCCATCCACGAAGAAGCATGGAACAACAGGGGATATGCGTTATCTCTTCTAAGACGCTATCGAGAAGCTATCCTATCTTACAATAAAGCGCTAGAGATTAATCCCAATTGTGACAAGGCTTTATTCAATATGGCATTAGCTTACCATCACTTATCTAATTACCAAAAGGCTGTCAATTGCTATAGTCGTTATGTTGAGATGATTCCAGATGTAGGAGCAGCTTGGAACAATAGAGGTTATGATCTTCTTCGACTAAAGCGGTATCATGAGGCTATTTTATCTTACAACAAAGCCATTGAATTAATACCCAATTCCCATGAACCGTTTCTGAATAAAGCCTTGGCTCTACATTTTCTAGGTAAGCACGAAGAAGCCTTACTCTTTTGCGATAAAGGTCTAGCAATATGTCCTAACTACGCCCAAGCTTGGTACAATCGAGGCATCTTTCTACATCATCTGAATCGACATAAAGAAGCTGTTTTTTCGTACAATAAAGCGTTAGCACTAGAGCCAGAAAACGAAGATGCTCAAATAAACAGAGACATCGACTATACTCTGTAACCATTATCCTATCTGGGTTTTACCCACCCGCAGCAACTGCTATTTCGGCTATAGTTTACGGACTCTGCTGCGGATCACCAACTAGCGTTTATTAAGGGGCTGTTTATCATTATAGAAATGCCCCAACAACTTAGCCTATTGCAAGATCCAGAAATCCCAGAAATCATAGACGTCTTATTAAATCGAGAAGACTGCGTTTTGGCCGTCAGCATATCTGCAGGAAAAGACAGTCAGGCTATGCTTAACTGGCTGGCAGATCAACGAAAACGCCGAGGATGGCGTTGTCAAGTCCTAGCGATTCATGCAGATTAGCTGACCTCAATGATTTGACCAATGCGATCGCTTACAATAAAAAGGTCTATGGCGAACTCGTAGAACTTGAAAAAGAGTCGGGCTGGACATTTCAGCAAAACCGAGCATTAAGGTCACTCACTGATATTAAATAAGAAGGAACCATAATGACACTAATCCAATTATCAAAACGAGTATTTTACATAGCAGCGAACTTGGCAACTATATCAAGCTTGCTAATTTGCGTACTCATCCTTAGTTGCGACGTAGCATTTATAATAGCGACTCCAATTATCAATGGCATTGATGCAATGATTGGAATAGAACAGCCATCAGAGAGTTTATGGCAGGTTATCTGCTCTCAGAATTATTTGCCGCCGTTAGAGGGACTGGATTTATTTATGGGAGTGGTAGAAGACAAAGTAGTAAGCGATATGTTGCATATAAGAGGGATTAGTAATGTCTCACTTGCTATCTCAGGAGAGATTTTCTTCGTAACTAAAGGGTGTTTTCATTTGCTATTAGCCGCCTTGTGTTGGGCTTCGATTGGACTTTATGGTTTCGGTTTTATCTGGTTAGTAGATAGGTTTGATCATTCTCCTTAACAACCTTGCAAAGCCATTCGATTAAGACCTACGGGTCTTTTTTTTTGCTAGCGCAGAACCCTTAGATGTTAATCAAGAGGTAGTCTCGATGAACTATCAAGAAAGGTTGCAAAAAATCATAACTGAGCTAGAGAATGATGTACGATGCGATCGCATGGGCAAACGCCCTCTACATTTTGCTATTGCATTAAAAGACGTCATAGAAAGACGAGCAGATTTTGCCGTTTTAACCTATTTACCAAAGGAGTTCAATTTAGTAAACGGCTTTTCTCTCGCCGAGACAATTCTTTTCGTGAGAAATTACTACGGCGAGATGTCGTCACATTTTGCTTTGAAAACAAGATTCAGGGACTGGAAATGGCTATTTTCCCTGCGTTTCGACGTAATGAGCTATGGATTTATCCGTGATACTGTCTGGAGCAGTATCATCGCTCTTATCATCGATGATGACCGGTTTACATTCTCTGATCTAGAGAAGGGACTGTTGCGGGTTTCTGTCCAGTGTGATGATTCCGACACTAATTTCTCTATAAATAGCTAGAACTAACCCTTGTCGCTAGAGCGTGTTCTCTTGACTACAATTTCTAAGAATAAACAAGGAACCCCCAAAGTCGAACATGGGCTGCGTTTGGCCAGTTATATTAGTAATGCTAATTTTCTGGGCGATCGCATTTATTTTCAAAGGAAGATTAAGAAGAATGGAAGAGACGGGTTAAGGTGTTTTTCGATGAACTTTTATGAAAAAAGTTTGATGGCACTCACAATGCTCTAAGTCACCGAAATCTCATCGGCAGAAGAAAGACATTGAGCGATCAGCTTCTTTTAGGTTGGTAAGAATATCTATCGCTAGCGCTCGTTAGGGGGAATAAATTGCCAAACGAGTAAAGGACTGTAAACAAATGCCTAGAGAAGTTATCCATGACGTAGATCGCCCCGACATCAACGGCGTTAAGCCCAAGATGCAAGACATCGCAGATAGTCTACTTGGAGCACTCCCAAAACTTCCCTTTTCATCCTTGAAATGTAACGACAACTTAATGTCGTCAATTCACCTGAAAGCAAGTTTTGATGACCGAGCAGAGTGGTCAAATGGGATTTTTGAGAACTCGCTGTACTTCATGTTTAGTATCCATCCCAAGAAAGGAGAACGATACTACCAAGAGGGCGCACCGGTTAGCGTCGAAATCAACAACAAATCCTACAAAATTCCTACAAAGTTCAGAAAATACACGGGAACCCCTGAGAAGGCGATCGCCAAAATTGTTACTTGGATTGATAAAGCACAATCGGAGATAGAGCAACAAAGATAACACTTCCTAGAGAGAACGACCTTTATACCAGCAGGATGATAGCAGAGTCTATCGCTAGCGCGGATTCTATTAGAAAACAAAATTCGAGGAACATTCACAATGAACACTAATACAGAATATTTCTATGACAGTTTCGCTCAACCTTTTGAATGGGACGAACACGGCGCTATGGCAGTCTATCGAGAAACTGATATCGCTTTTGAAGAAGCACTAGAAAGCTGGTGTGAATCAGATGAAACAACAGAACCCACCGATCTCGATAAAGAAATAGCCCACCCACCATTTTAAGGCAAAAAAGGAAGAGAAACGCCTCTTCCTTTTTTTTAGCTAGCGCGGATTAAAAGAACAATTAGTAAAAATTTTACTCATAAAACTAATGACCTTCACCGAAATAAAACCAAGTCCAATCTTCAACCCTACCGGAAAGGACAACAAAGAAAATAGACACCTCTGGGGCGGTGACACCACCAACGTCATCAACCTTAATGAAACCCGTTACGGATGGGCCCGGTCTATTTATCAAACTATGAGGGAATCCTTCTGGGTCCCTCAGCGAACCGACCTGTCCCAAGATAAATTAGATTACGCTAACCTCATTCCAGGTGAACGTAGAGCGTTGAAGGGTATTCTAAGTTACCTCAATTTCCTAGACTCGGTACAAGTCGCAAACATCCCCGAACTCAGCCGGTATATCACAGCGCCGGAAGCTAGGATGTGCCTTGCCGAGCAAACATCACAAGAAGCGATGCACGGGGAGACTTATCAGTACATTACTGAGAGCATAATCCCAGAAAATGAGCAGCATGAAGTTTACGACTTCTGGAAGCAGGATCTTTTACTCCATGAGAGATGTGAATTTATCGCCGGTTATTACCAAAACCTTGCTAATAACCCCACCGGAGAAAACTATTATATGGCGCTGATTGGAGACTATCTCCTAGAAGGATTGCTATTCTATCAAGGCTTCTTGTTCTTCTACAATCTTGCCTCCAGTCAACGGCTTGCGGGCTGTGCCAAACTCATCAAGCAAATCAACATGGATGAATTGACTCATGTGAGCTTATACCAAAAGCTTATCACAGAGGCTACGACAAAGTTCTCCTATTCTGAGGATGAAATCACAGAGTTATTCCATACAACGGTTGAACGGGAGATTGAGTGGACTAACCACATCTTCGATGGACAAATTCTAGGGGTTAGCAAAGCAAGTACCGAAGCTTATACGAAGTATTTAGCTAACTTACGCCTAAAAGCGATCGGTATCCCTGCCATTTACCCCAAAATAGAGAATCCTTATGCCCATTTAGACTGGGCTGATTTCAAAGGAATCGGCAAATCAAAGGCTGCTTTCTTTGAAACAGAGGTCACAGGTTACGCCCAACCTACTGCCGTCAAGGGGTGGGACAAACTCAGGGTATGACTGGCTTTGAGCCTTCCGCAGCAAGTCCAATATTTACTATAGATAATTGAGGTTGCTGCGGATCTTTTAGGAATTAGCGTCCATTGTATTCGACGTTTATTGATGGACGAAAGTAATGGCTCAAGTTGAATGGCTAGAAACCATACTCTCGGAGTTAGCCACTGTGATATCAAAAAATTAGCAATAGGCATCATAAAGAGAGGCTCGGTCTTCTCTTTATGATGCCTATTCATCGTCGAAATCTAACACAAAAAAATAGCTAAGTTTACGGCATTATAAATCAAGCTCTATTCCACTCTGGATAAGGATTATAACCTTCCGCAGCAGTGACTATTTTTCTTATATAAAATCGTGGTTGCTGCGGGTAAACTTCGGGCTGTAGGCTAGTGCTTAGAATGAAGATGCTTACACCCAATAGTAGAACAAATGGGCTAACGAATATCGTGATCTCCATTTAAAAATACTAAAAACTCTTCCCTAAGATAAACCTCCCAAAAAGAGAAGACATAGCTTCTCTTTTTTTTACCGAATCATCGTCGAAATCTAGCACGAAAAAATGGCTAAGTTTACGGCATTATAAATCAAGCTCTATTCTAGTCTGGATAAGGATTGTAACCATCCGCAGCCATAGCTATTTTTCTTATAGATAATAGAGGTTGCTGCGGATGATAATCAATTTTCCGCTAGCGCAATTAAATATGATGTTCCAAACCTACAGCACAAATGAACAACTACGAAAAACTTCGAGATTTAGTCGGTAATTGCAATCGCCTAGAAGAACAATTCTTCAACCGTCTAATTCAGGATGATGTGCCTCTAGAACTCAAACAAATTTGGAATAAGTGGTCGGCGGCGCAAGCCGCGCATCGAGATTTTCAAGGACAGATGCTAGGGACGAATCTCCACGTAAATGAAAATCAAAAAGAGACGAATAAATATACTACTAATTTACTTTAAACTAGCGTTTATTCATCATGAAAAAAATCGCCGTTTAAATTAGAAATATGAATGAAACTGCCATTCCCGAACGTTATCAACCTCTGGGCGAAATTATATCCCGAAAATACATGGGTGCTTTACGTTATTTAGTGATCAAACCCATCTATTTTGAAGATAAACCATTCAATTCAATGAGTACCGTTGTGATCGCTTCGTCTCCTGATGAGGCGATTAGGAAAACATTCTTTCATCGATATACATGGGCGTACAGTACCGAGAATGTACCCCACACAACTGCAACTGAAATCGGCAATGCTTAATTCAATAATCTAATCCTAGCAAACGCTAGGTTTTTTTTTTGCAAAATCATCGTCGAAATCCAGCACGAAAAACTGGCTAAGTTTAGGGCATTATGAAACAGCCTCTATCTCTGTCTGGATAAGGATTATAACCTTCCGCAGCAGTGACTATTTTTCTTATACAAAATTGTGGTTGCTGCGGATGATAATCGATTTTCCGCTAGCGCATCTGAGGATGATATTCAAAACCATAACGCACATGAGCAACTACGAAAAACTTCGAGATTTAGTCAGTGAGTGCAATCGTCTAGAGGAAAATTTCTTCGACCGTCTAATTCAAGAAGACGTACCCCTAGAACTGAAAATGATTTGGAACGAGTGGTCGGCGGCGCGAACTAAGCATAGAACCTTTCAAGGACAAATGCTTGGGTTCAACATCCTAGACACCGAAACTCACAACGAAGACGAATAATAAAGAGATATTCTTTTAGAAATGAGAAGCTATGTCTTCTCTTTTTTTTTGCAAAATCATCGTCGAAATCCAGCACGAAAAAATGGCTAAGTTCAGGGCATTACAAACCAAGCTCTATTCTAGTCTGGATGAGGGTTATAACCTTCCGCAGCAATTACTATTTTTCTTATATAAAATCGTGGTTGCTGCGGGTAAAAATTGATTTAAAAAGCTAGCGCTCTCCAAACTGAAAATCTACCAATTTAAACCCTATGTCACCAACGGTAATTAAACGAGATGGCTCAGTTGCAAATCTCGACTTAAACGAAATTCGAGATGCGATCGCCTATGCCATCGAAGGCTACCCACTCAATTCTCTTGAATTAGAGTCAAGGGTGAATCTCCAACTCAATCAACCTCGGACCACTAGGTTTATCCAAGAAACGTTAGTCAATACGGCAGTGCAATTAGCCACACCGAAAGACCCCGAATGGCTCAACGTTGCCGGGCGACTTCATATCTGGAATTGGACTCATGAAGTCATTGCTAAACGAGGTTACGGCTATGGCCACTACGATGTGTTTTCCGATACCAATCTGTTTTCTAAGTACACCAGTCAACTGAAGATTTACAGCCAAAGGGACTTACAAGAAGCAGTAAGCTGGATCGAACCAGAGTTAGACAAAGTATTTGACCATGCAGGAGCAACTCTGCTGACACAACGGTATTTGAGCGACGATGAACTAATTCAAGAAGTCTTCTTAGTGACCGCTTTGGTATTAGCGATTCCAGAGCGAATGGACGAGAGAATGTCTTATGCCAGGGCTTTCTACATGGCGATCGCACACCGTAAAATCTCTCTAGCCACACCTATCCTAGCCAACCTTCGCTTTGAGGGGGGTTCTGGAACCAGTTGCTTTATCTTATCAGTAGAGGACTCCATTGAGTCTATCTTTGACAATGTGAAGAACACCGCACGGATTTCTCAAGAAGGGGGTGGCGTTGGTATCAACCTCAGCAGAATCAGAGCCGTCGGCAGTTGGGTTCGCAGTAAACCCAATGTTAGTGGTGGGTTGATGTCCTGGATTCGGATTTTGAATGATACGGCGATCGCAGTAAATCAAGGAGGTAGAAGAGCGGGCGCCGTAACCGTTGCCGCTGATATCTGGCACTTAGACATACCCGAATTCCTTGAAATGCGCTCTGAAGCGGGCGACCAACGCCGCAAAGCTTACGATGTGTTCCCTCAAGTGGTGGTAACAGACAACTTCATGCGTCGGGTTGAACAGGGAGCTACTTGGACTTTAGTTGACCCTTACGAAGTGAAACAGGTTCTCGGAATCGACTTACCCAATCTCTGGGGAACCGAATTCGATGATGCCTACGAGCAAATCGAAGAAGCGGCTTCCATGGGAGACCTTACCCTGGCCCAAACAGTCAATGCTCGGAACTTGTTCATTGACATCCTAGAAACTCAGGTGGAAACTGGCTTACCTTACATTGCGTTTAAAGATGCACTCAACCGAGCCAATCCAAATAAACACATTGGGATTATTCCCTCTGTCAATCTCTGCTGCGAGAGTTTCTCCGTAGTCGTTCCTGGAAAACTTGCTCACAGTTGTAACTTAGCTTCGGTAAACCTTGCCCAAGTTGAAGACGACGAATTACCTGAGATTTGTCAGTTAGCGGTGAGACTACTAGACAATACCATTGATGTCACCACCGCACCGATTGGAGAAGCAAGGAATCACAACCGTGAGTTACGGACTATTGGAGTAGGCGTCTTAGGCTTAGCCGATTACTTAGCAAAGCGAGGACTCCGATATCAAGACAAGCGCGAAATCCGCGAACTATTCAAGGAATTCTCATACCAGTGCTTGATGGGGTCTGTACTTCTCGCCAAAGAGCGGGGAAGTTATCCGGCTATAAATTCCAGTGAGTACGGTATGGGGAATATTCTCGGCAAATCAAGAAGCCAACGTCCAGAATGGAAAGCTCTGTATGACTTATTCGATTTCTATGGTATCCGAAATAGCCATATTATGGCGATCGCACCGAATACGTCTTCGTCCTTAATCCAAGGGTGTACCGCATCGGTATTACCACCTTACGCAAAATTCAATGCAGAAAGCTTGGGTAAAGGTGATGTAATGAAGGCTGTGCCATTCTTGCGAGAATACGGAGACAACTACCAGGAAAATCAGCGAATAGACCAGCGCGTTGTCGTTGATGCGATCGCTGAGATGCAGAAATGGGTCGATACGGGAATCAGCATGGAACTGGTATTTAACCTCAATCCTGATGTTTACGAACCGAATAAGACCGTAGATGCTTCTGATATCTATGATACTGCACTGAGAGCTTGGAGACGAGGACTTAAAGCGATTTACTACATTCGCACTGTCAAAGAGGATCGTTTGAGTGAAGTGGACGGCTGTGGCGACAGTTGTACCTTGTAAGTAGCTTAGAGGGGGTCGAGGAGACCTCCTCGTTTCTTGCTTTGACGCTAGCGCGTGGGAAACTAGCAAAATAATTAAGAGATATTAACCATGAATGAACACCTAATTGCCTTCCTACCCCATGACAACGATTAAGAAAATTTTTTGCTTTAGATCAGCGCGAAGCGCAACAATATCACCGAAGATGCTACTCTTGAAAATAATAAAGATTATGAAAAAATAAAAATAATGATTATTGGATTAGTCAACCAAAAAGGAGGGTGTGGCAAAAGCACCACAGCAGCACATTTTGCCTATTGGCTTTCCATTTCTGGGTCTGTTATTTTAATTGATGCTGATTCTCAACAATCAAGTTCAACTTGGATATCTCAACTAGAATCAGTTCAAATTCCGACTCAAGCGATCTTAGACCCTGAACAATTATTTGAGACCATTGATACAATTTCAGATAAATATGATGCTATTGTTGTCGATGGTCCAGCCGGATTAAGTGAAGTTACAAAATCGATTTTAGATGTCGTTGATCTCGCTCTAGTCCCTTGTCAACCATCGGGACTAGACCTTAGTAGTAGTAGTAAAATTCTTCAATTACTACGTCATCGACAAAAGGTTAGAAGAGGATTACCCAAAACTGGATTATTTCTAAGTCGAGCCGTTAAGGGAACTTTATTGTTAAAAGAAGCTACACAAGCTTTAGGGGTTGATCCTCGTTTTCCTTTACTCAAATCTATTATTTATCAAAGACAATGTATTGCTGATGCTCCTATTCAACAAACAACTGTTTTTAGATTAAGTAACGCAGCCGCTAAATCAGCAAGTACCGATTATCAAAATTTATTCCAGGAGGCTTTGAAAATCCTTGACTAAGACACAACAGAGACGGTCAGTGAGTGACTATTTATCTACATTATCGACTGAGCCTGAAACTGATTTACCTATCGAATTAATTTCTCTTGAAACCTCACAACCAAGACGTTATTTTGACCCTGAGAAGTTAGAACAATTAGCTGATTCTATCAGAAAATTCGGAATCATTGAACCTTTATTAGTCAGACAAAAAGGGTCTAGTTATTTCTTAGTTGCAGGAGAACGTCGCTACCGTGCAGCGAAAATGGCTGAACTGAAAACGGTACCCGTTGTTGTGAGAGAGTTATCTGATGAAGAAGCCTTCGCTGTAGCTCTGGTAGAGAACTTAGTTCGAGAAGACCTTAATCCTGTTGAGGAAACAGAGGGAATTCTTTGTTTACTGGCATTAGAGTTACAAATCAGTGTAGAAGAAGTCAAATCTTTATTGTATCGATTGGACAATGAGAAAAAAGGAAAAGCTACCAATAACGTTATTGGTAGCAAAAAACAAGCTCAGATTAAAAGCGTCTTTGAAGGCTTAGGACAAAGCTGGCAATCTTTTGTTAATAACCGACTACCCTTGTTAAAATTACCGAATCATATCCTCGAAGAAATTAGAAAAGGAACTATTGCTTACACCAAAGCTAAAGCTATTAGTACCCTAAAAAACGAAGACCAGCAAAAAACATTGTTAGATGAAGCTATTGCCCAGGGTCTTTCTTTGACTGAGATTAAGCAGAGGATTAAGACGTTAAAAGAACAGCAACATAATAATAATGATGATGATGAAGAAAACTTGTTTAAACAACAGGTAAATAAAACTTCTCAGTTGTTGAAAAAAGCTAAGCCTTTAAAAAATACTCGTCAACAAAAAAAATTGTTGAGGTTGCTCTCAGAAATTGAAACATTATTAACTAACACCGAAACATCTAAAGAGAAGGAGCTTGAAAAATGAAAGTCATTGCTGATATTTGCGTTATTCCGATGGGGGTTGGAGTTTCCGTTTCTGAGTATGTGGCTGTGTGTAAAACTATTTTTACAGAAGCTAATCTCAATCCACAACTTCATGGATATGGAACTAATGTTGAAGGAGAATGGGATGAGGTTATGACTGCCCTCAAACTGTGTCATGAAAAAATTCATGCTATGGGAAGTCCGAGAATCAGTACCTCGATTCGGCTAGGAACTCGTAATGATAGGGAACAAACCATCGCTGATAAGCTTGACAGTGTTAATTCTAAGCTAACTGGAATCTAGACTAGATATTTTTATACAATATCTTTAAGGATGAGTTGAGCAAAAAAAATCTGTTTAAAGACATAAAGTTAAAAAATGAGAACAGTTATTATCTCAGGGGCTAACAACGGATTAGGTTATGCTTGTGCAAAAGAACTAGCATTGAACAAAGATATCTATCTTGTCCTTGCTTGTCGTAATAAAGAGAAGGCTGAAAAAGCTGTTGAACAACTCAAAAATTTAAGCAACAATAACCAAATTGAAGCTATTATTCTTGACTTAGCCTCTTTACAGTCAGTTCGTCAATTTGAAGCTGAATTCGCACAAAAAAATCTGCCCCCGTTAAGAATAATTATCTGTAACGCTGGAGTGCAGTTTATTCAAAGACGAACATATACAGAAGATGGGATGGAAACCACGTTTGCTGTTAATCACTTGGGGCATTTTTTACTGGTTAATCTTCTCTTAAAGCATTTAAAATCACCAGGAAGAATTATTTTTGTCAGTAGCGATACTCATGATCCAAGTAAAATAACGGGG
Source organism: Crocosphaera chwakensis CCY0110 (assembly GCF_000169335.1). Taxonomy (GTDB): domain Bacteria; phylum Cyanobacteriota; class Cyanobacteriia; order Cyanobacteriales; family Microcystaceae; genus Crocosphaera; species Crocosphaera chwakensis. The sequence continues at coordinate 70,354 of NZ_AAXW01000021.1, forward strand.
ATGCCAGCCCCTAACTTTCAAGATCCTGATTTACTAGCACACCCCGAATTAGACTCAACGCTCAAAGATAAAAGTGCTTCGGATATTGGTCGAACTGCCTACACCACCTCGAAACTTTGCAATATATTGTGTGCTTACGAATTATCTCGTCGTCTCGAAAAACAGGGATTAAGCACAGAGGAACATCCCATTACAGTCAATGTGTTCAGTCCGGGGTTAATGCCAGGAACCGGCTTGGCGCAGGATTATCCCCCTCTAGCAAAAATAGTCTGGGATTATATTCTTCCTCTTTTTAGTTTTTTTCCAAAAATTAATAGTCCACAACAATCTGGACAAGCTTTAGCAAAGCTTGTTGAAGATCCTCTCTTGAGACAAGTAACAGGAAAATATTTTAGTGGTTTACAGATGATTGAGTCTTCACAAGAATCTTATGATGTTGAAAAAGCTCGACAACTATGGGATAAAAGTCTAGAACTCGCAGGACTCTCAAAAGACGAAGTAATTATTCGATAAGGTGATAGTAAAATGTCAAAATCTCGTGACCCCCTCGACCCAATTGTTCGCCAAGAATGGCTATCAAAAATTGAGCAAGCTAATCGAAACAACATTTTGTGTCACTGTCGCCTTTGTGGATGGGAATGGGTCGATTCTAGTTTCGAGGTTCAATGTCGATGTGGCAGTACAAACGTTGAGACAATCTCTTGTTGGCAATTTCCTGATGGTTGAACGTCAAAAGTTAGATAAGAATAATACTGTTATGAGTTTGACAGAAACTTAATAATCACTCCCCTGAATGAACCCTTTTAGACGAAGTTATTAAGAGTTAGCATTTGTTATTCTTTTAAAGACGTTTCCTTTTTTGATTTCTAGTTAATTAATAAGAGGAGAGTCTTCGATGAAAATTAACGGTAAACTCTTGATTATTCAATTATTATTGTGGCTAATGGGGGAGCTTATACTCAATCATCTTGCCTTAGATGATTTGGCTGATTACACTCACTTCCTTCGTTCCCAAGACGAAGAGAGAACTCGCTTGATTGAAAGTCAGATGTGTCTAAGAAAAATCTCTCTTGCCACTGTCTAAAAATTATAAAAAATTCCTCTTATGGCTAAAGAAAATAAGCGTAAAATATCCGTGAAAAGAGAAGAAATTGATGAGATAGAATCTCAGGAAGATTTGTTAATTCGACAAGAGAATAATTGGAGAAATCACTCCACTGTCTATGATGAAATTAGAGAAGATTGTCGTCTTGATTCTCTCGACAATTTAGGCAATGTTCATTATCAGCACCCAGACGGCGACCTTCTCTTTGAAGTTGAAGATATCAGTGAAGATTACCTTGACTATTTGCTAGGATACGAATGAATTTTTGCTATGAACTACCCCACGTCATAGGACGATGGGGTTTCTAGTTTCGTTGGATGCCGCATTACCTTGGTCTTTCGTCCTCGGTTCTGACTTCATGACAAAGGGGTTCCAAAATTAACCGTCCAGTAATGAAAATAATTAACTTGTCCGGTATCATTAGAATTATATTGATGTCCAATGCCGATTTCTGTAAAATCATCACTTAAAATGTTGGCACGATGTCCACTACTTCCTATCCAAGCTGCTACAACTGATTCTGGTGTGGTAAAACCAGCTGCAATATTTTCCCCCGCAGCTTGATAAGAATAACCCTGATCCATCATCCTCTCAAATGGAGTAGAGCCATCTATTCCTTCATGGCTAAAAAAATCATCATTAGCCATACTTTCAGAATGATATTCGGCCGCCATTACTAATTGTTCATCAATCCTTAAAGGGTCTAAATTGTTCTCGGCTCTTTCTTGGTTAATTAGCTCAAAAACACTACGCTCAAATTCAGAAATCATGACGGGCTAACTCCTGTAACTAAAAACTTTTCTAGCTCACAAGCTAAGAGAATAAAATCAAAAACTAGATAACCCACTTGTCGCGTTTTCCTATTAAGGGTAATTGTTAATATGACTTAGTTTTACGTTAACTGGCGTGTCGTTCATTTCTCGTTGATGGCATTCGTGGCGATCACCCCCTGCTTTCCCATGATTCTTTCCCCGTTCGGCAAGGCAAAGCGCTTAGGACAATCCTTGAACTGTCATAGTGATTTGTGCTTAAACTTAAGTCATGCTAACATTCACTTGGGACTGGTAACATTCAGTTATTCGTGGTGTGAGAGAGGATCGGAGAAAAGCACTTGGGGTCGAAACACGGCAAGACTCCCAGGTGCTTTTTTGCGAAATTGGGAAAGATTGGGGAGCCATCTCACGCAAGTGCAAGCTAAGATGGAAAAAAGTGAGGATTTTATTGTGGTGATGAGAGTGTGGAAAAAGTGGTCAGTAGGTATGGGGTTAATGCTGATGGGGATCTTTTTAATGACTCCATTATCCATAGCAAAAGAGATGAGACAATCTTCAGTCCCCAATGAGAAAACGGACTTTGAGCCATTGCAACAGGGTGGCATTGGGTCGGGTATCACTGAGAACCTTAACCCTTGGGAAGTAGAAGAGCAAAGGGAAAATGATTACGAATATCCCTTGGAAGCAGAGTCGACTCGGACAAATCAAAATCTGGCTCCTAATAGCTCAGACAATAACTGGTTTAATAGTGACACAAACAATCCCAGACAAAGGAGTGGAACTATCCCCTTTATCAGATTTAAAAAACTATTGAGAATTGATTTGCGATCGCCTATGAACAGAAATAAACCCACTGAAGTATGATTATGATAACCCCCTTGATCTGATTAAGTTAGAGGATTAAAAATGAAAGTTAACAGTTATTTTGAAGGGACTTATCCTAACATTACACTTTGGTTAACTCATGGTTGGATCGAAATAGGACAAGATGAATTTAGTGAGTCCTTTATTAGAGTGCTAGATCCAGGGGGAATGTTATGGGAAGGAAAAACAAGTTATAAAACTTTAGATGAAGCTTTTAATGATTTAGAGGCAAATTTAAAAGATATTATCGAAGATATAGGACTTGAGTAACTTAAAAATCCAAAGATTTAGCGTCTAGACTATGTTAGAATATGGAATTTTCAAGAGCCAAAAAGTCTCCAAAGGATGAACTCGTAGAGAATAGCAAGGATCGCTAAATTTCCTAAAATTAGAATAGCAATAACCCAAGAAGTTGATCTGCCTATTACTTGATTCTTCTCGTACATATTTTTAAACCCTTATTAAAACCTTTTTACTTTTGTATCCAATTATACAGTTATCAAGGATTTTTTGTGACTAGGCTTGTTGTACTATTTCTCGGATGAGCAATGTTCTCGAACCAATGTAGCTTCTCATTAAGAGCATTTCTTGCTGAGAGAGGGTTTGTTTGTTTTGTAGTTGAGTCATTAACTGTCCCACTAGGTCTGAATCGCTGAGATGAGCAAGAGCTTCGTGGGACGTTTGGGAGATTAAAGACCAGAGTTGTCGGATCGTTGAAGCGTTCATAGAGCCTTCTTCTTCTTTTCCTTGTGCTATCTGCACTACAATTCTAAAGAGAATCTAAAGAAAATCTAAAGATTTTTCTTTTTTCTTAAAGAATCTTTATGCAGACTCTTGCTTCAAACCGATAGGGGGTGGTTCAGTTACCACGATCAAAAGTTATGGAGTGCGATCTCAACAAAATCCGCAATATAGTATGATAGTATTAGTTTGCCAATTATTAATCAATGTTTGATTCGACGTGCAAGTTCATTGCTGCGGCCTTTGCACAAGACATGGCCAGATGGCTGCTTGGAAAGCCCATTAACTTAACGGAACTGAAACCGTCCGAACTCTCATTAGAACCGATTAGGGCTGATAGTTTAATCTTTCTTCAGTCAGAGGACTTGGTGCTGCATATTGAGTTCCAAACCGACCCAAAAGAGGATATTCCGTTCCGAATGCTCGATTATCGGCTTAGAGTCCATCGCCGTTATCCGAACAAGCAAATGCAACAAGTGGTGATTTACTTGAGGAAATCCAACTCGGAATTAGCACAGCAAACGGTCTTTGAACTGGCACAAACACGGCATGAATTTAACGTCATTCGGCTCTGGGAAGTGGATTACTCTGAGTTACTCACAGCACCTGGAGTCTGGCCGTTTGCGGTGTTGGGGAAAGGAGGAGACAATGAAGCTGTGCTTAGAGATGTGGCCAACCGCATCGACAAAATCAGCGACCAAACAGAGCAAAGCAACTTAGCAGCATCCACTGCGATTCTCGCTGGTTTAATATTAGAGAAAACGTTAATTCAAAGAATATTGAGGGAAGACATTGTGAAAGAATCTGTCATTTACCAAGAAATAACAGCATCAGCTAAACTTGAAGGACGGCTTGAAGGAGAGGCTAACTTAGTGTTGCGTCAACTCAACCGCCGTCTCGGACAAATCTCTGAGTCCGTTTCTGAGCAAATCCGTCAACTCCCTGTTGAACAGTTAGAAGACTTAGGTGAAGCTTTGCTTGACTTTGAAAATGAGGCTGATTTGCTAAATTGGTTGGGCAAATGATCTCTACACTCAACCTTAAAGATTCTGTTCAACAAGGCATTTTCTCGCTGCGTTTTCGGCTGCTTTTTCTGTGTAGTAAATCTCGGTTGTTCCGAGGATTTTCCCCTGATTAGTAACAACTCGAAATTGATAAGCTCTCCTGTCTGTATAAAAAACCAAGAGTAGGTGTTTAGGACAACCAATTAAGGAGGATACGCGGAAAGAAGACATAACAGAATTCCTCAATGGAGACCACAATCTTATTTTCTCATAGGAATTGACGGAATTCATTCATTGTTAGAATCCTTAGACTGAACCTCCACGTCTTTCAATGCAGGTTGCTCTGACTTTTTCTGTGGCTTTTCTACGTTTTTCGGTGACGGTTTCTGGGACTTATTCTCTACACCTTTCTCCGAATCTTTCCCAGGAACATCTTTAATGGGTTTTTTGTACCAAGGAATATGTTTAGTTGGTGGTTCGATATCCTCCGAGAAACCGAAACTATCCCGTGAGGGAATAAACTTAAACAACCCTTGAACGAACCAACGAGGGGGTAAGTCTTCCTTGGCTATCTTCGGATTAAACCGAAACGGTGCAGATTCATCGTCCCGCCTCATTAACACGGGAATATGCGCTGCTTTAAATTTGCCTTTGGGATCTTCTGCACCTTTGTTACGGTAAATAGAAATAACTGGTGTCCGCACCTGGGGGACAAACTGCCAAATCCCTCTAAATTTAAAGATTCCTGGGGCTTCTTCCCACGGGTTCTCTGCTTCCCACGCTGCCACCTGGAAGTAAAGTTTCGGTGGTTTACGAGGAATCATCAAACATTTAGGATACACCCGCAAGAATAAGGTTTTGTCAGGGTTAGCTGCCATTTGCTTCAACCAAGCTTGATAACGATAACCAGCTATGAACAAGTTATAACGCTTGCCCCCTAATCTAATAAAAAACTGTCCTGGATTATCTTTGTCTTCCTCTGCTTTGCCCTTAATTGTGCCTATTGCCTGAAAGATCGCCGTATCTGTCTCAGCGTCAGTATCATCGGTGGGATTTGAGTCATTACCCGTGCTGATATCGCTTGCAGCTTCATTGTCTTCAGAGACGGCGATCTCTGTTTTAGCAGTCTCGTCCTCGGTTTCGTTGGTAGTTGTTGCTGTTACTTCTGGTGAGGGGGTGGTCTGTTTACTCTTGGTTTGGTCTGTGTCCACCTCTGTGTTGACCGACGGGGTTTTAGTCTCAGCGACGGCTGTGGTTTTCTTCTTGACGGCACGAATTTGAGGTTTGGGGGACATTTCTTGATATAAAGGAATAGTTGCTTATGTGAAAAATACTGGTATTATATGACGATTAATAAGGTACTATTAGTAAAGAATAAGATTAATTTCTTCTAACTATTTTACTCTAAAATCCAATAATAATCAATGGCTTCATCGCGCTACCCCAGTAACTGGAAAGAACTCAGTTTAAAACTTAAGAAAAAGGCGAATTGGACTTGTCAGAAATGTGGACGAAAATGTATCGAACCTGGGCAAGAAATCTCTAAAGATTGGACAGTTTCTAAGAGAATGGCTTACACCTTACAGACTCATCATTGGGACCGAGATCCCAGTAATTCCTCCCTTGATAATTTGGTCTGCGTTTGTACCGGTTGTCATCTTGATTTGCATCGGGGTTACAAAGGGAATCTGAGCAATGTTTCTGAAGGTCAGTTATCATTATTTTAGCTATCGAAATAATGGCAATATCAGGAACTCTATGTAAGTTTTTCTGTGGTCACAAATTCACTTCTCATTTATAGATATAGCACTAGCAACTTTTAGAACATCTAAAGCAGTTAATCCGCATTTTTTAGCTAAACCTTGGGCTAGTTTATACGTCGCCTTTTTTTCTATATTAATATAGTTATACAGCAACTACTATCTAATTATAAGTTAGCAACAATGTCGTATCGATCTAAGCCATCTGCTGACCCCTGTGTAACTACCTTCGATGAGTTTGTGCGACTGGCGAATTATTCTCTGATGGATACCTTAAACTCCGACCCGGACGCCACGGTCGATGGTGATGATCACCGTCCCCGTCAGGTTTTCTCTGGTCATTTTGTACCTGTGACACCTACACCGCTTGCAGAACCAGAATATGTAACCCATAGTAGCATCTTCTTTAAAGAACTTGGGTTGAGCGATGATCTGGCGCTGGATAAAAAATTTCGCCAGGTTTTTTCTGGTGATATCTCTGCAGCCTATGAGCCTATGCGTCCGTTTGGCTGGGCAACTGGTTACGCCCTGTCGATTTATGGCAACGAATATACCCAAAATTGTCCATTCGGTACTGGTAATGGTTATGGCGATGGTCGGGCGATATCTGTGTTTGAAGGAATCATCAATGGCCAGCGCTGGGAAATGCAATTGAAAGGGGGTGGACCCACGCCTTATTGCCGTGGTGCCGACGGGCGCGCGGTACTCCGTTCAAGTGTGCGTGAATTTCTCGCACAAGACTATATGCACGCCTTGGGTGTTCCCACATCGCGCTCTTTGACACTGTATGTTTCTAAATCTGAGACTGTTACCCGGCCTTGGTATTCTCAAGACTCCCACTCCACCGACCCTGATATTTTGGTGGACAATCCTGTGGCTATTTCAACTCGCGTTGCACCCTCCTTTTTGCGCGTTGGTCAGCTAGAGTTATTTGCCCGCCGCGCTCGCAATAATGCTCATCCAAAAGCATTAGAAGAGTTGAGCATGATAGTGTCCCATTTAATTGAGCGAGAGTACAAAAGCGACATTAATCAAAACCTAGGGTTTGCTGAGCAATTGGTTGAGTTGGCTAAGCTATTTCGCCAGCGTCTTACTTCACTGGTAGCTAATTGGCTACGGGTTGGTTATTGCCAGGGTAATTTTAATAGTGATAACTGCGCTGCTGGTGGCTTTACCCTCGACTATGGACCTTTTGGCTTTTGTGAAATTTTTGACCCTTGGTTTCAACCTTGGACTGGCGGGGGTAAACACTTTTCATTCTTCAATCAGCCAATGGCAGCAGAAGCAAATTATTATATGTTTTGGAAAGCTGTCAGACCGTTACTTGAAGAAGATGCTGAAGCTTTAGAACAGTTCGATCAAGTAGGCCGTGGTTTTGCAGACGCCATGCAAAAACAAATTCAAAAAATGTGGGCGACCAAACTTGGCTTAACTGAATTTAACCCAGAGCTATTTAAGAAATTAATGCAGCTAATGACTCACTCAGATGTGGATTACACCATTTTCTTCCGCGAGTTATCCCACATACCAGAGGATGTTGAACCATTAAAAAAGAGCTTCTATGTTGAAACTTCACAACAAATTGATGAGCAATGGCAAACTTGGCTACAAAGCTGGCACAACCTGGTCAGGAACCACGGCAATTTGGCTGAGATCTCATCAAATATGAAACAAACTAACCCAAAATACACATGGCGAGAGTGGTTGATTGTCCCTGCTTATCAACAAGCCATGCAAGGTGACTACACGTTAGTTAAAGAGTTACAAACCGTATTTAGCTATCCATATGATGAGCAATCACAAGATGTAGAAGATAAATACTATCGTCTGAGACCTAGGACGTTTTCTGACGTTGGTGGCGTGTCGTATTATAGCTGTTCATCTTGATGTTCAACCATAAATATTCTCCACTAAGCTAAGCATTTCTTCTTCCAAGGGGGTCAGATAAGGACGGTCAATTTTCCCTAGTAACCGTAATACTCCCTTGGCTGTCTTTTCTAACTCGGCGCCTTGTAGTCGCTGAATTCTACCATGAAGATTTTGGATGGCTTCACAATCTTCTTCGGTGTATTCTAATTCTCGTAGAAATTCAATCTCAATTGCTTCTAACTCATCATTCCAAGTTTGTAGATTGCAAGTGGTTTTTGTTAGTGCTGTAACAATTCCCCAACAACCATTCTTTCCCTTTAAATCAGGATTATCTTGAGCCACAATACCCACCACTTCCCCTAACTCAAAAGGGTTATCTGCATCTTCTCTAGTCATTTCTCTGACCACCTGTTTAACAATGCGGTGACTGGGGACTTTTCCGTTGCAGATATCCACTGCTTTGTTCCAAGCTTCCACTTGTAGTGGTGGTTTCTTCAATACTCCTAAGGGCCTAACCTGAAATTCGCTCTGTGGAAGAACTTCACAACCACTGGCTTCTAAATTTTCGTAGATGGTGGCGGCTACGATTAGATAGTCTGACTTCTGACGCGAATGACCAAACGTTTCCTGACAATACACCGCAAAACTGGGATGGCTATCACGGTACAGCTTTTTGTCCCGTAGTTTTTGTAGAGCTTTCCCTGCAGCCCATACAGCACCAGAAACAACCGCTTCCAACCGTTGCTTTTCCACCTCCTCAGCTTCACTCAGGGGTTGAAAAGGACTATCCAATTGGCTACTTTGCTCGGACACTACCTCAACATCAATCGTCGGCACTGACTGAGACTGAGACTGTGCCAATAGTTGATTAAACTCCTCCTGAGTTACATAATCTTGCGCTGAACTTCGTCGTCTTCGGAATCGTGCTATGGTTCACTTCCTCATGTAATTGTAATTCTAATTTTAATTGACCTGGACTGATATTGCCTCGTTGTCCTCTGTGCATATAAAGATGACACGCACTGCACAAAGGAATGAGGTTAGAAGTATGGTTATTGGAGGGATCATAATCAGAATGATGGACGGTTAAAGTATATTTGGTTCTTAAACTTTTATCAGTCAACCATTGTTGTATTATTATCAACCAAAATAGGATTAAGGATAGGTTAAACTAAGCCAGGCTGTCACCAGCCCGACTCGTCTTCAGAACCGGACGTGAAAGTTTCCCTTCATCCGGCTCCTCTGTAAATAGGCTCCTGTTACGAGTACCATTGACCAATGTGGGTAAGTCGTCTTTCCACTCCCATTTGATAATTTCAAAATGAAAGTTGATTTCTTTTAGGGTTTTATCCCATATTTTTTGACTTTTATAGGACTTGATATCCTTTAAATCCCTTTTGGTTTTTGTATCATGGCAATGTGAATGTAGTGCTTGGAGATTATCTTTTAGGTTATTACCACCTGCTTTTATAGGTGTTATATGGTCGGTTTCGATTTTATCCCCAGGCATGAAGGTTAATCCACAATGATTACACTTACCTTTCTGCTTTTTGAGCAGTGTGGCAACTGATTTTTTCATTTCAGGATGTTTTCCCATTCTAGAAGCCCAGTAGTTCGTGTTTCCATCGTATGGGCTTGAATTACCTTTTACTTTGGTGTATCTAACTACTTCTGTTTGGCTATGTCTAAATAGGGTGTATTCTTTGTTTTTGAATTTACATCCGAAAACCCAGTTGTTTGTTCCTATGGTATGCCAATATTTCTTGACCACCCATTTTTTTGATTTTTTGGTGTGTCTTCGCAACGCCCATCTGTATAACTTTAACCATAGTAAATGGTCAAGTTTTTTGTAGGTTTCTGAACTGCATACTGCTCGGTAGTAGTTTGACCATCCTCTGATAACTGGTGTTAATTTATTTATTAACTTCCATTGAGGTGATGCTTTATGTTTATCTACTATTTGAGCTAGTTTCTATAGTGTTCATTTACCTTCTCTTTTTCTGGTTTGATGATTGTTT
>NZ_AAXW01000020.1 GCF_000169335.1 Crocosphaera chwakensis CCY0110
CAAATGACTAAATCAATTCTGATTGGTCGTCCGATTGCTAATACAGAAGTTTATATTTTAGATGCTCATTTAAACCCTGTACCTATTGGGGTAATAGGTGAACTTTATATCGGAGGAGACGGATTAGCAAAAGAATATTTGAATCTTCCCGAATTAACTCAACAAAGTTTCATTAAAAATCCTTTTAATCCCCAAGAAAAATTATATAAAACTGGTGATTATGTTAGATACTTATCAGATGGAAATATTGAGTTTATAGAAAGAATAGACAACCAAGTAAAAATCAGAGGATTTAGAATAGAATTAGGAGAGATAGAAGCCGTATTAAATCAACATAACTATGTCAAAGAAGCTAAAGTAGTTAGCAGAGAAAATCAAGATAATAATAAGCAGTTAGTTGCCTATATTATCCCCAATTACAATCAACAATCTATCACAGAAATCAACGAGAAGATTCGTGAAGATTTAAAACAGCAATTACCTAATTATATGATTCCTGCTGCTTTTATGCTGTTAGAGTCTTTTCCATTAACCCCTAACGGAAAAATTAATTATCGCGCTCTTCCTGAACCTGATTTTTCTACTTTTCAAAGTAATTATGTGGCTCCTAGAAACGCAACAGAGGAAATTATAGCTAACATTTGGAGACAAGTTCTTACCATCAAAAATATTAGCATTCACGACAATTTCTTTGAGCTAGGAGGTCATTCTTTATTAGCAATTCGTTTATTAGCTAAAATAGAACAAGAATTTAACATTGATATTCCTTTATCTACCTTCTTACAAAATCCTACTATTTTTGCCCTTATTAATTTAATTAATGAAACCAAAAATATTAGTATAGAATCCTCTGTTGTTCCTGTTCAAACCCAAGGAGAGAAAATCCCCTTATTTTTTGTTAATTCTATAAGTTACGCTCAAAAATTTGCTTCCTATCTTGAAAAAGATCAGCCATTTTATATTCTCAATATTTTTGGAATAACAGAATTTTTGACCCCTAAACTAGAAAATTTAACCTTAGAAGATATTGCAACTAAATTCGTTGAAGATATGGAAAAAGCCTGTCCAAATAGTCTTTATCATCTAATTACTTACTGTGGAGATTTTTCTCTAACTTTAGAAATTATAAAACAATTACAAAGAAAAGGACATAAAATTCCTTTGCTTTTCTTGATTGATTCTTTCTGGGAACCTGAAGATTTAGGCGTTTACTTACATGGGTATAATCTACGTGAATTTGGTCTTGGTTATTTCCTTGAAAAAGTTAAAAGTAAATTTCGTTATCAAAAAGAACAATTCATTATTTTTCTAAAACAAACCCTATCTGAACTTTCTTCGGTGAATAAACAATCGTCACCTCGGTACATCAAAGATATTCAGCTACTCCGAGCTTTAAAAACGGCTAGAAGTCAATATTATCCTCAACCATCTCAAGCCAAAGTAATTTTATTCTTATCTCAAGAATATCGCCTACTCCATACATCCAACTTAACAAACTTTTTTAAAGATAATATTGAAGTTCACGAAATCCCTGGATATCATCATACTTTATTTCAAGAGCCTTATATTCAGGTATTAGTTACAAAATTAAATTCTTATCTGGAAACTTATCCTTTAGACGAACAAAACTTAAAATAATCTCCTTTTGAAAAAATCTCCACTTGAAAGGTTGTTTCGGATTCGTGAACGAGGATTAAGTATATATGTACTAATTAAAGTTAAACGGAGATCGCCTTCTGTTTCTCCATACTTAAGGAGCGAATATGTCTAAAGAATGATTTAAACATCACTTATATGGAGAATAATAAAGTAACTTCTATAATTTTCCTGGATTTCAATTGCTGTCCCTAACATATATCATCAATCCCTAAGTAATCGCCATGTCAATTATCCTTACTTATCATCCTCGCTACATCATCCGTGCCAAATTATTATTGTGCAAAATAAATAGGAGTTTTAAGAAACTATGGGAACAAGATAATGGTGATTGGCATTGGCTCAAAGAAAAACCCGTACCCATTGCTAGTCTTAATCGAAGTATTTGGCGGTTGTCTGTTCCCACTTTTAGCTTTCACTTCATGTTGAGCTTATCGACGATCATTGCCACCTTAGGACTACTAGCAAATAGTGCTGCGGTAATTATTGGAGCAATGATTATTGCTCCGTTAATGGGGCCTATTGTTGGCATGGCTTATTCTACAGCGATGGGTAACCGTCGGTTGCTACGTCGTTCTAGTTTTACCGTAGTAAAAGGGATTTTCTTAACTATTGGCGTTGCTTGGCTAGTTACTTCAATTATTGGTTTAGATACTGTCGATACAGAGATTATGTCTCGCGTAAAGCCAACCTTGATTGATTTTGGAATTGCTATGGCAGCAGGAGCAGCAGGAGCTTTTACTAATACCCGTCGTAGTATTTCTAGTGCTATCCCTGGAGTTGCGATCGCAGTCGCGTTAGTTCCGCCGTTAAGTGTTGTCGGTATTGGTTTGGCTCAAGGAGAGACAGATATTGCGCTTGGTGCGCTATTACTCTTTTTAACTAACCTGATTTGCATTGTCTTTTTTGGTAGTTTAGTCTTTCTGTTTCAATCCTATGGCAATATCGAACGAGCCAAAACAGGATTAGTAATGTCTACAGTAGTGATGTTCGTACTCGGCGTTCCTCTCAGTCTTTCAATGCGTGAGTTAATTATTAAAAAGAATGTACGTCATCAAATTGAAGACTTTATTTTCTATGAAACTGAAATATTTACCAGAGAGGCGATTAATTCGACTATCAACTCTATTGCAGTAACTCCCAAACATGGTTATCTTAAAGTAGATATTGAAGTGTCCGCTCCCCTTGGTTCAATTAAGCAAAAACAAGTTGAAGTAGTTCAAGATGCCTTAGCTAAAAAAATTGGTAAGGATATTTTCTTAAATGTCGAAGTTGTTCCTCTCCAACGTTTTACTGTGCCTAATTAATAATTAATGCTAGTTTTATATCTGAACTTTTCTAGTATTTCCCAAATTACATCATCTGTCAAATAAAAGTTATCGACTATAGTTTAGTATAAGAATAACTATTTGACTTAGTTTTTCCCATCGAACTCACGTAAAGTTAAATAGAAGTAAACTTATTTTTAACTATAGTTTTTGAGCCACATTTCTGCTTGTTCTTTAATAATCCTATTAATATTATCTCTTGTTGCATCCGGCCAATAATACTGAACATCACCATAGCTTAAATCATATTTAGCATTCCACAATAGATAAAAATCCATGATTTCTTTTAAATAATCCCAAGATAAATACAACTGTTCAATCTGTCTTAACATTCTTTCTTGGGATATTTTTCTAGTTAAAAATTCTTTTAAAATGACAGAAGTATAAGCAATAACAGCATCTTTTCCTGTTAACTCAGAAATATTAAAATCTTTGAGAGTTTTATTGACATAATCAGTGACTTCCCAACGATCATTCAAGTCAGTTAATCCTGCTAAAATACGCAGATTAGGACTATCATAACCTAAAGTTAATAACTCTATACCCCACTCAACCATATCTTCTGTAGGAACTCCTAAAGTATTAAATACTTGCCCTTTAATAAACATACTATTTCTAAGAACTGGAATAATAGCCATTTTAAGATAAAATAAAAATAAAAAGTAGAGAAAATATCTAGTCTAGCTAAATGTCTCCAGCAAACTCTAACGAATTAATTATCCCTCAATTAATTGTAGGATTAGGAAATCCTGAACCTAAATATGATAAAACCCGTCACAATATTGGTTTTGAAATGGTTGATCTTTTAGCTGAAAGTTGGGGACTCTCTTGGAAAGAAAACCGCCGTTTTCAAGGAATGATAGCAGAAGGAAACAGCAGAAATAATCAAAAAATCTATCTACTTAAACCTTTAACTTATATGAATCGTTCCGGTCAATCTGTCCGCGCGGTAACTGATTGGTATAAACTCGCATCAACGGATGTCTTAGTTATTTATGATGACATGGATTTATCCATTGGTCGTATAAGAATGCGCTTATCAGGATCAGCCGGTGGTCATAATGGGATGAAATCTATTATTTCCCATTTGGGAGGGCAAGATTTTCCTCGTTTGCGGATCGGGATTGGTAAATCTAATCAATTAGATAATACGGTTTCCCATGTTTTAGGACGATTTGCCCCTGAAGAAAGAACAATTATTAATAAAACCTTTCCTTTAGTGGTTGATGCTATTGAAACAAGCCTAAAAGAAGGAATTGAAAAAGCAATGAGCCTATTTAATCGTAAAACGGTGACTCAATAGGGTATAATAATGTGTTGTGTATTATTAAATATAGTTGTCGTTTATTCAACTGGAGGGGCAATTGGAGCCTAGATTTATTTTAAAAGTGCTATGGTTAGATGCCAATGTGGCGATCGCTGTTGATCAAGTAGTAGGAAAGGGAACCAGTCCTTTAACCGCTTATTTTTTCTGGCCACGCAACGATGCTTGGCAACAATTAAAAGAAGAATTAGAAGCGAAACACTGGATTTTAGAAGCAGAAAGAATCGAAGTATTAAATAAAGCCACAGAAGTGATTAATTACTGGCAGGATCTGAAAAATCAAGGTAGAAGCATTACGATGAAGGAAGCTCAAGGGAAGTTTCCAGAAGTTACTTTTAGCGGGAGTAATTAAATAAAGGCAGGAGACAGTAGGCAGAAGGTAGATGGTGTTAAGCGTATCTCACTTGTCAAGAGAAACACCATGATACATTTATTTTCTGTTCCCTGTTCTCTCTCCCCCGTTTTCTGAGAAACGATAAACCCGATAATCAAGATTCGGGAAAATATTATCCATTGTCTCAACGCTGTCTAAGAAAGTAGCATTGATAGTTCCTAGTTGAAAATCATCATAAATTTGGTTAAACCGTAGAAGATGGGTTTTTGTCCTTTCAACAGCATAGGGAACCATCGTACCCGTACGCATAATAAAAGCCCAATCAGAAGACTGTGCTAATAACAACTCTCGTGCAGCTTGATTTAAGGCCCTTTGTTCGAGTTCATCTGCTGGTTCTATGTTACTTAATTCAATCATCCGTTCCGTCGCTTCATGGAGATGAGGATAAATCCAAGTATTAGCATCATTTAGCCAAAACTCATGAAACCCCTTATAACCCCAACTCGACTGAGATAGACGACATAACTGCTGAGTGGGGTTATAGCGTAAATAATCAGCCAAATGAACCATATCAAAGGTACTTTGGTCATACCAAGCCTTACGAAATAAATAATCAATAAACCAGGGGCCCTCATACCACCAATGGCCAAACAATTCAGCATCATAAGGAGCCACCACGATTGGAGAACGCTGCATCATGTTAGCTAAATGAGCAATTTGTTGCTCACGATTGTACATAAAATTTCCTGCGTGTTCGGCAGCCTTCTCCTTAGCCCAATAAGGGTCGTAAAAAGCTTTATCCTCCATATTGCCCTGAATATTAGTAATTTTGTGGTATTTAATCCCTGTATTTTTTCGTTGACCATTGGGCATAATATAGGGCTTAATGTAATCATAATCAGCTTCCCAACCCAAATCCTTATAAAATTCTCGATATTCAGGATCACTCGGATAGCCCATTTTAGAAGACCAAACCTGACTAGATGACTCATGATCCCGACCAAAAGCAGCCACTCCTGCTTCGGTAAAGACAGGAGCATAGGTTCCATAACGAGGCCGAGGATGAGCGTATAAAACACCATGACCATCGATAATAAAATAACGTAAACCCGCTTGAGCCAGCATCGTTTCCAACCCCTCATAATAGGCACATTCGGGCAACCAGATGCCTTTAGGGGGGCGGCCAAAGGTTTCTTGATAATGGTCACAGGCTACTTTAATTTGTGACCAAACCGCTTGAGGATACATTTTCATCAACGGGAGATAACCGTGAGTCGCCCCAGAGGTCATGATTTCAAGATTATTGCTTTCTAGGAATTGCTTAAAGCCAGAAATTAAATCTCCATTGTATTGTTCCCATGTTTGGCGAATTTTAGTAAATTCTTGGTGATAAAATTCAGCCAAATAACGAATATGACCATTGTGTTGATTATTCTCAATTTCTTTAACAATTAGTTCTTCTAATTTACCCAGATGCTCCGCGTAGCGTTCTTGTAATAAAGGATCTCGCAACATTGACACCAGAGGAGGGGTTAAACTCATTGTGAGTTTAAAATCAATACCATCCCGTTGTAGTCCTTCAAAAACTCGCAAGAGAGGAATATAAGTTTCTGTAATAGCTTCATACAGCCACTCTTCCTCTAGGACATAGTCCCGTTCAGGGTGTCGTACAAACGGTAAATGAGCATGAAGGACAAGGGCAACATAGCCAAGAGCCATAATCGTTTTCAACCATTACAGTAAAATTTTTACAATTAAGCTATAAGATTAAGTGTAGTTGATTTTATACTATCTTAAGAATCTAGAATAAAATAGATAGGAAAAATCTCTTATTCAAAGAACCTTCTTCATTTGTCAGTATATAGTATTGAGTCGCAGTGCTAGAACCCCCCAACCATCAAACAACCGCTAAAACTGATCAGGCTGCACCGATGTCGATTCAGTTACTGTTGTTTGTCGATGAGCGTCCCAGTTCCCATGAGTATATTCAACCCATCCGAGACTACGTTAAAACCGTCAGCCAAGATTGTTCTTGCCAGTTAGAAGTGATTGAAATTCACGAACAACCCCATCTAGTGGAGCATTTTCGCCTAGTAGCTACTCCGGCCTTGGTTAAAGTCGTACCGGAACCGAGACAAACCCTAGCAGGAAGTAATCTTGTCAATCAACTGAAAAAATGGTGGCCAAAATGGCTATCATCCTTAGAAGAAAATCATGATGAGCCATTGGTAGAAAAATCCAACAATGTTGGTTATTCAGGGGAACTGATGCGTCTTTCTGATGAGATATTTCGTCTTAAGAAAGATAAAGAAAACTTACTTGAACAAATCAAGTTCAAAGATCAAGTTTTAGCGATGTTAGCCCATGATTTAAGAAGTCCTTTAACGGCTGCTTCTATTGCCGTAGAAACCCTAGAACTGGCGCAAAATCAAGCCCCTACTGAAAAAAAACAAAAATTAACAGTACAACTATTTCAACAAACCCGTAACCAATTTCGGGTGATGAATCGTCTGATTACAGATATCTTACAAGCATCCAAAAGCATGAATGCTCAACTACAAGTCCACCACACAGAAGTTTTCTTACCTCGCTTATCCAAGGAGATCGTAGAACAATATAACGATTTATTAACAGAAAAATCCTTAAAATTAATCCAAGATGTTCCCCAAGACGTACCCGGTGTCTATGCCGATGAAGAATTAATCCGTCAGGTGATTGTCAACTTGATCGATAATGCGATTAAATATACACCAGAAGGAGGAGAAATTACCCTATCGATTCTCCACCGCACCAGTCAAAAAGTACAAGTCAGTGTCTGTGATACAGGGCCTGGCATTCCTGAAGAAAAACAAGAGCGGATTTTTGAAGGTCACTTCCGCTTGCAAAGGGATCAAGGGAAAGAAGGTTATGGATTAGGGTTATCCTTATGTCGTAAAATTGTTCGTGTCCACTATGGCCAAATTTGGGTTGATAGTGTACCAGAACAAGGTAGTTGTTTTCATTTTACATTGCCTGTTTATCGTTAATGATAAACATGGGTAATCTCTTTATAGAGGTATTTTAAATTTCTCCACTAACTAGAAACCACAAGAGTCGCTCAATCATTCAACCGATATGCGTAAAGCTTTAATTATCGTCAATGCTGAGGTCAAAGCTGAAGGGACCACTTATTTAGCTTCCCCTGCAACAGAAAAAATGGTTATGGCACTTGAAACAGCCATCTATGCTGATTCTCCCTCAACTCAGGTTGAAGTGATAGCAGCAGCCACGTTATGGTCAAGAAATGTCCAGCCCCCCAAAGGTGATACCAATACTATCTATTGTCCCCTGACCATAGAAATACCGACTTGGCTATCTTTTCCCGAACAAAAAATTTACCAAGATTGCAAAGATATCAAAAAATGCAGACAATGGGTAGAAAACACCTTAGGGTACAAAACCAGTATTGGAGATTCCTGGTTAGGGGATTTATGGTTACCCATTGCCGTGACTCCCGCAGAATTCATCTATGGAGAGATTATTGGAGAAGGGGCATTCCCCAATTCCTACGAACAACCGATTACCTTAAATCAGTCCTTACGCCGTCCTCTTTATGAGTTAGCAGAAGGGTTACTAAAATCTCTAGATGCCCCTCCATCGTTGTACTTATTACAATTTCGTCTCAAAGGTCAACAGATTGTTTTTGACCGTTTATGGCCCTTTCCAGCAGCCCCTGCGATCGCTTCTCTGAACTATCCTTACCCTAATTTATTTGCTTGTTATTGGCATTGTTTGACCCATCAACCTCTTCCTAGTTTGACGGGAAGCTGTTCTTAATAGGCTAGGAACTAAGTATAATTAATTGTCAAGCGCAGTCTGGATAACTTCACCCATTTTGAACATTAAGTTGGTATTTCGTTATATTAAAACCGAAAATATACCGCTTGATTTTTCAAAGGTTATATCATGACTACGTTAACCCGCTGGTTTCTAGCACAAGAAACCCCAATTGTTGATCCGTCTTTATTAAATCAACTATTTTCTGATGGTTGGACTTTGTTACAAGGTCTGATTATTCTCTTAGTTGGTTGGATTATTGCCTCTATTGTCCGAGGCATTGTCAAAAAAGTTCTCAATAGTACCGAAATCGATAATCAAATCGCTGCTTGGATTGCTGGAGATGATTCCTCTGGTAGTTCAATTCCCATCGAAAAATGGGTCTCTGATTTTGCTTATTGGCTAATCATTCTCTTCGCTGTTGTTGCTTTTTTAAACACGCTGCAACTTGAGGCAGTTTATGAACCTCTCAATAGTCTTCTCGGAGAAATTACCAATTTCTTACCCAAACTCTTAGGGGCCGGAATCCTTGTGGCTATTGCTTGGGTCTTAGCTGCCTTATCAAAAACACTCATTACCCGTGTTTTAGCTACCTTTAATCTAGAACAACGGTTAGGAGGAGACAGCGAGCAAATTTCTGTGTCCCAAACCATCGGTAATGCGGTTTACTGGTTGGTTATTCTGCTGTTTTTACCCTCGATTCTCAGTACCCTTCAGTTAGAAGGAACCTTAGCACCAGTACAAGGACTCTTAAATGAAATTTTAGCCATTATTCCCAATATTCTCGCTGCTGTCATTATTGCAGCCGTGGGCTGGGTTGTGGCTAAAATTGTACAACGGGTGGTTAGCAGTTTATTAGCCACAACTCCCCTAAACCAAGTTGGGGAAAAATTCGGCTTATCCAGTGATCCCACTGGCAACTCCTTATCCAATATCATTGGCACCGTTGTTAATGTCCTCATTTTAATTCCTGTTGCAATTACTGCTTTAGACGCGCTGCAAATTGACGCTATTTCCGAACCAGCAACGGATATGCTCAATCAAATCTTAAATCTCTTGCCCAAATTATTTGCAGCCACAGTGGTCTTAGGGTTAGCTTATGTGGGAGGACAGTATCTCTCAGACATGGTAACGAATGTCTTAAGAAGTGTTGGCTTCAACAACATTTTTCAATGGTTGGGTATTGCTCAAACTCCTACAACGCCTCCAACTCCTACAACCGCCCCAACTCCCGCAACTCCAATCGATACGACTGAAGTTCCTCCCACTGTACCGCCTGCAACTTCAACTGATACCATTCCAACGCCTACGACTTCAACCCGAACCCCTTCAGAAATCGCCGGGATTGTTGTTTTAGTTGTTGTGATGTTACTTGCGTCTTTAACGGCGGTAGATATCCTTAAAATCGAAGCGTTAAGAGTAGTAGTTGGGGCGTTGTTAGCTATTGCTGGTCAAGTTTTGGTAGGACTGGCTGTTTTAGCTGTGGGACTCTACTTGGCTAATTTTTGCTTTAATCTCATTACCAACTCAGGCACTCGTCAAGCTAAATTTTTAGGCCATACGGCTCGCATTTCTATCCTCATCTTTGTGGTGGCCATGGCCTTGCAACAGATGGGAATTGCTCCCAATATCGTCAATTTAGCCTTTGGCTTATTAGTGGGTGGTATTGCTGCAGCCATTGCCTTAGCCTTTGGGTTAGGAGGACGAGAAGTGGCTGGCGAACAACTGCGAGAGTGGTTAAATAACATCAAACAAAACTAGGAAATTAATGTTATAGGGGTCAACGATTGTTGACCCCTACGAAAATGGTAAAAGTTATCTTATTCAGATTAAGTGTGAGCAAAGGTTAGCCACGATTAATTAAACCCCAGAGCCAAATAGCAATAATTGCCCCTAATACAGCAATAACAACTCCTGGAATGCTTAGAGATGCTCCAACCAATTGTAGGGTTCCTGTGCGGATGAAAGTCATTAGGGTTCCGCCAATAAATGCCCCAATAATTCCGAGAAACATTGTGGCTATAAAGCCACCTCCCTGATGACCAGGAAAAATAAATTTAGCGATCGCCCCGGCTAATAAACCTAAAATAATCCAGGCAATAATATTCATGATAATTAATCGCTCCTAAAATTTAGTCTAAGTTTTTTAAATTTTATCTTTGACCTCTAATGTAATACATCTTTCTTGAGAACTAGAAGTAGCAATATGTGAGTAAAAATAAAAAATAAAAGTCCCACCTAATCTATTTGTCGATTAGGTGGGGGAAATGTCATAAATGACAAGTTTAATTGCAGGTTTTTTAGTAGGCTAATCCCATACTGCGGGTTGTTTCTGCCCCAAGATAGACACGGATGCTTAAGAAATCCGTAGGACAAGCTGTTTCACATCGTTTACAGCCGACACAATCCTCTGTTCGGGGAGATGAAGCAATTTGACTTGCTTTACAACCATCCCAGGGAACCATCTCTAAAACATCTAGGGGACAAGCGCGAACGCACTGAGTACAACCAATACAGGTATCGTAGATTTTAACTTTGTGTGACATTGATTCCGGCTCCTTAACCGAGTGTTCTCCTTAGTCAAGCACTTCAACTAAAATGAATTCTAGTCGAGGTTTCCCAACTGAACAAAGACTTAAGAGTATCTTATCTGTCTGTTGTAAAAATAGTCAGGATTAAGGGCTAGTTTACCGCAGTGGTAGAATCTCCTCATAAAAATTGTGGTAGAACTTTAAATTATGTAACAATCGAGGCTTAATCAGGATCATCAAATTGTTTGACCGAGACATCAACCACATCCACATCAATAGTTCCTGGGGGAGTCACCCGTTTAAACTTACCCTCTTCAATTTCTAGTGCTTCACCACAACTAGGACAGCGCGTGTCTACCCCATTAAACCCTGTAAATTCATAGCTACACACGGGACATTGATTTTCGACTAAGTTACGCTGAACCCACCATCGTAATATCCATAATCCAATCACAGGCGTAATTAAAATCACCCCCAATAAAATCAAAAACCCATTAACCACCCATCCCAAGCCAACAGAGACTAATAAGATGGCCAATAAAAGTAAATTTAATAAACACCCTAACCCAGAATTATTGAGCCATAGTAGTTTTGGAGAATAATTATTCACAATCTCTCTCCTAGGTTGCTTTGTTTAGCGACTGATGTCTCTCTATGTTATCGCTATCCCCTATCTCATTGGCAAAAAATCCTTAAACTTTCCTTCTATTGACTTAATTGATTTGAACTGAAATACAAAAAATCTATATAAATTACTGTTTTAAGGGATCGATTGGGGACAATTCGGCTTAGAATAATGCAGTGAAACATTTAGCCTATGGGGATTTTGGCGATTTATGTCTATAAATATTACTTATAATTCATCCTTTTTTTATTAGGATGTGCCAAAACACCATAGGACATAACACACAATATCAGGAGATTATTCGATGAATAAAGGTGAATTAATTGATGCAGTCGCTAATAAGGCTGAAGTCACCAAAAAACAAGCAGAAACCGTAATTAGTGCCACCATAGAGACAATTATGGAAGCAGTGGCGGGAGATGATAAAGTCACTCTAGTGGGTTTTGGTTCCTTTGAAGCCCGCGATCGCAAAGCTCGTGAGGGACGTAACCCCAAAACCAATGAAAAAATGAGTATTCCTGCTACTAAAGTCCCTGCTTTTTCGGCCGGGAAGTTGTTTAAAGAACGGGTTGCGCCGAAAAAGTAGTTTTCGGCAGATGAAACAACCCATTCATGGTGGTAATTTAGTCTGGGCAGCTGCTCAAATCGGCTGTCCAGTTTCTTCTATTGTAGATTTTTCTGCTAGTATTAATCCTCTCGGTCCTCCTCAATCTGTTCTAGCAGCTATCCAAACGGCTTTAGACACTCTTAAACATTACCCTGACCCCTATTACCTAAAATTGAGACAAGCTCTCTCACAATGGCATCAATTGCCCTCTGATTGGATTTTACCGGGGAATGGGGCAGCAGAGTTATTAACCTGGGCTGGCCGGGAATTGGCACAGGAACAACAAACTTATGTCATGACTCCTGGATTTAGGGATTATTGGCGAGGGTTACAAGCATTTGGGGCAACCATTACCCCTATTTCTTTTCCTTGGCAAACCGCTAACTGTTTTGATCTTTTGGATAACTGTCCCGAAACTGATGCCGGGATTATTATTAATAATCCTCATAATCCAACAGGTAAATTATTCACCACAGAGACGTTATTATCCCTATTAGAACGGTTTAACTTAGTGGTGGTTGATGAAGCATTTATGGATTTTGTCCCCCCTTCTCAACAACAAAGTTTAATTCCTGTCATTGAAGACTATCCGAATCTAGTGATTTTGCGATCGCTGACTAAATTTTATAGTCTTCCGGGTCTGCGGTTAGGTTATGCGATCGCTCATCCTCACCGTTTACAACAATGGCAAACCTGGCGTGATCCTTGGCCGGTCAATAGTTTAGCGGTTCATGCTGGTATTGCTGCTATTCAAGATGAAGCGTTTACCCAACAAACCAGACAATGGCTATTATCAGCTTATCAACAATTATTCACAGGATTATCACAAATTCAAGGTTTAGAACCGATTCCTAGTTCTGTTAATTTTATCTTAGTTAAAACTCAAATTCCGAGTTCTCAATTACAACTAAAATTATTACAAAAGTATCGTATATTAATCCGAGATTGCTTAAGTTTTGAAACCTTAGGCGATCGCTATTTTCGCATCGCAGTCCGCACAGTTGAAGATAATAATAAATTACTTGAGGGTTTATTAACTATTTTCAGTTAAAGGCAATAATTTTGTTTTAATTTTAGTAACTGGATAGCTATAACTATAATAGCTAATAATCTAAATTAAAAAGATAAGAGATGTTGACAGTAATTGGTTGCGGTAATCTTAATCGATGTGATGATGCAGTTGGCGTTATCATTGCTCAGAAATTACAAAAGATTTTTCAAGACGCTAACTTATGTAATCTAAAAATTTATGATTGCGGGACTGCTGGAATGGAAGTGATGTTTCAAGCAAGAGGAAGTGAAAAATTAATTATTATTGATGCTTGTTCGACAGATTCAGAGCCAGGAACTATTTATAAAGTACCAGGAGAAGAACTAGAAGAATTACCCGAACCTAGTTATAGTTTACATGATTTTCGTTGGGATCATGCTTTAGCAGCAGGAAGAAAAATATTTAAAGAGGAGTTTCCTAATGATGTAACGGTTTATTTAATTGAAGCAGAAAATTTAGGATTAGGATTAGAAATTAGTCCTAGTTTAAAAGATCCTATTAAAAAAGTAATTGAATCGATAGAAAAGGACATTAATAATTTTTATTCAAAAAATTAGATTTTTCTAGATTGATTATGATAAATTACTAACAAAAATACCAATTTAGCAAGACTCTATGTCTAAAATTATTAAAATTGTTTAGGATATAACCCCTCCTCTTAATTAACTCAATTACTCAATTGTTTGATTGATTCCTTCTACAGTTCCTTTGGGGGTTCTGTTCAAAATGAAATTTTAAAAATAGTAACCATTAAATTCTATTACTTGTTATGTTAAATTTATCTCGACCTGATCCTATTTACCTCGAAATCTTCAAAAATCTCTATCAATTTATTGCTGAGCAAATGGGAATTACTCTACAAAATACGGCATCTTCAGTTAATATTAAAGAACGGCTAGACTTTTCTTGTGCAATTTTCGATCAACAAGGGTTATTAGTGGCAAATGCACCTCATATTCCTGTTCATTTAGGCAGTATGAGCGAAAGTATTAAAAGTCTTATTCAAGATAAGGAAAATAAGCTACAACCTGGGGATGTTTATCTCTCTAATAATCCCTATAATGGCGGAACTCATTTACCCGATGTCACTGCTATAACTCCTGTATTTGATGATAACAATCAACACATTTTGTTTTATGTTGCTTCCCGTGGACATCAAGCAGATATTGGGGGAATTACACCGGGTTCGATGCCACCTCATTCTACTTCAATTTTAGAAGAAGGGATCTTATTTGATAACTTTTTATTGGTGGAAAAAGGGCAGTTTCGAGAACAAAAAGTAAGAGATATTTTAGCTGATAATCATTATCCAGCGAGAAACCCTGAACAAAATATTGCTGATTTTCAGGCACAAATTGCAGCCAACGAAAAGGGACTTCAAGAACTGCAAAAAATGGTTAGTCAATATGGGTTAGAAACGGTACAAGCTTATATGAAGTTTGTTCAAGACAATGCCGAAGAATGTGTCAGAAAAGCCATTGAGGTTCTGACTGATGGGGAATTTAATTATCAAATGGATCAGGGAGCAGTGATTAAAGTTAAAGTGACAATTAACAATCAAACTCGTAGTGTAACCATTGACTTTACAGGAACATCCGAACAATTAAATAATAATTTTAATGCCCCCAAAGCTGTCACACAAGCTGCGGTTTTATATGTATTTCGTACCTTAGTCAATGATGATATTCCCCTCAATGCCGGCTGTCTTAAACCCTTACAGTTAATCATTCCTGAAGGTAGTATGTTAAACCCTAAATATCCGGCTGCTGTGGTTGCTGGAAATGTAGAAACCTCTCAAGTGATTGTTGATACTTTATATGGAGCTTTAGGGATATTAGCAGCCTCTCAAGGAACTATGAATAATTTCACTTTTGGTAACGAAACCTATCAATATTACGAGACAATTTGTGGTGGTTCTGGTGCTGGAATTAACTTTAATGGAACTGACGCAGTACAGACTCACATGACCAACTCTCGATTAACTGATCCTGAAGTCTTAGAATTTCGTTATCCTGTGTTAATAGAGGAATTTAAAATTAGAAAAAATAGCGGAGGAAAAGGTCAATATTCTGGAGGGAATGGTGTTATCAGAAACATCAAATTTTTAGAACCCATGACCGCTAATATTTTATCAAGTCATCGAGTTATTTCTCCCTTTGGGTTAGCTGGAGGAGAAGCCGGAAAAGTTGGGAAAAATTGGGTTAAACGCAAAGATGGAACAAAAGAAATATTAAATAGTACCGCAACGATAGAAATGGAATTTGGAGATAATTTTATTATAGAAACTCCTGGAGGTGGAGGGTTTGGAGATTCTCACCTCAAAACATAATATAATTGTCAAGCAATCGAGAAAAGGTAAGTATTATGTCAACTGTCGCCCCACCCCTCAGCGAACAAGTGGCCATTGTTACCGGAGCATCACGGGGTATCGGTCGAGCGATCGCCGTAACATTGGGAACCCTGGGTGTCAAAGTCGTGGTCAACTATGCCAGTTCTAGCAGCGCAGCCGACGAAGTGGTAAAACAGATCACAGAAAGCTCAGGAGAAGCGATCGCTGTCCAAGGAGATGTATCCCAAAGCGAACAGGTAGATAACCTCATCAAAACCACCTTAGATAAGTTTGGACGCATCGATATTTTAGTTAACAATGCAGGGATCACCCGTGATACTCTCTTAATGCGGATGAAACCCGAAGACTGGCAAGCGGTGATCGATCTCAATCTCACCGGGGTTTTTCTCTGTACCAAAGCTGTTACTAAACCCATGTTAAAGCAGAAAACAGGGCGTATTATCAATATTTCTTCGGTGGTAGGAGAAATGGGCAACCCCGGTCAAGCGAATTATAGCGCAGCTAAAGCCGGGGTGATCGGTTTAACCAAAGCAGTGGCCAAAGAAGTGGCTAGTCGTGGTGTTACTGTCAATGCCGTTGCTCCTGGGTTTATTGTCACCGATATGACTGAGAAAGTCAAAACAGACGATATCCTTCAATTTATCCCTTTGGGACGGTTAGGAACCGCCGAAGAAGTTGCAGGAATGGTGAGATTTTTAGCCACCGATCCAGCGGCCGCTTATATTACCGGACAAGTGTTTAATGTTGATGGTGGTATGGTGATGGCCTAGAACCTTGTGATAGAGACTTAAAACAATTAAGTCTCTGAAAAATATAATTTAATCTAAGAGGGTAGGGTGGGTAAATCAGCGATCAATCTAGACTACCCGTAAAATAGAAAACTTTGCCCACCTTACAAAACTGGGTTTTCATGTTCATAGAACAAACACTTTCTAATACTTAGTTCAATAGAGTATTCACAATCAAGCTATTTATCTTTAGAAAAACCATGTATCAAAAAATTTTAATCGCGTTAGATATGTCAGAAATGGCAGAAACAGTCTTTGACCACGGCTTATCATTAGCAACACAAGAAAAAAATCCACAATTATTATTGCTACATATTCTCTCAGGAGAAGAAGAAAATAGTCCTTTACCAGTTCCTCCTGATCTTAAAGAAATGTATCCGGCAGCCGGTAATGATTTAACCCTAGAAACCTGGAAAGAACAATGGCAAGCTTTTGAAACATCTGGAAACGAAATGTTAGAATCTTATCAAAAGAAAGCAATAGAAACAAATATTAAAATAGACTATAAACAAATTTATGGTAATCCTGGATCGAGAATTTGTAAAATAGCCAATGAATGGCACGCCGATGTCATTGTTATTGGTCATAGGGGACGCTCTGGACTCGAAGAATTTTTCTTAGGGAGTGTTAGTAATTATGTGTTACATCATGCTCATTGTTCTGTGTTAATTGTGCAACCTAAGTGAAAAATGTTGATTTTAGTTTAATTTTTGGTGTCTTCAAGGGAATACTAATAGACATCAAAATGATATCGGAAACGACTCAAATGATCGACAAGCACCAAAATAATGTGTTAACTATATTGTTTATGCGTTTTGATGTTAACCCATCAGAAGGAATAAAGATTGCAGAAGGATGGTTAAAAGAGTATTCTCAAGAAACTTGGGAGACTCTTTTAAGATTATTAAAAAGCAATCAACTCACTTTAGTTAACAAAGAGCTAAAACCAGTTACCCAATCTACTAAAATCACAGCTAAAAACAGTAATCAATTACAAGAGAAAAAACGCCGATATCGAGGCATTGAATATTAGTTTTTCAAACTATTCCATTAGTGAAGAGCGACTCATTAATTGTCAACTTCACTACTTATATCAATCTCAAGCATTATAATTATAGCAGTCCCTATACTTGTAAGGTACAAAGACAAATATGAGAACTACTATGTACCGATTTTTCCCTAATTTATAAATGGTGTCATCGGGGATGCCTTTATTATTAGCAATTTTAATGAAATCATTAATAGCATTAATAATAAAATTTTGATTTCTAGATTGATAATTAACCATAAATTTTCTGAGGTTTAAAAGTCTTCAGAATGCTCTTCTTCTGCAAACTCCTCTAAATCTTTACCGAACTTTTGTTGAGGAGGAATCGCAGCAATAATAGCATCAATTACTTTACCAACTGGGACAATTTCGATGCCAATATCATCAGCAAAACTCTGTCCTTTGGGAACGATCGCCCGTTTAAATCCTAATTTTGCTGCTTCTTTTAACCGTAATTCCATTTGAGCGACTAAACGAACCTGTCCCCCTAAGCCAACTTCCCCAATTAATACGGTTCTAGGATCAACTACCCTGTCTCGAAAACTCGCTACAACGGCGATCGCTACCCCTAAATCAGCAGCCGGTTCTTCTACCCCTAAACCCCCGGCAGAAGCCACATAAGCGTCTAATTTGGATAACGGTATCCCTACCCGTTTCTCCAACACGGCTAAAATCTGTTGTAAGCGACTATATTCCACTCCCGTAGTAGAGCGACGAGGAGACGCATAGCTGGTGGGACTCACTAACGCTTGTAACTCCACCACAATAGGACGAGTTCCTTCGCAAGCGACAACGGTTGCCGTTCCAGGAACAAACTCATCTCGGTTGCCTAAGAATAATTCTGAGGGGTTCTCTACTTCCACTAACCCATGTTCAGCCATTTCAAAAATACCGATTTCATGGGTTGCTCCAAAACGATTTTTAACTGATCGCAACAGACGATGGGAAGCATAGCGATCGCCTTCAAAATAGAGTACCGTATCCACTAAATGTTCTAAAACTCTTGGCCCTGCGATCGCCCCTTCTTTGGTAACATGACCAACGATAAACAGAGTGATATTGTCCCGTTTCGCTACTTGCATCAAAGCGGAGGTACATTCTCTAACTTGGGCAACTGAACCCGGCGCAGAAGTCAACGCAGCAAAGTATAAGGTTTGAATACTATCGATAATGGCCACTTGAGGTTGTAAGGATTCTAATTCTCGTAAAATCTCTTCTAAGTCCGTTTCTGGGAGAATGAAAAGGTTAGCCTTATCTAAGTCCTTCTCTTTCTTTTTAGCAACTTTGCCATTGCCATTTTTGCCATTACTGTCTGCTTTTTTAGCTTCATTCACACTACTGGCTTCTGCTACTCCTAAACGAGAAGCCCTTAACTTAATTTGTTGGCCTGATTCTTCAGCCGAAACATATAAAATACGGGGTAATCTTTGGGATAATTGGTTAGCGGTTTGTAATAATAATGTAGATTTACCAATGCCAGGATCTCCCCCAATTAAAACCAAAGATCCAGGAACCACACCACCCCCTAACACTCGGTCTAATTCCCCATAACCGGATTGAAAACGAGCTTGTTCTTCTTCGGTAATATCATTAAAAGAGACAGAAATACGAGGTTTTGGGGCAACATTGGCACGATGATCTGTTCTGCCGTTAGATTGCCAGCCACCTCTGGCGACTCCCACAGGAGAATTCGAGGTGCTAACCATTTGTTCTTCTAGGGTTCCATAGGACTGACAAGCTTCGCACTTACCAAACCATTGAACCGATTCTGCACCACAAGCACTACAAATGTAGATAGTTCGTGTTTTAGCCATAATGAAATTTAAAGAAACGTTAAAAAAATTAAAAAAATACTGGATTTCAACAAAAAGACCCTAGAAAATGATAAGGAGTATTAAGAGGATAACCCGCCTTAAACTCAGATTATGTTTAGATTCTAAAGCAAGAATTGAGGCTTAAGGATAGCAAAAAAGGGATATTCTGGATCTTAGGAAGATCAATGGGAAACCATTTAACTTAAAGATTAGCAATTTTACTTAGTATTAGGGAGCTTGGCCAAAATTGGAAACACATAAAGAGAAAATTTTAGTCGTTGATGACGAAGCTAGTATTCGTCGCATTCTAGAAACCCGTCTTTCTATGATTGGCTATGATGTGGTTACCGCAGCCGACGGAGAGGAAGCGTTAGACATCTTTCATGAAGCCATTCCCGACTTAGTGGTATTAGACGTGATGATGCCTAAGTTAGACGGTTATGGAGTTTGTCAAGAGTTACGCAAAGAATCAGACATTCCTATTATTATGTTAACCGCTTTAGGAGATGTAGCCGATCGCATTACAGGGTTAGAATTAGGGGCTGATGATTATGTGGTCAAACCTTTTTCTCCCAAAGAATTAGAAGCGAGAATTCGTTCAGTTCTTAGACGAGTTGAAAAAAATGGCGCACCGGGTATTCCCAGTTCTGGAGTTATTTCCATTGCCTCGATTAAAATTGATACCAATAAACGGCAAGTTTATAAAGGCGATGAACGCATTCGTTTGACGGGGATGGAATTTAGTTTATTAGAGTTACTCGTCAGTCGTTCAGGGGAACCCTTTTCCCGTTCTGAAATTTTACAAGAAGTTTGGGGCTATACTCCGGAACGTCATGTGGATACTAGAGTAGTGGATGTGCATATATCTCGTTTAAGAGCAAAATTGGAAGATGATCCGAGTAATCCTGAATTAATTTTGACTGCTAGGGGAACAGGCTATTTATTTCAACGCATTTTAGAACCAGGAGAAGAACCTTAATTATGATTAGGGGTTTAATCGGATTAAACCCTAAAATCACACGAATCAAACTGTTCCCTATTCCACTTCGACTAAGCTCATTGTAAACCTATTCCCTGTTCCCAAAAACTAAAAAATTCGAGACCTAACCAGTATGGAAATGACGCTCTAAAAGTGAAGAAAGTAAAAACAAAAACAGTCTCTTTTGCTGAGTCTAGTACAATAGAATTCAAAATATAATTATTGGATAACCAACCAAGAAAGCTTATGTGTGGGATTGCTGGGATTTGGGGAAAAACCAGTCAGGGTAATATTGAGGCGATGATGGAAAGTCTAGTTCATCGTGGACCAGATGCAAAAGGAATTTTTGTGGTTCCTGATGGCTCAGGAATTTTAGGCCATCAAAGACTCAGTATTATGGATGTTGAAGGAGGGGATCAACCCATTTATGGAGATGAGAAAAAAGCAATTATCGGTAATGGAGAAATTTACAATTATCCTCAACTTTTTTCAGATTTAGAGTCAAAATATCAATTCGTTACGAAAAGCGATACCGAAGCAATTTTACATTTATATGACGACAAAAATATAACCGCTATCCCTGAATTGGATGGGATGTTTAGTTTTGCCATTATTGATAATAATAAATTTATTGCTGCTCGTGATCCCATTGGCATTAAGCCTTTATATTACAGTGAAAAAGATGGTAATTTTTGGTTTGCTTCAGAACTAAAAGCCATTACTAAATTTTGCGAAGAGGTAAAAGAATTTCCCCCCGGCACTTTCTTCTCTTCAGAAACGGGATTTTCAACTTATTATAAGTTACCTGATATTCCCCCAGAAATGGATGCTAATGTCGATGATATTGTTAAAGAAATTCAGGAAACTGTAGAAGCTTCAGTTGTTAAAAGGTTGATGGCTGATGTACCATTAGGGGCATTTCTTTCGGGAGGATTAGATAGTAGTATTATTGCAGCGATCGCTAAAAAACATAAATCTGAATTACATACGTTTTCTGTAGGAGTAGAAGGGAGTAAAGATATTAAAGCAGCCCGTTTTGTTTCGGATTATTTAGGAACTATTCACCATGAATATTTAATCACACCCTCTGAAGCGATCGCGAAACTTCCTGAGATTATTTATGCCCTAGAATCCTTTGATCAAGATTTAGTTAGAAGTGCGATCCCCTGTTATTTTACCTCTCGTTTAGCAGCCCAATATGTGAAAGTGATTCTCACAGGAGAAGGGGCTGACGAACTATTTGCTGGCTATACTTACTATAAAGATATTCCTAGTGATGATATTTTACACACAGAATTAAGGCGATCAGTTTCTAGTTTACATAATATTAATTTGCAACGGGTTGATCGCTTAACGATGGCTCATTCTATTGAGGGAAGAGTGCCATTTTTAGACTTGAAAATGATTGAATTAGGTCAAAAAATTCCAGCGCATCTTAAACTGAGAGGTAATCCACCCATAGAAAAATGGATTTTAAGAAAAGCCTTTGAAGATATTCTGCCCGATGAAATTGTTTGGCGCAAAAAAGAACAATTTGACGAAGGCAGTGGCACGGTGGATCTATTAGTGGATACTTTAAAAGATGTGATGAGTGAAGAACAGGCACAAGCTTATCAAAAAGAACATAACCATGTTAATTTGCGATCGGCAGAAGAATGTTACTATCATCAAATTTTCATGGAGGTGTTTGACAACCCTACAGCTATCTTAAATAATGTTGCCCGTTGGGCAGAACGTCCAATTTAAAGCTAAGTCAGATAACCCTTTTTATGACTTCAGCAACACGGTTTGAATTTTCTTGGGCTAAAGCTGAATATCTCCTGACCTATAAAACCAGCCAAGGCGTTGGGGGTGACAAACAAAGCTTTTGGCGGATTTACATGGGTTTTGAATCAGCCGAGGCAATTCGAGAGGCTATTTTGTCAAAGGTTTCTCCTCTCATGTTACAATTCCAAGGACAAAATAATTTTGGTTATCTGTATCGCACTTATGTCAGAATTACGGGGCTTCATGGATTATCGCGACGAATCCGTACTGTTTGGATTATACGATTCAATGAAGATATAGCCAGGTTTGTCACCGCAGTCCCTGATTCTTTAGGAGGATTATAATTATGCCTTACAAACTTTTTGATTCAGTCAAATTAAAAGAAGGTGTTTCCTTGAGCGATGGAAGAATAGCACCTGTGGGAACTCTGGGTACAATTGTTGAAGTGTTTAATGAAGGAGAAGCTTATTTAGTCGAGTTATTTGGTCGATGGGTTAAATATAATGAGTCAGAAAATTTTGTATCAGTTGCTTTCCAAGAGAAGGAGTCTTTCATGGAAACCATTGGAGTTGAGACAGTTTATCCTCACCAATTAGAATTAGTTCAAAAAGCGTCAGAAATGATAAGTGTTCGAGGACATTTGTTAAGTTTGCTTGATGAGTTATCCGACGAAAAAGTAGTAGAAGTTCGGGATTTTGCTGAGTTTTTACAGCAGAAGCAGGTAAAAGAATTTTAATCTTCTATTCAGATATAGTATTCGGATATGATTAAATCTAGCGCTAGGTTATTACTATTATGATGTACGTTCGTGTTGCAAAAGCTGCTTATCTGTTAGGTATTTCCCGTCAACGGGTACAACAGTTATTATATGCAGGGAGAATCAAAGGAGCGTTTAAAGAGGGGCGATTTTGGCAAATTCCGTTCCTAGAGCATGATATGCCCCAAGTTATACCAACAGAACGAGGTCGTAAGGGAACCTGGCGCAAGCGTCCCCAAAGAGCTACCACTTATATTCATGTGAATAGTAATAGAATTCGAGATAATCATCATAAAGCGGAAAGAGAGCCTGTTATTTGTGTGAGGGAAGGTATAAAAGAACGATATTGCGACAAAGTTGAGATTTTAGGAGGTTTATGTACAGTGGTGTATAGTCCTGACCATCCGAAACCCTGTGGGGCGACGGTTTGGGTAGAAGTCAATCCAGAGATTTTGCGAAGGATAGAATTATCTAATCCTTTGGCGACTCAATGTTTTGGGTAAAAACTAATTCTTTTTATTCGTTAAAACTATATTAGTTTAAGCAACATATCGAATAATTTCGACTTCACTCCCTTTGTTAACTGCATCTTCAGCTTTTGTTAAAACTGTTTCTGTGACTAACTCACTTAAATAATATTCACCACAATTTTCGCAAACATCTGCCGGAACTTGTTTTAAAATGATAATACAGTTATCTCTTTCTAATGTTACGGTAACAAATCCTGGTTTAGTTTTTCCGTGTTTACAAATTACACATTCCATAATCATTATCTCCGTTTTCTAAAATTATTAGTCCATAATTGATGATCAGGAATATAAGCAGTGACTATATATCCTATTTTTTAAACTTTATCATAAGACAAAACGACATGAATTGGTTTGCAGTTAATGAAATCTAGAATTAAATAACTAGGAAAGGGACTATCATTAGGTTTTTCTTCAATAACTTCTCCATAATTAATAGCAGTTTTCACGTCTTGTTTAGTAATCCGTCGAAAAAACATTTGTTGAATAGCATGACTCGAAAAAAACAAATTTTCGTACTTCAAATTTTGACTTATTAAACTAATACCAATTCTCAAAAGTAACTGGATACTTAAATAGTCATTGTGAGGGGTAATATAAACTGTAAGCTTTCACTTTTACTAAAAATACCCCGAAGTAACCTTACTCGCTATTTCTGAGAACTGGTGTCATTTATTTTCGTAAAATTCGTAAAAATAGAATAACTATATTTTATGTTACAATAGACAAAAATCTAGTGTAAAAAAATCAATGAAAAGATTAGAAATTGAACTAGACGAAAAAACCTACGAGAAGATTGAACAATTAGCAAAAACCCATCATTGTAAAGTTTCTGACTTAATTAAAGCGATGGTTGAACAATTAACTCAACCCGAAATAATGAATGATTCATCAATTGGAAAGTGGTCAAATGATGCTGAACTTGTTGACGAAATTATGGCAGAAATTGTTCATAATAGAATCTAAAAAGTGATTGTTTATGAGTCAAAAATGTTTACTAGATACAGATATATTTTCAGAAATTAGGAAAGGTAAAAATATTAATGTCATTACACAAGCTATTGCTTATAAAACAATCTTTAAAAAATATACTATCTCAGTAATCACCGTTTCGGAAATTATTAAGGGATGGAAAAAAATTAATCGAGATGATCGGGTTAGAGAATTTTTACAAGATTTAGAACAAATAGAAATATTACCCGTAGACCTAAAAAGTGCTGAATTATTAGGCTTGATTAATGCAGAATTAGAAAAGAATGGTCAACCGATTGGATTAGCTGATGTATTAATAGCCTCAATTGCTATATCCAATAACTTAATTTTGGTTACTAACAATACTAAACATTATAAAAAAATTCAATTATTAGGCTATCCTTTAAGAATAATCAATTGGAAATATATTTAGATAGTTCTATTAAGCATAAATTTGTTCATAATTTACCATAATCTAACAACCCTGTCCTTGCTGTTTTGCCTGATATAAAGCGTTATCAGCTTCCATAATTAAATCCTGCATCGAAAATGACTCTAATAGTTGATTAGAATTAACAGTTGCGATTCCTAAACTCAAAGTAACGTAAGGCTTAATTGGTGAATTTTTATGAGGTATCTTCAGTTGATGGACTGCCTTTAATATCTTCTCTCCAATTTTTTCCGATTCAGAGCTTGAGGTATTTGGTAATATGATGGTAAACTCTTCTCCTCCAAAACGACAGACGGAGGAATCTTGATAAGAATTCATTATATATTTAAGAGTTTTTGCAACCCTTTTTAAACACTCATCTCCTTGCAAATGACCATAAGTATCGTTGTAGTGTTTGAAATAATCTATATCTGCTAAAATTAAGCATAATAAACTGCTATTTTCCTTTGTCAGTTGATATTGTTTTTGTAACTCTTGTTGAAAAAAGCGACGGTTATATGTTTCCGTTAAACCATCAAGATAAGTTAGACGAGACATTTTTTGAAGTTTGATTTCTAATTCTTCTCTTTTCTCACGCTGTTCTTGTTCATATTCATCACTCTCCCTATAAAATTCTGCTGCTTCAGTGGGATACAGTAAATAAGGCTGTAACTTTTCCCATTGCTGTCTTACCTGCATTAACAACCCTCCCATCATTAAATTTTCATCAATGGGATTTTTTAGCCATTGTTGGCGTTGATCTTCTAATCTTTCACTAAGTCGCAATAAATCTCTATCTTCCTCTCGCCACCGCTTAAATCTTTGCCATCCTTCAATTAATGCCTCATGTACTAAATCAACCCATACACTATGAATATTCTTAGAAGATATATCACTACCTGTAACTAATAAACGAGCATTAACTAATCCTTGCTTACCATAAATTAGTTTTTCTAGAATTTTCTGCTTTTCTTCGTCTTCATTGGCAATGTTTAATAAAATTTCTTTTGGTTGTCGTTGTCTAGTATCTTGTTCTTGATTATTGGTACGAATTAATCGCAGAAAAATCAACTTAATTAACTCTTTTTCTATCTCTGTTCGCTCTTTTTGAGGATTATCCCTGTTAAAGTCTTGATAGTTATACACTTTCTCTGCATAAATATTCAAAGCTTTTGTTAACCCTGTTTTTGACACATCATTCTTCCTTTGGTTAAGGGGGGTTAGGGGGGATCTTTCTTCTCCCAACTTTTTATAAGCATCTAACGTCAACACTTTATTATCTTCGTCTCGTTTTTCCCATAAAAGCAACAAAGCAAACTCCAATAAAGGCAAAAATCCTTGCTTTCTTCCTACATCACTTAGTAACTGTAGTAATAAATCACTTTCTATTCTATATCCTTGTCTTTCAGCCGGTTTAATAATAATGTCTTGTCTATCTTTTCCTTCTAAGGGAGGCATATAAATCGCCTGATGTTGGATAATTTCACATAGAGATTGATATTGTAAACAGCGATCTAAAAAGTCTGCTCTCATGGCGATCGCAATCACTATATTTTGCTCATTTTTGTTCCTAAAATCAGTAATGAGTTCAATAAATCGTCTTCTATCGTCTTCTGAACGACAAATGGTAAAAATTTCTTCAAATTGATCAATAAATAAAAAACATTTCTTAGAATTGGGCAAAAATTCAATAATATTGCTCATTTCTCTCTCTTCATCCTCAATAATCTCTTTTAACTCAACTTCATCTAAACTGACATAATCCTTAAACACTCTCCTCAACTCGCTTAAAGGTTCGATTCCTGGTTTAATCGTAGGTAAAATACACCATTCTTGATTGTCTACTTCTAACCATGCCATCACACCTGCATACACCACCGAAGATTTACCACTCCCAGAAGCTCCAATAATGGGAATAACGCCAAAATTCTCTAATTTTTGTTTAATGTTTTCCGTTAATCGCTGTCTTCCAAAGAAAAAGACTTTTTCCTTCGCAGTAAACACATTTAAACCCTGATAGGGACAAACAATTTCACCATTATTATCTCGTATCGGTTCAATTTCTGGAATTGCTTCACTATTAGATAGAGGATGCTTAACCAAAGTAATTGATCCACCAATTCCCATCCGCATTGGCGTTTGTAACTTACCACCGATTTTTGTATTGACAAAATCAAACAAGCGATCGCAACTTATCTTCCCTGTTTCATCTTTATTACTCTCAGATAATCCTTCAATAACTGCACACGAAAAAACACTATGGTCTTCTTTTTTAATTGTTTTCGCTGTTTCAAAAAAACGACTAGCGGTTATTAAATAATAATTCTTTCTATATTCAAACATCTGTAAACTCTTTTGTATTAAATGAGTTTCAATAAAATTGCCACTATGACAAGCATCTAACAATAAAACCAGTTCACTTAAATTTGCTTGCTCAATTAAATAGTTTAAATCCTCCAAAGGTAAAGCATTATCTTGTTTAATAATCTGATTATCTTTAACTGTCACTTTACAATTTGAAGTCGCTAAAAATCCCTTTTCTCTTCCCAAGCGATCGCAGATCGTAAACCCATGACCTGTAAAATAAATTAAAGCTGGTTGATTGTTTGCTTTTTTAGTTAAAAATAGTTCTAATTCATTATATATAGCAATTCCCATAGTCATGAGGTACAGTAGCAGCAATGAGTAAACCAGTTACGAATATCTTGTTTGGTAACTTGTAACATAGCTGATGTAATACCTTCTATTAGGTCTTTATAGTTTCTTGCTTTGATTTTTCTCAAAATAGCTTTGACTTTTGACCAGAAATTTTCAATCGGAGAAAATTCAGGAGAATAAGGAGGTAGGTAAATTACATTAGCCCCGACTTTTTCAATAGATTCTTTGACCATTTCTCCCAGATGAATTCTAGCATTATCCATAACAACACAAGCATCTTTCCATAGCTTTGGTACTAATTCTGTGAGGATAAAAGCTTCAAATGTAATTCCGTCTACTGACCCGTAAATATTCTTTGTTGCCAGAACTTTATCTAAGGATAATGCACTAATAATAGAAATATTTTTGCCTCGCTTCTGGGGTTTTTCTCCCCTAGCTCTCGTGCCTTTTAGCGACCTAGCGTATAGTCTCAGCATTGCTAAATTCACTCCTGATTCGTCTATAAAAATTAAATTATTTGTCTTTACATCTCGAATGGTTTCCCAAAACTTCACTCTTTTTTGATGGACTTTTTCATTGTCTTTTTCAGGTGCATATAAAGTTTTTTTTGACACTATAATTCAATCTTTGGCTGATTCTTCCCATTGTGGTTTTTTTGACTTGCACTCCTGTTTCTTTATAGAGTAACTCACATAATTCTTCGAGAGTTGCATCATTATTTTTTTCCATGATTTCCACTAAAATAACCAATTGCTCACTATTAAGCTTAGGAGATGGGCTTCCTCCTTGCGGTAAAGGTCTAATATCTCCAGTTTGTTGATATTGTTTAAGCAATTTTTGAATAAAGCTTTTCGCTACTCCAAAACGCTTAGCTAGATTCCTGATAGAGAGGTTTTCTTTTTTCCACACTTCTATGATTTTTTCTCTAAAGTCTATAGAATAAGGCTTCATTTTTTAGTACATCAGTAATAGATATTACAATCTATAATGTACCTCATGAGTCAGGGAAATGCTATAAATCTTCATCTGTTACTTTTCCTGCTTTCATCTCGTAGTCTGCTGTATCAGCATTTCCTTTTCTGGGAAATCTTGTTATGTCATAATCTCCATATTGATGTAACAACAAAACTCTATTTTGAAACCGATCAAGGATTAGATAATATTGATGTCAATCCTGTTATAATTCCCCCTGAAGAAGATGATGGAATTGATGAAATGGGAGGTTTACCCATTGATGTTACTCAACAACTTGATAAAGCACAAGAAATGATAAGAGACTGTGCAGAATATACTCTCAATTCTTTCAAGAATTTTGCTGCTGCTGAAGTCGATGAAATTACCTTAAAATTCGGTATAAAATTAGGAGGAGAAGCTGGTATTCCTTATATTAGCAAAGGGACAGCAGAAAGCAACATCGAGATAGAAATCAAATGTAAATTTCCTCAATAATTTTTCTCAATCGGAGAAGAAATCGGTTCAAAAATATGTAAGCGAAAATGGTGAGATAATTCCTCACAAACTTTAATTCCTCTAATACTATTACCCCGTTGATCAAGAGGAGGAGAAAATACACCAATTCCCATTACCCCAGGAACCACTGCTAAAATACCACCACCTACACCACTTTTAGCAGGAAACCCCACTTTATAAGCCCATTCTCCTGCAAAATCATACATCCCACAAGTAAACATAACACTCAATAAATCCTGAATATAATCGGGGTTAATTGCTTGTTTTCCCGTCATAGGATTAGTTCCATTATTCGCTAAAGTAGCAGCCATAATCGCTAAATCACGACAATTAATAATAACAGAACATTGTTGTAAATAGAGTTGCAATGTTTCTTTAATATCACCAGAAATCATCTCAAAATTACGCAATAAATAAGAAATCGCCCAATTGCGATCGCCTTTAGTTTGCTCGGAAACCACCGCTCCAGTATCCACATAAACAGGATGACCAATATGACGTTGATACATTTTTAAAACACGATTTAGCTTATGTGCCTGACTTTTTCCTTTAATTAAATTGGTAATAGCGATCGCCCCTGTATTCACCATTGCATTATAGGGACGTTTAGAATTTTCTTCTACTTTAATAATAGAATTATAAGCATCTCCTGTAGGTTCAACATCAACGGTTTTTAAAACATAATCTCTACCATGATCTTCTAATGCCAAACCATAAGCAAATACCTTAGAAATAGACTGGATCAAAAAAGATTGTTCTACATCTCCCACTCCATAAAATTGACCATCAGTGGTAACTATACAAATAGAAAACCAGTTAGGATCAACTTCAGTAATATCAGGTTCACTCACATAACTATTTCCTTCATTAAGAGGTAAATATTTTGCATATAAATACTCTAAAAAGTTATTAATTGAAGGGGATTCCGATGAAAAAAGAAAAGGTTTGTTTTTCTCTTTATGCTTTGATTTATTACTCTGTATTTCATTAAAAATATGTAGTTTAAAGTGATGGGAAAGTTTCTTAAAAATGTTCACCCCTCGCACACTTTTTCTGTGTTCTCCTAAAGGCGGAGAAAAAACAGCAATCCCCATTTGATGGGGAACAATACCCACAATCGCCCCCGATAAGCCACTTTTAGCTGGTAAACCCACTTGATAAGCCCATTGACCCGAAAATTGATACAATCCACTGGTATACATCACACTCATTAAGCGTTTTGCATTGTCAGACTGTAATACCCTTTCTCCCGTAATCGGATTTAAACCCGAATTGGCTAACGTAGCAGCCATTAACGCTAAATCTTGACAATTAACTAACACTGAACATTGCTGAAAATAAAGGTCTAACACCTCTTCTATATTGTCTTCAATCAAATTAAAATGGAGCATCATATAAGCGATCGCTCGATTCAAATTATCCCTGGTTTTTCGTGACCAAAAGATAGATTGATCCACTTCAACATCCCGTGCAAAATAGAGTTGAAACATCTCAAATAATCGCTGTTGACGTTCTTCTAAGCTGTTACCTTTAATTAAACTGGTAGTCGTAATCGCACCAGCATTAACCATCGGATTATATTTTTTCTGTTGAATTTCATCGGGGTCAATAATGTCATTAAACGGTTCTCCCGTAGGTTCAACTCCAATTTTATTAAAAACAGACTCCCACCCCCAGTCTTCTAAAACCATGCCATAAACTAAAGGTTTAGCAATAGATTGTATAGTGAATAATTCCAAAGCATCTCCAACACTATAAATTTTTCCTTGGGTCGTAACAATGGCAATTCCCAGTAAATCGGGATTAATCTGGGCTAATTCTGGAATATAGTCAGCGTTCTCTCCTTCTGTCACTGTAAGATAGCGTTGATATAAATCCTCAAGAAATGCTAAACAAGATTCACCAAACAAGGGATCGTCAAGAGATAAATGTGGCCAACTTTTTGAGTCGTTAGATAATGTCATATTAAGAAAATTGCTGCACCAAGTGAGTTAATCGAACTTTTCTGAATCTTAATGTACAAAATCACAACAAAGGAGTAACCTACTAAAGGAACAAGAATGTTAGAGAAATTTACCACGCTTTAGAACGATTATTATTGTTTATTGAGATAAAAATTTATGAAACCAGCTAATTTAGATGGATTCAAAACCTATACACAAGCCGTCAAAGAGGGTAAATATGATCTCTATGTTGGCAATTTATTCGGTAAGTATGATAACGTTCGTACCTATTGGGAAGATCAACTAACTCGAATTGTTTTACGTCCGTATCTCTGGGAAATTGTTGAAAATTGTCGTTCCGAACAAAAAGGAGTCAGAATTGTTGATCTCGGCTGTGGTGCGGGTCAAGGTTACGATATCCTCACAAAAATTGACCGTCGAGACCTCGATTTAGGTCTGCAACATAAACGAGTTTTACCCCCCGATGATTTGTCTATGTTTTTGGGTCTAGATATTAGCCAAGCAATGGTAGAAAAAGGCCAGACCTTATTTTCAACTCATCCCTATGTTCAATTTCAACAAGCAGATTTAAGTCAAGGACTTGGAGAAATAAAACAGACAGAATCACCCTTTG
Organism: Crocosphaera chwakensis CCY0110; assembly: GCF_000169335.1. Classification (GTDB taxonomy): domain Bacteria; phylum Cyanobacteriota; class Cyanobacteriia; order Cyanobacteriales; family Microcystaceae; genus Crocosphaera; species Crocosphaera chwakensis. Next base: position 31,410 of record NZ_AAXW01000020.1, read on the forward strand.
ATTTATATTTTTCTTCCTACGGTTCATTATCCCATTTAGCACGAAAAGATTTAGTCACCTTATTAGGGGATATTTGCCATCATGGTCGAGATGGTAGTTATATCGTCATGGATCTCATCGGACGCTACTCGATTGAATGGCCTGATTTTTGGTATGCTCAATCAGAAGATGAGAAAGTCCGTCAGTATAATATGGGTTATCTCTACTCAGATGAAGTCCGTCAAACGGCTGACATTGAGTCTTTCCCCATTCGTTTTTGGACTGGAGAAGAAGTTAGAGAATTAACACAAGAAATTACGGCTCAAGTTGGGGTCGAACTTGAAGTGGTCAGATTAGTTGACCGTTCTATTTTGGTAGGCCGTCACACCGATACAAGATCCTTTAATTCAAAACTAAAACCCATTCGTCGCTCTATTAATTCTCTTCATGAAGATTATTTGCGAACTAATTTAGATGAATTAATGTTAGATTCAAGTATTTTTCCTGATCATCCCTTCATTACTCCCCTACTCCACGAATTGATTAACTCTTGGAATATTTTACTTGAGTTTACACAACGTCGTCTGTCCCATAATTTTTCTTTACCTGAAATCAAAGGATGGGATGACTTTCCTAAGCCATTACAATTCGCTTTAATGACCATTGATCGCGTTATTGCTGATGTAGGTTGGATGTGGTACGGTGATCCTCGCGCTAACATTATTGAACCCCAGTTAGGCTACGCTTTGAGAACCTTAGAATATGAGATGCAACGGGGTTGGGGTTGTGGTCATGGTTTAATTGCTGTGTTGAAGATTAAAAAATAACATGACAAAACACCCTAACTGCTCAAAACAAACAGTTAGGGGACTTAATTTCTAATATCAGATTTAACCTTGAGGGGTTAAAACCCCTTGAGAAGAATTTTCTTTACTTTCCTCTTGAATCGATCCATAGAGCCGATTTAACGCGCTAATATAGGCACGAGCCGAAGCGGTGATAATGTCTGTGTTAGCTGCATAACCTGAATAGATACGACCTTCATACCGTAACCTGATGGTGACTTCTCCCATAGCATCAATACCTGCGGTGACAGACTTAACGGAAAACTCGATTAACTCGTTGGGAACATTAACCACTCGGTTGATGGCCTTATACACTGCATCTACCGGACCAGTCCCGATCGCTGCATCGGTTAATTCTTTGCCTTCAGGATTTCTTAGGGTAACAGTTGCCGTAGGAGCCGAATGATCCCCACAGGATACCTGTACTAATTCTAAACGGAACAATTCGGGAGCTTGTTGAATTTCATCGTTGACGATCGCTTCTAAGTCCCAGTCGGTGATCTCTTTTTTCTTGTCTGCAACTTCTTTAAACCGCAGAAAGGCATTATTCAATTCAGTTTCTGAGAGTTCAAAACCTAATTCATTTAAACGAGTCCGAAAAGCATTACGGCCTGACAGTTTACCTAATACAATTTGATTATTGGTCAACCCAATGGACTCTGCATCCATGATCTCATAGGTTAACTTATTTTTCAGTACCCCATCTTGATGAATCCCAGATTCATGAGCGAAAGCATTAGCTCCTACAATGGCTTTATTGGGCTGTACAATCATCCCCGTCAGGTTAGATACCAGGCGAGAGGTTTTGTAAATTTCTTGAGTGTTTATATTGGTTAACGGTTCGGTTGCATCCACGGAACGACCTAAGAAGGGATTAAAATATTGACGACGTACATGGAGAGCCATTACCAACTCTTCTAGGGCTGCATTGCCGGCTCTTTCTCCGATCCCGTTAATGGTGCATTCTAGCTGTCTGGCTCCATTTTTCACCGCTTCTAGGAAGTTAGCTACGGCTAAGCCAAGATCATCATGTCCATGAACAGAAATAATGGCTTGATCAATATTCGGCACATTGTCTTTAATGCCTTTAATTAAAGCCCCAAACTCACTGGGGGTGGTATAACCAACCGTATCAGGAATATTGATCGTGGTTGCTCCGGCCGCGATCGCTGCTTCTAGCACTTGATACATAAATTCAGGATCACTACGGCCTGCATCTTCTGGGGAGAATTCCACATCATCGGTGAAGGTTTTGGCATAAGCCACCATTTCTGGTGCGATCGCTAAGACTTCTTCTCGTGTTTTTTTCAGTTTATGTTTGAGGTGGATATCTGATGTAGCGATAAAGGTATGAATACGCGACTTAAAGGCAGGTTTAAGGGCTTCTGCTGCAGTTTTGATATCGTTCTTCGTAGCCCTAGCTAAGCCACAGATAGTCGGCCCGTTTTCTGTTCCCACGGTTTGAGCAATTTTTTGAACCGCTTTAAAATCTCCTGGACTAGCGTAAGGAAATCCTGCTTCTATGATATCGACTCCAAGTCGTGCTAATGACCGAGCAATGGTAAGTTTTTCTTCAACCGTTAAACTAGCACCTGGGGACTGTTCTCCGTCTCTGAGGGTAGTATCAAAAATGATAATGCGATCGGGTTGATTGCTCATAGGAACGACTTAAGAGAATTTCATCAAGAACACAATTTCTACTATTCAATTATATCTTAAAGTCCTAGGCTTCTACATTAAGACTATCTATTATGACTCGATTGGTTAAGTTGTAAAGTTGACATTATAGATCACACCCAATCCAGTAAAAACAGCTTATACTTAGAAATGTTACCGATATGTAACAAATTGCAATCTTTAACGGATTACTATCACTCACTATGATTGTTTCAACTTCAACGAAACCATCGTCTCAAGATACTCAAGCGTTACAAGAAGTCTGGTCAAGACTCAACCCTCACAGTTGTCCCCATGAATATAATTTTCATATGCACACCATCTGTTCCGATGGACAATTAACCCCCGAACAACTGATTACACAAGCCACTCAAATCGGACTAAAAGGACTCGCTATTACCGATCATCATTCCGTTGAAGGTTATCAAATTGCTCAACAATGGCTTGAGAAAACTTCCCTTCAACAGCCAAAAGAAAGTTTACCTCATCTATGGACAGGAATTGAGATCACCTCTCGTTTACTCGATATCGAAGTTCATATTTTAGGCTATGGTTTTAATCCTCAACACCGAGTAATAGAACCTTATCTCTGGGGAGAGTCTCCTCAAGGAACTCAAGCTCTGGCCAGTCAGGTTATCTATGCTATTCATCAAGCAGGGGGAATGGCAGTTTTAGCTCATCCTGAAAGATACCCTTATTCGGCGACAAAAGTAATTCCTGCAGCAGCCGATTTAGGCATTGATGGAGTTGAAGCTTTTTACGCTTATAATAACCCTAAACCTTGGAAAACTAGCCCTCGTCAAACCGAAACCGTCCTCAATCTTAGTTTTCTTTACGGACTGTATCATACTTGTGGCACAGATACTCATGGAGTTAATTTATTGCAAAGAATATAAGCGATCGCAAATTAGCCCAATCTTTTATTAGAGCTAAGTCGACAACATAATTAATTCTTTTCCCTACCCACTTGGTTCAATTATTAAACATATTTTGTTGAAGGGCTTGACGAAACATCATCAATTAAGGCATTGTAGTTAATGCGCTTTATTCCTTAAGTTCCTAATGGGACTTTTTAGGGGCTATAACTCAGTTGGTAGAGTGTCACAATGGCATTGTGAAAGTCAGCGGTTCGAGTCCGCTTAGCTCCATACCTTGAGAACTATCGATGAATACTACCATCAGGTAGAATAGACCCTTTGAGAATGGTTCCTGTTAATTTCACCATAATTCGATTACCTGAGCCAACTTTTGCCCCACTCAAATCAGCCCCACTCAAATCAGCCCCACTTAAATCGGCTCCTACTAAGTTAACTTGTTGTAGATTAGCGTATCGTAAATTAGCCCGTAATAAATTGGCTCGAAACAGGTTAGCCCGAAACAGATTAGCCTTTTCTAAATTAATTTTGTGCAAAAAACTATCGCTGAGATCAGCGTAACTTAAATCTGCTTGGATTAACTTGCGTCCAGAAAGATCCTTTTCTTTCAAATTAGCCCCTTTTAAATCCGCTCCACTCCAGTCACGATAATAGGGACGTTGGGCATAGGTTTGATAATTTTGATTATAATGACTTTGGGAAGCAGAAGAATAAGTTTCTCGAGGAGACGAGACAGTTTTTGAAGGATGGGAGACTAATTGGTGAGTTTTTAGTTGTTCACGAGCATAATTAATTTCTTGTAATTTAGCCACCGCTTTAGCCAACAATCTTTCATTGTCTTTTGGTAGGCGATCGGGATGCCAAATAAAAGCCAAGTCTCGATAAGCTTGGTTAATTTCCTCAAGGGAGGCACCAACCTCTAATCCTAATACTCTATAGTATCGTTCTATCTCTTTCATTACCACGCGACTTAACGACAATGGAACCAATTTAGATAAGATGGGGCATAGTTTCTAAACTAAACTGACTCTATCTTTTAGGATAAATGCTGTTTCGGCAAATGGGGCTTAAAATATATAAAAATCTAACCATCCCTATCAACAATTTTCAAAAAGCGGACTGTTGTTTTGATCCTTTTTAACTTCTACCTCCTTTTTAACCAGCCTGTGTTATTTTTTAATTATTTCAGGGAATCATAAAATTGTACTCTTAAGGATTTGATTGTCTGTCACAACTATTTGACAGATCACAGGAGGGAACAATTTTGGATCAGCAAAAAATACTCGGTTATTTCATTGAAGAAGCCAAAGAACATCTAGAAACCCTAGAAACAGGACTTTTAGAATTGTCTAATGTGGTCGAAGATCAAGAACAACTCAATGAAATGTTTCGGGCAGCTCATTCTATTAAAGGGGGAGCAGCTATGCTAGGTTATAGTAGTATTCAAAAAATTGCTCACCGTTTAGAAGATGCGTTTAAAATTCTCAGAGAAAATAAAATTTCTCCTGATCAAAAGTTAGAATCTCTTTTTTTAAAAGGATATGATGTTTTACAGAATTTAATTGAGAAACTTCAAGGAACTTTTGGATTAAATCCAGAAGAAGCTGATCAAATTGTTCAAGAAACAGAACCTTTCTTTGTTGAACTTCAAGCTTATCTTAATCAAATTATCAATCAAGATGAAAGTTCAAATGAGGAGAACGTTTCTACTCAGATTAAAGGTTTATTAACACAAATGCTATCCTTATTCCAAGAAAAAGCAAATCAGCAAAATCGCCAAAGTTTGCAACAATTATGCACTCAGTTAGGGCAAATTTTTCCTGATACTGAAAATTGGAAAACTTTAACTCAAACTGCATCAAAAGCCATTGCTAATCCTCAACATTCTTACGCAACCCTAGCTCCAGTAATTATTAAGGAATTAAAGCAAAATAGTGATTATATTGAACTGAAACAAGAAAATAAAATAAAGTGTAGTGAAGCTTTACAACAATTAGCTTCAGCCAAATTACCCTATATTTTAGTTAGTTTAGATCCTAATCATATTGCTAAGACTTTACGGAATGTCTTAAACAATCAACAATTATCTCAATTGGCTAAAGCCTTAACCTAAACCAAAATTTTTTCAGACTCATATCTTGCACTTTTGATAAGACTAGCTAGTGAGGATAGGTAAGAAGATTTTATTTTGAGTTGAACTGCTTTAGGATTGACGACCAAACTCAACAATCTTTCGGCATTCCTCAAATTCTCTAGACCTACCAGACTTACTTCAAGGAAATATTGATAGGTTTAAGGGAAGATTATTGTTAATGATGGTAGTATCAATTTAAAACTCTGACAAGTTACCCTATATAATAAAGCATAGGATTTATTATACCGACGGCTTATATATTTTAGCAGAATGTCTACTAAACAAAACGAACAACAACTAGAAAAAAACATAGAAACCCCTGAAGTTGAAGCAACAGAGGACACCCCTGTAACTGTTGAGACAGAAACTGTAATAGAAACAAACAGTACCGCTCCAACGGATGAACCCGTTGAAACAGAAGAAGTAGAAACGCCTACTCCTGTCTCTGAATCTTCTCAAGCAGAGACCCCAGAGGCAACTATCACAGCCTTAACCGAACAATTAGAAGGGCTACAAAACAAACTGCAAGAACAAGCTCAACAGTACGATGTACTCAAAAACAGTCATATTCGCCTAACAGCAGAGTTCGACAACTATCGCAAACGAACAGCCAAAGAAAAACAAGATTTAGAAACTCAGGTTAAATGTAGAACCATTGGAGAACTATTATCCGTCGTGGATAACTTTGAGAGGGCGCGTAACTCCATTAATCCCAATAATGATGGAGAAGCGATTATTCACAAAAGTTATCAAGGAGTTTACAAAAATCTAGTTGATAGTCTTAAACGGTTAGGGGTAAGTCCTATGCGTCCAGAAGGTCAACCCTTTGATCCTCTCTACCATGAAGCTATGTTACGGGAATATACCGATGAATATCCTGAAGGAACTGTCATAGAAGAATTGATGCGCGGTTATATGTTAGGAGACCAAGTCTTACGCCATGCTATGGTTAAAGTAGCAGCCGAAAAACCTGCAGAGTCCCCCGAAAACCCCGAAACTTCTACCCCAGATCAAACTAACTCAGCCGAGTAAATTAAGCAATTATCCCTAAAATACTAGGGAAATTAATGGGTAAGATAAAGATCAAGGAGAGAAGTCGCAGGAACCATAGTGCTACAAGCTAGGGAATAGACAACGATCCATTAAACTATCAAGAATAGGTTCTACTTTTGTTGTTATTCTTAAGTCTCCTGTGACTTTTAGCTGATTAATGATGAACTATTTAAGAAAACAAGTGCTATGGGAAAAGTTATTGGTATTGACCTAGGAACGACAAATAGCTGTGTCGCCGTTTTAGAAGGGGGCAAACCCATAGTGATTCCTAATGCGGAGGGAGGAAGAACAACACCGAGTATTGTGGCCTTTGGTAAAGGGAATCAAAGATTAGTAGGGCAGTTAGCCAAAAGACAAGCAGTCACGAATGCCGAAAATACGATCTACAGTATCAAACGGTTTATTGGACGGCGTTGGGACGAAACCGCAGAAGAGCGATCGCGAGTTCCCTATCAATCAGTTACAGGAAGAGATAATATGGTTAACGTGGAAATTCGGGGGCAACATTACACTGCCCAAGAAATTTCCTCAATGATTTTACAAAAATTAAAAAAAGATGCCGAAGATTATCTAGGAGAACCCGTTAGCGAAGCAGTCATTACGGTTCCTGCCTATTTTACCGATGCTCAACGACAAGCCACTAAAGATGCTGGTACCATTGCCGGGTTAGATGTACGTAGAATTATTAATGAACCCACTGCTGCTGCTTTAGCCTACGGTTTAGATAAGCAAGACGAAGAACAATATATACTGGTGTTTGACTTAGGGGGTGGCACTTTCGACGTTTCCATTTTACAACTGGGAAATGGAGTCTTTGAAGTTAAAGCCACCGCCGGGAATAACCATCTCGGAGGAGATGACTTTGATAACGCCATCGTACAGTGGATGGCGGACAATTTTAAACAAGAGGAAAGTATCGATCTCAGCAACGATAAAATGGCTTTGCAACGGCTCAGAGAAGCAGCCGAAAAAGCCAAAATCGAACTTTCTAGTATGTTAACGACTTCGATTAACTTACCCTTTATTACTGCCGATGATAGTGGCCCTAAACATCTAGAAACAGAACTAACTCGCGCCCAGTTTGAAGACTTAACCAAAAATTTAGCCCAAGCTACTTTAAAACCTCTAACCCAAGCCCTCAATGATTGTGAACTTGAGGCAGAAGAATTAGAAAAAGTGGTTTTAGTGGGGGGGTCAACTCGAATGCCAGCGATTCACCGCGTCATTCAGCAAGTCTTTCCCAATAGTCAAATGGAACGTTCAATTAATCCAGATGAAGCAGTAGCGTTAGGGGCTGCCATTCAAGGAGGTGTTTTAGGGGGCGAAGTCAAAGATGTCTTATTGCTGGATGTGACCCCCCTATCTTTGGGAATTGAAACCCTAGGGGAAGTCTTTACCAAAATTATTGAACGCAACACTACTATTCCCACCAGTAAATCTCAGGTCTTTTCTACGGCAACGGATGGTCAAACCTCTGTAGAAATCCATGTTTTACAAGGGGAACGAGCGATGGCGAGAGATAATCGTAGTTTAGGTAAATGTCTTTTAGCGGGTATTCCTCCTGCCCCTAGAGGGGTGCCACAAATTGAGGTCAGTTTTGAAATTGATGTCAATGGTATTCTAAAAGTGGCTGCCCAAGACCAAGGAACAGGGAAAGAACAGAGTATTGTCATTAGCCATACAGGAGGGTTAAAATCTGGTGAAATTGAGCGAATGCAGAAAGATGCTCATAAATATGCCGAAGAAGATCGTCGTCAAATGAAGATGATCGAAGTCAAAAATCAAGCAGACAGCTTATTTCACACCTATGAAACAACCCTTAATGAAAATAGTGAGTATATTAGTGATGAGTTAAAAGTCAAAACTAAGCAGAAGAAAGAACAACTTGAAGCAGCGTTAACCAATTCTGGTATCAGTTTAGATAAGTTAAAAGCTTACGTAGATGAGTTTAGACAAGTTATATTAACGATGGGGACAGAAGTTTATCAACAGGGTAATATCAACGCTAATGACTTTCAAAATACCTTTGAGGCAACCTTAGGAGAACCTTTAACTACTCACGTTCCCTCACAACCACAAACTGAGTCTTCTTTTGAAAGCACAGTCTCTTATCAAACGACTGCTTCTATCGATATGGATTCTTTAGGAGAGTTTGATGATCTTGAAGATGTTGATATAGAGGAGCTAGAAGTAACTTTTAGTTTTGATGATGATGAAACTATTTCTAATGACTATGAGGCAGTAGATTAGTGATTATGGATCAATGACTCGTTATAAGATACCTTTGGAAAAGGTTTTCAGCGATTTTTTAATGGGAAAGTTCAGTTTTATATAATTGTAGATTATAAATTGACCCCTGCTTACAAACAGGAGGTTGCGATTTAAAATCTAAATGTAAATGTCAATTTACATAGGTTTACGGGCAATCCAATATTTACTCACAAAATGCAGTTGAGTTTCGATCAGTTCAAACCCTGTTTTTTCTAACTTTTTTCCTATATTATCTCTAATATAATCTTGATAATAGGGTTCATGAAACATAGCAGAAAAATTATTCATCATTACTTCAAACTCAGGAGAATCTGATAATTGCATTGAATCGCAAATAATAAAAGTTCCTCCTGGTTTTGTCACCCGAAAACACTCATTAATGACTTCCTGACGGGCAAACTCAGGCAATTCATGGAAGAGAAACACACAGGTTAATCCATGAAAGAAGTTATCTGGATAGGGTAAATCTTCTGCATTAGCTTGAGTCAGTTGGGGGAGTTTCTTCGGATTTTCTGAGAGAAGCTGGTTGGCTTTTCGCAAATAAGCAGGGGATAAGTCAACCCCAAATAAAGAGCCTTTAGAAAGGGTAGCACAAATCCCTTTTAAGGTACGTCCAGTACCACAAGCAACGTCTAACACTTTAATTTGATCAGGTGGAAGAGATGAAAATGTTTTTAAACCCTCTTTTAAAGGGGCAAGAATACGTCGACGCATACTATCAGCTACCCCATTAAAAAGAATGTCTACTTGTAAGTCGTAGAGATTGGCTGATGAATCACTAAGATAACCATCGGTTTGATAATGAAAGTTTTGTAAATAGTAACGGGGATAGCCTTCTTTTTCGATATCCTCTGCAAAGGTTTGATATTGTTTTTGTTGTAATCTTGTCCAGATTTTGGGTAAGTCTAGCCACATTTCAGGATAATAACGCAAGAAATCTGGTAAGAAAGTATCAAATAAAATGTCCACAGGATAAACTCCTTTTTGGGCATCTTGCCAATCGATTTCACACAGTTTATTCCGTCTTTTTTGTAACTCTAATAATAGTTCTGGAGACAGGGGAGTTGTTAGATTTTGACGACTCGGAATGACAGTATCCGTCAAGCGATCGCTGATGGTTTTATGTGCTAGACTGAACACACTTTTACTTTGTTGGAATCCTTGATAAGCCAGCTTAGTTAACGCTTCAGAAAAGAATGATAGTAAGTCAGGATTAGGGGTAGATTGCATTGACAACAGTTTTTAGTAACGGAAGCAAATATTAAAAAACTATTTATTAGTATATCGACTCAAAACAGTTATTTCAATATCTTTCTTTAAGGCAACGGAAAATAGGCAAAAGTCAATTAATAATTAGAATAGCATTGGGACATACTATAAGAAATATAATGATTTCTAAGAATGATTTCCTAAGTCTTGGGCATCTAATACAGCTATAGCAGACATATTAACAATGGTATTGATTTGACAGCCTCTCTGTAGGATATGAATTGGCTTTTTCATTCCCAATAAAATAGGACCAATGGCTTCTGCACCTCCTAATTCATGGAGTAATTTATAGGCAATATTTCCCGACTGTAAATCAGGAAATATTAAAATATTAGCGTTTCCTTTTATTTCGCTCAACGGATAATGTTCTTCAACTAAATTAGAATTAACTGCCGTATCTGCTTGCATTTCTCCATCAATGATTAAGTTTGGTTGTCTCATTTTGACTAATTGAACGGCATTTTTAACGCGATCGCAGAAGGGATGTTTTACACTGCCAAAGTTAGAAAAAGACAGCATGGCAATGCGAGGAACAATATCTAATCTTTTGGCTAAGGTGGCACTCTCTAAGGCAATATCCGCTAAAATTTCGGCGCTGGGTTCAATATTAACGGTGGTATCTGCAAAGAAGTAAACCCTATGTTTAAATAACATTAAATACACGCCAGAAGCGCAGTTAACATCGGCTTTAGTTCCGATAATTTGTAAGGCTGATCTCAGAATACTAGGATACGCTTGACTGACTCCTGCAACCATTGCATTAGCTTGCCCTAACTGTACCATTAACAAAGCGAAAATAGTGGGATCAAGAACACTTTGTTTAGCTTGAGTTAGGGTCATTCCTTTACGTTGACGTAGGGTAAATAATTTTTGAATATAGTGATCTTGTTCACTAAAATTCAAAGGATCGATAATAGGAATATTGTCTAACTCTAAACCCAACTCTGTTATTTTTTGATTAATTTTTTCCACGGAACCAATAAGAATGGGTTTAGCGATTCCTTCTTCTATTAAAATTTGACAGGCTTTTAAGATTTTTGGGTTTTCTCCTTCAGAGAAAACGATAGATTTAGAATTAGTTTTTGCTTTTTGAATACTGTGACGAATAATCTCTTTTGAGATTCCCATCCGTTGTTCTAAGGACTCTTTATAACTATCTAAATCAAGGGATTTTCGAGCTACTCCTGTGTGCATAGCTGCTTGAGCAACGGCAGGAGCTACCCAAAAAAGAACACGATGGTCAAATGGTTTAGGAATTAAATAATTTCGTCCAAAACTAAGCTCTTTTAATCCATAAGCTCGTAAAACAGTATAAGGAACTTCTTCATGAGTCAGTGTTGCTAACGCTTTAACTGCAGCAATTTTCATTGTTTCATTAATATCTGTTGCTCGTACATCTAAAGCCCCCCGAAAGATAAATGGAAATCCTAAAACATTATTAACTTGGTTGGGATAATCCGATCTTCCTGTTGCTATAATGACATCAGATCGAGCATTAATTGCTTCATCATATTCAATTTCTGGATCGGGATTAGCTAAGGCAAAAACAATCGGATTTTCAGCCATTGATTTCAACATAGAAACCGATAAAGCCCCCTTAACTGATAGTCCAATAAACACATCAGCATCTTTAATGGCTTCTTCTAATATTCTGGCTTTAGTGGTCGAAGCAAATAGGGTTTTATATGGATTCATATCTTCTTTTCTGCCCTGATAAATTACGCCTTTTCTATCACACATCATTAAATTCTCAGGATGTACTCCTAATGTTAGATGGAGTTTTGCACAAGCAATGGCCGCAGCACCGGCACCACAATAAACTACTTTAACGGTTTCAATGGATTTGTTGGCGATTTTTAAAGCATTTAATAAAGCAGCAGATGTAATAATAGCGGTTCCATGTTGATCGTCATGAAAAACAGGAATTCTCATCGCTTTTTTTAGGGTTTCTTCAATATAAAAGCTATCTGGTGCTTTAATATCTTCTAAATTAATTCCGCCAAAAGTCGGTTCTAAACTTTTAACAGTTGCAATAAATTGATCGGGGTCAAAAACATCGATATCTGCAAACCGTTTAAACAAAATTGCTTTTCCTTCCATTACCGGTTTCCCTGCTAATGGTCCAATATTTCCTAACCCTAAAACTGCCGTGCCGTTAGTTGCTACTGCCACTAAGTTTCCTTTTGTTGTATAATCATAAACCTGTTCAGAATCTTGATGAATGTGACGACAGGGTTCTGCAACACCAGGAGTATAAGCTAAAGAAAGATCCCTCTGGGTAATAAATGGTTTTGTCCCATTTACCTCTAATTTACCCGGACGACCCAAACGATGATACTCCAGCGCATCTTCACCTAAAGAACCCATTTTAGTGACTCCAAAAAAATTATCGATAATGATAATGATTTTTAGCGATAATTATCAATAAAACTTATTTTACCCCTTAAGTTTTGTCAGGTTAATTTAACTTTAATTAACTCTTAATATTTTTACCCCTACTAGAATGTTACAATGGCTACAATATGAATAGGGGCAAATGCTTGCCGCAGTCAGATGAAACCAGCAATCTGAACTGGTTGTCTTTGTATGCTGTCTATTTATTTTCTTTTTACAAGTCTATATTAACCAAAATTTAAACACGATTAGAGTTAACGCGCAAGGAGAAACTGAATTATGTTAATGACAAGATACACCATAGAAGACATCAAAGATGAGGCACGGCATCTAGTAGAACAAGGTAAGGTAGATAAACAACAAAGAATTTATACTTTGTGTCAATATCTTCCTTCAGGGGAATGGTGCTGCATCGAAACTGAATTAGAAAGAAATGATTTCTTACTCAGAGATTTTATTGCTGATTTGATTCCAATGCAAGACTGGACTAGCGATTAAACAATATTAGGGGTGTAAGGATGGAGCGACTACACCCCTAATATTAATATTTGTTTTAGCTTAGGATAAGCTGACTCATAGGATAATGGGACTAATTGGATGTTTACTTGAGAGATAATTGCCCAATGGCACCGTTAGCCCTACTGAGTGTATCAGATAAAACAGGAATTGTTGAATTAGCCCGTCAATTAGTCAATGAATTTGGTTTTGAATTAATCAGTAGTGGAGGAACAGCAAAAACGCTACAAGAAGCTGGACTAAAAGTTACTAAAGTTAGTGATTATACCGGTTCTCCTGAAATTTTAGGAGGAAGAGTTAAAACCCTCCATCCTCGTATTCATGGCGGTATTTTATCCCGTCGAGATATCCCTCAAGATGTGGATGATATGAACAGTAATGATATTAGTCCCATTGATTTAGTAGTAGTTAATCTTTATCCCTTTGAAGAAACCATCGCTAAACCCAATGTCACCGTAGCCGAAGCCATCGAAAAAATTGATATTGGAGGCCCCACTTTACTACGCGCCTCAGCTAAGAATTTTGCCCATGTGACAGTTTTATCTAACCCCAAATATTACAATAGTTACTTACAAGAATTAAAAGATAATAACGGAGAAACCTCCTTAAGTTTTCGACAAAAAATGGCCGGTGAAACCTTCGCCTTAACTAATGCTTATGATGGGGCTATTACGGATTATTTTGTCAATCTTTCTACAGAAGACACCACCACCTTACCCAGTCGTTACACCGTTGCAGGAACCGCCTTCCAAACTCTCCGATATGGAGAAAATCCCCATCAAAATGCCACTTGGTATCAACGGGGAACCAAAGTCACAGGATGGACAGCAGCCACGCAACTGCAAGGAAAAGAACTCAGTTACAATAATTTGGTAGATTTAGAAGCAGCTAGACGCATTATTGCTGAATTTGACCCCAAAGAACCAGCAGCAGTCGTTCTCAAACATACGAACCCCTGTGGGGTTGCCGTAGCTAATCGTTTAGCGGATGCCTACGAACAAGCCTTTAATGCTGACTCTATTTCGGCCTTTGGAGGCATTGTGGCCTTAAATCAGCCTTTAGACGGAGAAACCGCCGACAAATTAACCAAAACCTTCTTAGAATGTGTCGTAACTCCCGATTGTACCGAAGAAGCTAAGAAGATTATTGCTAAAAAAGGGAAGGTGAGAGTCTTATTATTACCTGATTTAACCCAAGGACCCAAACAAACCGTCAAAGCAATCGCAGGAGGATTGTTGGTACAAGATTCCGATGACGCAGTAGATGTGTCGAATGACTGGGAAATCGTCACAGAAAAGCAACCCACCCCCGAACAACTAGCTGAATTATTGTTTGCGTGGAAAGTAGCCAAGCACGTTAAATCTAATGCGATCGTGGTAACAAAAAATCGTACCACCTTGGGTATAGGTGCTGGTCAAATGAATCGAGTAGGAGCGGTGAAAATTGCCCTAGAAGAAGCGGGAGAAACCGCTAAGGGAGGATACCTCGCCAGTGATGGTTTCTTCCCTTTCGACGACTCTGTACGCACTGCTGCTGCAGCAGGAATAAGGGCGATCGTGCAACCTGGAGGTTCATTACGGGATAAAGACTCTATTGCTGCAGCCAATGAGTTGGGGTTAGTGATGGTGTTAACTAAAATGCGCCATTTTCTTCATTAATAATTGTATCTAATATTGTTTTTAATGCGTTTCCAAATTTCAGGAATCATATCAGTTAATCCATGATTACTATCCAGTTCTATTAATTTAACCCATTCTCTATTTTTAGCATAACTATGACTCGATTCAATGGGCATAACTTCATCGTTTTTACCGTGAAATATTAATGTAGGAATGGAACGCTTTAAAGTAGTTTCGTCATAGGTTTGACCATCAGTGATAAATTGATAACTTAAGGGTAATTCTTGATCATATCCATAATGATAAATAGATAATTCTCTTTGTTTTTTCCAATTATTTAGCGTATTTTGATCAATACTTTGTAACCAATCAGTAAAGAAATTAAAAGCAGGTGCTAACAAAATTAGTTGTTTTACATTTAGGTATTTTTCTGCTGTCCAAGCTGCAGTTAATCCTCCTAAACTTGAGCCGATTAAAATAACAGAATTTTGTTCATTTTTAAGATAAGTTGATATTTGTTGAATTTGTCGAGTTAAGGTTAAATGATAAAAATCGTTTTGATTCAAATCAGGAATGATTAAAGGAATATTTTTAGTAGCAAAAAGAGCTTTGAATTTTTGAGCTTTGATAGAATGAGGACTAGAAGCAAATCCATGTAAGTAAATATATTTTGATTGATGATTTAACATATAGTGATATAAAAATTGGTTAGAATATTTTTTGTCTGTTTCAACTGTCATTCCGAGGAACGAGAAATCTCCACATCCTCGTAATAATAATGGGTAATTTATCTATTAATTATTGATTTAATTAATTTGTTACTCATTAAAATGGCCTCTTTTTCATCTATTTTAGCAAGTTCAATGATTTCATTGACTTTTTGTTTATCCATAGCATCAAATTGCTCAATATTAGGACAATAACTATTATTTAAGTCTCCTGGTTCAAATTTATCTAAGTTATTACCATAGCTTCGTTTATTCATTTTAATAATATCTTGTCCAATATCACTAATGAAATAGATAAATAGTTGATCAATAATATTGGTTCCGAAAATATTGGGATAAAAACCATGATAACAAGTTAAATTAATAACTTGGGTAAAATTCCGAATTACTTTTAATTTTCCTCGATTAAAAACGCCGAATAAAATAGGCGAAGGTTCTCGTTTTTCTAGTTTATACCAAGGTTGTCTATTTTGGGTTAAATATCTTTCATGATAATCTTTTTCTTCTCCCAGTTTAATATAATTGATTACTGATTGAGTATTTGCTTCTTGCACATCTAAACAGTATATTGGTTTATCTTGTTTAATCAATAATTCTAATTCATCATCAGTAAAAATAGCTTTCTTAATTAAATTACTTTTAGTGATACATAAACACAGATTATTATCATTAAGTTGTAATTGTTCAATTTTACTTTTATTTAAGGCAAAAAAATCATTTGCACCGGTGGCAATACCTCGCTTAAAATTACCATATTCTGAAATTTTACAGAAACCTTCAGGAATTTTTTGATCTGAAACTAAAGATAAAATAATCGATGTCCATTTTTTCTGGGGAGGTAATTGACTATTATTTAATTGATGATGATAATAGTTACTAATATTGGCTATTTCTTTAATTTCTTGAGTGTTATGAATGTTCGTTATTTTAATCTCTTGTTTAAGTTGATCATTTTGACACAATAAAATACAAATAGTGGTCGTTGCATCGGGAAAAATGTCTTTTTCGTTAGCAAAAATAATAATCTGTTTTAATAAATAATTTTCTATGAGTGTTTTTTTTATTTCTTTTCCATATCCTGTATTAAAAAATTCAAACGGAAGAATAAAAGCAAGTCTTCCATTAAGATTAAGTTGTTGTAATGCTTTAATGAGAAAAATAGAAGCAATATTAGAATATCCCCCTAATTTTTTACCGATTTGTTGTTCTATTTTTGGAAGTATATCATGTCTATTCTTAAATTTCTGAAACCGTAGATAAGGAGGATTACAAATAATTGCATCATAGTAGTCCATATCTGATTCTAAATAGTCTTGGTTAAAAATAGTAAGATTATTATTGTTTTGGATATTATGTAGGTAGTTAAGAATATTATTATCAATTTCATAAGCGGTAAAATGCCATTGATATTGTAATTTTAGTTTGCTAATTTCTTCATAAAAAATACCTAAACCAAAAGCAGGGTCGAGTATTTTTTCAGGATGATTTTCTGTGACCCATTTAGCCATCATTTGAGCAACTAGAGAAGGAGTAAAAAATTGTCCATACTCTTTTCTATAATTAATAGGAATGTTACTAATATAATCAGATTGACGCATTACATTTTCACCTAACTTATACGATAAGCTTTTGGAGTCATACCAGTTAATTGTCGAAACTGTTTACTTAAATGACTATGACTACTAAATCCACAATTTAAAGCAATATCAAGAATAGATTGATTAGTTTGTTTTAATAATTGTTTAGCTCGTTCTATTCGTTGCTCAATTAAGTATTGATGAGGAGATAAACCAACAGATTGCTTGAATAAACGACTAAAATGAAATTGACTAATATCAAGTAATTGAGCTAAATTTTCTAGTTTCAGATTTTGGTCAAGATGAGCTTCAATATAGTCAAAAACTTGGCTGAGTTGATAAGGAGATAATCCTCCTTGATAAGTTGATAATATAGGTTTAGTTATGCCATGATTTCGGATAAGATTAACCGCTAAAACATTAGCTAAAGAGTCAAAATAAAGTTGATTGTTAGACACTTCTTTTTGACATTCTTCAAGCAGCATCATTGTAATTCCTTGAATATGGGAATCATGCACCTGAAATTGAGGCATGAGTTCAAAAAAATTACTATCAGAATCAAGGGTTTCTTGAGCAATATTCTGCAAAAACTCGGTTTTAATTTGAATCTGTAAACAATTTTCTTGACCCTTCCAGCGAACAAATAAAGGGACATTAGCCGGGGTAATCAATATTTCCCCAGGACGATATAACCCGTTATAAGTCACACCATCCTGAATCTGCAAATATTCAAGGGGACGGGATGCGAGGGAGATAAATATAGTATGTTTATCCTCACAAAGATAGTTACCTTCTCCAGGGGGGTTTTGGAGGTGTTCAACTCGGATATTTTCAGGCCGTTGCGTCTGTTTCGGTAAAGAAAGGGAATTCATACTATTTAACGTTTTGGCTAAATTATAGGCAAGAAAATGAAAATTGACCGCAAGATTGTTTAAGTAAAGCAAGAATAGGATAGTTTCTCAACAGAAAAATCTCTAAGCTGACAGTGTTGTTACGATTTAGGAGATATTAATGATGAAACTCGTAGTATTTGGTGCAACTGGAAATGTTGGTCAGCAAGTGGTAAAACAAGCACTTGAACAAGGCCATGAGGTGACAGCTTTTGCACGAAACCCCCTCAAACTCAATATTAAGCACCCCAAACTGACGCTATTTCAGGGAGATGTCATGGAGAGCGCAAGGGTCCAACAAGCACTACAAGGTCAAGATATCGTGGTGTGTACCTTGGGTTCTGGAAAAAAATTAACGGGGACTGTTCGCTCACAAGGCACTCAAAACATTATCTTAGCTATGAAAAAATGTGGGATGAAACGGTTAATTTGTCAAACTACGTTAGGACTGGGTGAGAGTTGGGGAAGTCTCAATTTTTACTGGAAATATATTATGTTTGGCTTCATTTTGCGGAATGTGTTTGCAGACCATCAACAACAAGAAGAGACGGTAAAAAACAGTGATTTAGAGTGGACAATTATTCGACCAGCAGCGTTTATAGAGGGTGAATGTACCGGTGAGTATCGCCACGGTTTTCCAGGAACGGATAAGACTTCAAAACTAAAAATTACCCATGCTGATGTGGCTGATTTTATCTTGAAGCAATTGGTTGATGATTTCTATCTCTATCAAGCACCAAGTTTATCTTATTAAATTAATAAAAGGAGTTTTTCATGTTAACAGAAGTAATATTACCAATTTTTTTGAGTATAGCCACACTTTTATGTTCTTTAGTCGCTGGATTTTTGTTTGCTTTTGGTTTAGTCGTCATGCCAGGAATACAACGTTTAAATGATAAAGAGTTTATTCGCAGTTTTCAGGTTATCGATGGCATTATTCAGAACAATCAGCCGATTTTTGTCCTAGTTTGGATTGGTTCAGTGGTATTTTTAATCACTTCTGCTATGCTTGGTATTGGGCAATTAAACGAATTTGTGCCTCTGCTGATTATCTGTGCATTGGTTTACATTTTTGGGGTTCAATTACCGACTTTCATGATCAATGTTCCCTTGAATAACAAACTACAAACTTGGGATGTTATCAATATGAATGAAACCACATTAAAAGTAGTCCGTTTTGATTTTGAATCCCGTTGGAATCGATGGAATATCATTAGAACAATTTTTGCGTGTTTTACATCGACTCTGTTAATCATTCTACTGTTAAAAATTTAGCCGAAACAGAAGGATTTTTTATTCAGGGGAGTTAGTGTTTTACACTAACTCTTCTTATTATTATTGAATTGAATTAAATGTTACAGTAATTTCTTGTTTTCTAGTTAAACACATAGCAATACCTTTTTCATAATAAGCGGATTCATTAGTGATAAATAAAGGTAGGGTAGGCATTGCCCACCTTACAGATATTGTGTGTTTAAATATGCTGACCTACTTAACACTCAAGAATTGTTTCTTTGACTGATAATTTTTTGTCTGGTTAGTTGGGGGATATTTAGGCATCAACCACTTACCAAACTGAGCATAAAGGGCAGGAATAACTAATAAAGTTAAAGCGGTAGAAGTAAATAAACCCCCCAATACAACAATCGCTAAAGGTTGCAAAATTTCATTACCGGCACCCGAAGCAACGGCTAACGGAAACATCCCTAAAGCAGAGGTTAAAGCGGTCATTAAAATGGCATTTACTCGGTCAAGAGAACCTTTAACAATGACATCTTTAAAGCCCATTCCTTGAGCAAATTTCTGGTTATAATTATCCACCAGTAATAAACCATTACGAACAGCTACCCCAAACAAGGTAATAAAGCCAATTAAAGAGGCAATAGACATCACTCCACCACTGAAAATAATGGAAACAATACCCCCCACTAAAGCTAAAGGTAAATTAATCATAATGGCGATAGTAGCAGGGAAAGATTTGACCGAGAAGAACATCAAAATGGTGATAATAATCGCAGCTAAAATGCTATACACTAAGAGGTCATTTGTCGCATTTTGCTCCGCTTCAAATTGACCTCCATATTGAATAAAATAACCCTTCGGTAACTGTACTTGTTGATTAATGGTTGCTTGAATATCTGCCACCACACTACCTAAGTCTCTTTCAGCCACATTCGCAGACACCACAATTAAACGAGAAACATCTTCACGGTTGACCACATTTGCCCCCATACCATACTCTACTTTAGCCACAGAACTTAGGGGAATCATCTCTCCTGTGGGGGTAGAAATAGGAATAGAACGAATAGCATCTAAATTATTGCGGGCTGAAGGTTCTAAACCAACGGTAATATCAATTAATTGCTGATCTTCAGGTACTTGAGAGACAACTTGACCATTCAATGCTGTTTCCACTACTTCAGAAATAGTTTGCATGGTTAAACCATAATTGGCCGCCGCCCTGCGATCATAATGTATTTGTACTTGACGAATAGGTAACTGCGGTTCAAGCTGTAAGTCAACCACGCCCTCGATGGGTGCAATAGCATCTCGTACCTGTTCCCCTACTTGACGCAGTTCAATTAAGTCAAGACCAAAAATTTTAATAGCGATCGCACTTCTCACCCCTGATAACACTTCATCCATGCGATGGGAAATAAACCCCCCAATATTGGGCGCAACCCCTGGCAACTCTAAGAACGCTTCCCGTAGCTGTTTAACGCTGGTTTCACGGTCTTTTAAGGCCAAATCACTCAATTCGATATCCACATGAGCCATACTCACTCCTGCCCCATCTGCATCCCCTGGCGCACGACCAGCCCGTACTTGTACCCATTCATATAGAGGATTATCTTTGAGGGAGTTATAGAGAGCCATTCCTGCACGGTTAGTCATGTCTAGAGATACCCCAGGAAACAACACCATTGAATTGACCATTGATTTTTCTTGAAACTCGGGTAAAAACACCCGTCCTAAACTGGGAACGATGGCAAAAGTAGCAATTAAAGCAGCTAAAGCGCAACAGAGGATAATTTTTGGTAATTTTAGGGATAAATTGAGCAAAGGACGATAAACCCGTATGACAAAACGAGAGATAAACGTCCCATCTGGGGGTAACGTTTGATTCGCTAATAAAATGGCACACAACGCAGGAGAAAGGGTCATTGCTACTAAGGTAGACGCAGCAATAGAGAATAAATAAGCTAACCCCATGGGGGCAAAAATTCGCCCTTCTACCCCCGTCAAACTAAAAATAGGGGCAAAGACAACAATAATAATCACGGTAGAAAAAATTACCGCCAGCCTTACCTCGACGGAAGTATCATAAACCACTTGAAAGGGATGTTTTGGGTTGTCCTGTGCTTGGTTAGTACGAAGTCCCCGATAACAGTTTTCCATATCCACAATGGCATCATCTACCACCGAACCAATAGCAACCACTAAACCCCCTAACGTCATGGTATTAATGCCCAAACCAAAGGCTTTCATGAACAATAAACCGATGATTAAAGAGAGGGGAATGGCACTAAGGGTAATTATTGCAGTGCGCCAGTTCATCAAAAATAGCAACATAATCACCGAAACGATAATGATGCCTTGTATGAGAGAACCACTAACATTGCGAATGGCAGCATCAATAAAATTGGCTTGACGAAACGTTCTGGTAATTTCTACATCTTCTGGAAAACTAGGCTTTAAACTAGCGATAACTGCTTCTACTGCTTTGGTAACGGTAGGGGTATCTACATCAGGCTGTTTATTAATCATCATGACTACCGCAGGTTGCCCGTTAAAACTAGCATCACCCCGTTTTAATGCTGATCCGGTTTTCACCGTTGCCACGTCTTTGAGCAAAATGGGTTCACCGTCTTTAACTTTAACTACCGATGTTTGTAAGTCTTCAATGGACTGTACTTGCCCAATACCACGAATTAATAATTCTTGGCCACCTCCAATGAGAAAACCGCCAGGGGCGTTAGAATTAGAGCCTTTGGCTGCTTCTGTAACATTTGTGAGGGAGATGTTGAGCGATCGCAATTTTTGGGGGTTCACTAATACCTGTTTTTGTCGTTCATCTCCCCCATATACCGTCACTTGAGAAACCCCTGGAACCGAGAGAACTTGATTACTGACGGTTCCTTCTACCAAGCGACGCAACTCCATTAAAGAGGTTTGATCCTTAACAGTGAAGGCGTATTGTAAAATCGTCCCTAATGGGGAAACTAACGGCGAAATTTCAGGAGGATGGGCGTTTTCGGGGAATTGACTACTAATTTGTTGCAGTCGTTCGGTCACTGCTTGTCTCGCTTTGTAAATGTCGGCATTTTGGTCAAATACTACTTGAACCATCGATAACCCCACTTTCGAGGAGGATCTCACCGTTGTTACTCCTGGTAAGCCATTCACTGCGCTTTCGATGGGTACGGTAATTTGTGCTTCTATTTCTTCTGGGGCAAGTCCTGGGACTTCTGTTTGAACATCTACTTGTGGGGGAGCAAATTCAGGAAACACATCTAAGGGCATTTGGGTAATATTAAAAACGCCCCATAAGGTAACTAAAATTGCGCCAATAACAATTAACCATCGTTGAGCAATAGAGCTTTTTATAATCTGATTAAGAAGAGAATTCAGCATTTTAAAATTTAGTCGGTGAGCTTAACGAAGTCAGGAGTTAGCATCAAAGTAGGATGGGTTAGACGGTGATAATTTATGGTGAAACAAAGAATATAACAATCCGTCGTAACCCATCATTTGAGTTAAAATGTGTTTCTATTTGATCAAGAATTTTCCTTTTTGCCACCGCTACCCATAACCGCTAATGCACCACCCACTAATACAACAACTCCCCCACCAATAGCAGCTACTGTCATCAGAGGAAAACCCCCTGATTTTTCTTCCGTTGCTGGCTCAGACGCTTTAACCGAATTTCCTGCATTATCATTATTGTTAGAAGTTGTTTCAGTTTCAGTTTCAGAAACAATCATGGGTTCAGACGTTGGTTCAGTTTCCGCCGTTTTCGTCTTGCGAGACTCAGCATATAGGGATAAACTCCCCTGAGTCACTAATTGTTCCCCAACGGATAACCCTTCGCTAATTTCAATTAAGTCCCCTTGGGTTTCCCCTATGGTAACTTCCACTGGTTCGTAAAAATTTTCATATTGGACAAAAACCAGTTGTTTTTCGTCCGCTTCTACCAACGCAGTTACAGGAATGATTACCCCATTAGCTGCACTTTGTTCAATGGGAGTAACCACAATACCCAACATCTGATCATTTTCGGGGTTAACTTCCACTCTTTCTATACCACCCGTCGCTTGAAACTCATCTCCATGACCCACATGGGAAAGGACAACAGTAGGCGCACCAAGGGTTAAACTAAGACTTAAAAGACTAATCAATGACAGAGATTTCATCATAACTCCTCACAAAAAGCAGGGTTGATCCAAAATTTTTAATAGTCTGCCATAGGGTAGGTGAAATCTAGATGAAATCTCTTTAAGAAATTTACAAACTATTTTGGTCTAGGTTTTCTTTGTTCAATTCTTGTGCCAAAAAATAACGATAAATACTAGGTAAATGAGGAGTCATAGAATTATCTTCAATCCCACCCCCTAAACTTGTCCAAACATTGGATAATTTTCTTAATACCTCTTCGACTCGATCTTGTTTGAGTAAAGTTAATATATCTACATTCCATTGATGATGATCTTTGAGCCAATTATAAACAACAATATCCTGATATTTTGGTTCAAAACTATAGATATATTCCCTGTAACTTGTTTGAGGATTTGGATGATATTTCCTAGCTTTTTCTTGCCAAGTAGAATTCAAAAATTGATAGCGTCCTGCTGCGGTTGAACATTTACCTTTATTGGGTCCAATATTAATCGGTATGCACTGATCAGGATGCTGTTTTAAATTATGAACATGACTACCACCATATAAGAGATAATAGGAATTATTATGATTAGATTCACTAGCAGAAATTGTTAACATTAAAGCCCGAATATAAGGATCACCTCCAGACATTTCCAGTTCAGGCAAATGAGCAACTAATGATGGATTAAATACAGATAGATTATTGTTTTTGCAACTAGATATTAACCCCAAAAATGTAATAATAATGATTAAATTTAATATGATCTTGTAAGGTTTTCTTAGTCTTTTCTTTTTAAGATTGCGTTCAAATATAAAATGTTTAATAATCATAAAAGTATGGATTAGACGGTGATGATTTATCGTGAGACAAACAATATAACAATATTAACCAGGAGGTAAAATATTTTTTAATGTTTCTCCAATACCTTCGGGTAACAATTGTTTTGTTTTAGTAGCAATATCTAAGATGTCTTTCAATAGTTTGAAAAAGTCTTGAACTGGTTTTTTATCTTGTTCTGCTTTAACTTCACTACTATTAATTATTAATGCGCCTAAACTTTCTTCAGCAATTTTTCTAATACCATCTGCGCCATAAAATTGATAATCTTTAACAACTTTTCTAAGTTCTATTAACTTTTCTCTTAGTAAACTTTTTAAAGGTTGGCTAAGATCAGATTCTATTATTTTTTCCAATAAAGAGGATATCTGAGCCTTCAATTCAGTTAACTGCTCTTGATTAATGATAACTTCTTGTTCTCCTAAATCGATTGCACAATTATAAAGCATATGAAAACCTAAAGAATCAGATTCTCTTAAATGTTCATTGACAACATGCCAATGAACATTATGATGTTCCTCTGAAAACCATTGTTTTATTTTCTGTAAACTCTTTTCATAGCCTTTTATTTTCAATTTTGGTAATTTTTGTATATCATTTTCTAAATCTTCTATCAATATAAATAATTTTCCTAACTGTAAGTAAAATATCTCTGATGTTTCTTCAATATCTAAAGCATTACAAAAAACCATCATGAATGACTCAGTAATACTTTCTGAAAGAGCAATATTACCTCGATAATTTATTTTTAACAAAATTTCTAGTAATCGTTTAGCTGAATTATTAGGTAAATCTTGAGTATCCATTGAAACTAGACAAAAATTCAAACAACTTCTATTATAAACAATATTATCCTCTCATACTCTTAAATTAGTTAAGTCCTCATCTATAAATTCAACCCCTTCCTTATCCATTTGTTCCCGAAATCTAAGGGTCATATCCCACAAAGTATCATCATCATCTATAATTTGTTCCTGATTATTTGTGTTCAAGTCTGATAACTTTAAACGTAATATTTCAAACAAATAAGCTATATCTTCCTTAGATAAATCATCAAGAGAGTTAATCATTTCTTGTAATTTCATGGGTTCATTTCCTCTGAGTATAAGATTAGAAAATATATAAATCTTTCCTAAATTAACTAAAGTCTATCACAAAAATGATGGTTTACATTTGTGTCAAAAGTATTGGTAAATACTGACTAAAATTAATAAAATCTTTGTCTGTTGTAAAAATTTTATAATTTCTACGATTTGCCGTTGCACACATCAAAAAGTCTGTGTTTGATCCTTGAATACCATGACGACGACAAACATTAAAATACTCTGCCGCTAATTCGTAGTCTTCTATATCTGTTAATAAATTAGGGAAAGCTTGAAGATTATTTCTCAATTTTTCAAACTGTTCTTTGTGTTTAATACCCGAAAGAATTTCCTGTCTAACTGTTCCTAAAAGGACGACTCGCCCATCAGCAATTAAATTCTTCAATTTGTCTGTTATGACATCGTTAGTCTGTTGTCTTTTTCTTAATGCCAATGACCAAACACAAGTATCAACAATGACTTTCATGATTGATTACGTTGTTGTTTATAGTCATAGTCATCTTCGTACTCAATTGTACCGAATAATTCGGTAATTTCTAGTTGTTTTCGTCGTTGAACATACTCTTTTAATGCGGCTTCAACTACTGCACGTTTAGTTCTATGTCCACCGAGTTTTAATGCTTCTTGAATTAATTTGTCGTCAATCTCTAAATTGGTCGCCATATCACTATTTACCTTAGAGTTGTCCAGACCCTTTTACAAAATAAACCACAAAATTATATTCTGTAAAATAATCTTTTTTATCTTTACAATTGTATTATATAAAGAAAATTACTAAGATAACAAAACCATGCGAATTTTATTAGTGGAAGTCAAAGGTGCAAGATATAACTTGAGGTAAAGAAATCTTAAATACACTACCTCCCCCTAGTTGACTTTTAACGGTAATATAACCTTGATGATGATAAGCTATCGCTTGAGCAATCGCCAAACCTAACCCAGTTCCCCCTGTTTTTCGAGCGCGATCGCTATCCACACGATAAAATCGCTCAAAAATTTGCTTTTGTGCTTCTTTTGGAATGCCAATTCCTGTATCTTTAATCTTAATTAATGCACTGTGTTCTTTAAGGATTAAACTAACCATAACTTGACCACTGTTAGGTGTATATTGAATGGCATTCCCTATTACATTTGAAACTAAACGATAGAGTTGAGACTCGTCTCCTAAAATATAAATTGGCTTATCAGGAATTTGCTCAATTAGGTCAATTTCAGCAATGGTAGCAAGTTCGGAAAATTCTTCTATCAAATCACTCACTAAATCATTTAAACAACAAGATTGAAAAGGTTGAGATGATGATTGTGCTTCGAGACTGGTTAACAAGAGTAAGTCTGTAATGAGATGGCTTAAACGTCTCCCCTGTCTTTCTAAGGTTTGCAGCATCTTGGTTAAATTTTGGGGTTGTGAGGGGGGTATCCTTAAAATCGCTTCGATGGTGGCTAAAAGACTCGCTAAAGGCGATCGCAATTCATGGGCTGCATTAGCTGTAAACTGTTGTTGTTGTTGATAAGATTGATAAATTGGCTGCATGGCTAACCCTGAAAGCCACCAACTTGACACCACAACTAACCCTAAAACCAAGGGAAAACCGATCATTAAAATGATTTTTAGGCGTTTAATTTCAGCGTCAAAGGGTTGTAAAGTACGTCCCAGTTGTAAATAACCCCAAGAAGAATTAACCGCTAAATCATGAGTATCAGAACTGTGTAAAATAATCGTAAATTGACGATAACGGATGTTATTATTTCTAATAGTTTGCCAAGGAGCCGAATTTAAAGTTTGAGATAAATTATCAGGTTGATTAGGAGAAAAAGCTAATAGTTTCCCTTGATGATTAAATAGACGAAGATAGTAAGTATTGCGATCGCTGATTCCTGTGGTATGTCTTTCGATTAAACTGGGATTAGAGTTACACAGTTGTCCCACTAAACATAATTCTGGCAAAATACGTTTTAATACCGTTGTAGGGTCTTCTGAAGCGGGTAACATGGGTTCTAAACTGTCGTGAAGAGTTCCTGCAATTGATTCTATTTCCCTCTCCATTGCATTCCAATTAGACTCAACTAAAGACCGATAAATTCCCAACGCAGATAAACTTAAAATGACTCCCATGACCAAGGTGTACCAAACAGCTAAGCGAAGACGACTATGACGGAATAATTGAGAGGTTTTCATTCATTTAATAAACTTTCCTAATGTGGGTAAAATATTAATTAATATTAAAATTCATGATCTAGGTAAATTTAATGGATACTTTTTTATAAGATACAATCAAAAATATGTTTAATTTTATGAACTTAAAAATACGATATTATTAACCATCTCTGTCTCAGATTTGCTATTCACAAGTTCGAGAATTTGCCGTAATTGTTGACCAATGGAATATCGTTGCTGTTTTGCCAAAATTATCCCTTGATGACTTTTTCCTTCAGTTAAATACTGAGTATGTAAACGGTAGAAATCTCTACGATTAAACGAAAATAAAACTCTTTTTTTTGATGTAGCATAATCCAATTGTTCTATATCACTCATCCCTAACATATCAGCATCTGCGGCACTAATAACATCTACATTCCTTGCCCGTAAAGCAGATAATAAGGCTTGATCCATTGAATCTTCATCAAAATATAAAGATAACATCTCTATTATTGTTGTTGATTAAATTGTAACCATTCTTGTTCAAATTTATCTGCTTCGGCCAATTCTTCAGATAACTCAGTTTCTATCTGTTGTTGATTAGCATGATAATAACTTAAAGCAGCATAAATTTTTGCCAAATTTAGGCGAGGATGTCCTATTCTGCTGAGAATTTCCTCTGGTGTTAAACCAAGTTTATACCAACTAACAATACGATTAACCGTAACTCCTGTTCCAGTAATAATCGGTTTTCCGTTTTTAATTTCATTAGAATGGGTAATTAATGTTCCAATTTCAATTGTTGTTGTCATTAACATTTGTTATATAGGATCTTACTTTATATGATAAGATTAGGTTTAAGAAAGTGCAATATTTGAGTTAAATCGATACCCTTGACCTCGGATAGTTTCAATGGGACAAATGCAGTTATAACTAGCTAATTTTCGTCTGATTAAACGCATTTGGGCAGCTACTACGTTACTCATGGGTTCCGCATCGAGATCCCATAGTTGATTACGCATTTTACTCCCTGAAATAATGCGATCGGGATGTTTCATTAAATAAGCAAAAATTTGGAATTCTTTGACCGTTAAAGGTATGATTTGAGACGGTTCAGTTATGTTCACACAGAGGGCATTATTCGCGTCATCTAGGGTAAATTTGCCGATGGTTAGGGTTTGGGGTTGAAATTGGGGCGATCTTCGTTGTAATGCCCGTAAACGCGCCAGTAGCTCCTCCATTATAAAGGGTTTAACCAGATAATCATCGGCCCCTGCATCTAATCCTGCGATGCGGTTTTCTGGTTGTCCCAAAGCGGTTAACATCAACACGGGTAAGGGATTTTGATAGGATCTCAGTCGTTGACATAATTCTAATCCTGAAAGTTTGGGTAAGAGCCAATCAATAATCGCTACACTGTAGTCTGTCCATTCATTGTCTAGATAGCGCCACGCTTCTACACCATCAACAACCCAATCAACGATATATTTTTCACTAACTAAAACCTGTTTTATCGCTAGTCCTAAGTCTTCTTCATCTTCTACTAAAAGAATTCGCATGGTTAAATCTAAATCAGACTCCTCTCATATATTACCAATGGATAATGAATTATCCATGATTTAAGGTAATTTCTCGTTTTTTAGTTAAACACATAGCAATCGCTTTTTCATAATAAGCGGATTCATTAATAAAGACAGGATAAACCGTTGAATCTCCTTGATAAGTTATGGTTTCGCCGTCAAACGTCATGAATAAAGGATCACCTATATTAATAGGTTGATAATCTTTTGATTGTAAATTAGGATGAATCATTGCTGTTATTTCTTCTTTGTTTCTAGGATAATCAATTCTTTCAAAGACTTCATAAATAATTAAAGTATGACTTTTTTCTTCAATTTTATTTTGATTATATTTATCTAAATAATCTAATAAACTATAAATAACTTTTTCAGTTTTCATGAATAAGTCTGCCTCTAAAACTCCTTGAGGAATAGCCCCCACTTCAACGGTTAATCCTAATTCTGTATTACTTCTTAATAACTGATTTTTTTCCTTGGAAACATAATATAAAACCTTAACTTCAGGATGAATCAAACTTAAATAACTACATAACTTTAAATGAAAATCATTTTTATCAGAAAGAATGATTGTTAATCCCATAGCAGAAGTTGTGCTATGAATATCAACCAAAAAATTAATCTGATTAGTTCTCAATTTTTGATGAATGGTTTTCGCTAAAAGTTGCTCATATAAAATATTATCTAAATTTTCTATATCTTCTAAAGCAAAACATCGATTGAGATCAATTTCTGTGTATCTAATACCTAATTCTATTGCTTTGGGATTAGATAAAAATGGAAATACTTTCAAGGTTTTTCGCTGAAGTAAATGGGGATTTTTGAGGAATTTTTTAACCAAATAAATTCCGGTCATTTCGTTGCCATGAGTACCACCAAAAATAGCAACGTTTTCGATTGGTTTTACCATAAAATCCCCTAAACTAAATTCATTAACAGTGAACTAACAATAGTCTTTTAAGGGTAAGGGGAATAGAAGAGGTAGAAAAATGAAGTTTTAGTCTTGTTTCTTATTATATATTAATCATTTTTCTGTTGTCTCTTGCCTCTTGCCTCTTGCCTAATCTCACATCAATTGAAAACTGATTGCTGTGTATTGTTTCTACTTTGGTAATTGTCGTTTTAACGCTTCTAAACCCGACCAACGACTATCAATTGTTGGTTGATTATCATCAGTTTTTGTGGTTGGCGGTTCGCAATCTTTACCGCATAATTGTCTTAACGGAATGGCTAAAGATAATTGTTCATAAAGCCAACTTTGAGGATCAAAATGACCATGCGGGGATAAACTTTCTGATAAATCTTCCCAAGCAACTTCTCTTTCTTGAGGATAGTTATCCTCTAAATCTGCATCTTTATTTAACCAAATAATTTCAGAGTTTTCCAGGCTAAGACGACGATTATACTGTTGTAAACAGCGATCGCAAGTTAAAGTAATAATGGTTTCTCCTTTAACACCTACTTCCAAAAAAGTTCCCCCATGCCGAATCATCATTTTGCCTCGAAAGGGGGTCAGCGTTTCCAATTCTGGGATAAAATCATCAAGAACAAGGGTTTGGGTTCTATTGGGGGCGTTTAGTAAATGGGGAATATAAATCGCTTGCATAATCTTACGTCTTCCTCTTCTTACGTTTCATTTTGCCAGGATATTGACTCCTCTTGTGGATAACCAAGAGATAGGGTTCCTGGGGGTAGGGTTAGGGTGGTTTTTGATCCTGGAGACTGCAAAGAAACCTTTAATTCTCCTTGAGTGCTAACACCGACGATAGTTCCTGTTATACCTTCAATGATAACTTTACGCCCGACACTATCCAATATTTCTACATAATTTCTCACTAAATTATCTATACCCTCTTTTAGATAAGACTCATAACCCTCAAATATTCCATTAATCGTAATAGCGGACAGGGTATCTAAACTGTCGATGTCATGGGGGTTAGAATAAGATTGAAGGGTGATCCCAGGATGGGGGACTTGATTACCCCAATTAATTCCCACACCAATGACACTGTGGGTAATCATCTTGTTTTGAATGCGGGTTTCGCTTTTAATTCCCCCTAATTTTCCTCTCTCTAAAATGAGATCATTGGGCCATTTTAATTTTACAGGGAGTCCGTATCGACGTAAGCTTTGGGCAATACCCCAACCACTAAAAAGGGTCAGATGGGACGCATTTTGAGCTTCAAGGTTGACGTTTAAGCCAATCGAGAGATAAAGTCCTCCGGCATGAGAAACCCAATTTCTCCCCCATTGTCCTCGTCCTGCGGTTTGTTGAGATGCGATCGCCACGACTGGGAACGAATTCTCCTCTGCTAACAACTGCCAAATCACTTCATTGGTAGAGGTGACAGTATCAAAAATATGCACAGAATAGGAGGGTTGTTTTAAATGAGCGTTAATTTTTCTGGGATCAAGTTTCATTAGTTTGACGCATCGTTAACAGTTTAGATAATAAGTCTTGTCAAACCCTATTAACTTTTAAAATTATGAAAAATCTTCCTAATAAAGCTAAATATACTACTTTAGGAATAGTTGGTATCATTGCTCTATTAGTTATCTGGAGTTTTATCGAACCCCGTATTCTTAATATAGAAAATGAAACGGCAACCATTCCTAATCTCCCTAATTCTTGGTCAGGTCAACAAATAGCACAACTGACAGACTTTCAAATTGGACTATGGGGTGATAATCGCGGTACGGCCCGACGTAGCATTGCTAAGATAGTAGAAGCTAAACCAGCGATCGCTTTAATTAGTGGTGATTTTCTCTATCATCCGGGTTCAAACATTGAATCAGAGATCGAAACCACAATTGATATCATTCGTCCTTTGGTGGATGCAGGTATCCCGACTTATGCAGTGTTAGGGAATCACGACTATGGTATGAGTAGCAGAAAGGCACAACCCTCAACCGAACAAGCAGAAAAATTAGAAATAGCTTTAGAAAAGGCGGGTATCCAAGTCTTAGAAAATGAAACCGTTAAACTAGAACTCCCCAATAGCAATGAGCCTTTATATTTAGTTGGTGTGGGTTCTTTATGGGCCAGTAGAGATAATGTTAAGCAATCGCTTAATACTATTGATAATAATAGTCCCAGAATTGTAATGATGCACAATCCAGATACGTTTGAGCAATTCCCTGCCAATTCAGCACCCTTAGCTGTCGCAGGCCATACTCACGGGGGACAAGTGCGTATCCCAGGATTTCCCCAATGGTCTTGGTTGAGGTTTACTCAAAAAGATAAAGTTTATGCTGATGGTTGGGCAAAAGGCTTTGGGACATCGGGTAATCAGCTTTATGTTAACCCTGGTATTGGTATGAGTATCGCACCAATCCGTTTATTTTGTCCCCCAGAACTCACTTTTTTTACCCTCGAAGGTTAACCTTTTTCTTCAACATGATACTAAATATGACCAATGCTTAAAAATCTTAGGGTTTATGGTTAAGTTCGCCATCATTTCTATCTATAGTAGACAACGAATAAAGCTAGATTACGAGGAGTAACCCACTTTGAAAAAGGTAGAAGCGATTATCCGACCCTTTAAACTAGACGAAGTGAAGATCGCTTTAGTCAACGCCGGAATTGTTGGTATGACAGTTTCTGA
Source organism: Crocosphaera chwakensis CCY0110 (assembly GCF_000169335.1). Classification (GTDB taxonomy): domain Bacteria; phylum Cyanobacteriota; class Cyanobacteriia; order Cyanobacteriales; family Microcystaceae; genus Crocosphaera; species Crocosphaera chwakensis. The sequence continues at coordinate 63,876 of NZ_AAXW01000020.1, forward strand.
AGTTAGGGGGTTTGGACGACAAAAAGGACAAACTGAACGTTATCGCGGTTCTGAATATACCGTAGAATTCCTCCAAAAACTAAAGGTGGAAATTGTTGTCGAAGATCATCAAGTAGACATGGTAATTGAAAAGCTAACGGGTTCCGCACGCACAGGAGAAATTGGAGATGGCAAGATTTTTGTTTCTCCTGTAGACCAAATTATCCGTATTCGTACTGGAGAAAGCGATCTCGAAGCCATTTAAGGTTAATGGGGACTTGGGATGTCCTAAGTCCCTGACGGAGCAACAATTATCCTAATTCTTTTAATTTCGGTAAGAGAAGGGCAAATGCTTGACCTCGGTGAGAGACATCCCGTTTTAGTTCTGGTGTCATCTGGGCAAAGGTTTGCTGATACGGAGGAACATAGAAGATGGGATCATAACCAAACCCTTGGGTACCTTGAGGGGTTTTGAGAATTTCCCCTTGACAAATCCCTTCACTTTGTAGGGCAATAGAACCATCAGGCCGAGCGATAGCGATCGCACAAACAAATTGAGCTTTGCGATTGTCATTATTTCCTAACTCGTTTAATAAGCGTTCAATTCTCTCTTGATCACTGTTACCATATCGAGCAGAATAAAGTCCTGGCGAACCGTTAAGGGCTTCAACCGCTAAGCCTGAATCATCGGCGATCGCCCATTTTCCTAAATGTTTAGCAGTTTGAGAGGCTTTTAATATGGCATTTTCCATAAAGGTTTGCCCTGTCTCTTCTATGTCTATTTCTGATGGTTTCAATTGCAAATTCCAATCAAATCCTATTAAATAGTCTTGCATTTCTTGCAATTTTCCAGGATTACTGGTAGCTACGATTAATTGTTTGTTCATTACTCTTTCTATAATTGAAAATATTCTATATTAAAGAGGTAAACTCTACCTTATCTTGATTTGATTCAAGAAAGTCCATGTAAGGAAATCATGAAAATTTTATAATGGCGATCGCCTTTTTTTCTCAAAAGTTAGCTATTCTTAATTATCCTCTTGATTACTGTTTCAGCCATGTCAAGCGATTCTCCTATTGGTTCCCAAATTTCTAATCAAACTAACAAGAGCATAATTGATTTTAATAAACTCAATAATGTTCAAAGTTTTTCTGATATTTTACAAACTATTTTTTTAGGAATATCATCAACACAAGGAGTAGATTTTTTTGAATCATTAGTTTTTCATTTAACCCAAGTTTTAGAAATTGACTATGCTTTTATTACTCAATTAGAAAATGATAATTCTACTATAGCTTTAGCTGGTGCTTTTAGAGGAAAAAGATATGATGAATATGTCTATAAATTAAAAAATACTCCTCATGAAATTGTTTTAGAACAAGGTAAATATACTTGTTATGATAATTTAAAAAAAGTTTTTGTAAATGATAGTTTTATCCAAAAAAACAATATTGAAAGTTATATAGGTACAGCATTATATGACCAAAAAGGAGAGGTGACAGGGTTACTTTGCGTAATGAATAGCTCTCCTTTAGGAAATAAAAAAATATTACCGAAAATCATTGAAATTTTTGCAGTCAGCGCAGCCAGAGAATTAAAAAAAATACGAACCGAAAAGGAACTTGAAAAAATCAATATTGATTTAGAGAAGTTAGTCAGAAAAAAAACGAATCAATTAGAGGAGACGAACGATAACTTACGGAAAGAAATTAAACGAAATAAAAAAATTCAATCACAATTAATTAAGCAAGAAACCCAGTTTAAAGAACTGGTTTATAATATTGAAAATGGAATTATTATTGTTAATCAAGAAGGAAAAATTAAATTTGCTAATCCTGCTGCTCTAAAAATTTTTGAGCAACCATTACACAGTTTATTAGATTACGAGTTTGGTCTTCCCATTATTAATGATAAACCCGTGGAATTAGAAATTCTCAAATCTAATAATCAAACGGGTATAGTAGAAATGAATATTACCCTAACAGAATGGGAAAACGAATCAGTTTATTTAGTTTCTTTTAGGGAAATTACTATGAGAAAGAAAGCGGAAGAAGAAATTATTAAAGCGAAATTAGAAGCAGATTCAGCCAATCAAGCCAAGACGGAATTTTTAACAAATGTTAGTCATGAACTTCGCACTCCTATGAATGCAATTTTAGGATTCTCGCAGCTTCTCAAGTTAAAATTAAAAGTAGATGATCCGCTTATTTATGAATATATTGATACTATTTATAATAATAGTAATATTCTCTTATCTTTAATTAATGAATTACTGGATATTAATCAAGCTGAAGCTGGAAAAATAGAATTAAATTATTGTGGTTTTTCTGTTAGACAGTTTCTTGGGGAAACTATAAAACTTTTTTCTAGTCAACTGTCCAAAAAAACAGTAAATTTATTGATAGACATTGAAGATAATGTTCCTAAATTTATTAATTTTGATTCTCTACGATTACGTCAGATTTTAATTAATCTTATTAGTAATTCCTTGAAATTTACCACAAAAGGTCATATTAAAATTCTTATCAGTATTCAAGAATTGTATCTTAATTCTTGTACCTTAAAAATCTTTGTAGAAGATACAGGAATTGGTATTAAAGATGAAGATAAAGAGCGGATTTTTCAGGTATTTACCCAAAGTAAAGGACAAGATAACTATCGTTATGGAGGTAATGGGTTAGGTTTATTTATAACTCAGAAAATTACAGAATGTTTAGGAGGAACCATAACTTTAGAAAGTGAATGGGGAAAAGGTTCTACTTTTACTATAATTTTTCCTAATGTAGAAATTCTTGATTCAAGAGAAAATTTAGAAGAAATTTCTTATATAAAAACCCTTAACGATCTTGATCCCGTAAACATTTTAGTTATTAATGATGTTTTTGATGATTGTAATATAATTAAAGGTTATTTTGCTGAGACTGAACATCATCTATTATTTGCCAATAATAAGGAAATGGCGGTTAATCTACTTAATAATTATTGTATTGACATCCTATTCATTCGTTTAACACTGAACAATATTGAGAATGACCTAAAAACATCAAAATTTTTACACAAACAATATCAAACTATTCCTATCATTGCCATAACTGATATTTATCTCAATATAAAAGAACATAATAATAGTCTTTTTCAAGGATTTCTTGAATACCCCATTAACTATTCTCAGCTTGTAGAAGTTCTTAGTAATATTTTACGCCAAAAAGAAGAACAAGAAACTAAAATAGAATTTTCTATAACAGCATCAGATTATGAAAAAATCAATAATCTATCTAATTTATTACAAGAATTACAAAAAATACAAGAAAATTCCTGGAAATTGATTCGTCGAAGAATGATTCTATCAGAACTTCAACAATTTTGCCATGATCTCAAAGATTTAGGACAAACATATCATTGTCAAATACTCGTGAACTATAGTGAAATGTTAGCTAGTCATGTTCGTTTCTTCGATATTGAAAAGTTCTCTAAGGTATTAGATAACTTTCCACAAATTAGAGTTAGTTTACTAAATTATTTTGATAACAACGGTTAAAAGAGGAACTCTCAACCCTAAATTTACTTCTATTTTGTAAGGAGGTTTCCTACTCCTTGTAGGGAATGCTCTTGTCACTAAAAATCCCTATGTACCCCTTTTGATCAATCTCTGAGGTAGTTATCTTAACCTTAAGTAACTATTTCTAGTATCATTAGGGGTTTTTCTAAAAGAATCTGAGTTTAACCATGAGACTAGATTGTTTTGCGTGTAATTATAGGCATAACATACTTTTTCTTTACTCAAGCCATTTTATGGAAACACTAACCCACCAAGCTGCTAATTTTTCGAGGGATTCCCCTATTCGTTTTGGCTCTAAATCCAAGGGACTACTAACCCCATAATGAGCTAAATACCAAGCACTCATTGTTTCAGCAGATGGCAAAAACTTTTCAACAGACTCTGAAAATTTAATAGGAATTTCAATATTATTAATTATAATTTTTTCTTTAAACAGATTATCTTGTTCTTTATGTATTTCAGAACAATAACTGTTATCGAATACTCGTTTTGTTTGTCTGTCTAAATTAACCTGAACCGTTAGAGGTGTTTTTTTTGAAGAAAGTAGCATCATAGCAATTAAGGAATATGTTGATGATCTAACAATAGTTTTCCCTTTCTCTGACGAGAATCATACTAATTATTCTTCACTAATCAAAAATCTTTACGTTAATTTTAGGTTTCTTAAGAAAAAATAAAAACTTAATTTAAAAATTATCACTAACCAGTTACTGCTTTAGGGAGAAACTCCTAATAATGATTCATTCTTCATTATTAATTAATAAAATCGTATCAAAAAGGCCAGTTTGATGAGAAATGGAGTTTTACAATAAGAGGTGATAGAGAATCTGAAGATGAGGTGCTATGCTCTCACAAATTGTGCGTCCTTTGGTTAATACACAAATTCGTCTTTTAGCTAACTCCCAAACCACTCAAACCACTCTAGTCGAAACCATTGCGCGTTGGTTGGGTTATATTGGGGTTGATGCTCAAGTCACTCAGTTATGTCCTGAGAGCGATCGCATCCATGTAGCGTTAAGAGTAGGTAAACCGGATTCTTGTGATGATCGAGACTGGTTTCGTATTTTAAATAATTTGCGATCGCCTAATCACAATAAAAATAACGGTTTAAAATCTTCAGATAACTTTCATGAATCTCATCAGCTACAAATTGCGCGATTATTAGCTTATTTAATTCAAGTTAGCGATCCTCAACAAGACATTACTTGGCCAGAAATTGAAAATCAATTGGTTGCTTTGAATCTTGATGATTCTATGTTATCAAGTATTAAATCTGCTTTAAAGGTCCCTCAGTCCCCAGATTTACTACAGAGTGTTGATCCTGATGTTGCTGCTGTCACTTTCCCCATTGCTGTTAAAATTGCTTGGTTTGATCAAGAAATTAATTCCCACGAAAATCATGCTCTTTCTACTTTATTAACTGCCATGAAATAGCCTCTGATAATTAAGAATTATTAATTAAGTTTATCTTTATCAACACTGTTTAAGATGTCCTAAATAGATAATAATTTGGTCAATAATGTTTCTTAATTCTGATGCGGGTAAGTCTGATTGATTAACCATAATACTAAAAGCTAACTGCTCATAATTAGTAGGTTCAATATAACCTGATAAAGAGGATGAACCCGACAATGTTCCTGTTTTACCTTGTATTTTTCCTTCAATTATTGTTTCTTTAAAGCGATTTTTCAAGGTTCCATTAATGCCACCAACTGCTAAAGAATCACGATACATTTTAGCTTTTGGGGTTTGCTCCATTAAGGTAAGTAAGTTAACCAATGCTTCAGGAGTCGCTAAATTATGGCGAGATAACCCTGAACCATCTTTTAAGTGATATAAATTCGGATCTAATCCTAATTGAGTAAGAATGGCTTTTAGGTTATCAATAGCACTGTTTTCTAGGGTATTATCTACCAAAAGATTGAGTAAACTTTCTGCATATAAATTGTTACTTTCTTGATTCGCTTTTGTGATAATTTCTTGCAAAGGACTTGAGCTAATTTCTATTATTTTCTCTAAGTTTTCTATTTTACCATCATCATAAATAACATCAGAATTGACAACATTTATACCTTCTCTTTCTAAATAAAATTTTAGAGAATCTAAAAAATATTTTCCTGGGTTGACCACTGCCATACCAAAAGGATCAGGTTCAGAATTGCTCGCTAAACTTCCAGTAATGGTTAACAAAGGTTTTTCAAAATTACGATTAATTGAAACAGAATAATGACTATCTTGTTCACCTGTGATAGTTTGATTATTAACTGTCCATTGTTTTGCTGCAATAGGATCAGACCATTCCATTGTTAATTTTTCTCCTAATTTTTGAGGAGTTAAGATTAAAACAACAGCATTTTCATTAAGAATTAAACTATTAACTGACGTTGCATAATAAAACTGAATATCTTCCCATTCCCAGGTAGAATTTATAATTTGATCATTAAAAGAAGTATCTTCTACAATTAAATTTTCAATGTGTTGAATTCCTTTTCTTTTTAATTGCTGTGCTAAAGTTTCTAACTGTTGACTATTTAAGGTTGGATCTCCTTGTCCTATGACCTTTAAAACTGTTAAATTAGGAGATGATTCTGAACTATAAACGGGGGTTTTTATTTGATAATTAGAGTCATATTTAATCAAAGCTGCTGCTGTTGTTAATAATTTAATATTAGAAGCAGGAATAAAATACTTTTGGGAATTTAAGTCATATAATGTGGTTTGCTTATCTAAGGTTTTAACTAAAATACCCCAATGCGATCGCCTTAATTTTTCTTGGTTTAAAATATTATCTATTTTTTGTTTTAAATCAGTTTTACAAACTGACATATTTTCTATATTACTATTTATATTAGAATTACCTTCATTTGCTTTCAACGGTAGAGAAAATGTAAAAATAAAGGATAAAATCAACCCAAATATTTTTATTTTTCTCAAATTTAGATAATAACAATTCATTAGCTTCTCTTAAAATTTTAGATTAGATTTGTTGTAATAAATGGTTTCCTTTTATTTTTAAACAAAATAGATGGTTTAAAAGCTATTTGTGACTAAGATCACAGCTATATTTAATAATTTCTCATTAAACTGAAATAATAATTAATCATTTACTATCTAATATGCTCTATGAGACATGATAATAACTTTACTCAATCTATCTTAGAGAATAACCGAAAAACCCATCGCTTTTTGTTAAACAAAGGTACCTTAGTTTTACTAACATTTGTAACAGAAGAAAACTTATTAGAAGAAAGTTTAGAAGCCATGGTTATTGATTATTGTTTAGAGGGATGTGGATTGATAATTGTTAAAGATCGTTCCTTAATTTCTGAACAATTATTGAGTCTGAAACCCAGAGACTATTGCTCTATTCACATTGGGACTCAAACCCCAATTTATGGGGAGATTGTCTGGTTTAAAGAGTTAGACGATCGCATTATTCGACTCGGAGTTAAATATATTAATTATTAATTATCTCCAATCCTCCCAGTCGTTATTAAAGATAGAAGTATTAGGAAAGGTTGTGGGATTGTTATTAGCATCTAACCGTTGTCGTAAGTCTTGTAACTTTTTAGAGCGAAAAATCGGTTCTTCTACTAACTGATAAGGTAAAATTTGTTCATCAATGGCAAAGGCTGCAGTAGTTCCTGCTGCTGCACCAGATGACCACTCAAAGGAGTGAACCCGATAAGCGGCCGCAGCAATATGACTCACAGCGATACTCTTACCTGTTACGAGCAAATTATCGATATTTTGGGGTAACATAGCCCGTAGAGGCACTTGGAAAGGATAAGCTTGGCCTTGTCCCATTCTTTCCCCTTTGCGTTCCGTATTCCCTGGTTTTTCGGCGGGATATTCTGTCATACAGGGATGAAAGTCAATAGCATAATGACCAATTCCCACAGAGTCAGGATAAATCGTTGATCGCTTGCGTCGAGTCACTTGTTCTGGGGAAGCATCTCCACTGAGAACCTTAAACCCTTCTAAACCAGCTAAAGCACCGTGTAAACGACGATAGGTATCAGGAGAGAGGGTATTTTTGTAATAATCATCTTGATAGTTGCGACGAGAAATATCAATTTCATTGACCATAAACCCATCTTCGTAAATAAAAGATTTGCGGCCAATAATACGCCTTGCTTCACGCATATAAGGGTATTTAGATAAACCGTGAACTGTTCCCATAGGAGACTCTAACCCAGTTAAATAAGTGTGATAGGGGTTTGGCGTTTTGACCCCATCTCCTAACTGGGAGTCAGTGGTTCCTACCACTAACCAATAAAAGTAACCGATGGAATGTTCTTCCCCTTTTTGTAGGGTTTCGGTGCGTAACCCACCCATCCAGTTGCCGGGATTTAATTGACCCATTTTTTGTAATTGTTCACGGGTATAGATGAGGTTATCTTTAGATGTACCGGGACGATAATCATTTCCCCAAGTCCAGTTTTGCATGGAAATGTCTCCAGGGGTAGGAACGGTAAAATTAATACCCCCAAAGGTCTTTTGCTCACCCTGTTGAGGACTCCAAATACGACGATAAGTATAGACTAAATCAAAATCCGCTAACCGTTCCAACTCATAACTATAATAAGGAGAATATTGAAGATAAAAATCAGGTAATTCATAACTTTGGCGATCTTCGGTGGTTTCCATCGCAAAGGTATAAGTAAACCCTTGGGTACAATAGGGATCACCAGTGGCACTAGCTGAAGACGGTTCTAAATAGGAACGGGGATCGATGCCTAAACGGTAAGGAACATCCGCTAAAGCAATAATTTCCCCTGTTTCTGTGGCTTCGATAACGTACCAGTCAGACGGCTCAGATTTATCGTGAGGCTTAGGAATAAACTGGATAATGGTTTTATCAAATAACTCAGAATCTTCGTAGGTATAAGCATCCTCAATGGTTCGGGAGAGGGGATAAGTGTTTAAGGGGGGTGCGCCTTCTTTTGGGATATGTTGAATAGCGATCGCACTCATGATCTGTTTTCCCGTTCCCCCGTTGGGATTTTTTTCAATGCTTAAATCTTTGATCACCGTTGAGGGGAACCAGTTAAGTTGTCCCCTGCCTTTTTTGGCCGCATCTTCTAACATTCCCTTTAAGATTTTATGACCATCTTCTGGAATAAAACAAGACTCACTTACCCAACAGTCTCCGGGGTTAAGTTCTCCGTAATAGTCTTTGATACGTTCACGTAACTCTAAATAACCCCGTGGATAGATTAACTGCGATCGCTGAGTAGGACGCTCATCTAATGCCGAAGTTCCTTGAGAAGAGAGTTGTCCCCCAACCCAATCAGTAATTTCCGTCAAACATACCGTTTTTCCTGCTAATAAACCCTCATAAGCGGCCGCTGTACCTGCAAGTCCCCCACCCACGACTAACAATTCACATTCTACGGTTTTGTCAGGGTTACGGGGGGGAGTGGCTACCGTTAAAGGAGTCATCACTTGCCACATCACTAGGGTTAACGGAAGGGTTGAAAAATAGCGACGGATACGATTGAGCATAATCTATGAGTAAGGGTTATCTAAATGATAAAGTAGCCTTGTTTTTACTTATAGAATGAATTAGCTTATTTTGGGTTCCCTAATCTAACGCTAGTTCGGATTAGGAGTTAGATGTTTGAGATGCTAAGTCATATTAATTTTATTTATATCAAAGTTATAAGGGTTGACTTAGTATCAATATTAATACTATTATCAAATAAGTGTATGGCACAAATTATTCAAGAAGTCAGAAGTAGAAATTTCTGACTTCGAGCGAAGCGATCAAGTTAAGCAGGTTTTAGCTGCCATTGAAAAGATAGAGGAAATGAAAAATGGTTAACTGCGATCACTATAGCTATAGAGTTACTTGGTCAGTTGAAGACGAAGAATTTGTAGGATTATGCGCTGAATATCGTAGTTTGTCCTATCTTGATGAAGATCGTTATGCTGCACTTGAAGGGATTACCAACTTAGTAAAAGACATAGTAACTGATATGGAAGCTAATGGCGAGAAAGTTCCAGAACCCATTGCTGAGAAAAGCTACAGTGGGAAATTCCAGGTACGTATCACACCAGAACTTCATCGTAAACTTGCTATGGAGGCAGCAGAAGAAAATGTCAGCTTAAATCGCTATGTAAGTCATAAACTAGCTTCGTAAAAACTTTAGCTAAAATCCTCTAACCGATAAAAAATAAGCAAAAAACATCAAGATTAATAATCCACCCAGTAATCCCGATATTGCAAAACTTGTTTTTACATTTGATACATTTATGGCTGATTTGTTGTTTGAGTTGAGAGGCAATAGGTTAGCTTCTTGCTTACTTGATTCGTCAGAGGGTTGAGCCGGGGCAAAAATAGTTAAACTTTTAGGCATACATTCAATGGTGAGAGGGGTTTGACAGACCACATCACCATCAATGGCTATCCGTTGAGGAGGGTTGGTGGTAATGGTCATTTTTTTAGTTCGCCAATGAGTAATATCTTGATGTTCGGTTTCATTATTTAAAAGTGCTTTTTGAAGCAAATGATAAGAAGTTGCTACAGTTTCAGCTACGTTATCAGAAGTAATAACCGTAATATCGAGTAAGCCATCGTCGGCAATGGTTCGGCCTGGTCCTTGAGCCAGAAAAGAGGTTGGCGGAGCAGCATTAGCAATACTCACTGCGATCGCTCCTAACCTAATTTTCTGGTTCTCGTGATTAATTTCTACATCAAACTTTTCTAATGTTTGGAGTTGCTGAACACCAGAAAGGATATAAGCAAGTTGGCCTAAATTATCTTTCATCTCTCGCTCAGCTTGTTTTATTGTTTCCGCTTCTAAGCCAATGGCAGCTAATACTATCATCGGCTTATCATTACATAAAGCTGTATCAACGACTTTAGTCTTCCCCTCTAAAATTATCTGGCATTGTTCTTCAATGGTATTGGGAATACCCAAAGCTGAAGCAAAGGCATTCGCTGTTCCTCTAGCAATAATTCCTAAACGAATATCACTGTTAATTAAAACTCCTGCTACTGCTGAGATTGTTCCATCTCCTCCAGAAGCAATAATTGTTTTAACCCCTTTTTTGATGGCTTGCTGCGCTAATTGATCAGCTCCAATTTCTTTAGTGGTTTTCTTAATATCAAGGTCTATTTTCGGTGTTAATAAAGAGAGAATTTGCGTTAACTCTTGCTTCGGATCACCTTGGCCAGCTACAGGATTAAAAATAAGACAAGCTGAACGGGTCATTGTTTTTTCAATAATTTGTTGTTGAACTAATTAATAATTAATAATTTTTTATTGGTAAATTCTAAAATGTAATGCTTAAATAAGCAAGGCAAAAAAAAGATGTCGACTACCTCGGATCGTTCTGGTGGAGGGTTGAATCTCCCCTCGGTAGCCGTTAAGTGGAGGAAGCGACAAAAACTCCACAACCGATCAACTTGAGTGACAAAAGGGAAAGGCACTGACACCGTTCGGATATCTGACGTCGCTCTTCTTCGATATCCGACTATGAGCCACAACGACAAAACACTCAGCCGGTGCCACACTTTCTAGCTTGCTATATTTATAGCATAATAAATTAATAGACAATTTTTAACTTTCTAAAGAAATAGTTTTTAAAGATTAGATAGCTGAAAATTTACTTCGTTGGGATGATTTATTTTATTAGAGGCAAGAGGCAGTAGGCAAAAGACAAAAGTCAAAGATTTAAAAACCAAACTCAGGTTTTTAGGATGTATTAACTCTTATAAAAAAAAGATAGCCTTACGGCTATCCTAGTTTGAGCAATGGGAACTAGAGAATTATTAATTAATGGTATCAGTGGCTTGATCAACCATATTTTGAGTATTTTCTTTGATATTGTTTAATCCTTCTTTGGTGTTTTCCGCAGCATTTTTAGCTGCTTTTTTGGTATTTTCAGTCGCATTTTTAGCTGCTTTTTGTGCCGACTTACCCAAGTCTTTAGCTTGCTCAGGGACGGATTTATCAGGGGTTAACTCATCGACTAATCCATCAGGGGTTTGAACCTTTTGATTGCGTTTTTTAGCTTCTTCTATTAATCGCTTCGCTTTTCTATCTGAGCCGGTGGTATCCTGTCCTTTTTGAACATCGCTAGTAGGATAAATTGACTGGCCGGGTTGAGGACGGCCGATATCATTGGGTGAACCCGAACCCGAAGACGGTGCGGCTGCTTGCGTTCTGCCATTACTACAAGCGGTGCTAGTTAATAGTAGAACCCCTGCTAATAGAGTAACGAGTAACTGTTTAATTTTGATTCTTTGAAAAAATTGTTTGAGAGTATTCATGATTGTTTTTATCCTTATAGAATTTACATTTGGCTTTGCAATTGCTGTTTACTTTCTTTAAATTGCTGTGCCATTTGTTTGCGCTCACTTTCGGACATATTGTTACGCATAGCAGCAAACATGGTGCTTTCTTCTTGGCGAGTATGATCCCCTACCATCGACTTAACTTGGCGAAGTTTCTCCATAAATGGTTCGCCAGTGTTGTCCATATTTTTCATCTCGTTAAGCACAGTTTCGAGTTGTTCTTGCTCGTCATAGAGTTCTTGGGTATCTCCTTCTCCGTAAAAAGACTTCACAGCAGGATAAACCACCTCTTCTTCTGCTTTAGCATGAACCACTAAGTCTTTATACAGTTGACCAAATAAAGAGGTAATTTGATCAGAATTCTCAGCAGAACGAATCTCACTAATTAAGGTTTTCACTTTCTGATGATCCATGAAAATTAAATCCATGATATCCAGGTCTTCACCGTCAGAAGATTGAGAAACGGCACTACCGAAAAGTCCTGTGGCTGCAGCTACGGCATCTTGTACACGACCCCATAATCCTTGATCAGGTTCTTCTCCTGTGAGTTCTTGGGTTCCCACATACTCAAGCATCCCTTTGAGACGTTCTTGATGAGCGCGGTTTTCAAAGTTAACGGTATTAAGGGGAGCAATAGCTGCTTCTACGTCTTGGCCAACGACTTGAGCAGCTTTGTGTACTACTAACCCAGAGATGATCTGACCGTGTTTTAAGAGTTCATGATGAACCAGTTTTTCGTACAAACTCATATCAGAATTGGAATTGATATTTTTGGATTTATCTACCATTTCTTGTACGCTTTGTTTGGGTTCAGATTGAATCCCATATTGAGTAATGGCTGTTTTGACAATTTCTAAGTTTTTGCGATCGTCTTCGAGCATATCTTCGAGACGTTTAGCTAAACTTTTTTCATTACATTGACTGAGCAATTCTTCTTCATTATCAATAATTAACTTTTGAATGGCTTGCATATCAGCTAATTTGGTAGCAATAGCTGATCGTTTTGTATCATTTAAGGTAGCAGGCATTAGTAAGAATCCTCTGTTTAATATTTAAGAGTCTAGAATCTAGTTTAAAAAGTTTAATAATTATTAGTATCTACCTGTAGGTTGAACTCAGATTTCCTTTAATTAGCTCCTGAGAAAGACTTATTAAATTATAGAAATTTTTGTCATTTTTGCTGATGTAAATGGGGAGAATACATTGATTATTAAATAGAAAAAAAGGACGCAAAATTTGCGCCCCTAAGCTTGTTGCAATGCGAAAATTATCCGGCTGCGATCGCCCCACCCCAGGCTGAAGCGATTCCAGACACTAAAGCAGTGAAGAAGAGCCACCAAGCAGCAGTAGCGGCCGCTTTTTTGGTTTCTTGAGCTTGGCGTTGGGCTTGTTCTTTAACTTGTTCGAGGCGTAATTTAGCCTCTTTTTGGATGCGTTCTGCCCGTTGTAAAATACGATTGCGAGTCTGTTCGATTTGCCCTACAATGCTTTCTGCTTCTGCATGGGAAATATCATTCCGTGACTCTAAAACGGCAATCACCGTGTCCCGATCTACTTGAGAGAAGCGATCTCGCAAGGCTTCAAAACCAGCTTGAGGATCGTGAAACAATTCATGAAGATCATGGCGAATCCCCTGATAATTAAGTTCGGGACGGTCTAAACCATTCAAATAACGGCGAATTTTGTCTAAAATGCGGTCAATGGCTGCTGTAATCCGTTGTTTAACCTGATCGATCTGATGTAAGAATTGATTGCGAACCTCTAAAATCGTATCAATGATTTGATTAACATCGTCTTCGCTGATATCGTCCCGTTGAGAGAGTAAAGCAACTAAAGTCTCTCGATCAAAAGAGGCGAGACGCTCTTGTAAACTTTCAGTTCCCGCTTTAGGATCGTTGAGTAATAAGCGGAAATCTCGCTTAATTCCTTCGGGTTTAAGTTCTTGGCGATCAGTAGAGCGTAGATAATCTTCTAAAGCCGTTTCAAACTGTTGTACCTTAGCCTTAGCTTCTTTGGCAATGCGTTGGGGTGCTTTAAGAATTTGCCGTAGGGTTCCCATTACCTGATCGATAATATGGTTAACTTCGGCTTCACTCAAATCATCCCGTTGACTAAGCAACTGTACCAATGTATCCCGATCCATCATACCTAAACGCTGTCGAATGGCGGCTAAACCCACTTGAGGCCGGGTTAAAAGCTTAGTTAAATCCCGTTTAATCCCATCTGGGTTCAATTCGGCTTTGTCGGTGTTGCGTAAATAATCAGCGATCGCTGAGATAATCTGCTCATATTGTTCTTCAATTTGACCAGCCAACTGATTAGGCAAAGCCAGTAAGGTTGTCCACACACTCTCAACTTGGTCGAGAATCTCATTAACTTGTCTTTCGCTTAAATCTTCCCGTTGACTGAGCAACTGTACTAAAGTATCGCGATCAAATCGAGAAGCTCTGGCGCGTAAAAACTTTGCTCCTGCTTGGGGATCATCTAAGAGTAATTGTAACTCTTGTTTAATGGCTTGGGGGTTCAGTTGTTCTTTATCGGTTTCTTTGAGATAGGTTTGTACTTTCAGCCATTGTTGGTCAACTTTTCCTTGAATGGCTGCTTGTTGATCTTCAGATTCTTGGATGACTTGCTGATGAATCTCTTCTAATTTGGGGGTAATAAAAATCGTTTCGCCGACTTCAATATCATGACGTTCTATTAATAAGCGTTCAAAGGTGGGAACGTCGAACTGAGCTAAACGGCGTTTTAGTTCGCTTTGGTCAGCATTGCTATCGGTTAAAATAGGCTTGAACTGGATCTGAAGTTTTTCCGGGTTGAGTAAATCCTCTTTAGGCGCGTTATACAGATAGCGTTTAACATCGCTGAGGAGTTTTCGGCGTTTTTGTTCTTCAACAGCAGCATAGGCAGTGTCAAGAACTTCTAGGCGATTTTTTTCGAGAACATTAGCGGTTGTTTCTATTTTTTGTTGGGTTAAAATCCCTTTTTCTTGCAATAAGGTGACAAACTCAGAACGATTAATGGTTTCTAACTCTTTAACCATCATTTCTGGGTTGGGTTGAACTTCATAAAGAAGATCCTGGAATTCATAGCTAAGGGTACCCGGTTGTAAATTCCAAGGATAAGCATTGAGCAGATAAGTTTCAATCTCGTCATGGAGATGATGACCGTTACCATTGCCATTACCATTGCTGGTAGGGGTTAAACGATGGGCAAGTTTGTCGCCTTGTTCTGTGAGTTTTTCTTTAATTTCGTTGATTTGATCAACGATTTGATCGATGTCCAACGAAGATAAATCAGTACGTCCCATGACCATTCCCATCAGACTATTTAAACCCATGGCCACAGAGCGAGAGAGCATACTAGGATTCTCTGATTTTCGGCGTTTTCGCATCTCGTCGACTAAACGCTCTAATTTTTGGGTTAATTCCCCTCCTAATAGTTGTTCTTTGGTGGCTGATTTGATGAAGTCTGTTACTTCTGCGAGGGAGTCTCGTTGAGTGGGCAATTTTTGCGTAATATTTTCCCAGACGGTTTCGAGTTTATCGGCGATACGGTTAATATCTTGTTGAGAGAGATCGCTTCGGTTGGACACTAAGTTAATGAAGGTTTGGCGATCGATATTGGGTAAATTATCCCTTGAGCCAATGTTTTGTAAGTCTTCTTCGTCGATTAGGTTTTCGATATCTGAGGTCAGCTTATCGAGGTTTAGGGGTTGGGGTCGTAAGGTAGATAGGTAGTCTTCCACGTTTTCCCGTAAGGTAATGGGATCGATCGCTTCTCCAATTTCGCGCCGTACGGCTGCAACGGTAGCTTCTGCGGTGTCTACGGCTTTTTTACTGGCTGCTTTTGCTCCCAAGGCAGCCGTGGCGGTTCCCATGATAGCTTGAAACCCAGAGGTGGCGGTGTTAACCACTGAACCAATTAAAGAGCCGACAGTGGTAGAACTAATCAAAACCATCAGGGAAAAGTAGGTTCCCCAAATCACTAAACCGACGATCGCTCCTGAGAGGGGAGAAACAAATAAACTGAGTTTGATGGCTAACAAACAAGCAAAAAATAGGGCTACGGTTACACTGATTAAAGTGCCTAATCCTAGGATAAGACTCACTTTTTGAATGGTGTGACCTAATCCATGATCATCTTTATGATGGTTTGATGAAGAACCTCCCACGAGGGAAATTCCGGTTGCAACTCCTAGGTTAGTTAATAATAATTGAAAAGCAAAGGCTAGGACGACTCCTGCAACTAAGGAAGTAAAAAACTGCGGACCACTAAAGATTAATGCAGCATCTTCTAATGATTCAATAGGGGGTTCACTTAGGGTTTGTGCTAACCAAATGCCACTAAGATTAACAGTTGAATTGACTATCATATTGGTATATCTAATGTCTAATGTATGCAAAGGATTAATCCCAAAATTTCCTTTTTTGCTCTTTTAAAGTTTTATACTCATTGAAGAAAATCCTCATAGAGCCTTGATTATTTCTCTTTTTCTAACCTATCAAGTAAGAATGTTTCATTTTTAATTTGGTTAATGATTCTTACTGTTACTATTTTTAGGCAAGATTTTGGATTAATATCTGGGATACAATTATGTTACTCAAATAATTAATCCTCTTTATATCCACAGAGAAAGATATTTTTTACGATAGACTCTATCAAAAGTTATATTTTTAGTAATTTTCTATTATTCATTCTTAAAATCTACTTATTCTTGATCAATATATTGGGCGTGTTTATTAGGAACAATTTTAGATCCATAACGTTTTGCATAAACTTGAGTGAATTCTGCCCCGAAAAAGAGGATTTGAGCAGAGTAATAAACCCAAACTAAAATGATAATTAAAGATCCTGCTGCACCATACACCGAACCAAAACTTCCTCTACCTAAGTATAAACCTAATGCAAATTTTCCAATTGTAAAGAGTAATGCTGTAATAATCGCACCAATTTTAACATCATCCCAACTAATTTTTACATCAGGTAAATAGCGATACATTAAACCAAATGCAAGCGAAATTACCACAAAAGATAAACAAAAATTAATAATTTGCCAGAGGAAATCAATGCCAGGGATCAGTTCACTTAAATAGTGGTTCAAACCTGATAAAGCAGCACTAATGATCAAAGAAACTAATAATAGAAATCCTAAACCTAGATAGCTGAAAATGATAAAAGTCGTTTTCTAACCAATTTTCATCCTTCTTCCGATTTAACTTCAACTTCCCAAACTTTATTTAAAGATTTTTGTAATTGAGCAAAAACTCCTGATGCACCAAACAATAAAATAATAATACTAATGATAGAGGCAAAATTACTTATTTGTGGTTGATTAGCATTTTCGATGGCTGTTTCTATCAATTCTGCACCATTTCTTCCCACCAACCCTTGAATCTGACTAACAATCTCTCCTCTTGCAGCTTCTTCTCCAAAAACAGCCCCGGCAATAGAAATAACAATAATTAGCAGTGGTGCTAAAGACACACTGGTATAATAAGCTAAAGCTGCTGCTAAACTTGACGCATCATCCCCTTGCCATTCTTGAAAAGTTTCTTTTAGTAATTTGATTAAAATTCTGAAATTCATATACTCAAATCTTCATAAAGTTAAATCCGAAAAATACATAATATAACTCTTTTATTTGTAGTTAAACTTGTAGTTAGAATTAGCTCAATATTTATTTTTATTCACCTATCTAATAGTAAAGATATTGACTTTTTTGATTTTCCTGCTGCTTTGTGTATAGCAACAGGAAATTTAAAATCTAAGATACAATCTTAGTATAAACTTAAGCAGTTAAACTAGCAGCATCCGCTTCATAGGGTTCAAATTGAGCTTTCTTTGCCCCACAATTTGGACATTCCCAGTCATCAGGAATAGCTTCAAAAGGAGTACCTGGTTCAATTCCTGAATCGGGATCTCCTTTAGCAGGATCATAAATATAATTGCAAACATTACAAATATACTTTTGCATAATAAACTCCAAGATTTAAAACGTACTCTGTAGACAAACCTTACCGTGTTAGAATATTAATATACCTCTTCCTTGAGTTTCATTTGTTACTTAATTATTAATGTTTTTTGTCTATCCAAAGTAAGAGATAAAAGAATTTTTCGTTCATCAATAATTAATAAATTGACGGCTCCAAGATTATTAAGTCAACTCTTGCCTCCTATAATACCTATAATATAGAATCTTCTTGACTCGTGAGGCTTCGCCATTAGCATCACAA